>CAYTHO010000050.1:0-41451 GCA_964437595.1 uncultured Anaerolineaceae bacterium
TCGGCCTGCTGCATCCCTATCTAATAATATACTAGACGCAAAGAACGCAAAGGAAAACCGCAAAGGAAGAAAGAGAAAGAGGCGCAAAGACGTTATGAAAAAGGGGGGTCTTTGCGCCTGGTTTCTGTGCTGGGGTGATTATTTATCCGGGTATGGGAGCAGGGATAGGTGGTTGCGGTAGAACTGGAAGGCTGCTACGCCGATGAGGACGACCATTCCCGCCAGCGCTACGGTCTGGAGCAAGCCGAATTGTCCCTTGAACCCTTCTGGCGCCCTTAGGAATTGGTAGATTCCGAAATATGCCCATGCAACGGGAAGGGGGAAGGCGGCATTGCGGATTTTGGTGAGTATATAAATGAGGAGGAGTACGGCTATGATAAGGATGATGATCGCCCAGACATCGGCGGCGATGCCAAAGCCATTCCATTTCAGCTTGACGAGCGCGGCGGCTGTGTTGACCACGGATGCAATCAATAACCAGCCGTTATAGAAGCCAAAGGTGAGGGGCAGCAGCCAGCGTTTTTTCTCGTGAATCTTCAGCAGTTTCAGGCCAATCAAAGCCAATGCCGTTGCAAATCCCAGAATGAAGAGCAGGGACAGCTCGATCAGCAGGTAGGAGAAGGTGACGATCCAGGCGACATTCAGCACGCACGAAATTCTGAAGAGGGTGGATATCTGATCGACGGCGCGATCATAATAGGGGTCATTCTTTCTTACGATCATCACAATGATGGAAATCAGCAGCAGCGAGTAGATGAGGCTCCAGATGCTGAAGGTGGAGGGGCTGGGGGTGATGAGGGTGAGGTACATGTCGGAGATTTGCTTTTGCGAGAGCCCGTTGATGACACCTGTCGCGCCCATGGCATTGATCGCGAGCGTGGCGACAAAAAATATGCCATTGATCCATGCGTTTTTGGTTCTGTTCATGGTACTGCTCCTCGATTGTTGTTTGATATGTTCTTATATTATATAGTGGGTTTTCGAAGGCGTGGCTGCGGATGGGGAAAGAGGACCTAACCCCCGGCCCCTTCCCTAAAAGGAAGGGGTGCCTTCTAAAGGATATTGGCACGAGCAAGGTCTCTGGTTCCGGCGCCGGGGCCGGGGGACGCCCGCAGTTCCCCCTTCCTTTTAGGAAGGGGGAGCGGAGGACCCTACTGCACGCGGGTGCGCCGCTGCTCCGCGGGGGTTAGGTCCTCGCTGGTGTAATACGCGGAGCGTATAAGATGGGTTCCGACGCCGGAGAGGCTGTAAAAGAATTGATGAAGTTGCACCGAGGTAGGCCGTCAACGAATGAAAACAACGAATGAACGAATACCGTACTCCATATATGCGGTTATATGATCGCCAAAACCGCACATGTGGCGGTTCTTTATTCGTTCATTCGTTCCCTATTCGTTGACGGCTTTGCAAAACCCAAAATATCCGAATACTTTTACAGCCTCCGGAGCGTCGGAACCAGGGGACGCGCCGGGGCCAGGGGGACGCCTCCAGTTCCCCCTTCCTTTTAGGGAAGGGGGAGCGGTGAGCCCTGTTGCACGCGGGCGCGCCAATTCTCCGCGGGGGTTAGGTCCTCGCTGGCGCGAGCGGCAGCCAGGGATGGCTGCCCTACCTGCCGGAGCACGTAGGAGCCGGGGCCGGAAGCAACAGGGCAGGGGGGATGAGGTTTTTCCCTGCCCTTCCCCTGGCTGGCGGGCGGGGGTATGATTAGGGGATACCATCTTGAAATCCCGCTGTGAGCCTGTGACCAATTCGAATTATCGTTTTCTTTCCCCCTCCGGCACGTTTGCTGCTTTCCGCCACCGCAATTACCGGCTGTGGTTCGCGGGGCAGCTTATTTCGCTGATTGGGACGTGGATGCAGAACGCGGCGCAGAGCTACCTGGTGTTTACGCTGACCGATTCGGAGGCGTACCTGGGCTATGTGAGCCTGGCCGCCGGGGTGCCTTCGATTTTGTTTATGCTGTACGGGGGGGTGATCGCGGACCGGGTGCCGCGCCGCACGCTGCTGATTATCACCGAGGCGATTATGATGCTGCTGGCGTTTGTGCTGGCGGCGCTGGTGTTTACCAACCTGGTGCAGCCGTGGCACATCCTGGTGCTGGCGTTCCTGCTGGGCACGGCCAACGCGTTCGACTTTCCGGCGCGGCAGTCGCTGATTACGGAGCTGGTGAGCCGCGAGGATATGACCAACGCGATTGCCTTGAATGGGACGATGTTCAACCTGGGGGTGATCGTGGGGCCGTCGGCGGCGGGGATTGTGTACGCGCTGACGGGGCCGGCGTGGTGCTTTACGATCAACGGCATTTCGTATATCGCGGTGATCGCGGCGCTGGCGCTGATGCACGTCAGTCCGCAGCCGGGCCAGGGCAGGCAGCCGGAAGGGATGAGCGAGGAGCTTTCGTGGCTGGAGCGGGCGGAGGTGCAGTTCCGCGCGACGCGCATGTATATAAAGGAAGGCTTCGAATTCGTGCTGGCCGACCGGCTGGTGACGACGGTTGTGATCGCGGTGTTCATCATCAATATTTTCGGCTTTGGGCTGGTGACGCTGATCCCGGCCTGGGCGGTGGAGATTTTGAAGGGGGATGTGACGACCAACGGGCTGTTGATTTCGGCGCGCGGGGTGGGGGCGGTGATTGGGGGGCTGCTGATTGCGACGATGGCGCGCAGTTCGTTCCGCGGGAAGATGTGGTCGGTGAACAGTTTTGTCCTGCCGGTGGGGATTACGGCCTTTGTGCTGACGCGCAACCTGCCGCTGGCGCTGGTCTTTATGGCGGTGATGGGCTTCGCGCTGATTTCGATTATGAATAACAGCAACGCCATGGTGCAGTCAAGGGTGCCGGATGCGCTGCGCGGGCGGGTGATGGCGCTGTATTCGCTGATGCTGATGGGCGGCGGGCCGCTGGGGTCGGTGGCGGTGAGCCAGGTGGCGGAATACGCCGGGGCGCCCACCGCGGGGCTGATCTGCGCGGCGGCGCTGGCGGTTTTCGCGGTGGCGATCTGGTTCGCAAGGCCGGAAGTAAGAGAGATGGGGTAGTAACCGGCGGCATAGATACCTCTATGGTTCGCGGGCAGCGCCGGGTATTTGCGCCAGGAGGCCTGGCGAAAACAGTCGGGCGGAACCGGCGAATAACTACACAGGTATTTACGCCCGACTGTACTAGGAGACGAAAAAGGAGCTTCTCTATGCAAACACAATTGAATCCTTCCGCGGTGGTGCCGATGGTGACTGAAAGCAGCGGCAGCGGCGAGCGGGCGTATGATATTTTTTCGATGCTGTTGAACAACCGCATTATCCTGGTGGGCGATGAGATCAACGACCGCACGGCCAACCTGGTGGTGGCGCAGTTACTGCACCTGAGCCAGCGCGACCCGGAAACGCCGATCCAGATGTACATCCAGTCGCCGGGCGGGGTGGTGTACCACGGGCTGGCGATCTACGACACGATGCAGGTGATCCCGAACCCGGTGGCGACGTTTGCCATGGGGGTGACGGCTTCTTTCGCCACGGTGCTGCTGGCGGGCGGGACGAAGGGGATGCGCTACGCGCTGCCCAACGCGACCATCCACATGCACCAGCCGTGGGGCGGGGCGCGGGGCCAGGCCACGGATATCGAGATTCAGGCGCGGGAAGCGCTGCGGCTCAAGGCGCGCATGAATGAGATCCTGGCGAAGCACACCGGACAGACGGTGGAGACGATCGAGCACGATACGGAGCGCGATTTTTACATGAGCGCGGATCAGGCGGTGAAGTACGGGCTGATCGATCAGGTGACGGAGCCGGTGGGGCGGCAGGGGTAGGACAGTCCGCATGATGGGGCGCGGCGGAAACGCAGCGGGGCGTGATGGGTCGCATCAGGGCGGCATTCGGTTATAATCCGGGAATGAACAAACCCCTTCCCACCCCCTTTGCTGTTGGCCGCACCGCCGAAGTGTACGACTGGGACGGCGGCCAGGTGTTGAAGCTGTACCGCGACTGGTGCCCGGCGGACTGGATCGAGCACGAAGCGCGCATCGGGCGCATGGTGTACGCGGCGGGCGTGCCGTCGCCGCAGGTGCTGGATACGATCACGGTGAACGGGCGGCGCGGGATCGTTTACGAGCGGGTGGAGGGGGTCGAGATGCTGGCGTGGATGGCGCGCAGCCCGCTGAAGATTGCTGAATACGGGCGAATGCTGGCCCGGCTGCACCTGGAAATGCACCGCGCCTCGGGCGGCGAGCTGCCTTCGATGAAGGGCGGCGCCGCTTATTCGATCCGGGCGGCCAAGGCCCTGCCGGATGACCTGCGCAAGCGCGCCCTGGAGGCGCTGGATGCGCTGCCGGAGGGCGACCGGCTGTGCCACGGCGATTTTCACCCCGGCAATGTGATGCTGGCGCGGCGCGGGCCGGTGGTGATCGACTGGATGACGGCCAAGCGCGGCAACCCCGCCGCCGATGTGGCCCGCACGCGCCTGCTGCTGATGGTGGGCGACCCGCCGCAGCGCGGCCTGATGCGCCTGCTGATCCTCTTGGGGCGCAGGGTGTTTATGAATGCGTATCTGCGCGCCTACCGGGCGGAGTCGCCGGAGGTGCTGGCGCAGTCGGATGCGTTTTTGCCGGTGATGGCGGCGGCGCGGCTGAACGAGGAAATCGAGCCGGAGCGCGAGCGGGTGCTGGAGATGGTGCGGGTAGGGCTGGAGAAAATATCGACTGTTTTTTAGGGTCAGTGATCAGGGGCTTCCCTCACACCCCAAAAACGTCCGCGTCTCCGCCACAGTCTGGTCCGCCCCCAGCCCGGCCCACAGGTCGCAGTACATGGCCTGGAAGTTGGGGTCTTGCTCGTAGGCGCGGCGGGTGAGGCGGGCGGCTTCGCTCCACTGGCCCACGCGCGCCAGGCCTTCCACCATTGGCAGCCACTCGTAAGGCGAGTTGGAGCCAGATTTCGCCGGGGTATAGCCCTGGGCTTTGGCCTGCTCGGCCAGGCGAGCGGCGGTGGGCCAATCCCCCTGCTGGCGGGCCAGGTCGGCCTTCTCGAAGTAGTAGCACCAGGTGGTATGCGCGGGCTCCGGGCCGATCAGGTCTTGGGGCGGGTAGCCGGGCGCGGGCTCTGGCGTGATGCGCTCCAGGTTGGAGATGGGCAGAAAGTCGCGCACCAGCTCCGGCAGGTACGGGTTGGCCTGGTCGCGCGCGCTCAGCACCCACAGGCAGTTGGCGCGCGAGGGATCGTTGAACAGCAGCAGGCTGCCGGGGGTCTGGCCCTCGAAGCGCAGGGTGCGGAAGCGGGTGCTCAGGCCGATGCTGAACGAATCGGGGGCCTTCTGGTAGCGCGGGCGCAGGGTGTAGACCCAGTAGCTGAGGCGGTTGGCGCCTTCGGTTGAAAACGGGCCAAAGCCCTGCGGGTACATCAGGTTGAGCGCGGCGGAGGTGGAGAACAGGCCCTGGTCGGGGAAAGGCTCGTTTTCCAGGAACAGCGCGGTGTTGGGCGTTAGCCCGGGCGTGCGCCAGGCGAGCTGCCAGAAAAAGCGCTGCTGGCTGGTCCAGATCCAGCGGTAATCGTTGGCTACGCGCAAATGAAGGCCGACCGCCAGCGCCACCAGCACACCCGCCAGCACGGCGCGCTGCACCCGGCGCTGCGCCAGCCACTCGATGCCCACGGTAAAGAGCAGCGCCGCGCCAAACATGGCGGGCATCGCGTAGCGGTTGGAGTGAAAGTCAAACACCACCTGCCGACCGGTGATCCAGGCCGGGATGGGGCCCACCAGTACCCCCGCCACGCCCAAAATCAGCGCCTGGCGCAGCCAGCCTGGTGGATCATCCTGCTCCGCCGGGAGATCGTTGGCCGGGTTTTCCTGGTGAAAAACCAACCCCATCAGGGCTGCCGCCACCAGCCCGCCCGCCGCCAGCCCCACCGCGTACGAAAACAGGGTAAACGGCGCGGCATCCAGCACCTGGAAGCGCAGCAGCCCGGCCCAGGAATCGACCAGGATGTGCAGTTCATCGATCAGCGCCACCAGCAGGGTATCTTGCAGCGTCTTGAGCGGGTTCGATAAGAAGTTGTACAGCGTTTCCGCGCGGTAAGGGTCCTTGCCCGGCAAGCGCATCAGGAACAGGCGGTACACCGTGTAGCCCGAAAGCAGCGCCAGGTAGGGCGCCCAGGCGCGCAGCACGCGCAGCGCTTTTTGAATCACTGCCTTCGATTTCGGCAACCCCCGGGCCGGGGCATCCCGCATTGCGAACCATAACACGAACGGGCGCACCAGTTCCAGCGAGACAAAGTACTCGGTGATCGACAACTGCAGCAGGCTCGCGCCCAGGGAAAGCAGCGTCCAGGGAGAGAAGAACTTCTTCGCGCGGAGCATGGCCCCCAGCGAGAGGAAAAACAGCGCGTACTGCAGCCACTGCTGGTGGAAGGTAACCCCCGCGGGCTGCTGGATAAAGACCGGGTACACCAGGAACAGCAGCGCCGCCGCCAGGTTCTGCCGCCGCGCGCGCGGCCAGAGCAGGTTCAGGCTCCACAGCATGCCCACCGCGCTCAGCCAGCGCAGCAGCAGGTTGAAAACCTGCCAGGCCAGCGGCGACTGCCCCAGCAGTGGAGTGAAGAGCATGTGCGTCCAGGCCGAAAGCGGGCGGTCCGAGGCGTAATAGGCCGGGTAAGCCGCCAACCCGTACAGCCGCGCCACCAGGATCTTGGCCCAGTCATCCCAATAGAAGCCCAGCCCCGGGATCAGCAGCCCAAAGGCCAGCACAGACACCAGCAGCAGCAAAACCGGCGCAAACCGGCTGGAAATTGAAGAAAAATGTTTTCTCATCATCAAAACCGTGAGGATTATACTGCGATTTTGATGCGTTTCTCCCGCTAAAGACCCTGGGGTATTTTACCTGGACACCTGCTCCGCCAGCGACAGGTACGCGCTCATCTGGGGCACCACGCGCAGGAATAACCGCACCACCTGCGGGTCGAAGAGCGTGCCGGAGTTGTCCTCGATATACTGGAGGATGTCTTTCTGCGGCCAGGCCTTGCGGTACGGGCGGTCCCAGCTCAGCGCGTCCCACACGTCCACCACGGCGAAGATGCGCGCCTGGAGCGGAATCTCTTCGCCCATCAGCCCATTCGGATAACCCGAGCCGTCCCAGCGTTCGTGATGGCAGTAAGGAATCACCAGCGACTGGGCCAGGTAAGGGATGCCGGAGAGCAGGTCGCGCGCATAGGTGGGGTGCATGCGCATGATCACCCAGTCTTCGGGGGTCAGTTTGGCCGGTTTGAGCAGGATGCTGTCTGGGATGCCCATTTTGCCGATATCGTGCAGCAGCGCGCCGCGCCGGATGTGGTCGCACTCTTCCTCGGAGAAGCCCAATTGCTCGGCCATCGCCAGGGTCAGCTCCACCACGCGCTTGCTGTGCCCGGCGGTCTCGCGCTCGCGCATTTCCAACGCCCGCGACCAGCCTTCCAGGGTCAGCTCGTAGGCCTGGTGCAGCTCGGTATTGGCCTGGCGGGCATCGCGCTCGGCGAGGTCGCGCGATACGCGCATGCGGCGGGCATGGATGCCAAAGGACACATCCTGGGCCAGCTCGCTCAGCAGTTCCACTTCTTTGTCATCGAAGCGATCCTTCATTGGGCTGTGGATATGCAGGCCGCCGTATAACTCGCCGCCAAAGGCCAGCGGCAGGATGACGAGTGATTGGATGCCCTGAGCCTGGGCTTCCGCGCGGTACAGCGGGTAGATGAAGAGGTCCATGTCGTTCATTACGATCGGATCGCCCACCTCCAGCAGCCTGATTAAATTCACATTCATCTCGCGGCGCTCGGCCAGCACATCGGGCGGGTAGGCGGTTTCGCTTTCGTCATTGAAGATCATGCCCACCTCGGAGCTGATGCGCTGGGTGAAGAGATCTTCATGGGTGCTGTAAAAGATCGTTGGCGTCAGGCGGCGGACCGGCTGCTCCTGCAGGGCATTGATCCAGGCCAGGTGATGCCCGCCCATCTCCACGATTATGCGGCAGATGGTTTCCAGCAGGATCAATTCATCATCCATGCGCACCAGGGCATGGTTGCACTCACTGATCATCGCCAGGGTGCGGTTGAGGCGGCGCTGCTCTTCTTCAGCGCGCACGCGCTCGGTAATATTACGCGATGTACTGACCACCCCGCGGACCAGCGGATTATCCATCATATTCTGCGCGTACGTTTCCAGCGTCACCCACGAGCCGTCCATGTGCCGGTAGCGCATCTCGAACAGATCGTAGTTGCCGGGCTTTTCGCAAATGCGCGCCATGATCTCTTTGGCTCTGGGCAGGTCATCCGGATGGATGAAATCCATCACATTCTTGGCCATCATCACTTCCGGCGGGTAGCCAAGCACCCGGTCGCGGTTGTCCACGTTGTAAGTGAAGAGCTGGTTTCCGCTGGCATCCAGCACCGAGATCAGGTCGTTGGAATTTTCCAGCAGGGTGCGGAAGCGCAGCTCGCTGGAGCGCAGATCTTCTTCGGCCCGCTTGCGCCGCAGGGTCACGGATATAACGTGCGCGGCGGCTTCCAGCATATCCACGGCGGGGACTTCCGCGCCCACCGGCAGGCAGATCAGGAGGGTGCCGTACAGCTCGCCCTCGACGTGCAGGTTGGCGCTGATCATCTCGCCCACCTTGAGCAACTTCATCACGCGGCGGCTGAGAGCCTCCGGAATGGCGCCAAAGGTGACATCCGCCAGGGTGGCATATTTTTTCACCCGCACGCTGAGCATTTTCTGGCGGTCCTCTACCGTCACCGCCATTTGCAGATTCGGCAGCCCCGGCAGATGGTCAATGGCCCTGCGCAGCACCTGCTCCTGGGCGGCAACGTGCTTCACGATCAGCAGGCCGGCATCGGCGTCATAAAGGGAGATGATGCACGCCAGCGCGCCGGTTGCCTCTCTCAGGTATTCCGCGGCCAGCGGAACAATCTCCACCTCATCGGGGGCGTCGGCCAGCTGGATCGAAAGGCGGCTGATGACTTCCAGGTTCTGGGTCTTGCTCAACAGCGCATCTTCGATGGCGCGCCGCTGGGCAATCTCACCTTCCAACCGGCGCACCGTGCGCGACAGCTCCTCCGTGCGCGCGGCTACCTGCAGTTCCAATTCCGTATGGACGGCCTGCTGGAGGGTTTCTGCCCGCTTGCGGTCGCTGATATCGTGCAAGAGGATGAGGTAACCGGCCAGGTTGTCTTCGCCCCGAAAGATACAGGTCGCGTGCATGTCGAGCGGCTTACCGGCGCAAGCGTCTTGGCCCACCCCTTCGCAGTGCAGGGGCGGCATGCCCGGCTGCAAGTCCTGCGGGGCCAGGCCGCCCAACCCCAATGCCTCCAACCCCTGCCCATGAGGCCGCATGTGCGGCTGGCCGATCATTACCTTCGCGGCCCAGTTCATGTCCACCAGGCGCTTGTGCGTATCCAGAACGATCACGCCGTCTTCCATGCTCTCCACCACCAGGTCGCGGGCCAGCGGGAGCAAATCGAAGATGCGGTAGCGGAACAGCCCTACCGTCACCAGCAAGTTGGAAACAGCAAAGGTGATCGGCGAAAAGTCGCGGAACTGCCAGGGACGGAAACCCAGCAGGGTCAGGAGGGTGCCCAGGATGGGCACGAAGAAACCGGTGAAAACGATGAGCGTCTGCGCCCGGTAAATGCCGCGCTGACGGAAGAACAACCTCGCCAGGTAGGCCAGCGGCAGCAGCATGAGGGCGTAGGAGTAGACCATGCCCACCGCCAGCAGCGGACCGTAATCATAAGTATATTCCGAAAACGGCTCCGCCGCCACAAGCCGCATGTTTTGGATCGCCAGCCCGTGCCAGGGATTGGTGTAAATGAGAGCAATGGTCAGGGCGGGGATGGCAGCCAGCAGCACCCAACCACGCCCAGGGCGGCGGATACTCCTGCCGGTATACTCCAGTACAAAAGACAGCATCGCCAGCGGGATCAGCAGCGAGGCTACCCACTGCACATTATCCCAAAATATTTTCTCCGCAAGCACATCGTCGAACGCTTCCAATAAAAACGCAACCGTCCAGATCGCCTCCAGCAGCAGCAGCAGGCTGAAAGAATGCGCCCCAGGCACGCTTCGCCTCCGCCAGGTGTACACCCCCGTGACGATCGTGACCCCAATGGAGAAAAAGATAATCGTTGTGTAGATAAGAATCTGGATATTATGGGGGTCCACAAATTCCTCCACGTCTTATCAGTATAGCGCAATTGGGCTACACTTTATTAACGGAAGGCGGATTGTTATGTAACTCTAAACTGGAGATACAGTACAATCATATCAGGAGGAATTCCTATGACTGAAAATCCACGCAGTGAGACAGCCGGCCAGCAGCGCGGGCGGCGATCCTGGGCAGAGCCCTGGAAAGTAAAAGTTGTCGAACCCATCCGCATGACCACCCGCGCGGAGCGCGAGAAGGCCATCGCGGAGGCGGGCTTCAACACCTTCCTGCTGCGCTCGGAAGATGTGTACATTGACCTGCTGACCGACTCGGGCACCAGCGCCATGTCCGACTATCAGTGGGCCGGGATGATGCTGGGCGACGAGGCCTACGCCGGTTCGCGCAACTTCTACCACCTGGAGAGCGCCGTCCAGCAGTACTACGGCTACAAATACCTGGTGCCCACCCACCAGGGGCGCGGCGCGGAACACCTGATCTCGCGCATTTTGATCAAGCCCGGGCACTACATCCCCGGCAACATGTACTTCACCACCACCCGCCAGCACCAGGAACTGGCCGGGGGTACGTTCGTGGATGTGATCATCGACGAAGCCCACGACCCGCAGAACCCGCACCCCTTCAAAGGCAACGTGGACCTCAACAAGCTGGAGAATCTGATCCAGAAGGTCGGCGCGGACAAAATCCCCTACATTACCATCGGCGTCACGGTGAACATGGCCGGCGGGCAGCCGGTATCCATGCAGAACCTGCGCGAGGTGCGCGTGCTGACCCAGCGCCACGGCATCCGCGTGATTTTAGACGCCACCCGCGCGGTGGAGAACGCCTGGTTCATTAAAGTACGCGAGGCGGGCTACCAGGATAAGACCGTGGCCGAGATCCTCAAAGAGATGTGCTCGTACAGCGACGGCTGCACGATGAGCGGCAAGAAAGACGCGCTGGTCAACATCGGCGGCTGGCTGGCAATCAACGACTGGGACGTGTTCGAAGAGGCGCGCAACCTGGTGGTGGTCTTCGAGGGCCTGCACACCTACGGCGGGCTGGCCGGGCGCGATATGGAAGCCATGGCCAGGGGCATCGAAGAATCAGTGATGGACGATCACATCCAGGCGCGCATTGGGCAGGTGGAATACCTGGGCGGGCTGCTGCAGGAATGGGATATCCCCATCGTGCTGCCGGTGGGCGGGCATGCCGTGTTTCTGGATGCGCGCGCCATCTACGCCCACCTCGACCAGGAGCAGTTCCCGGCCCAAACCCTGGCCGCCGACCTGTACGTCGACTCGGGCATCCGCGCCATGGAGCGCGGCATCGTCAGCGCCGGGCGCGACCCGCAGACCGGCCAAAACCGCCGCCCCAAGCTGGAGCTGGTGCGCCTGACCATCCCGCGCCGGGTGTACACCCAGGCCCACATGGACGTGACCGCCGAGTCGGTGCTGAACGTGTACGAGAACCGCGCAAAGGCGCGCGGCCTGCGCATGGTGTACGAGCCCAAGTTTTTGCGCTTCTTCCAGGCCAGGTTCGAGCGGTTGTAGATTGCACCTCGGAAAGAAGATGTCCGCTTCTCCATCACCTATCCGGATTTTGTTTTCCCCTCGCACCGGGGCGCGCGCGATGCCCGCCTCGGTGCGGGTGCGCCCGGCGGCCCTGCTGGTGCTTGGAGCCAGCCTTTTCATGGCGGTCGGGATGCTCGTCTCGTATCTCAAGCGCGATTACCCGCCCGCTCCGGATGTGCTGCGAATATGGATCAGCACCTGGGGCGAGTTCACCATGCTGCCCTTTCTGAAGATCGCGCCCGAATCCTACCGCCTGTTCCTCGCGGTCATCCTGATTCCGCTAGCGTTCGCCATGTGGATGCTGATGGCAGGGACGGGCAAACTGATCTCGCTGCTCTTGGGTGGGCGCGCCAGCTATGAGCAGTACCTGGTGATCACCGCTTTCGGCTTTTTCCCTTTCTGGATACTGGCAGGGATCATCGACTCGATCTTTTCTGGCGTAATCGATGGATACGTTCTGCAAGCACTGACGGGGCAGCTCGGGCCATTCGCCACGGCCTTCTGGAAGAACTTTCCCCCCTTCTTCTACACCTTCCTCTACGGGCTAGGGGGCGTGTGGATTGGGATCGGCGCCGCGGGTATCGAAGGGTTTCCGTGGTGGAAAGCTGTACCGGTCGCTTTGTTCAGCTTCGGCTGGCCGATGCTGTTGATGAGTGTGTTAATGCGATAACGAAAAATGGTAACCCAAAGCTTGACAGATGAGTATAATAGAGGGATAGGAAGCATTCATGACTCGCGAAATCACCCTCCATACCGTCCCCATCGCATCCGAGAAAACCCTGCGGCAGGTATTAGATGCCTTTGAAGAGCAGAGTCACATTCATGTGACTCTGCAGGTTTCGCCGTGGGGCGAGTACCGCCAGGACTTCAACAACATCGCCCTGCACCGCCTGCCCGGCGACGTGGCAATTTCCGGCACCCCCGCCACCAGCGACCTGATCGCTATGAACGCGCTGCGTCCCTTCCAAAAGCAGGAGATCGCTTCGTTCGGCGGGAAGGAAGGCTTCCTCCCTTCGCGCCTGGCGGCGGGCATGCGCCCGGGCAGCAACGATGTGTGGGCCATCCCCTTTGTGGTGGATGTGCGCGTGCTGTATTACCGGCGCGACCTGCTGGCAAAAGCCAAAATCCAGGAGGAAGGCGCCTTCGCCACGCCCCAAAGCATCGAACAGACCGTGCGCAGGCTGTACGAGGCCAAATTACCGGCGATGTGGTACCTGCAGGGCGACCGCTTTGGCTTGCTGCAGCGCGCGGCAAGCTGGATTTGGGCTTACGGGGGCGGCCTGTTTTCCGACGATGGCAAGCGCGTCATCTTCCACGAGCAAGAAGCCCTGTGGGGCATCCGCGCATTTCTCAGCCTGATCCACTACACGCCTGCCCTGGATCGGAACAGCCTGGGGCGCAGCCTGCTGCTGGAAGGCAAAGTGGGCGTATCCATCGAAAATGCCTTCATGCTGTTCAACCCGGCCCACCCGCAGATTGGCTGCACGTGCGTGCCCGGCGGCTCTTACGTGGGCGGCAGCGACCTGGTGATCTGGAACCACTCGCGCAACGAAGGCGCCGCGACGGAACTGGTGCGCTATCTGTCTCAGCCGCAGGTCGCCGCGCGGCTGCTGCCCGAATCCAACTACCTGCCCGCCCAGATCAGCGAGCTGCGCGCCGCCGCCAGCCGCCCCAGCCCCTACGCGGAAACGGTCTCCAAAGCTGTGTTCAACGGGCGCGCTTTCCCCTGCGTGCCCATGATCGGGCTGGTGGAAGACCGGCTGGGAATGGCGCTGCAGTCTATCCAAAGCGAGATGCAGGATAATCCCCAGGCCGACCTGGATAAATTGATCGAACAGCGCGTCGTCTCGCTGGGCAAGCGCATCAATCTCACGCTGGGGAATGTGTAATTATCTATCTGGCTATCTGGCTATCTGGCTCCCACGCTCCGGCGTGGGAGCTTCCCTCTTTGGCGCTCCGCGCCTGGCTGGGGTATGTCCTGGAAGAATTCGCAGAGCGTATAAGAAGGGGTTCCGCCGCGGAGCGACGGAACCAGGGATGCAAAAGAATTGGACCGTTTTTTTAGCGGTAGAGGCGAGTCTGGTGGCATTCCGACAAACGAGGATAGAATGACCGATTTAATCGCAAACAAAGCCATTGCCCCCACTTTTGACGAAATCACCGGCTACATTGCACCACCCGCCCGGGGCTGGTGGCAGGACATGACCGGCTTCCTCCAGCAGGAATACGGGAGCAAGCCCAAGATCGTGTACAGCATCTGCGCGGGCAAGCCCGGCTGGAACGTGAAGTACCAGAAATCGGGCAAGGCGCTGTGCACGCTGTACCCGGAGAAGAACTGCTTCGTGGCGCTGGTGGTGATCCCGGTGGATATGGTGCCGCTGATGAAGGGTGCGGAGACGCCCTTCCACCCGCAGATCATGGAGCAGGCCGAGGGCAGCAAGCCCTTCAACGGCACGTACTGGCTGATGATTACGGTGGATGGGAAGGCTGTGCTGGAGAGCGCGAAGGATTTGATCGCGCTGAAGAGTGGGTGGAAGAGGACCTAACCCCCCTACCCCCCTTCCCTGAAAGGAAGGGGGAAAGAGAAGAAAAAACAGCCGTTATATTCTAGCTCCCACGCTCCGGCGTGGGAGCTTCCCTCTTTGGCGCTCTGCGCCTGGCTGGGGTGGGTACTGGAAGAAAACGCGGAGCGTATAAGAAGGGGTTACGGCGCGGAGCGCCATAACCAGAAAATTGACAATCTCCCCGAAAGCGATTATCATTAACCCTATGAACACCGTATTCACCTCCTATCCGCGCCGCATGGTCATGCCCGGCGCCATGACGCCAGCCTTCGCGCTGGGTCATGGCGTTTTTGGTTGGGGAGGGTAGCGCGCGTTCGTTTTACACCGCTGTTTGTTCTTTGAGGCCCTCCATCTGGAGGGCTTTTTTGATCGGGTTGTGGGAGGCACGCAAAGAAGGGCGCAGCGCGGGGCTAGTACCCGGCGGCATAAATACCTCTATGGTTAGCACGCAGCGCCGGGTACTTGCGCCAGGAGGCCTGGCGAAAACAGTCGGGCGGAACCGGCGAATAACAACATAGGTATTTACGCCCGACTGTACTAGATCGGGCCAGGCGCCTGATAAGTCCCGCTGCGCCCCTACGCTACGCTCCGCTTTCCGAATCCCTAATCTCTTTTATCGGAGTTCTCATGTTCTACATCACCACCCCCATTTACTACGTCAACGACCAGCCCCACCTGGGGCACGCTTATTCCACCATCCTGGCCGATGCGCTGGCGCGCTATCACCGGCTGCGCGGCGAGGAGACGTTCTTCCTCACCGGGGTCGATGAGCACGGGCAGAAGGTGTACAACGCCGTGCGGAAAAATAACATCGCCGACCCGCAGGAATACACCGACCGCATGTCCGAGCGCTTCCAGGCCGCCTGGCGCGGGCTGCACATTGGCAACGACGATTTTCTGCGCACCAGCCAGCCCCGCCACAAGCGGGTGGTGACGCACGTGCTCCAGCAGTTATGGGAGGCGGGCGAGATCTACCGCGGCGAATACGAAGGCTGGTACTGCGTCCCCGATGAGCGTTTTTGGACCGAAAAAGACCTGCTGACCGGCGAAGACGGAGCGCCGCTGTGCCCGGACTGCAAGCGCCCGGTGGAGAAGCTGGTGGAGGCCAACTACTTCTTTCGCATGAGCAAATACCAGGGCTGGCTGGTTGAATATATTGAGCAGCACCCGGACTTTATCCAGCCGGCTTTCCGGCGCAACGAGGTGCTGGGCTTTCTGCGCAAGCCGCTGGGCGACCTGTGCATCGCGCGCCCGGCGGCGCGCATCAACTGGGGCATCCCGCTGCCCTTCGACCCCGGCTACGTCACCTATGTGTGGTTCGACGCGCTGCTCAACTACGTGACCGCGGCGGGCTACCTAATAGATGAAGAGCGCTTTACCCGCCAGTGGCCCAACGCGCTGCACATCATCGGCAAAGACATCCTCACCACCCACGCCGTGTACTGGCCCACCATGCTCAAAGCCGCCGGGCTGCCCCTGCCGCGCGGCATCTTCGCCCACGGCTGGTGGACGGTGAAGGAACAGAAGATGGGCAAAAGCCTGGGCAACGTGATCGACCCGCTGGCGGTGGCCGAAACCTACGGCGTCGACGCTGTGCGCTATGTGCTGCTGCGCGAGATGACCCCCGGCCTGGACGCGGACTGCAGCGATGAGAAGATCGCCGCGCGCTACACCGCCGACCTGGCCAACAACCTGGGCAACCTGCTCCAGCGCGTTACCAGCATGACCGTACGCTACTGCGGCGGGTTGGCGCCAGAGCCGGTGGAATCCGCGCCTTTGGGGGCGTGCCTGACCGATGAGGAAGCCGCCCTGCGCGCGCGGATCGAAGCCCTGCCGGGCGAGGTCTTCGCCCTGGTGGACCAGGTGGCGGTCAGCGCGGCGCTGGGACTGGTGATGGAATCGCTGGCAGCGGTTAACGGCTACCTGGAGCGGTCCGCGCCCTGGCTGCGGGCTAAAGAGGGCGACACGGCGCGGGTGGGGACCATCCTCTACACCGCCGGGGAGGCGCTGCGCATCGCCGCGCTGCTGCTCTCTCCGGTGCTGCCCGAGCGCGCGGCGGAGCTGTGGCGCCGCCTGGGCTGGACTCCGGGCGAAACCCTGGCCGATGGGTTGGCCTGGGGCAAGTGGGAGCCTGGCAGTGTGGTGGTGGCGGAGGAGGCGTTGTTCCCGCGCGTATAGGGGGCGGGTTGGGCTGCGCTACCATTGAGAGCCCCGTTTTTCCCAAGGCCGCCCTGGAAGAAGGGCGCAGCGCATTGGTTCCCGGATCGATACGGTTGATCTTCCCGCTGCGCCCCTACCCTGGTTCGCCAGGGCCAGCGGGCGCGTTTCGCTTTTCTGGGTTTTCTCTGGGTCCCATGCTCCGGCGTGGGACCCTCTTTCTTCCACGCTCCGCGTGCCTACCCACTCACCCTACAATCGCCCAACATTTTCACCGGGCCTGTACCATTTTTCTGTGCCCATGCTATACTCTATTTGTTTCAATCGCTCGATCATCTCACATATACTTACATTTCCTTTCCAAAGTACGGAGAGAACAATGGACCGGATGAACCGTTTTCTTAACGCAAAAGGTGGCATTGGCTTTTTCCTGATCTCGCTGGCGCTCACTTTTTTTGTTTTCCTCAACCTATCTATCCTCGGGTGCGGCGGCGGGTGTTCCAGCTCCACGACCACGTACGAGGCCACTGCCACCACCCCGGCGATCGACTCCAGTATGGATACTTTCGGGGATGCTTCCGTTATCGCGGGTCAGGAAGTTGCGCTCAGCCTGGACGGCAATTGGGCGGACAGCGGGACCGGTACAATGATCTGGAGCCCGCCAGCGGGTGTAACCAACTTTCAATTCCAGGATGCCCAGCCTAAACCTGGCGGCCCGCCTTTCGTTTTCGAAAATTTGACTGCCGGACAGGCCAGTCACGGCATCATGGTTTATTACCAGGTACCGGAAGATTATCCCTATGATAAAGTCATTGATACCCTGGAGGTGAGACAGGGTGACAAAAAGATGGTATCCGTGACATCCCATGCGGTTTATTCCGATCAGGCGCCGGCTCGCGCGCAGGCTCACCCTAACCGCAAGCCGTTCGAGTTAAAGGCCGAACTGGCCCCCTCTGACCCGCACGCGGTGTGGCAGGTGATCCATTTCCAGGATGTGGAGATGGACCTGGACCAGCAGGGCTGCCGGGATATCGTTGCGCAGGCCAAATCGCCCAACAGTTTTGCCGTGTGGCAGGTGCCGGTGGCGGATGCGGTCGCGGATGGGGAATCCCATATGCTGCCGGTCGTCCACACCAACGGTTCGCGCCCGATGCTGGTGATGCTGAGCGGCCCGCTGAACCTGGAAATGCCGATGGAAGTTCGCCAGGATGCTACCGCCTGGGCTAACGAGCACCTGCCCGCCGTACCCGGCAGCCTGTGGGTGGCGCTGGGCGTGGACCCCACCGCGACCATTGCCGAATGCCCGGTGATGTCTATCACCAGTTTTTCGATGATGACCCAATTCCGCGTGGATCTGAGCAGCCGCCCGCAGGGCTGCGTGGGCTGCGTGCTGCAAAACTACACCTGTTATAAAACCGGCGAAGGCTCCCTGCTGCCAGCAGGCGCCGCCGCCTGGATGGCTGCCAACAAAGCCGGCGTCGCGTACGGCGATTTCACCTGCGTCGGGCCGGGTGACACCACCCTGTCCAGGGACCCGGACTGGCAGATCGAAGATTACACCAACACCCTGCTGCTGAAACCCGGCGACCCAATGACGATTCATTACTGGGCCTATCAAAACGGCAGCACCCCGCTGCAGCTTTCGCTAACGCCGGCCTCCACCCTGCCGGGGGTAAGCTGGGTGGGCCACCCCGCCCTGGCAGGCAACGACTGGGAGCTTGACCCGAGCAAAGTACTGGGCAGTTCCATCACCGTGCCAGCCGACGGCTCGAAATGGTTCCACATGTACTTCCAGGGCACGGTGCCCGCCAATGCCGCCCCCGGGCAGTACCGCTTCACGATGACCATGGCGAATCCCTCCGCGAACCCCACCACCCTGACCGGTGAAACGGTGCTGGTGGTTACAGCGGACGGCAACCTGCCCGGCGCAGCCGACCTGGTACCCGGCGTCAGCCTGGAGGGGCGCGCCGCCGCCACCCAGGCCCTACCCGGCCAGAACCTGAACTATTACCTGACCATCGAAAACACCGGGCCAGAGGCGCTGACCAACCTGGTGCTCAGCGACGCGCTGCCTGCCAAGACCAGCTTCGTCTCCTGCGCGGGCGGCGACAGCTGCGCCAACAACGCCGGAACCGTCACCTGGAACCTGGCCGCGCTGCCCGCCGGGCAGAGCCATGTGATGATGCTGGTGGTTAAGGTGGATGCCGCCGCCAAGGCGGGCGAAAACATCACCAACGCCGCCTACTCCGTGCAGACCGGCCAGAGCGTATCCGACACCGGCGCGTCGATCATCACCCCGGTGGGCAGCTCCACCGTGAAAGTATTCCTCTCCTACCTGGCCAAATAGGAAAGGCCGCCACCCAAATGCTTCCATTTATCCACATCGGCGCGGCGCGGATTCCCACCTACCCGCTGGTGTACGCCCTGGCGTTTTTCATCTTCACCAGCCTGAGCCTGGCGCAGGTGCGCGGCAGCGACCGGTACGCCAGCCGGGTGCGCCTGGGGCTGCTGGCCTGCGCCGCGGCCTTTATGGTGGGGGTCTACCTACCGGCGCTGGTCCAGCTTATCATTGAGCGCCTGGGTCCTGGCCAACCCTCCGGGCCGTTCGAGCCGCGCGTGTATTACGGGCTGGCAGCGGCGGTGCTGGCCGGTATCTGGGTAAACCACGGCTACCCCAGGGTCGAATTGATCCGCAACCTGGACCGCTTCATTATCTATATGCCGCTGGCATACGCCGTCGCGCGGCTGGGCTGCCTGGCGGCGGGCTGCTGCGGCGGCGCGGAAACCGATTCGATCCTGGGCATGCACGCGCCAGACGACCACGACCAATGGGCCAACCGCTACCCCACCCAACTGCTGAGCGGCGGGGCGCAGCTTGCCTTGTTCGTCTTCTTCTTCTGGCTGTCGCGCTGGCGCGAAAAGCCCCCCACTCAGGGCGGGTGGAAGGCCTGGCTCAACCGCCCCGGGGCCCTCTTCTGGCTGTACCTGCTGGCCTTCGCCGTGGAGCGCTTCCTGATGGACTTCCTACGCTACGACTACCGCCCGATCTGGGGGCCGCTCTCCCTGCCCCAACTGCTGATGCTGGCGGTGATGGCCGGGGCGGCGGTATGGTTGGCGCGTTCTCGGTGGTCAGCGCCTAATCTTTAATCACCCACTCTTTGGCTTCGTCGATTTCGGTGAAGGCGGCGAAGGGCTTGCCGCCTGCCACGCGGTTGACGATATCCAGCAGCGCCTTACGCACCCCTGAGACGCCCACCACGGCGCGCTTGCGCACAAAACGGGTGGTGCGGGTGACAATGCCTTTGAGGATGGTCAGGTTCTCCGGCGTGCCGGTGGTGCCTTCGGCGTTGGAAATGGCCCGCACGGAGTTTTCCGGTTCTTGAGTCACCAGGGCGATGATCGCGCGAGCTTCTTCGTGCAGCGCCGCTGAATCGGAGCCGAAATTTGAGCAGTCAACATAAAAAATACGCTGGCCTTTGTATTCGATCCATTTTGATTTCATCAGGCTTCTCCAGGGGGCGGTGTCGGTGTATTGGCTAAATCCTTTTTTATTATACAGATACAACTGCCAGATACATCTGCCTTTGCGGATTTTTTGCGCAATTTTTATCTCTTCGGCGGGTTTATCTGGCCGGGCGGGCCTCAACCGGCGGGATGCGCTTCGATCCGTCTTCCGGCGCGGGCCTGGCATGCTTCCTGCATCCTTCCCAAGCAGCCCGAACCTACCGCTATTTTGAGAAGCAGGAACCGTGAAACGAATCGCGCTGATTTTCTCTGTCTATTTTCTCTCCCTGGGGGCTACCCTGGGAGTGCTGTTTCACTTCAACAGCCCGGTGGATGCGCAGCCGCAGGCCGTAGCGCAGGTCGATGCGCCGCCCTTCGCCACCCTCGACCCGCACGCCACGGCCACGCCGACGCCCTTCCAGCCCCCCGGGCCCACCCGCACGCCCCCCGCCACGCCCACGCCCCTGCCGCCGACCCCCACCTTTACCCCCACCCTGCCGGACTATCCCATGCCCGAAGGGCGGGTGAATATCCTGCTGCTGGGCACCGACCAGCGCGCCGACGCGGGCTTCCGCACGGATGTGATTATGCTGGTGTCGATCGACGCGCGGCAGGGTTCGGTCAGCGTGATCTCCTTCCCGCGCGACCTGTACGTGAACATCCCCGGATGGGGGCAGAACCGCATCAACACGGCCTTTGCCCACGGCGGCTTTCCCGGCATCGCCAGCACCTTCCAGGCCAACTTCAACGTCCAGCCGCAGTATTACTTTTTGACCAACATGCACGTTATCGTGGAGATGATCGACAGCCTGAACGGCATCACGGTCAACGCCTCTGAATCGCTGACGGATAAGTGCGACCTGCCGCAGGCATCCTACGGCTACTGCACGGTGGAGCCCGGCGCGGTGCGCATGGACGGGCCAACCGCGCTGTGGTACGTGCGCTCGCGCAAATCTTCCTCCGACTTCGACCGCACCCGCCGCGCCCAGGAAGTGCTGTACGGCGTGTTCACCCGCATGATGAAGTTCGACGCCGCCACCCACCTGCCCGAGCTGTACGAGCAGTACCAGTCCAGCGTGGAGACGAACATGGCCCTGACCGATATGCTGCCGCTGCTGCCCGCCGCCCGCCAGATTTTGCAGGACCCCAGCCGCATCCGCCGCTACAGCGTGACCCCCAGCATGGTGAGCAACTACGTCACCAGCGGCGGGGCGATGGTGCTGCTGCCCAACTACACCGCCATCTACGGCATGATCGGCGAGGCGTTGAGCGGGGAGTGAGGCGGGAGGCCGGTTACGCCCGCGTGAAATCCTGTGGATCTCAGGCTGCGATTTGTTTAGACCAATTTTATTAAGAGCGTTAACACAAAAGTTGTATAATAATGAAATCCTGGTTGATGCGTTAATAACAATGAATAGGCGGGTAATGCCATGCGCTCTCTCCTGATCACCCTTGTTTGTCTCCTCCTCGTCGCGCCCTTTTCGACTGTAAACGCCCAGTCGAACGCCAATGGATGGGGTACGCCCCAGCCCATTGCCGTGAACTGGTATACCGCTCCCAGCATCAACGCGGACGCGACCCGCGTGGTGTTCCTGGACCCCAATACAACCTCGGGAACGGGCAGCTATGCCGAGTATTATTATGACCGGCAGGTGCTCATTTCTGAATATGCCAACGGTGCCTGGAGCGCGCCGGTGCTCATCGGCAGCAACGCCATGAACCGGGGCTCGGGCATGATGCCGGTGACCACCCACCCGGTCATCAGCGCGGATGGGCAAACGGTGGCCTACCTGGGCTGCAGAGGCAACTGCAAGCCCATCACCGAGGATGACCGGTTTGATATTTACGTGAGCCGCAGGGGACCTTCGGGGTGGAGCACCCCTGCTGCGCTGCATATCAGCATCCCTACAACGTATGCGAACAACAGCCTGGATACAATCGATGAGCGCATCAGCCTGAGCGCCGACGGGAACATCATTGCCTTCAGCACGGATTACATGAACTTCCCGTTCTATGCCTATAACCGGGTGTACATTATTGAATTCGATGGAACCAAGTGGGGCGCTCCCTATCCCATCTCATCAGACGCCCTCAACAGTTGGGCGCCGGACCTCAGCCAGGATGGCTTGCAAGCCGTCTGGCTCAGCGGGAACCTCATGTACGCCCATCGAGAACCCGGGGAACCCTGGTCTGAGCCGCAGCAGCTCGACACCGGCCTGGCTGCAACCAGCGAGCAGGGGCTGTACCGCTTCAGCCCGGATGGGAACAGCCTGTTTTACTGGGAAATTCTCATCGATACCTCCAGCACACCTGCCGTTTACAGCGGGCAGGACTTATTTGTGCTGCGCCGCGATGGAGAAGGCTGGGGCCAGCCATCAAAATTGACTGTCACCCCCATTATCCCTATAAAAAGCGATGGCGAGGCGCCGCCCGCGGTCAACGGCGATGGGACGCGCGTCATTTATCCGCGCACCGTCAAGCAGGGTGATTCGCTTACCGGCACCTTCCTCGAGATGACCGAATTCAAGCAGGGCCAATGGTCGGCGCCGGTAGCCATCACTTCTTCCAGTTTCCCCTACTACGCCTACCCGAATTTGAGCTCCGATGGCGCAAAGCTCATTTCACTCGGCCCAGACCTCAATACCGGGAGCGGCGCGGTGGTCTGGATGAGTTCTACGCCTGCCCTGTCTAAACGGGTATTCTTACCCAGCGTTATCCGCTAATATCCAAATAAGGAAATATAACCTTGAAAAACGCGCGCAGGTATGCTGCCTTTTGCGTCATTCTGGCATTGCTGGGTACTTTCCTCCCGCAACCATCAACCCGGGCCGCGGCAGGTGCGAACGGGCCAGACCGGGCCTTCCGTCCGGTATTCGCCTCGCCAGCCATCGTCCGCGGTATTCTGCCGCTGGCTCAGGGCAAAGCCGTTGTTTGGGGCGACCTGACCACCATTAATGGGACGCCAGAAAACCAGATCGCCGTCATTCTTGCGGACGGCTCGGTGGATGCCAGCTTCAACCTCTCGACAGAAATCAATACCACCCGCATTGACGCCGCCGCGCTGGCGCCGGATGGCAAAATCTACATCGGCGGGCTGCTGGACTGGGTCAATACCGCCAAAAACCACTTCCAATACCACCTGTTCCGCCTGAACGCCGATGGCTCGGTTGACGGGAGTTTTGACGCCGGCGGCTTCGACATAATCGCCAGCGCCCTGTACGGGCTGGACGGGCGGGTGACCGCCATTTATGTCGATCCGACGGGCAAGGTGCTGGTGGGGGGAGACTTCCAAAAGCCCTATGCTTCCATCGCGCGGTTAAATTCGGATGGCAGCGTGGACAGCACCTTCAACCCTGGCTCTGGGGCGAACGGCGTCGTCACCCGCATTGCCCGGCAGTCGGGAGGGCAGATCCTCATCGGCGGCGAGTTTACCAGCGTGAACGGCACGGCTCAAAACCACCTGGCGCGGCTTGGGTCGGGCGGCGCGCTCGACAGCGCCTACTTTGGCAGCGGCATCAGCGGATATAGTTGGTGCGGCGATGACACTGCCTTTTCCGCCCTCATCGTCGGCGCGGACGACTCAGTGTATGTTGGCGGAACCTTCTCCACCATTAAAGGCGTTGCCCGGCCTATGCTGGCGCGCCTGCTCGCCAACGGCAGCGTAGACAGCGCTTTCCAGCCCAGCGTAAATGAATACGATCTTGGCGGTTACTTTGATAATATCGAAAGCCTGGCGCTGGCGAATAACGTCTTGATGGTCGGCGGGTGGGGAGCTTCGGTTTGCATGAATGGCCACCCTGCCAGCCATGCCGCCAGGCTGTTCCTGATCGATAAATCTACGGGAGCCTTCCAGAACTTCCGGGGGTTCGCCGGATCGCCAACCGATCTATTCGCGCTGGCCGTCCGTTCGGATGGCCTGGCGCTGGCAGGCGGCAGCTTCACGAACACCGATGAGCCGCTGCCCGTTTATTATGGCGGCCTGTTTGCCATTAACCCCGCCACGGCGGTGATCAGCACCGGCTTCACCAGCCTGGTTGGGGGGCAGGCCGGACTCCGCTCCATCGCCTTGCAGGGTGATGGCAAAATCGTCGCCGCCGGAAGCTATTACCGGGTGAACGGAACGCTACGCAAGGGCATGGCGCGCATCCTTCCAGACGGAAGCCTGGACGCTACTTTCAACCCCGCGGGCGGGCCGCCCGTCAGCATGGCGATGCGCTCGGATGGGAAACTGGCCTTCTCGGGTGATTATCATCAGAGCGACCTGGATAATACCGACCTGGTGCTGCTCGACTCGGGCGGCGAGCTGCTTGCATCAGCCACCATCGGCGCGGCCACCAGCCTGCTTTTCCAGAAAGACAATAAACTCATCGCCACCACAATGTACCCCCCTGGCATCCGCCGCCTGCAAGCCAACCTCACCGACGACAGCGCCTTCTCGGCTAAAGTAGGCTCCGGCATATCCAACACCGTGCGGCCTGATGGCCTGGTCGACTGGATGTCGACCGCCGCGCTCCAGGGTGAAAAGATTCTGGTCGGGGGGTCCTTCACCAGCTTCAGCGGGAAAACGGTGCAAAACCTGGTCCGCCTGAACGCGGATGGCTCCCTCGACTCTACGTTCATCCCTTCCACCTATTCCACATCGCCGGTGCGCAGCGAAGTCAGCGCAATCGCAGTCCAGCCGGATGGAAAGATCCTGGTAGCCGGGAGCTTCGCCGCCATCAACGGAACCGCGTGCAGCTCGATCGTCCGCCTGGAAGCCAATGGAGCCGTCGATCCCACCTTCATTCCCCCCACCGAGCTTAACGCCCTCCACATTTATACCCTGGCGCTCCAGCCGGACGGGAAAATCCTGGTCGGTGGGGACCTGCAGGTGTTTGACGGGCAGAACATCTATAACAACTTCATTCGCCTCAATCCAAATGGCACGCGCGATACCACTTTCAATGCCAACGTGCGCGGCGTGGTGCACCAGATCATCCCTTCCGGGGTTGGGCTGATCTACCTGGCGGGCAGCTTTGACCAGGTGGATGGGAAACCCTACCAGGGCCTGGCGCGATATTACGTTCCATCAGACTTGAAATATAAAGTTATGCTGCCCTTGGTAAAAAAGTAGAGCAGGCGCCATCATTTTTACGGCTTTTCGCTCAGGTGAATCCACGCCAGATTGGCCCAGATGGTCTGTGGTGGATTATTCAGAATGCTGACGAACGCTTCCACGGCCTGTTCCGTTTTCCCTTCGCGCGCGTAGGTGATGGCGATGAGGTAGGTCAGCCGCTGTCCGTTGTGATGGTAATAGGGCTGGTCTTTGGGAAGCTGATCCCTGGCACGGACCAGCGCGGCGCGCGCCTGTGCAGGTTCGGGGGATTGGTAGGCGCTGTGCAGCAGGTCTTGATCTTCTATTGCCGCGGGCTCGATCATCTCGTCAAGGTCCTTTGAAGAAAACCATTTGGGCAGGCTATAGCCATCGATGGTAAAGAAAGAGCCTTCATCCAGCGACTTCATCTCATCGATTGCCCAATCCACCAGGTGATCTCCATCGCGATCCACGAGCAGGTCGTCTTTCACATCAAACTGATCGCTGGGTGGGGAACAGAATGTGCCTGGGACGCTGATGAAGCCTGACCCAAAGGAGGTGACCATCAAGATTTCCCTGGCGATGTCAGTCTTACATACATAATCTTCCTTCACGGGTTCCGTATAAAAAGCGATCTCTGGGAAGCCATCCCCGGTTGCATCCTCCGAAAAGACCTCCGGTTCCGAAGAGGACGCATCCGTAAAACGGGTCAGCACCTGCCATGTTGGTTCACCCTGCGGCTGGGGAACATATCCTGCCACGAAGGGTTCATCTACATACAGTAAAACGAACCACGCGGGGGGCTGCTGCCGATCATAAACATACGGATGGGCGGATACCACCGGCACCCCCGCTGCTTTCAAGGCAGTTTCAGGCGATTGAGCGGGATCAAAATAGACGGTTTTTAGTTTTTCAACCAGCACATTTTCAATGGGGCATACTGCAGGCTCATACGGCACACCGACATAAGGATAGAGATCCAGGACGCTTCCGACGCTAATATAATCAAGCCACCCCTCCGGGATGGTTTGAAAACTATGAGACTGTGTGATTTCGGGTAAAAAGAGATTACAAACCGCAATTGGGTCAAACGGCTCCTGGGCCAACATTGGTTTTAACAATTTCTCCAGGAACGGCTTCGGCTGCTGATAATGGTCGATAAACGCGGTAAAGTGCTGGCGCGCAAGCGCATCCGACCCGGCGAGGGCATGTAAGATCGAAAGGCGGTAGTGCGCAAAGGACGCGGTGGGCGCATCCTGGGGCAGCGCGCGGACCGCGCTCTCCAGCAGCCGGATCGATTCGTCCACACCGGGCGGGTCTTCATCCACGCGCACGGCCCGGGCCAACCGGCATTCCGGGGTATCGGGCGGCTCTGCTCCCTGAACGGTTTTCTGCTGCACTCCATCCGGCCA
Source organism: uncultured Anaerolineaceae bacterium (assembly GCA_964437595.1). GTDB lineage: Bacteria > Chloroflexota > Anaerolineae > Anaerolineales > Anaerolineaceae > DSYU01. The sequence goes on from CAYTHO010000050.1 coordinate 26,428, forward strand.
GCGGTAGGTTTCGACGGTGTCCCAACTGCAGCCCCAACTGAGGCTGTGCGGATTTCGAAGCGTGATGGTTACCACCGGGACTTCCGGCGGGATTTTGATTTCATATTCATACGCGTCATACGTATTGCCGCTGGCTAACTGCCACACCCTCCCTATGTTGTGAAAACCATCTGGGGAACCCTTTATTACATAGAAATTGCGCCCCTCTGTGCCACCTAAAAACGAAAAGTCTTGATAAACACCATCCGTAATTCCGTCGCCAGTAAAATCTTTGAGAACTCCGATCGTGCTATCGAAATCATTATCGGATGAAATATTTGGAAAGCCACCCGATGGGAGGCGGCGGTAGCTGCCATCCGCGTTTTGATCCAGCGCCAGCCAGGTAACTGCCCGGGTTGCTTTCCAGGTTATCCTCGCCAGCCATTCTTGCGCGGGGTCATGGTCCAGTTCTACGGAATAGGCTTCAATCGTATACCGTTCGTTGTCCACCGGGGACGAAAGCGAGAGGGAAACGGCGCCATTGGAAATCTCCTCAAAAACGCTGCCGGAGAGGAGGTCAAAATAAGCATCGGGAACGAAGTAAAAATTGCCTTGCTCGAGCGGGTAATATTTTCGGATGAGTGATGGATCTGGCAAATGACCGGGATAATACAAATCCAGTTCTTCATCCAGGGTATCGCGCAGGTTTTCAGCGTCGCTGCCCAGCACTTCTTGATCCACGGCTCCGCTTTCGGAAGCGGGGCTGGACTGCACTTCACTGAGTATGCTTGCCAGCGCTATCTGATCCAGCAGGTCCACCGGAGCCGGAGTCGCCAGCGTGTAGGATGCCGCATCTTTGATCGCGGGCAAGGTGGGCAGCAGGGCCGGTTCCGCCGTGGCGGTGCGGGTGGGTTTGGGCGGAACGCGCGTGGCGGTGGGGGCGCGCGTAGCGCCGGCTGTAGGCGCGGGTGTGGGTGTGCCGGAAGGTAGAACCGGGCTGGCGGTGCTCGCCGCGGTGGGCGCAGGCGGGCTGGTGGGGGCGGCATTTTGCGTAGAAGCACAGGCCGTCAGCAGTACAGCCAGAAGAAGAGCATAGAGCAGGGTTTTGGGCAAGGGGTGATGCAGTGTCATGGCGGTGGAGGATTGGTCAGGTCGATTGTGTTGGAACAGCCATGCTAAGTTTACACCGGTTTGGATCAGGCCGGAGACGAAACCGAGGTTTTCCTCCCCGCCAGCACCACAAACCCCAACACCGCCACCATTCCCGCCACGCCTCCCCCCAACCACGGCGCGGAGGGACCGTAGGTATCCGCCAGGAATCCCCCCGCCACGGGACCGATCCCCTGCGCCACGCCCCACGTCAGGCCAAAGATTGACATATATCTTCCGCGCATGTCCACCGGGGCCAGGTTGGCAGTGTAGGTGGTAGCGGTGGGCATCAGCATCAGCTCGCCGATGGTCAGGGCGACCATGCTGGCCCAGAAGCCCCAGAAGCCGGTGCCCAGGGCCACGCTGGCGGTGGCGGCGGCGTATAACAGCGAGCCCAGCGCCAGCACGGGCAGCGGGGCGCGCTTTTTGGTCTGGCGGGTGACCAGGGCCTGGAGGCCGACCACCATCAGCGCGTTGGTCATGGGGATGAAGCCGTACTGGCTTTCGGAAAGGCCGAAGTTGTTCTTGGCGTGCACGCCCAGCAGCACCCAGATCAGCGCGGCGCACAACTGGTTGAGGGTGAAGGCGACGATGAAGTAGACAAAGGGCCGGTCGGAGAAGATGCGCAGGTACCCGCCAAATGGCTCCTTGCCGCCGCTGGCGGCGCCACTCGTGGCGGCGCCATTCATGGCGGCGCCTTTCGGGGCGGCGCCATTCATGGCGGAGGGGGCGGCGTTCACATCGGCGCTTTCGGCATTCGCGCCCGCGCGGGAAGGCAGGGTTTCGCGGGCGAAGACGGCGGTCAGCAGGGCGTAGAAGCTCATGCCCAGCGCGGCGGCCAGGAAGGCGAAGTTGTACGAGGAGGCCGCCACGAAGCCGCCAATGGCCGGGCCGATGGAGATGCCCAGGTTGTGACTCATGCGCATCAGCGCGTAGGCGTCCGGGCGCTGCTCGGCGGGGATCAGGTCGGCCATCATCGCGTCCGCGCCCACGCGGTAGAGCGGGTTGAACAGCCCGGTCAGGGCCATCAGCAGGGCGGTAAAGGCAAAGGTATCGGCCTGGGTGTAGAACAGGTACACCACGCCGATGCCCAGCAGGCTGACCACCATCATCCACTTGCGCCCGGCGCGGTCGATCAGCGGGCCGGCGATAAAGCTGGACCCCAACGCCACCGCCGAGTTGAGCGACATCAGGCTGGCGGCCTGGGTGAGGGGCAGGTTCAGCCGCCCGGTGACGTAGATCATCAGGAACGGCCAGACCATGCTGGTGCCGATGGTGCTGATGAGCATGCCCCAGAACATCAGCCAGAACTGGCCGGGGTACTTCCCGCGCAGGTCGGTCAGGTCGATGGAAAACAGGTTCACAAATGCGTCTCCGCTGCATCCTCAAAATAAGCGTACGAGGCATGTTATACCATGCTGTATGACGATTCACTTGTACAGAAGCGTAACAAAAACGGCGCTGGCTCGTTTTCTTCAACAAGAACGGCGTGATAAAAAAACAATTGGGGATGTACAACTGCCGTTCCTCCTTAATAATCACAGCATTCGAAAAGGCAAACCCACCGCGAGGTGGGGGCGCAAAGCTATGGGTCTGCCGCGCGCAGACCGCCAGGCCGCCGTGAACCTTCCGGCGGTTTTTTGTTTCTATGGGACGAAACATTCTGAGGGGAGAGAAATGAAAAAAGTGTTGGCTGCTTTATTCCTTGTGCTGGTGCTGGTCACCAGCAATGTTGGGGTCGGTATGGCTATCACCGACGGCACCCCGGATGGCGAAGGCCACCCCTACGTGGGCCTGCTGATCTTTGACGTAGCCGGCGAGCCAGCCTGGCGCTGCTCCGGCACGCTGCTGTCGCCCACCGTCCTGCTCACCGCCGGCCACTGCACCGACGGCGCCACCGGCGGGCGGGTGTGGTTTGAGTCGGATGTCCAGTCCAACCAGGCCTGGCTGGGCTACCCCACCGGCGGACCAACCAGCATCGAATTCACGGAAATCCACACCCACGCCCTGTACCCGACTGCGTCGTTTATCGCCAATGATGTAGGCGTGGTGATCCTCGCGCAGCCTGTAATCCTCGACACCTACGGCGTGCTCCCCGCCGCCAACCAGCTCGACGCGCTCAAGACCAAACGCGGGCAGCAAGACGTCACCTTCACCGCCGTTGGCTACGGCCTGCAGAAGAGCTACCCCGACCAGGCCATGTTCCTGGCCAACAACGTGAAAGTGCGCATGGTCGCCACCCCCAAGCTGAACCAGATCAACGTGCCCGGCTTCACCGGCAGCTTCTCGCTGCTGCTTTCCAATAACGCGCACACCGGCGGCACCTGCTTCGGCGACTCGGGCGGGCCGAACTTCCTGGGCGACAGCAACGTGGTGGCGGGGGTGACTTCCTTCGGCATCAACGGCAACTGCGCGGGCACGGGCGGCGTGTTCCGCATGGACCGCCAGAACGTGCTCGATTTCGTGGGGGGGTTCCTGGCTGAGTAAGGGTGCTTACGCCATAAATCGCCTGGGGCTGGAAGCCGCCAGGCTGAGAAAACGAGACCAAAACAAATATTCTTGGGTCCGATGCTCCGGCGTCGGACCCTTTTTGTTTGCGCGCTCCGGCGTGGGGGACCTAACCCCCGCTGGAAGATCCTCATCCCCCTTGCCCCTTCTCCACCAATGGGGCCCCTACCCCAATGGTGGAGAAGGGGTGCCTTTTTTAGCCTTGTTGGCTGTTGATATTGTCAGTTCAAAGGCACCCCTCTCCGAAAGTGCCCGATTTTGGCACTTTCGGAGAGGGGCCGGGGTTGAGGATGCTTCCCGCGGCCAATACAACACGATTTTGTGCAACTTCATCAGCGGACTTTAAACGGGTAGACCAGGGCTTTCGCCCCGAGCGATATCAAATTCCGGGTCCAATGCTCCGGCGAGCTGCTCTTCCCGGCCTAATTTCGGGAACAATCCTGCAAAGCATTGAAATTATGATAGAAAAGGTCTACAATAAGGGCCTGATATTTGCTTTGAAACGAGGATCACCTTTATGCGAGAACTTTTACAAACCGCGCTGGACTGTTCGGTCGAATACCTGGAGGGGCTGGAGAAACGCGCCGTGGCCCCCGCGCCGGAGGCGGTCGCCAACCTGGCCGCGCTTGATGGGCGCCTGCCCGAGCAGCCCAGCGACCCGCGCGAGGTGCTGCGCATGCTGAACGACATCGGCTCGCCCGCCACTATGGCAATGGCCGGGCCGCGCTTCTTTGGCTTTGTGATCGGCGGGTCGCTGCCGGTGACCCTGGCGGCCAACTGGTTGGCGGGGGCCTGGGACCAGAACGCCTATTCCTTCACCACCTCGCCCATTTCCGCCCAGCTCGAAAAAACGGCCCTGGGCTGGATGGTGGACCTGTTCGGCCTGCCCCAGGGCAGCGGCGGGGCGTTTGTGACCGGCGCGACCATGGCCAACCTGTGCGGGCTGGCCGCCGGGCGCCACGTGGTGCTGGAGCGCGCCGGCTGGAACGTGGAAGCTGATGGGCTGTTCGGCGCGCCGCCGGTGACGGTCATGGTGGGCGGCGAGGTGCACGTATCGGTCATCAAAGCGCTGGGGGTGCTGGGCTTTGGCCGCAGCCGGGTGCTCAGAGTACCGGTCGACGAGCAGGGCCGCATGCGCGCCGATGCGTTTGCGCGCGCCCTGCCGCAGGTCAGCGGCCCCATCCTCGTCTGCCTGCAGGCGGGCAACGTCAACACCGGCGCGTTCGACCCCTTCAGCCAGATCATCCCCCTGGCGCGCGAGCGGGGCGCCTGGGTGCACGTGGACGGCGCGTTCGGGCTGTGGGGGGCGGCGGCAAGCCGCCCCTTGGCGCCGCTGGACGCGGCGGCGGCAGTTCGCGGCTCCCAATCCTTTCCAACCGAAACCGGCGTCTTGCCGCGAACTTCGCCTTCCCTGGCCGAGCACACGCGCGGCATCGCCGAGGCCGACTCGTGGGCCACCGACGCGCACAAATGGCTCAACGTGCCCTACGACAGCGGGCTGGCCTTCGTGCGCGACCCGCACGCCCTGCGCGCCGCCATGGCCGTCACCGCCGATTACCTGCCCGCCGACGACCCCTACCGCAACCCCGCCGACTACACCCCCGAGCTGTCGCGCCGTTCGCGGGGGGTGGAAGTGTGGGCCGCGCTGCGCGCCCTGGGCCGCGAGAGCATCATCGAGCTGGTCGAGCGCAACTGCCGCCACGCGCGGCGCTTCGCCAGTGGGCTGCGGGAGGCCGGTTATACCGTACTCAACGATGTGGTGCTGAACCAGGTGCTGGTCTCCTTTGGCGATGCCGAAACCACGCGCCGCGTGATCGCCGGGATCCAGGCCGACGGCACCTGCTGGTGCGGCGGCACCGTCTGGCAGGGGCACACGGCGATGCGCATCAGCGTCTCGTCGTGGGCCACCACCGACGAGGACGTGGAAAAAAGCCTGGCGGCAATGATCCGCGCAGCGAAGAATGCCTGATCAACACCAGCCGCCAGAGAAGAAAGACATCACCGCAAAGACGCAAAGGCGCAAAGAGAAGGACGCAAAACAGGATACAGGAGGTTTAAATGACAACCAAGAAAAACACCGCTGCGAATAACAAGCAGAACGAAGGCTTGACTGAAGCAGAACGCGAGGCGATGAAGACGCATCTTCAAGACCAGAAGGCCGCCAAAGCCCGCGCGAAAGCGGGCAAGGTCGACGATGAACCCGTGGTGCTGGAGCGCATCGCCGAGATGCCAGAGCCCGACCGCGGCCTGGCGGCGCGCATCCATGCCATTATCAAAGAAAACGCGCCGGAGCTTAAGCCGCGCCTGTGGTACGGCATGCCCGCCTACAGCAAAGACGGCAAGGTGCTGTGCTTCTTCCAGGCGGCCTCCAAGTTCGACGCCCGCTACGCCAGCCTGGGCTTCAACGACGTCGCCACCCTGGACGACGGCACGCTGTGGCCGGTGGCCTTCGCGGTGACGGAGCTGTCGGAGGCGGTGGAGGCCAAGATTGCCGCGCTGGTGAGGAAAGCCGTGAGGAAAGCCGTGGGGTGAGAATAGGTTTTCCATGGTCCGGTGCCGGAGCGCCGGACCATGGAAAACTGTCTTACACCCCTCCAGCAAGAAAAATAAAGATGACCGTATCCATCACGATATGGATCACCATCGGCCAGCCCATCCCGCGCGTATCCAGCATCGCCCTACCCAGCAGCAGGCCCAGCAGCCCAGACATGACAAAACCCGCGTATCCCGAAGGGATGCCGCCATAGAAATGGCCCAGGCCGAACCAGATCGAGGTCAGCCATAGGGCATGGTTGGCCCCCAGAACCGGTTCCAGCAGGGCGACGGGGGCGGCCCGGTACATGACTTCCTCGATAAACGCGTTCCCGGCGGCGCTCAGTAAAATCAGCGGCAGCCACGGCAGGGCCGCGGAAAGGATAGAAGGCAGGGGCCTGTTTCCTTCCATCATAAAGACTGCAAAAAGCCCGCCGAGCAGAACCGCCATCAGGGTACCAAATACCATCCAGCGCAGCGGTCGCTTGCTGCCTGGCAAACGGATTCCTTCAACCGGCGCGTTCATATCGCCAGGAACCTGGAACATTTCCTTTCGTCTTAAGCCCGAAAGCGCTAATGCTGCCAGCACAAGCAGCGCTTCGAGGGTGAACAGGACCCGCGAGCCTAACAGACCAATCACCACCGGCTTGCCATCGAAGGCATTTTTCCAGGCCGTGCTTTGCAGCAGTGCTGGCGTCACCACGTATGATAACAGGATCACCAGCGCCATGATGAGAAAATACCGGCCCAGCGGGCGGAGCGCCGGCCAGGCACGACTGGCAGCGTAAAACAACAGTGCCGCGCCGATCCAGGCCGGCACGAGCCAGGGTATATCCGTACCGAGGAAATTGCGGGCAATGACCCACGGAAGCTGACTCAGCAGCAGCATCGCCGTCCAGGCTGCCACGATGCGGAACGAATGCGCATTTTTCCGCGCGAGAAAATGCCTTTCCTGCTCTACTGCCGGTTCGACCACGAGATTTTCCATTCAACAATCCTTATAATATGTACTTATTTTATATATATTATATCCTTTTGTTTTCGCTAATCAAGCGGGCGCACAGTTTGTGAATGCTACCGTATGCGCGTGTTCGTGGTGGGTAGAAGCCGCGGCGTGGGACCCTTCTCTTTCCACGCTCTGCGTGCCTCGCGAGGCGCCTATACCCAACATCCAAAACAGGACTATACTATACATATCCCATCACTCATGCGGGTCTAACATCTCCATCTACGATGACCCAGGAGACCCTATGAACCCCCCCACACACTTGCCTCCCGAACCTACCCCCGAGCGCCTTGCCACGTTGGACGAGATCCAGCGCAAGCTGTTATGGCTCTCGACATTGATGATCGACCATGCCAACCACCAGCGCCCCAACCCGGATGGCTCGAAGATCGGCGGGCACCAGGCGTCCTGCGCCTCGGCAGTGACCATCCTCACCGCGCTTTACTTTCACTTCCTGCAGCCTGGCGACCGGGTGGCGGTTAAGCCGCACGCTTCGCCGGTCTTTCACGCCATCCAGTACCTGCTGGGCCAGCTCGACCCGGCGTACCTGACCACGCTGCGCGCGTATCACGGGCTGCAGGCCTACCCCAGCCGCACCAAAGACCCCGACCGGGTCGATTTTTCGACCGGATCGGTGGGGCTGGGGGTGGTGGCGCCAGTGTTCGCGGCCCTGGCCCACCAGTACGCCCGCGCCCACTTCGGGCAGGTCACCTCCAACCGCTTTATCGCCCTGGCAGGCGACGCCGAACTGGACGAGGGCAACGTGTGGGAGGCCCTGCTGGATGAAGACCTGAGCGAGCTGGGCAACCTGATCTGGATTGTGGACCTCAACCGCCAGAGCCTGGACCGGGTGGTGCCGGGCATCCACGCCAGCACGCTGGAGCGCCTGTTCGCCGACCATCACTGGCGGGTGATCGAGGTGAAGTACGGGCGCCGCCTGCAGGCGCTGTTCCAGCAGCCGGGCGGCGAAGCCCTGCGCCAGCGCATCGATGAGATGTCCAACGAGGAATACCAGGCGCTGATCCGCCTGCCGGGTGAGGAGATGCGCCCCAAGCTCACCCAGGGGCGCGCCGACCTGGAAGGCCTGCTGGCCTCCGTCCCCGACGGCGACCTGCCGGATGTGCTGATGAACCTGGGCGGGCACGACCTGGCCGAGATGATCGCCGGGCTGGAGCAGGCGGGCAGCGCCGCGGACCGGCCCGCGGTGATCTTCGCTTATACCATCAAGGGCTGGGGCCTGCCCATCGCCGGGCACCCGCTCAACCACTCTATGCTGCTCACCACCCAGCAGATCGAAGACCTGCGCGAGAAGATGGGCATTGCCCCCGGCATGGATTGGGCCGCCTTTGAACCCGAGTCCCCCGCCGGGCAGCTGTGCGCGGAACTGCGCAACCGCCTGTACCCGCCCGCCCCCACCGCCAGCGCGACCAGCAGCCTGCCGGAGGCCGCGGCCCTGCCCGAGCAGATTTCCGATCACAGCGAAAAGCACACCAGCACCCAGGAGACCTTCGGGCGCATCCTGTTCCGCCTGGCAGACGACCCGCAGTGGTCCGCCCGGCTGGTGACCGCCTCGCCGGATGTGTCGGTGTCCACCAACCTGACCGGCTGGATCAACAAGCGCGGCGCGTTCAGCCTGGACGAGAAGATCGATTATGATTCGGACCCGCAGCGGCTGTTGAAGTGGAAGCGCGGCCCCGCCGGGCAGCACATCGAGCTGGGCATTTCGGAGATGAACCTGTTCCTGCTGCTGGGCATGTTCGGCCTGTCGGCGGAGCTGTGCGGGCAGCTCACCATCCCCATCGGCACCGTCTACGACCCGTTCATCTGCCGCGGCCTGGACGCGCTGATCTACGCGCTGTACTCGCAGTCGAAGTTCATCTTCGCGGGCACGCCCTCGGGCATCAGCCTGTCGCCGGAAGGCGGAGCGCACCAATCGACCATTACCCCATCCATCGGGGCGGAGCTGCCCAACCTGCGCATGTACGAGCCGGGCTTCGCGCTGGAGGTGGATTGGGTGCTGCTGGACAGCATCCGGCAGTGCTTCGACCGCCAGAACGGGCGCGCCACCTACCTGCGCCTGACCACCCGCCAGGTGGACCAGGGCCTGCTGCACCCCGCGCTGGAGCGCCTGGGCGAGGCGGGCCTGCGCCAGCAGGCGCTGGCGGGCGGCTACCGCCTGCGCGACTGGCGTGACGGCGGCCCCGACCTGGACAGCCGCTACACGGTGCAGATTGCCGCCTCGGGCGCCATGCTGACCGAGGCCTGCGCCGCCGCTGAGGCGCTGTGGAAGGAAGGCGTGGCGGCCAACGTGCTCAACCTGACCAGCCCGCGCTGCCTGTACGAAACCTGGCAGTCGCGCGGGGCGGCGGCGTGGGATGGCTTGATCCTGCCCGAAGAGCGCCGCGCGCCAATTGTGACCGTGCAGGACGGGGCGTCGCACGCTCTGGCCTGGCTGGGCAGCGCCTTCGGCGCGCCGGTGCGCGCGCTGGGGGTGGATGCGTTCGGCCAGTCTGGGGCGCGGCAGGACCTGTACACGCACTACCAGATCGATACCCAGGCCATCGTGAATGCCGCCCTCGACATGCTGGACCAGGCCGCCGAGGGTGGATAGCGGTAAAAACACAATCATGCCGGGCAAGGATGCCCGACCTGCCTCCAGAATTGTGCCCTGGTGGGGCGCTGGAGAACGGGCCGGGGGAAGAGGTTCCTACCCCCCGCTCCGCCAGGCCGGCTGGAGCGCGCGGTAATCGATCAGGCGAATGCCCTCGGTCTCGATGACCTCTCTGGCGCGGGGCGAAGTCCAGAAATCAAGGTCGGCCTGGCGGACGGCTGCGCCGGGATCGATGGCGCGCAGTTCGTTATTGTCCAGGCCGGGGTGGATGGCCCATTCGCCGAGGCCGGGGGGCAGTTCTTTGAGCAGCCGGGCGTACTGCTCGGGCTTGCCGCTGGTCTCGATGAGGTAGCTGTCCAGAAAATCGTAGTCGATGGTAGGCAGGCCAAGGCTTTGCAGTCTTTGGATGGTGGCGCGGCCCATGACGCGCAGGGCCAGCCCGTACTCCCGCGCGAGGCGGACCATGAGATCGATGATATCTGGCCTGCCGCCGATGCGCAGCGCGTGCCAGTCGAGGTGGTCCGGGTGCAGCCCGGCGGACAGTACAGCTTCGATCTGGGCGCGGAATTCCAGCTCCAGCTCGTCCAGGCGGACCTGGGCAAGAAAAGCGGGCATCTGGTCGAAGGTGTAGAAGAAACCAGCCGAGTCAACGAGGCTGGGCACGGCTTCCGGCGCGGAGAGAGGGCACCAGCGGTAGCCCGGCGAATCGCAGGTGGCGGTAAGGTGGACGCCGAAGGAGGTCTGGGGGTGTTCGGCCAGGTAGCGCATGGCGGGAGCAGCCGATGGGCAGGGGGCCATGAGGGTGGTGGAGCGGATCAGCCCGGCCTGGAGGGCCTGCTGGATGGCGGTATTCACAGACGAGCACATGCCGAAATCATCGGCGTTGAGGATGAGGCAGCGGTCAGCGGGCATGGGGTTATTTATAACACAACCGCGGCGGCGCGCTTGCACGATTATCCGATGTATAATTTTATTGTTTGCATCGTTATATAAGTTACTCGCCCGGCGAATTACGCTGGGCAAATCCGGCGATTCCTGGAGGCAAGCCCGGTGGTTGATTTATGGCTCACCGTCTACGGCAACACGCGTTCGCCGCTGCTTGAACCGTCCTTTCTGCTGGACGAGTTCATGTTCCGGCGGAATGCTAACGTGCTGGTGAGCCAGATGGCGTTCGATGAAGCCTGGACGAAGCTCCTGCACTACGCGCTGTACGGCAGCGGCCCGCACATTTCGCTGATCGGGTCGATCTGGACCAGCACCCTGAAGCCGACCAACACGCTGCGCCCTTTTTCGAGCACGGAGGTCTTCGATCTGGGCGGGGCGAAGGCATACTTCCCCGGCCCGTGGGCTTACGCGATGGCGAACGAGATTGCCACATGGAGCATCCCGTTCGAAATCTATACGCACCTGGTGCTATACCGCAGGGACCTGCTGGCCCAGGCGGGCATCGACGAAGCGGGTGCCTTTTCCAGCGCCGGGGCGATGATCGACACGGTGCGCCGGCTGAACGGGGCGGGCATCCCATCGCCGCTGATCCTGCCGTCGGGGCCGCCGTTTCCTGCGCGCCCGCACCTGGCGGCAAGCTGGCTGTGGGGCGCGGGCGGCGAATTTATCGACGAAGACGAGATCACGCCGCTGTTCACCGCTGAACCAGCCTTGCGGGGCCTGGCCGATTTCTTCACCCTGTACCGGTTGATGTCGCCCACCGACCGCGGGTTGAACGCCGGGCAAACCATCCGGCAGTTCGTCGATGGGCGAGCGGCGGCGGTGATCGCGGGGTCGAACGCGCAGCGCGACCTGCTGCAGGCCAACAACCCCGATGTGATGGAGAATCTGGGCGTGGTTCCCCTGCCCGGCGTGCCGTGGATTGGCGGGACGAACCTGGTGCTGTGGAAGGAAGTGTGCGCCAACCCGGAGCAGGAACGGGCCGCCGTGGAACTGGCAAAGTTTTTAAACACGCCAGCGGCGCAGAACAAAACCGCCGCGGCGGATTTCCTTATCCCGGCGCGGGTGGATGCGCTGGCGGAGCACACCTTCGCCGTGGAGGCTTTCCGCCCGGCGATGGAATACACCGCGCGGTTTGGCCGGGCCTACCCCACCGTCGAGCTGTGGATGCGGATTGTGAACGAGCTGCGCGCGGCTTTCGACCTGGTGACTGAGGACGCGCTGAACGATACGGATGAAGAGATCGAGAAAATCCTGCGCGCCCGGTTGGAGCCGCTGGCGCGCAGGCTGCGGTTGATGCTGGAGTGAGTTGTTTTTTCTGGTTCCGGCGCGGAGCGCCGGAACCTCGGTTGCACTGCAACCGCCTCTGATACGCTCCGCGTATTCTTCCTGCCCGCATGGCGCAAACCGGCGCAGAGCGCCCTGGAAGAGGGTTCCTCCGCTGGAGAGGCTGTAAAAGAATTGATGAAGTTGCATCGAGGTAGGCCGTCAACGAATAAAAATAACGAATGAACGAATACCGTCCGCCATATATGTGGGTAGATGATCGCCAAAACCGCACATGTGGCGGTTCTTCATTCGTTCATTCGTTCTCTATTCGTTGACGGCTTTGCAAAGCCCAAAATATCCGAATACTTTTACAGTCTCTGGAGCGGAGGAACCAGATAATGAGGATCTTCCACCGGGCGCATCACGGGCGCGGATCGCTGGAGTCGGGGCGGTTGGAGCGCAGGGGGCGCAGCCACAGGCTGACGTGTTTGGGCTGCATGGTTTCATCCACCACGCCAATCACGCGCGCGCTGATTTCGTCCAGGTCGACTTCGTCGCGGACGGTGGCGCTGAAGGAGGTGATGGTGCGCTGGGCGTCGTATTTGTGGTGGTACATGCGCCGGTCCAGCACGTCTTGCACGCGGCGGCGCAGGGGCACGAACAGGGCGGCGATGGTGAGGGTGGACAGCACCACCGCCAAATGGGACTGCTGCCCGGTGAGGCTGTGGAAGACGTTCTGCAGCAGCACCACACTGCCCACGTAGATGCCGCCCAGCAGGGCGCTGAGCACGCCGTACAGCACCGTGTTGCGGATGATCAGGTCGATCTCGAACAGGCGGTAGCGCAGGATGGCAATGGCGACCGCCACCGGGAAGGACAGCATCAGCAGGCGGGTGGCGGTCCAGGCCAGCAGCAGCTCGATACCCGACAGGCGCATCAGGATGGCAACGTTGCCCAGCAGGGCGCCCAGGCTGGAGAGGATGGCGCCGGTCGCCAGCCAGCGCAGTTGGGCGCGGCCCGTGGGGTCTGCGGCGGCGCGCAGGGCATAGGCCATGATGGCAATGGTCATCCCCGGCACGGTGATGTATTCGATGAGGGTGAAGTTGTTCCAGGCCAGCCAGAAGTCGAGGGCCGGCCCGCTGGCATGCACGGCGGCGATGGCTACGGTGAGCACGGGCATGGTGAGGTACATGGCCGCCAGCAGGGGCGCGCGCCAGCGGCGCAGCAGAGCCTGGGGCGCGGGAAACGACAGCAGCAGGTGGACGAACAGCGGCCCGATCAGGTAGGACCAGATGAGGACGTTAAAAAGCTGGGCGGGCCAGTACGCGCCGCGGTAGAACAGGTCCGCGGGGCCGAGCACGTTGGAGCCGGTGACCACCTGGCTGACGCCGTCGGAGGCGAACACCGCCGCGCTGAACACCAGCAGGCGCCGGGCAGGGGGGCTTTGGGGGTCGCGGAAGTAGACGAAGAAGGCGATCAGCGCCAGCAGCAGGGGCGCGGGGTCCAGCAGCAGGCCGCGCAGGGCGTTGAGCAGCACCCGCCCGGCGGGCAGGCGCGCCAGCGTCACCGGCACGGTCAGCTCCTGGGAGGAACGCTCCACGGTGTAATCGACCACGCCGCCCGCTCGCCAATCGGCGGAGCGGCGCGGGTTGAGCGACAGCGCGCCTTCCAGCATCTGGGCCACCGGCTGGCCCGCCACCGCCAGCACGCGGTCGCCGGGCTGGAGCGGGGAAGGCTGCCCGTTGAGGTTGCGCGCCAGCGCCAGCGCCAGGCCCGCCCCGGTGGTGTCGCGGGCATAGGCCCAACCGTCGGTGGGCAGGGACAGGCGGTAAAGCAGTTGGGCGGCGCTGAGGGCGATGATCAGCATCGCCAGGTAGAGGGGCGCGCGCGGCGAACGAAATTCCATCATAGGCAGGTCGGTCAAATCGGCAGCCAGGGTACAGCAGAAAACTCCCCCGGAAGGCTGCGTTCCGGGAAAGATTTGAACAATTCGCCGGGCGAATTATTTAGATCGATTTTAGCATAATAAGGCAAGCCGCTCAAGCAGGCACGAAAGGTTTGATAAGGATTAAGACCTCTCCCCCAAACCCCCTCTCCAAAATCGAAGAACGCGATTTTGGAGAGGGGGAGGGAGACCGGGTCAGACCTGGGGTTTGGACATAACCTGGCAAATTTTCTTCAAGCCCATCACTGCACTTTGAGCGATTGGAAGAGCGCGTCCAGCAGGGCCAGGTCGGGGACGAAGCTGGAGGGGGGCAGGTCGTCGAGCAGGATGATGGCGCTTTCCAGGTAGGCGCCGTAGTTATCGTAGAAGCCCGGGTCGGCGGTGAGCGTTTCGGGGTCGGGCAGCACATCGTTCGAGACGGGCATGACGGCGGAAATGAGCCATTTTTTATCGGCGGTGAGGCCCTGGAAGGTGTAGAACAGGGCTTCATTGCGGATGGGCGACACGTCCTGCCCGTACTGGGTCAGGTAGCGCACCCCGGCGCCGTTCTGGAAGTCGATGTACTCGACCTTGGCGGACAGCATCTGCCCGGCGTTCCAGCGCGTGAAGAACGGCAGCGGATCGGGCAGCCCCACCAGCGGGCGCCCCATCAGCATCTGCTGGAGGTTGGCAACCTCGCCGCCGCCGTCGGGGACGATGGACTGGTACTCCTGGGCGTCGTAGATGGCGATGAAGGCCTTGTGCATGGACTGGCTCTGGGGATACTGGAGCAGGTCCAGGCGGCGGTGCTGGGGCGAGATGATAAAGTCGGACTCGGCGGGCTCCACCTGTGGATCGACCGCGGAGGCCAGCGAGGGATCGTAGGCGAAGGATACGCCTTCAAAGTCGTAGCGGGTGCGGGGGTCAGAGGTGGGCTGGGGCGGCGCGGCGGTGAGGGGGGCGGCGAGCGTAGCGGTCGGGATCACCGCCGTGTCGGTCGGCAGAACGGCCACCATCGCCGGGAGCGGCGTGCCGGTGGAGGGCGGAGCGCCTGCCGGAGTCGCGGACGCCTGGGGGGCGGCGGTCGGCACGCTGACCTCC
>CAYTHO010000051.1:0-40913 GCA_964437595.1 uncultured Anaerolineaceae bacterium
GCGGCCCGCACGCGGGCCGCGATGCCCCTTCCCCATGCCGGTTTGGACGTTGAAGCAAAACGTGCAAAACCAACGTTCGTGTGGTATAATACCGGTTTGCTGGTTGGCACCAGTAAAGATATCGTGCTTGGTTTTTTGCGCCTTGCCGGTTCGGACAGGGCGTTTTTGTGTGTTAGGAGACAGAATGGCTTTACCGTTTGAAACATTGGGCCTGATTCCACAGTTTGTGCAGGCTGTTGATACTTTGGGTTTTGAACAGCCCACCCCCATCCAGCAGGCGGCGATTCCGACGCTGCTGAGCGGGCGCAACGTGGTCGGGCAGGCCCAGACGGGTACGGGTAAAACAGCGGCATTTGCGCTGCCGCTTTTGCAGAAAATTGCTCAACAAGAAAGAGAGCCGGGTAAAGCGGTGGTGCAGGCCCTGGTGATGGCGCCGACCCGCGAGCTGGCGATCCAGGTGGCCGAGGCGACCACGCGCATGGCCCAGAACTCGAAGTTGCGCGTGCTGGCTGTGTACGGCGGGCAGCCCTATTCCGTGCAGGTGCGCCAGCTTCAGCGCGGCGTGGACGTGGTAGTGGGCACCCCGGGCCGGCTGCTGGACCTGCTGCGCCAGGAAGTGCTTGACCTCAGCCAGGTGCATTACCTGGTGCTGGACGAAGCGGACGAGATGCTGGAAATGGGCTTTATCGAGGATGTTGAGTCCATTATGGCGCGGCTGCCGGAAGATCGCCAGGTGGCGCTGTTTTCGGCTACACTGCCGGAAGGCGTGCGCAAGCTGGCCGACAAGTATGTGAGCGACCCAGAACGCATCGCGATCAACCCGACGCGCATGACCGTGGCGGAGACGGAACAGCGCCTGGTGCGGGTGCGTGAAGAGAATAAACTTGAGGCGCTGACGCGCATCTTAGAGGTTGAAGAAGTGAAGAGCGCGCTGATCTTTGCGCGCACCAAGGCGCGCGCCCAGGAACTGGCCGACGCGCTGATCGAACGCGGGTACCCGGCGGAATCGCTGCACGGCGATTTAAGCCAGGCGCGGCGCGAGTTTGTACTCAACCGCTTCCGCCAGCATGCCGTGACCCTGCTGGTGGCTACCGATGTGGCCGCCCGCGGGCTGGATATCGAGAACGTTTCGCACGTGTTCAATTATGATGTCCCCGGCGACGCGGAAGATTATGTCCACCGCATCGGGCGGACCGGGCGGGCCGGGCGCAAGGGCGTGGCGATTACCTTCCTGCACCCGCGCGAGCGGCGGCGCTTGAGCGAGATTGAGGCGTATACCCGCCAGAAGATCGAAGAGACCACGATCCCCACCCGGGATGAAATTCAGGCGCGGCGCGACGAGCGCTTTATCCAGCGCCTGTATGAGCTGATGATCCAGGAAACGCCCGACCGCGAGCTGACGATGGTTGCCCGCATGATGGAGATGGGCGTGGACCTGGCGGACCTGGCAGCGGCGGCGATCCAACTGGCGCGAGCTGGGGAAAGCAGCCTGCCCGCGGGTGACATCAACGAACAGGCATCGGCCCGGAAAGAGTCGAACCGCACCATTCGCATGTCGCGCAAGGATTTCGGCACTGGCAAACCCGCTGGGGACGAAAAGCCGTCTCACTGGCGCAAGCCGGTAGACGCCGTAAGAACGGGCGAGAAAGTGACCGACAGGCCGAAGCCGGCCCGGCGTGAAACGAAGGACGATGGCGCCTGGCGTGCAGATAAGCCGCGGCGTGAAAAACGCCCCCAGGAAACCGGGATGGTACGGCTGCGGCTGAACCTCGGCGATAAGCACGGGCTGCGCCCGGGCGACGTGGTAGGCGCTATTGCCAGCGAGGTGGGCATCCCGGGCCGCGCGATCGGCGTGATCGATATTCACCGCGAGCATTCGTTTGTGGATGTGTCCGAAAAACACGTCCGGCAGGTGCTCCAGGCTTCCAGCGGGCAGTACCTGCTGCGCGGGCGCCCGGTGATGCTGACGATCGCAAGCTAATTGAAAAACAAAAAAACAGCAGGCTGCGGAGGGAACAACGCAGCCTGCTGTTTTTTAAGCATACAGCGGTATACGTTCAGGGCTATGGCCCCAACCGTACAGGCGGGCGCAGACAAGATCGTAGTCGCTGGCGGCGAGGAGCTGAATGCCGCTCTGCAGGATGCGAGTTTTTAGCTGCGGGTCGAGCTGGCGTGAACTAGTGAAGATTCCCAGGAGGATTTCAGCATCGTCATCGGCAGCGGTGCGGTTGATGGAGATGCTGCCGCATTCGGCGCATAGGTGGATGATCATTAATTCGCCCTGCTGTTGGCCGTATTTTTTGTTGGTCTTCTTCAATGACAGCCCCACCGGGCGCATTTCGGCTTTACAGGCCGAGAGGCGGTCGCCGGCTTGGTAGAGATCCATGTGCCTGGAATGCAGGCAGTAGGGGCAGTGGTTGCGGTTGTTGACGCCCGAGAGGAACGGGTCGGTAGAGACATAAGCGGAGCAGTGTTTGCATCGAAAGTCGCTGGTAATGGTATCAAAGCAGTGTTTCATTTCGGTCACCTTCAAACGGTAATGTGAGATCCGTTTTTCGGGAACCGTCTGGGCAGGCGATTGCGTGATTGTTTCTAGAAAAAAAGCCAGCCACGAGACGGGTCCCGTGGCTGGTGCGGCTTTTCAGTCGATTGTTTGGAGCATTCGTAAAAAGCGCGCGGCCCAGAAAATAAAAAGCCACGGGGGTATGAACACGCCCGTGGCCCTCGTTCTATCTGGCCGAAACGAAGCTGCCTTCTAATGCAGGCGCGTCCATACATCTTGTTTCTGGATTACCATGCTGACTTGATGCATAAACACGCCTCCTTTCGATAAGATCAGGTCAAACCTGTGATACTGTAACACAGGCAGTATGCAAAATCAACTACCCAAAAGTACAGGAGTTAACATCGCCTTACCCCATTACAGGAAGAAATTATTCGCCGCTTACCCACCCCCGGATCATGGCATGAACGGAGCGAGTCATTTCGATTGAAAATTCGGCGCTGAATTTACGGGTGTAGTTGAACTGTCCAACATTCTCGATGCCGTCTTTGCGCGGGCCCATGGATTGGAACTGATCGCTGCGGGGCTGGAACATTTGCGTAAGCTCAACATCCGCAAGCCGGTGGTAGCGGTCTTTGTGAACAATGAAGCGGGAATCAAAGCGGGGCGGCTGGGCGCGGGCAGCCTGCTCGGGGGTTGGGTAGCCGAAGCACAGCAGCGTGACCGGCAGAACGTAGCGGGGCAGGTCGAACAGCTCGCGGTGGGTCTCGTACTGCTCGAGGATATCGCCGATGTAGCAGGAACCGATGCCCAGCGCCTCAGCGGCGACAACGGCGGTATGGGCAGCGATCAGCGCATCGCAGCAGGCCAGCAGCAGATCGCCTTCCGCGGGGGTACGCATGGGGATGCCCTGCTGCTGGCACCGTTGCTCGACCCCGGCGGCAAGGTAGTAATCGTACCAGCGTTGATAATCGGCCAGGAAGAGCAGCAGGTAGGGCGCTTTGGCAATGAAGGGCTGGTCGTCGCAGGTTACCACCAGGCGGTCTTTGAGGGTTTGGTCTTCGACCTCAATGATGGAATACAACATCATGTTGCCCGCGGTGGGCGCGCGCATGGTCGCCTGTAATATGGCCTGTTTCTCGTCACCGGCGATGGGGCGGTCAGCATAGACGCGGACGGATTTTCGTTGTAAGAGGAGATCGAGGGTAGGATTCATACGTGGTTGTTTATATCCCAGCTCTGACGTTGGTGATAGGGCGCGGATCGATGGTGAGGCTGAGCAGGTCAATGGCGGCGCCGGGGCCAACCGGGCACTGGGCGACCAGCCCCACGCGGATGGTGGGCGGAACTTCCATGTGGAAGAGGCGCACCATGCGCCAGGACTGCCCATCAAGGGAGTAATGTAGGGCAAAGACGTTACCGGCGCGGACCGCCTGGAGCCACAAGTCGGGCTGGGTGATGTCTACGCCGTTGGCATCGTCGGATACGCCGCGGGTGACCACACTGACCGCGGCGGTGGTGCCAAAGTCGGTGCGCTCGAAGCACAGCTTGGCCCAGTTGGTGGCATCGTGGCGGACCATCAGCACGCCGGCATCATAGGTGGAGGTGAAGGCCGGGCGCACGCAGGCCTGGGCGACAAAGTCGCCGGTGACGTGCTTCCATAAATAGGGGGCGTTGTCGGAGGGAGGCCTACCCGCGGGGTCACGGAAATAATCGGTTTTTCCCGGAACGGTCACGCGGATGCCGCCTTCGGGCAGCGGCTCCCAGGATATAGGCGAGTGTTCCCAGGCCAGCCCGCGCGCGGCGAGCAGGCCTGGGGTGAGGTTATCGAGTAGATTCATAGGGGTCTTAAGGGTTGGCTCTTGGAGGATTTTGGTTTTTTATGATTCTTCGGGCGACCACTGCGGCGCAATGTTTTCTTCGGGCATGTCGCGGCTGGCGATGATGTCGATGCCGGTATCGAGCGCGTTGGCCAGGACCACCTGGTCCACCTTGACCGGCGCGCGCAGGTCTACCTGGCGCAGGGCGGCCATCAGGTCGAGGATGCGCGGCTTGGGGAAGGGTTCGGAGGTGGTGACCGGCAGCAGGGGATGAATGCCGCCGTGCACTCGGACAGTGGTGGCGACCATGCGGCGCGGGTCAACCAGCTCGCGCCTGGCGTACTCGTGGCCGCGCTTGCAGCCCGGCTTGATTTTTACAACGGTTTCCCCCTCGTGGGTAACGTCCAGGGTGCAGCCTTTCGGACAGGTGATGCAGATAATTTTGGTAGTGGTTTCCATACGCTGTTCTCACTTTTTGATTACGGCAACGGTAAGGTGGTTGGCCTGGAATACATCATCATACTGGCGTGGGGTGAGGGGTACGGTGAGGATTTCGCCAGGACGGGCATATAATTCGGACTTGCGCGTGATCAGGTGATCGCCGCTGCGCACCTCCACCCAGACCGGGGATTCAATGGGCGCTTTAACGCGCATCTGCAGGTGAATTTCTTCCTGGGCCAGGGAATCTTTGTCCAGTTCGTGCGGCACCACATAGCGGACGTTATCGCCTGGGACGATGAGAATGTGGCGGCGCTCGCGCTGGCGCTCCAGCCCGGCAAAGCGCGCGGCGCTCTTACCAGCATGGAATCCCGCTTCGGTGACCCAATCGACCAGGTCGTAAACGTGAACCACGTTCCCGGCGGCGAAGATGCCCGGCACGTTGGTCTCAAAGTTGTTATCCACGTACGGGCCGCTGGTGATGGGGTCAATGCGCACACCGGCCTTTTTGGACAGCTCGTTTTCGGGGATTAACCCGACCGAAAGCAGGAGCGTGTCGCAGGGGATGATCTCCTCGGTGCCCGGGACCGGATTCCAGCGTTCATCCACGCGCACGGCCTCGATGGCTTCAACGCGCTTGTCGCCGATGATGGATTTTACGGTATGGCTCAACTGGAGGGGAATGTTGTAATCCATCAGGCACTGGACGTAGTTGCGGGTAAGGCCGGTGAGGAAGGGCATCACTTCCAGCACGCGCTCCACGCGGGCGCCTTCGAGGGTCAGGCGGCGGGCCATGATCATGCCGATATCGCCGGAGCCGAGCACGACGAAACGCTTGCCGGGCATATAGCCTTCCACATTAACCCAGCGCTGGGCGGTGCCGGCGGTATAAACGCCTGCCGGGCGGGTGCCGGGGAGGCGGATTTGGGCGCGGGTGCGCTCGCGGCAGCCCATGGCGAGAACGATGGCGCGCGCCTGAATGTCGACGAAGCCGTGCTTCTTGCTGGAAGCGTAGATGCGGCGCTGGGGGGAGATGTCGAGCACCATGGTATCGAGGAGGGTTTCAACGCCCAGGGATAGCATTTCGGCGGCAAAGCGATGCGCATAGCCGGGTCCTGGCAGGTCCTTTTTGAGCAGTTCCAGGCCGAAGCCGTTGTGGATGCACTGGAGCAGGATGCCGCCCAGTTCCACATCGCGCTCGATCACCAGCACATCTTCGGCGCCGTTTTTCTTCGCGGCGATAGCGGCAGCCAGGCCGCCCGGCCCGCTGCCAATGACGACAACATCATATTTTGATTTAGTCCCCATTGCTCACCTCCGCCATTTCCTGCCGGTTTTCAGGGCGGTCTCCCGGGCGGTCGCCCGGTACAGGCGAAAAGGTCTTGGTTGGCCGGAACAGAAAGGCCGAACCGCTGCCTTTTTTGGTAACCTCCTCGATGGGTACGTCCAGCTCTTCGGCGAGCAGGGCGACAACGCGCGGGAGATCAAACCCGCCCAGGCAGCGCCCGGTGCCCAACCAGGTGCGGCGCTTGATGGCATCGTAGGTGGTGGCCGGAACCGGGGCATGAATCTCGGCGATGATTTCGCCTTCGGTGACCATCTCGCAGCGGCAGATGACGCGCCCATAGCGCGGGTCTTCCTCGATCAGGCGGGCCCGTTCGGCGTGGGTGAGGTCGTGGAAACGCGGGCGGCGCGGGCGGATGGGCTGCCAATCGCGCCGGTCGACCAGTTTTTCACCCGCTTCTCTCAGCAGTTCAATCACGTACAGGGCAATGGCCGGGGCGGCGGTCAGGCCGGGCGATTCGATGCCGCCCAGGTTGACCAGCCCGTGCACCTCTTTGGGTATTTCGATGACAAAATCGCCGGTGTAGTTGACGCCGGGCGTTTCGCAGGGGGCGTTGCCGGTGGCGCGCAATCCGGCGAAGTTAGCGATGACATAGCGCATATTCAGGGATGGGACCAGTTTGTGCCCGCCGTCGATGATTTCGGTCAGACCGGCGGCGGTAACGGCGCGGTCGGTGCGGTCATCAATGAAGTTGGCGTTCGGCCCGACGATGGTGTTGCCGTGTATGGTGGTGGTGACCAGGATGCCTTTCCCTGCTTTGCTGGGGGTGGGGAAGAGCACGTTGTTAATGGTGAGTTCGGCCCGGTCTAGCACGCAGTATTCGCCGCGGCGCGGGGTGATGTGGAACTCGGGGCGCACGCCGGCGCTGTGCATCACGCGGTCGGAGTAGATGCCGGCGGCGTTGATAGCCCAACGGCAGGCAAAGGTTCCCCGGTTGGTTTTGACGCCGATGATCTTTCCGCGCTCGATAATGAAATCTTCGAAGGCGGTTTCCAACTTGATGGTAACGCCGTTCTGCACGGCATTCTCGGCGGCGGCGACGGTGGCGGCAAAGGGGTCGCAGATGCCCCCGGTCGGCGCCCACAGCGCTCCGCTCACCTGGGGACTGATTTCAGGCTCGCGGTGACGCATCTCCTCGGCGGTGATGAGGTGCATGCCTGGCACGCCGTTCTGGATGCCCTGGTCCATCAGTTTTTTTAGCCCGGGGAGCTCTTCCGGGCCGATGGCAACCACATAATCGCCGCGGCGCTCGAAGGGGATGCCCAGCTCGCCAGCCAGGTTATCCCACATCGCGTTGGCGCGTACGTTTAGTTTGGCTTTCAACGTGCCAGGTATGGGGTCATACCCGGCATGGACGATGGCTGAGTTGGCCGAGCTGGCGCCCATGCCGATGTCGGTCTCTTTTTCGATCAGCAGGATGCTGACCTGATAGCGCGCAAGGAAGCGGGCCAGCATGCACCCGACCACCCCTCCGCCAATGATGATAAAGTCGTATGTTGGTTTCACCTTGTGCTCCTTATGGCTGCACGTGCTGGGTTACGCTGCGGTGTGGCCAGGGAAGAAATACTTGTGAAATTTTACACGATCCTTAAGTGAAAAGAAAGTAATTTAAATTAGTAATGTTGGTTAAGATTATCAAATTTCATTATACCTATAAAAAACGCCTGAGACGGGAAAATGGCCGTCTCAGGCGTTTTTCAAGAGGAGAATTTTACTCCAGCATTTACTCCTCAGCCGTTATCGGTTCAGCCGCTGATGGCTCGGTAGGCGGCGCTTCAACGCCAGCAGGCGTTTCAACAGGTGCGGCGGCAGGAACCAGCGGGGCAGGGGAGAAGTTTTTTAACCACAACGGATCAAATCCTCGATCTGCTCGCGGCCCGTAATGACCGATTCCAGCTTGCCATCGCGGAACTGGATGATCTTGTCTACATAGCGGCACATGCGCAGATCGTGGGTGACCATGATGCCGGCGCGGTTCTGCTCGTGGATCAGGTCGGCATACAGTTTGACAACCTGGAAGGCGCGTTCGGTGTCGAGGCTGGCGGTGGGTTCATCGGCCAGCACCACGCTGGGGTTATGGATCAGCGAGCGGGCGATGGCCACGCGCTGGCGCTGACCGCCGGAGAGCTGGTTGGGGAGGTTCTTCATGCGGTCGTGCAGGCCCAGGCGCAGGAGCAGCTCGTCGATGCGCTGCTGCCCAGCGCGGTCGAGCCGCCCGTTCAGGCGCAGCATGAATTCCACGTTCTCACGCACGGTGAGGTAGGGTACCAGGTTGTTGGCTTGAAAGGTAAAGCCGATGCGCTCGCGGCGGAAGCCGACGCGCTGCTTTTCAGACATGCTGTTCAAATCAACGCCATCGATGCGCACCTTGCCTTCGGTGGGCTCCAGCAGCGCCGCCAGCATAGCCAGCATGGTGGTCTTTCCAGAGCCGCTGGGGCCGACCAGCCCGACGAACTCGCCGGGGTTGATGGTGAGCGAGACCCGGTCGACGGCGCGGACATCTATACCGCCCACGTGGTAGATCTTGCTGACGTCTTTGGTTTCAATCACCGGGGTGACGGGAGCCACCACGAAATCTGGCTGATAGATGTTTGTTTCTTGAAAAATTTCTGTCATTGTATTCACGATATACCTCACGAAGATAAACCGAGCGCCAGGAGCGGTTCGACGGTGACCGCGCGCAGGACCGAGACCAGGCCGCCCAGCGGGCCGATGCTCAGGAGCAGGCCAATGGCGAGGGCCACCGAGGTGCCGGAGAAGACGATGGGCACATTGCCGGGCATAGCCAGCGCCAGCGCGCCCGTGACCAGGCTGCCGAGCAGCACGCCGAAGGTTGTGACGATAACGATCTGTAAAACCACCGCCCCGGCGACCGTGCTGTTGGAAGTGCCAATGGCTTTGAGCACCCCGATCTGGGGAATCTTCTGCAGAAGTTGGATCTGGAAGAACCCACCTACCACCAGCACGCCGATCAGCAGGGTAAAGGCCTGCTGGGTATTAAGGGTGGACTGCTGCGCGGAATAGCCGGGCAGGGATTGGATGGCGGTGGGGATATCGGTGACTTCGACATTAAACACCTGGTCGTGGATGCGCTCGGCGACGATGGCCTGTTCAGCGGGATTCTGTACTTTCACTGCAACGATGTTGGAGACGATTTCCACCAACCCGGCGTTTTCCGAACCCTGCGGGCGGATGGTGTCCCAGGTGCGGTAGGGCAGGAAGATGGATGGGGCAAAGAGGTACTGCTGGCGGTCGGTAATGCCGATCACGCGGATCTTGAACTGCTTTTCTTCGGTGCCCTGGATGGTCTGAATGGTTATCGTGTCACCAAGTTTTGCGCCGACTTCGGAAGCAATGCTGCTGTCGATGACGGCTTCGTTGGCGTAGCTGGTCCGCAGTCCGCTGCCAGAGAAGACCGGCGGCTCACCGGGCTGGCCCGGCTCGACCCCTACCAGGGAGACGTTCAGCTTGGGCTGGTTGGGGAAGACGATGGACCCGCTGCTAAAACCGATCGCGCCAATGGCCTCAACCCCTTCCACGCGGCGGATGCTGTTAAGCCTGGAGCGCCCAATGCGGCTGGCGGCGATGGAGGTATCGACATTTTTTTGAAAGACGATCAGCTCGGCATCCAGTTTGGAGAGGTATTCTTTGTTGGCGGAGGCCAGCCCTTCGGCCAGGGCGGCGACGAAGAGCACCAGGCTGGTAATCAGGGCGATGACGAGGGAGAAGAGGAAAAACCGCGCCCGTCCGCGCCACACTTCTTTGGATGCAAGATATAAGGACATGTTGATGGAACCTTTCTTAGATTGATTACATGATTTCTTTTTGAGTTCTTAGTGAACAGGATAACATAGGGTGGGGACTTTGTATATTGTTTTCCCGGAATAACATTATACAAACCGGCGTCACCCAAGCGCCTCTGCGCGGAATGAGCGCATCGCAAAGGCCTGGCGTGCTGGCTGCTGTGCTCTCCCTCTTTGGCGTTTCACCTATTGACAAAAGCCTGAATCGAGATACAATAAAACAAAGAAACAATGCAACAATAGAACAAAGAAACAAGCGAGGAAGGATTATTGAACGGTTTAGAAGGGAAGATTCAACTGGATTTTCGCTCCGGCGAGCCGATCACCCTGCAAATTGTCCGGCAGATTGAAGCGCTGGTCAGGCAAGGGAGCTTGAAGCAGGGCGACCAGCTGCCAACCGTGCGCGAGTTGGCGACTGAGCTGCGGATCAACTTCAGCACGGTGGCGCGGGCTTACAAAATCCTGGATGAAGAACGACTGATCTCAACCCAGCGCGGGCGGGGGACGTATATCTGGGAGGAACCGGACCCCAATACGGACCAGAAATTACGTCAGCGCAGCCTGGAGGAACTGGCGAATCATTTCCTGGAAGGCGCCCGCCGCCTGGGCTTCAGCCCCGCAGAGGCGGCCCGCATTGTAGATGCGCTGATTCGCCAGGGAGCGGCGGAAAGCGGCGAGTTAGCGAACAATCATGGGCAATGATTAGCACACAATTTATGAGAGGAAGGAAAGAATGGTTAGAAGATCAAGCAACGAACAAGATACCGAGAAGGCACAGGCGAAGACCGAAATGAAGCCGGGGAAGCCAGAGGATAACATCCATGTCAGTGGGATCGCGCTGACGGCTTTTCTGTTTTTGCTGCTGGTGACCAGCGTGGGCGCGGTGCTGCTGGCGAACGTTATCGGCGATTGGGTGGCGTTGTTTGTGACGGTGATGCTGCTGGTCAGTTTTTACGTGCTGTTTGCGTTGAAGGTAGCCCGGCAGTGGGAGAAGGCGGTCGTGCTGCGCCTGGGGCGCTTCCACGGGCTGCGCGGGCCAGGCCTGTTCTGGATTATCCCGATCATCGATACCACCCCGCTGTGGATCGACCACCGGGTGATGGTGACGCCGTTCAACGCGGAGAAAACGCTGACCAAAGACACCGTGCCGGTTGATGTGGATGCGGTGCTGTTCTGGATGGTGTGGGATGCCGAGAAGGCCGCGCTGGAGGTAGAAAATTACCGCACGGCGATCGCCTGGGCGGCGCAGACTGCGCTGCGGGAGATCATCGGGCAGATGTACCTGGCTGAGATCCTGGTTGGACGGGCGCTGATGGACGAGCAGCTCCAGAAGATCATCGACGAGCGCACCACGCCGTGGGGCGTCACCGTGCAGAGCGTGGAGATCCGCGATGTGATCATCCCGCAGGGGCTGGAAGATGCCATGTCACGCCAGGCACAGGCCGAGCGCGAACGCCAGGCGCGGGTGATCCTGGGCGAATCGGAGAAGCAGATCGCGGACAGCTTTGCGGAGGCCTCGCGAGCTTATGTGAATAACCCCACTGCCCTGCACCTGCGGGCGATGAACATGCTCTTCGAAGGGTTGAAGGAGAAGGGCGCGATGGTAATTGTTCCCTCCAGCGCGGTGGATACGATGAACCTGGGGGCGATGTCTGGCCTGATTTCGCTGGGAAAAGATCAACTGGAGAAGATGGAATGAGCGTGCCTCCGCGCAGCGCCATTCGCCCGGGATTACGGGTGCAGATTGTGGAAAAACAAAATCAGGGCAGCGGGCAGCTCACCGAGGGCATTGTGGCGCGCATCCTGACGAACAGCGCCACCCATCCCCATGGAATTAAGGTGATGCTGGTAAATGGAAAGGTAGGGCGGGTGCAGGCGATCGTGGAAGCTTAAGGCGTTTTGTAAATTATAATAAGCCGGTACGTTTCTGATTTTCCAAAACAAGGAGATTCGAGAATGGTACCGGCTTCCATTTTAAGTGAGACACTGCTGCTCAAGCAGCCGACGGTCAGTACAAACGAGATTGCTTTTCTTTATGCGGGGGAACTGTGGATTGCCGGGCGGGATGGCAGCCATCCCCGGCGGCTCACCGCGCAAAAGGGGCATAAATCGTCGCCTGTTTTTTCGCCAGATGGGAACTGGATCGCATTCTCCGGGAATTATGACGGCAACCGCAGCGTGTATGTCGTTTCGAGGGAAGGCGGATCGCCGCGCCGGCTGACTTACCATCCTTATGAAGACTGGGTGCGCGGCTGGACGCCGGACGGGAAGCAGGTTCTCTTCTCCTCGGTGCACCAATCGATCCATATGCGGGTGCGAAGGTTGTTTACCGTGCCGCTGGATGGGGGGCTGCCCGAAGCGCTGCCCATGCACATGGCGGACCGGGGCGCCTTTTCGGCGGACGGGCGCAAGCTGGCCTACACGCCCTACCTGGAGGCGTTCTGGTCGTGGAAGCGCTACCGGGGCGGCAGAACCTCGCCGGTCTGGGTGCTGGATATGCAGACGTACGATCACGTGGAAATTCCGCACGTGAACGCCAGCGACACCTTCCCCTGCTGGATCGGCGATACGGTGTATTTCCTTTCCGACCGCAATCACACCATGAACGTGTTCCGCTGGCGGGCCGGGGAGAGCGCGGTTGAGCAGGTGACCTTCCACGATGATTTTGACGTGCGCTCGCTGATGGCGGGGGGCGAAAGCCTGGTATACGAGCAGGCCGGGCGGCTGCACCTGTTGGACCCGCAAACCGGCAAAGCTGAACGGCTGCGCATCAAAATCGCGGCGGACCTGCCGGATACGCGCCCGCATTTCCAGAAGGTCGCCAACCTTATTCAAAACGCCGGGATTTCGCCCAGCGGGCAGCGCGCGGTCTTTGAAGCGCGCGGCGAAATCTTCACCGTGCCGGTGAAGAAGGGCGACGCTCGCAACCTGACCCAATCGCCGGGGGCAGCCGACCGCGACCCGGCCTGGTCGCCAGATGGGCAGTCGATTGCGTATTTCTCGGATACCAGCGGCGAGTACGAGCTGGTCATCTCGGATCAAAAGGGGAGTCAGAAGAAAAATATCCCGCTGGGAAAACAGACCTTCTTCTATACGCCAAACTGGTCGCCAGACGGCAAGCGCATCGCGTTTATCGATAAGGGGCTTAACCTGTACATGGTAGAGCTGGAGTCGAACAAGGTCACCAGCGTTGACAGCGATACGTACGATCACCCTGAACGCAGCCTGAACCCGGCCTGGTCGCCGGACAGCCAGTGGATCGCCTACACCAAGCGGCTGGACAACCAGCTCCGGGCGGTATTCCTGTATAACGTGACGGAAGGCCGTTCCTGGCAGGTAACAGATGGGATGAGCGATGCAACCAGCGCCTGTTTCAGCCGGGATGGCAAGTACCTGTTGTTTGCCGCCAGTTCGAACTATGGGCTGAACACGGGCTGGCTGGATATGTCCTCGTATGAGCGCCCGATCCTGAACAGCCTGTACGTGACTGTGCTGGACAAAGACGAGCCTTCTCCCCTGGCGCCGGAAAGCGATGACGAAAAACCGGAAGAAGAAAAGAAGGCGACGCTTGAGAAAAGTGCGACTCTTGAAAAAAGCGTGGAGCAGAAAGAGGACAGCGGTGCGCAGCAGGCAGTTTCCGCTGTTGAAAAGGATGGTGAAAAGAAGGAAGAAAAGAAGCCGGCCCCGGTGAAGATCAAGATTGATCTGGAAGGGCTGGCGCAGCGCACTCTGGCGCTGCCGGTTCCGCCGCGCAGTTATGGTCGCTTGCAGGCCGCCGAATGCAAACTGTTCTTCATGGAATTTATCCCAGGGCAGTATCTCGATTCGGAAGCGCCGGAGTTCCAACTGCACGCGTATGATTTCAAAGAGCGCAAGGCGGAAGTGTTTGTGGATAAGCTGCGTAATTACTGGGTCAGCGCGGACGGTAAGAAGGTGCTGTATCAAGAAATTGGGGAACCGAAGTTCGCCATCGTGGGCGTCGAAAAGAAACCCGAGCCGGGCGAAGGCGTTTTGAACCTGGATGGAATGGAAGCCGCGGTAGATCCAAGAGCCGAGTGGCGGCAGATGTTCCGCGAAGCCTACCGCATTCACCGCGATTATTTCTACGATGCCGCGATGCACGGGCTGGACCTGGAAGCGGCGTATCAGAAGTACCTGCCGTTCCTCGAACACGTGGGGCACCGCGACGATTTGAACTACCTGCTGGCGGAGTTTTCCGGCGAGCTGGTAGTCGGGCATGCCTATGTTGGCTACGGCGATATCCCCGCGCCGGAGGCCGTGCCGGTGGGCCTGCTGGGCGCGGATTACGAACTGACTGCCGATGGGTATTATCGCATCCAGCGCATTTACCCGGGCCTGAACTGGCACCCGGAGCTGCGCTCGCCGCTAACCGAGCCGGGGGTAAACGTGCGCGAGGGGGATTACCTCCTGGCGGTGAACGGCAGGCCGCTGCGCGCGCCAACGAATATTTACGAGGCATTTCGAAAGACCGCCGAGCGCATCACCGACCTGCTGGTGGGGCCAACGACAAATCCGGCGGAAGCGCGCACGGTAAGCGTTAAGCCGGTGGGCAGCGAAACCGCGCTGCGGCACTGGCAGTGGGTGGAAGGCAACCGCAAGAAGGTAGATGAACTTTCGAATGGGCGGGTGGCGTATGTCTATATGCCCGATACGGCGGTCGGCGGGTATGAAGCCTTCAACCGCTACTACTTCTCGCAGTTGGATAAATCGGCGGTGGTGCTGGATGAGCGCTTCAACGGTGGTGGCAGCGTGGCCGATTATGTGGTCGACTTGCTGAACCGGCCTGTGCTGTGCTACTGGGCTACCCGCGAGGGCAAACCGTTTGCCACGCCCAACGCCTCGATCTTTGGACCCAAGGTGATGATTATCAACGAACTGGCGGGGTCGGGCGGCGACGCTATGCCGCAGTTCTTCCGGCGGCGCGGGCTGGGCAAGCTGGTTGGCAAGCGTACCTGGGGCGGGCTGATCGGCATTTACGATTACCCGGCGCTGATGGATGGGGGCTTCTTCACCTCGCCGCGCATGGCAATCTTCAGCCCGGACGGCGAATGGGAAGTGGAGAACGAAGGCATCGCGCCGGACATCGAGGTGGAAATGACGCCGAAGCTGGTGATCGAAGGGCGCGACCCGCAGCTTGAAAAAGCGGTGGAGGTGGTGCTGGCGGAACTGGAAGCGGCGCCGTTTGCGCGGCCTGAGCGCCCGGCGCCGGCGATGCGGGCGAAATAAACGTACATCCGTAAGGAAGCGCAGGACGGGCGGCGGGAGCGCACAGTGGTTTCTTATGGAGCGAAAGGGGTGCGTAATGCAAATTTTCGATGATGTCTATAACCGCATGGCGAAAGCCGAGATCCACTGTCACCTGGAGGGGTCGATCCGCACGGCGACGATCATCGATATTGCCAGGCAACACGGGCTGAGGCTGCCTTCCTACGAGGCCGAAGAATTAGACCGGCACGCGAAAGTGAAGGAGCAGCTAAAGAACCTGCAGGCGGTGCTGGACGCGTTCCAGATCGCGCAGAACTCAATTGCTTCGCCAGCAGCGGTGGAGCGGATTGCCGCGGAGCTGTTTGAGGACGCACACCGCCAGAATGTGCGGCTGTTTGAGGTGCGCTTCTCGCCGGATTGGGCTTTTCGGGGGCACAGCCTGCATTGGGATGAAGCTTTCGAAGGCATCCTGCGGGCCAAAGCGCGGGCGGAAGCGCAGTACGGTATGGCCATTGGCATCATTGCGATTGCCTCGCGGGGCATGGGGCTGGCATCGTGCGAGCGGACGGTGGATTGGGTGGTGCGGCGCAGGGAGGGTTTCTGCGGCTTCGACCTGGCGGACAGCGAGGCCGAGCACCCGATTGGCGAGTTTGTGAAACAGATCCGCCGGGTGCAGGAGGCTGGGTTGAGGGTGACCGTCCACTCAGGCGAGGATACGCCCGCATCGGCGGTGGTGGAAACGATCCAGCAGGCCCGCCCGGACCGCATCGGCCACGGGATTCATATCATCGAGGATATGCGGGTGGTGGACTTCGTGCGCGAGCGCGGGATCACGCTGGAAGTGAACCCATGGAGCAATTACCTGACCAACTCGGTGCGGCGGATTGAGGAGCACCCGCTGAAACGGCTGTTCGACCTGGGGGTGCGGGTCACCATCAACTCGGACGACCCGGAAGTGCTGGACACCAACTTGAATAACGAGTACCGCATCGCACACGAAATCCTGGGGATGTCTCTGGAAGAGATTAACACCTGCAACCGCTACGCGGTGGAAGCCTCGTTTTTAGCGGAGGAAACCCGGCAGCGCATCCTGCCGATTTTTCAGAACAAGCGCGAATCCGCATGAGGTTAAAGGCATACGGGCTGGTGGCATGGGAACGTTTATTAAGGCTGGCCCGAAAAAACAGCATGGCGGGTGATGGCCCCGAGGCGCCCCGGGCAGCGCGGTAAAGGGAGGTTCAGTACGGCCTGCTGTTGACCAGCTCGATGGCTTCTTTGCCGGTGATGTGGTCAATGACGATTTCTACCACGCTGAGGATGTTCCATTCTCTGCGTATTTCGGCGGCT
This sequence comes from uncultured Anaerolineaceae bacterium, assembly GCA_964437595.1. GTDB lineage: Bacteria > Chloroflexota > Anaerolineae > Anaerolineales > Anaerolineaceae > DSYU01. The sequence goes on from CAYTHO010000051.1 coordinate 16,483, forward strand.
CCTGCTGCTTCTAAACCAGGAGAATATTTGCGGACTAAAAGCTCCATGGCATGTTGTTTTACCGCTTCATCGGTCACGATTTTTGCTTTACCAAATGCGATGACGCTTCGAAAATATGAGGTAAATCTTTCGGGGACAATTTCATCTTGATCGATGACGCAGAAAGACACTTTATTGTTTCTTTGAATGCCATCCAGTTTATGCCCGGTTTTGGCGCTGTGAAAATAAATTTTTCCATCTTCATAGGCATAGTTCACCGGTACGGTGTAGGGGTAATCATCGTCACCAGCAACGCCTAATATACCTACTACGCCTGAGCGCATAATTTGTTCGGTTACCTCATTGGGCAGCAGCTGCTTTTTTCGCCTTAAGTCTCGAAACATCATTACCTCCAATGAATGTGGACGGATCATCTCGCGCTTCTGACCTGTTGAAAAATCAATTTGAAGAATGCATTACCAGAAATATTGCATGATTCTCAGGCGAGCGCTCCTTAATTCTCACCCGGCTGGGGCCATGGAATAGTGACCGGGCGAGTATAGCCGTGCTTTTCGGCGGCGATGAGGCGGGCGTGGGAAGGCGTGGAGCAGCCGGGCTCGTCCTGAACCTCAATGGCTAGCTGGTAGGTGCCGAGAGGGAGGAAGACGATCTCCCCGCCCTGGCAGACCCAGGCTTCGACAATGTAAGGAATCTGCTCGGAGTCGTCGCCGGCGCGCAGGATGAGCGGGCTCCAGAACACGGTGACGGTGCTGCCGCTGCGGCTGGCTGAATAGCGCTCGGGCGGCGAATAATACGGCGATATGGGCAGCGGCGAGTCGATGGGATCGATAGGCTGGACGGTGTTGAGGTCGCCTTTGATTTCCATGTATTTGGCGTTGACCCAACAGGGGTTATCACCACCAATGGCCTGGATCTGGATGTACTCGCCCGGCTCGGCGCGGGCGATGATTTCCAGGTTGCTGCCTTTATACACGCCATATTTGTACAGGTAGGGCGCGCCGGGGCCGTAATGGCACACGGCCTGGTCGATGATGACTTTTCCACGCAGCTTGACATAGGTGGGGACCGGCGTAGCGGTGTGGGTAGCAGCGGCGGTTGCCGTGGCGGTTGCGGTAGGGAGGGGCGTGCTGGAGGCGGTGGGTGTTGGAGTAAGCGTGGCAGTTGCCGTAGAGGTGCCTGTGGGGGTAATGGATGGCTCAGGCGTCCGCGTGCTGGTCGCGGTAGGCGGGAGTGCAGTTGCGATGGGAGGGATGGATGGCGTAGGCGTGACGCCCTGCGTGAATGGCGCGTTGCAGGCGGCAAGCAGCAGGAGGAAAGATACGAGCAGGGGAAAGCGTACCTTGTGTATCATTAGGGATAATTTTACCAGTGCTCTCAAGCATGCGGATTATGGCTGCAAACCATGGGTGCGTAGATATCCTCGCCCCTTTGATTCCCAAAACCTTTCTAAAAATAATGCTGGAAACGGAAGGCAGCCGCCCCCATGAGAGGCAGCTGCTCAATACGGGCTGTAACCTTCGATTACGGCCCGGTGGTGGTTAGGGTTACATCATCCAGGAAGAAGCTGGTGGGGTTGGAGCCGTTGGTGGTGCCTTTGAAGACAATTCGAATAGGCTGGCCTTCCCAGGCGCTGAGATTGATCAGGGGAAACTCACGCACTACCCACTCATCTTTGGGAGTAAAGGTGTTGTCGTAAGATTCCATTTCCTGGATCACGGTGCCATCGGGCAGGCGCAGGCGGACGTAAAAATAATCATTCGGGCCGCCCGGTTCGGTGGACGATACCATCAGGGCGTAGCGCAGGGTGCCGCCTCTCACTATGGGCGGGAGGGTAAATTCCTGGTAGATGGTATCGGAGGCGCTATCTCGCCCCGCCAGCCGGGCGAACCAATCGCCGGTGCGCGGGAAGCCCTCTAACCCAGGCTCACCGTTTTGGAAGATTGCCGGGGTGGGGGGCTCGACCCAGGCAGCGTGGCCTTCTTCAAAACCGCCGCTGCGCAGCATCTTGCCGCACAGGTCGCACACGGGCGGAGGGTTGCCGATGTAGGGAAGGTGAATGAAGTCGGTGTACTCGATTACCTGCCGGAAGAGGGCCTGGTTGGCATGCGGCCAGGGGTCGCTGCCCGACCCCTGCCAGCCGAATGGGTCCACCGGCCAGTATGTGCTTTGGAAATAGTCCGCTGAGCGCTGTACTTCAAAATGCAGGTGCGGGGAAGAAGAGTAGCCGGTCGAGCCGCCCAGCCCCAGGTACTGGCCTTCATCGACGACCTGCCCGGGTACCACCGCCAGGGCGTTGGCGGTGAAGTGCAGGTAAACCGAGCGGAGGTTGTCGTCGTCGAAATTGCCGTTGTTGTTAACATCATGCTTCATGCGGATGTGCCAGCCGTTGGCGGGGCGGTTGGGGTCGTAACCGGCCATAAACACTTTGCCGCGGGCCGGGGCGTGGACGGGCATGGTGATGCCAGAGAAGCGGCCAGGATCGCAGCGCGCGCCGGTGTGCCAGTTGGGCGCGTATTCGTAGTCGGTGCCGTGGTGATTGTCGTACCACAACTCGCGGCTGTTATCGCAGGCCGACTCGCCGGTAACCGCATCGATGCAGCCGACCCAATCGTACATGGCGGGGCTAGAGCAGGAGAAGTAGAACCCGGCGCCCGAGGGGTTGGTGTACCCATCGTAGAACGTCACCACGCCCCTGGCTGAGTTGTGATCGAAATACCCGCTGATGGTCGCGCCGGGCACGACCGGGGAGCGGAAGATGGGCATGGCGCTCTGCGGAATGGGTCCCTCCGCAGGCATGCTCTGTACGGGGCGGGCAGGAAGACCTGCGAGAGACGCCAAGAGGATGGCGGACAGGAGAATCTTGGGAAGCGTGTTTGTGAATTTTCGCATGGCACGTTGCTCCAGGGCCGGGTACTAGGGCAGGAAGAAAATGCTGGTCAGCTCGGGGCTGAGGGATGGACCGGCAAGCTGGCGGGTGGTTCCCGGCTGGGCGATGCTGGTTATTTGCACCTGTCCATCCTCGGTGACGAAAGCGATGGTCTGGTTGTCTTTGGCCCACTGCGGGCTGCGCGCCTGGCCTTTGGTGAAGGTCACCTGGGTTTGTTTTCCATCGGCGAGGGACACGACCCATACATTGCTGGCTTGAGGCGCGGGAGCAGCATCGGGAAGCACGGTATACGGCTTACTTCCATCGTTGCGGGTAAAGGCAATAAAGCGGCTGTCCGGCGACCAGGTGGGGATGGTCAGGCCGAGGTTGCCATCCACGATCACGCGGACCTGGTTGTTCGCGGGGTCCAGCAGGTGGATGGCGTAGGTGAGGCCGGTATCCGGGCGGCCTTTTTGGAGGAGAAAAGCGATCTGCTGCTGGTTGGGCGCGTAGCGGGGATTATAGAGCACGCCTTCCGCATAAGGCTGTTTGAGCAGGGTGGTAGTGTGGCCGGTTGACAGGTTCAAAGTGTTGAGCACCTGGCTGCCCTGAGCGTCTTCACCAACATAGCTGAAGGCACTGCCATCGGGAGAAAGGCTGACGAACAGGCGCCCACCTCTGCCGCCGCCGGGGAAGGTGAGCGGGCGAGCGGTGAGGTTCGCCAGGTCGACGATGAGCACCAGGCTGAGATCGGTCGGCCCGATCATCAGGCGGGCGCTGCCGGGGAACCAGCCGATTACATCCCACCAGGCTTCCGGGAGGTAGGCAGGCTGGTCTTTGGGCAGGCGCGCATTCAATGCGTCGATCAGGTTGGTCCATTCGCCGGTCCCGCGGTTCAGTAAGAGCACCGGGCCGCCGGTTTCGCTGCCGATGGTGGTGTACGCGATCCACTGGCCGTTGGGGGATGGTGTGCCGGTGTCGATCGTCCAGCGCCCATTTTCGGTGGACTCTTTTGGATCAAAGAACTTTTCTATTGGGAGAATGCCCTGCGCGGAGAGATTGAATGCGCCAACTTTTCCCGATTGGGTTATGCCCAGGTTCGGGCAGTCCGCCCCGGTGCAGGGCGTGCTTTGCAGCACCGCGGCAGTCGCCTGAGCGGAGGGAACGGCTGTCCGCGGATCGCCGGGTTTGCTGGCAGTACAGGCGGCGATGGAAAGAAGAAGCGCGGCAGTGAATAAGAGGAAGATGGCTTTTGGTTTCCCCACAGATGGTGGCATACGACATCCTCGAAGTGCAGAAAATTATCAATCCATGCGTTCAGTTGCATGATTGATACCTACAGTGCCTGATTGGGCTAAATCAGGCACTGCAGGTATTTATTACTAATTGTATACAGAATAGGTGACAGCAGGAATTAACTTATAAGGTTCTGTCCGGAACAGCCTTATCTAGGCCGCGAGACGGCCAGCCCAGCATTGTGGGTGGCGGCATCATAGATGACTGTAAAAATATACCCGCTGTTCTCGATCTGCTTTTCCAGGTTCTGCCCGGCAGCCTGGGCATCCTGAATGTCTTGCATCACCTGGGCTGGAACTGTCTCAATCGTATCAATCCCCTCGCTGTCGGCAAACCGCGCAGCCGTAGTCATCAACAGCAGGATCCCCAGCGTGGTTTGAGCGCCGTCATCCGGATCCGTAGGCACTACGATGGAGATAACCTCCAGATCTTTTTCCGGGCCGCCCAGGGTAACGGCAGCGCAGTTGCTGTCTATGCACAGCCAGGTGTGGGTACCCATGATGTACGGCATGCCCTGGGCTTCTGAAGGCTCTCCAAATTCAAACTGGTCGCTGGCGCTGTAGAAAGCCATCATCTCCTCGCGGCTGACGCCTAACCCGGCGCCGCCAGGCTGATCCTGGTTTTGAGCGGCAAGCGTGGCAGTAGGTTCTTTTTGGGGAGTAGAGGTATTTTGGGGAGTGGGGGTGTCTTCCGGAAGGGGGGTATCCTCTGGTTCCGGTGTGGGCTCAACGACGGGGGTGTTTTCCTCGGTAAGCAGTTCCTCTTGAGGATCAGGGGTTAGGCCTACCTCTTGCTGGGCAGGGCGAAGCAGGAAATAGTAGGCCGCGCCGGCGGCGCCAGCGAGGACGGTGCACAGGCAGCACAGTACGACAACAGCCACGATAATGATCAGGATGGTTTTCTTACCGGTACTGCTTTCGGGTGGAGTGGAACTGTAAGGCTGGGAAGACATCATGCTCCTTTTTTATGGTCCCTTTGGATACCTTTTTTACCTTGCGATTTGTTCAGGTAACTTTCATTATACAGCAATCACTCACAGGCATTCTTAGCGCCTTGTTCGCACCGCGCGCTTATCGAGCACAGGCGCCGAAAACAGGACGCCGGGTTATAATACAGCTATAAATCGCAATCATCTCCCAAACCCAATACCCTACCATTTTATCAAAGGAGAAGCTATGCCCGACATTTCGAAGATCCTTGCTCAAATGACACTGGAAGAGAAAGCGGCCTTGTGCACAGGGGCAACAGCGTGGACATCCACACCCGTGGAGCGGCTGGGAGTGCCTGAAATGATGGTTACCGATGGCCCGCACGGGGTGAGGCGCTCGTCAGATGTGCGCGCCATTTCATCGGATACACTGCCCGCCACCTGCTTTCCAACGGCTTCCAGCCTGGCCTCGACCTGGGATGTGGACCTGCTGAAAGAAATGGGGCGGGCGCTGGGCGAAGAGTGCATTGCTTTGAATGTGGATGTGCTGTTAGGCCCGGGGGCCAATATGAAGCGCTCGCCGCTGTGCGGGCGGAATTTCGAATACTTTTCGGAGGATCCCTACCTGGCAGGAGAGATGGCCGCTGGACTGATCCAGGGCATCCAGAGCAAAGGGGTGGGCACCTCACTCAAGCATTATGCGGCCAACAACCAGGAATTCCAGCGCTTCAGCATCAATGCCGAGATGGATGAACGCACGCTGCGCGAGATTTACCTGCCAGCGTTTGAAACGGCGGTGAAAAAAGGCAAGCCGTGGACGGTGATGTGCTCGTACAATAAGCTGAACGGCATCCGCGCCTCGGAGCACCGCAAGCTGCTGGTGGATATTTTGAAAGAGGAATGGGGTTTCGAAGGGCTGGTGGTTTCGGATTGGGGCGCGGTGCGCGACCGGATTGCCTCACTGAAAGGCGGCCTGGACTGGGAAATGCCCGGCCCCAAGGACTACCGGGTGAAGGCAGTGGTGGATGCGGTCCGCTCCGGGGAACTGGACGAAGCTGTGCTGGACGAGTCGGTGCGGCGTATTTTGGGGATCGTATTCAGGGCCGCCGAAACCCCCAAAGGCGGAAAGTTCAATATCGATGCGCACCACGCGCTGGCGCGCAAGATTTCGGCGGAAGGGATGGTGCTGCTCAAGAACAACGGTATCCTGCCGCTGAAAAACGCGCAGCACATCGCGGTAATCGGGCGGGCGGCGGAAGAACCCTACTTCCAGGGCGGGGGCAGCTCGCACATCAACCCGACCAAAGTGGCTGTTCCTTTTGTGGAGCTCAAGCAACTAGCCGGCGAGGCTGAAGTGACCTACGCCGAAGGTTACCCGGAAGACGACAGCTTCCAGCAGGCGCTCATCGAGCAGGCGGTGGAAGTAGCGCAGCCCGCGGATGTGGCGCTGTTGTTCATCGCCCTGCCGAGCTATAAAGAATCGGAGGGCTATGACCGGCCCGACCTCGACCTGACCGCGCAGCAGGTGGCGCTGATCCAGGCGGTATGCCGCGCCCAGCCGAAAACGGTGGTGATCCTGAACAACGGGTCGGCGGTGACGATGAGCGAATGGATCGATGGGCCGGCGGCGGTGCTGGAAGCCTGGATGATGGGCCAGGCTGGCGGCGGAGCCATTGCGGACGTGCTGTTTGGCAAGGTTAACCCCAGCGGCAAGCTGGCCGAGACCTTCCCGATCAAGCTGTCGGATACGCCTGCGTACCTCAACTTCCCGGGTTCCAACGGGGTCGTGCGCTACAGCGAGGGGATCTATATTGGCTACCGCTACTACGATACGAAAGAAATGCCGGTGCTGTTCCCCTTTGGCTACGGGTTGAGCTACACCACCTTTGCTTACAGCAACCTCAAAACATCCGCGCAGCGCTTCAAGGATGTGGATGGGCTGACAGTTTCGGTGGATGTGACCAATACGGGCAGCCTGGCGGGTAAGGAAACCGTGCAGGTGTACGTAAGGGATATACAGTCCAGGCTGCCGCGCCCGGTGAAGGAACTGAAGGGCTTCGCCAAGGTCGAATTGAAACCTGGCGAAACGAAGACGGTCAGCATTCCGTTGAACTTCCGCGCCTTTGCGTATTTCGACCCCAGGTACAACCAGTGGGTTACCGAAGACGGCGATTTTGAAATCCTGGTGGGGGCATCCTCCGCTGATATCCGCTGCAAGACGGTGGTTGCGCTGCAGTCCACGCTGGACCTGCCCTGCATGCTTGACCGCGAGTCCACGGCGAAAGAATGGATGGAAGACCCGCGGGGGAAACCGGTGATCGAGCCGGTGCTCAAGAAGATGGAAGAGGGCATGCGCAAGATGATCGGCGGCGAAGACCAGCCCAGCGATTCGCTTGGCATGGATATCATGGGGATGATTATGGATATGCCGGTGGTGAGCATCCTACACTTCCAGGCGGACGCGTTTGATCGAACCCCCGAAGAAATGGTAGACGGCCTGCTGGCGCAGGCGCGGGCAAGGTAAGAAATCGGGGGTGCGCTGCGCGCAGCGCACCCCCATAAAACATTTCTCATGTAAAATTTATTGTAACTGCTTTGCAAGATCCGCTGAACCGCTGAGTAAAATGCTAGAAGCGTCTTTATCAACCATGAAGGAGACAGTTTACATGATTAAAAACCCTGTTTTATCCGGTTTTCATCCAGATCCGTCGATGATTTGTGTAGACGGCACATTTTATGTGGCAAATTCAACTTTCGAGTATTTCCCGGGCGTGCGGATCAGCGCATCCAGAGATTTAGCAAACTGGAAGTGCGTCAGCACCCCTGTTGCTGATACGCGATGGTTGAATATGGCAGGGAATAAGATTTCTGGAGGGATATGGGCGCCGTGCCTGTCCTATTCTGATGGAATCTTTTATCTGGTTTATACGGATGTGAAACAGTGGAAAGAGACTCCCTTTAAGGATGCTCATAATTTTATTATCACCGCGAGAAACATAGAAGGCCCATGGACGGAGCCTGTCTATATCAACAGCATAGGCTTTGATACTTCATTATTCCACGATGACGATGGAAAGAAATATTTCCTCAATACCGAATGGGATTACAGAAAACCAGGCGTGAAGACGTTTTCCGGAATTATGGTGACAGAGGTGGACCCGGTTACATTTGCGTTTATTGGGGAAACCAGGAAAATCTTTACCGGAACCGACCGGGGGTTGGTAGAAGGCCCGCACATTTATAAGAAAGATGGATGGTATTATCTGCTAACCGCGGAAGGTGGCACATTCTACGAGCACGCCGCGACCGTGGCGCGCTCCAGGAGCGTTTACGGGCCTTATGAAGTCCACCCGAATAAGCATCTGTGCTCTACCAAAGGGCACCCAGAGCACCCTCTTCAAAAAGCCGGGCACACCAGCTGGTGCCAGGGACCGGACGGCAGATGGTTCCTTGCGTTTCTGTGCGGCAGGCCCGTAGATGGAACGCACTGCATTCTTGGCAGGGAAACAGGTATTAATGAAATCATCTGGAAGAACGACTGGCCTTATCTGAAGAATGGCACGCTGTTAGTGGATGAAGTATTCGAAGGGTATGGCGAAAAACGAGAACAGAAATATGTTGAATATACCTTTGGCGATCCGGAATTCTATTTGAACTTCAATACCTTAAGAATCCCCGCGAAGCATCAACTTGGCCCGAACAATACCCTGCGGCTGTACGGCGCGGAATCGCCGCTTTCCAATCAAAACCAGTCCATGTTTGTCCGGAGGCAGACGGATTTTGATTTTGAAGCGACGACCTGCATGACCCTGCCGTTCCACCGGTTCCAGCAGTTCGCCGGCCTGATTTACCGCTACGATGAGAATAATCAATATTTGTTGAAGATGTCGTACGATGAACAGGCGAAAAAGCAGGTGCTGGCGATTATGGCTTTTCGGGACGGGGTATATTCTGCTCCGCTGCAAGGAAAAGAAATTCCGATCAAAGGTGATACGGTATGGCTGCGCGTAACCGGGAAGGGGGCTGCGGCTTGGTTCGCGTACTCTCAGGATGGCAAGACCTATATCGATATTGACTATGATATCGATGCATTGATCCTGTCAGATGATCATGTTATCGGGTTCACCGGCGCATACGTAGGAATGGCCGCATACGACTTATACGATCATACTTCCTATGCGGATTTCACCCATTTCAGTTATAAGGCGCTATAGCTATTTGATCTAAGTGGCGCGATAGGCTAACAGGAGATTTAAACACACGCGGTTGGATGACCGAATATCTGGTCATCCTCCCGCGTGATCTTTTCACTCGACTACGACACCGGCAGCACCACGTGGAAACAGCTTCCGGGGAGGGCAACTTCATCGTGGCCGGGGCTTTCGACCCAGATGCTCCCACCGTGCGCCTGGACGATGCCGCGGGCGATGGATAGACCGAGCCCTGGACCGCCGCCTTTGAACTTGGTTTTGCCAGAGGAATGCAGATCGACCAGCCCGATCTGGTAGAACTTTTCGAAGATCAGCTCGTGGTAGGCCGGTTCAATGCCGATGCCGGTATCGCTGACCAGGATTTCGATGGAGGGGCGCTGGATTTCAGCGAGCATGCCGGTATTCAGATTGCCGCTGGCGATTTTGACCATGGGAACAATCCGGCCAGAAACGGTGATGGTTCCGCCATCGGGGGTGTATTTGATGGCATTGCCGAACAGGTGGCGGAACAGTTTGCCGATGAGCTCCGTATCCGCTTGAATATCGGGCAGGCGCTCGCTGTCATCGATGATCATTTCGATACGCCGCTCGATCAGGGCGGCTTTAAATTCCGCCCGCACGATGCGAATGATCATCCAGATATTGATAGTGGACTTGCGCACGTCCAGCACCTGGTTGTCGATCTTGGAGACAACCAGCATGTTGTTGACGATATCCAGCAGACGCTGCTCGCCGATCAAGATTCCCTGGGCCAGCTCGCTGGCATATTTATCTTCTTTGACGATCGAATCCAGCAAGGCCGCGTAACCCTGGATGAGGGTGAGGGGCGTGCGCAGTTCGTGTTCGGTGATGGAGATGAAGGAGGATTTAGCCTGGTCAATCTTTTCCAGGCGGTCGTAAGCGCGCTTCAACTCCTCGGTCCGCTCGCGCACGAGCTGTTCGAGCTGCTCGTTGAAGACCTTGAGCTCGCTCAGCAGGCTGGCGTTGACCAGAGCAACGGCGGCCTGGCTGGCAGAGGCGCTGATAAAGGAAACCTCTTCGGGCTTGAAGGCGGCTGCTTCGCGGCGGGTAAGCGATACCATGCCGATCACCCGATCTTTGGAGACCATTGGCACGCCCAGCCAGGAGCGGTTCATCGGCAGTCCTTCGGCCTGCGTCCAGGCGGAGGTGGTGGTGACATCGTCGATCAGTAAGGCGCGGCGGGTTTCGACAATCTGCTGGAACACGTCACCCTGGCGGATGGGGATGCGAGCGTCGGAAATGGGCCAGCCCGGCGGAAAACCTCGCTGCGCCACAATGCGCAGCGCATTTCCGTCGCGCAGGAGGATCGAACCGCGCTCGTAGGGCACCACGGCAGGCAACTGCTCGAGGATGAGGTCGGGCACTTCCGACATTTCCATACTGCTGGCCATGGCGCTGGCAATCTGTTCCATCGAGCGCGACAGCCAGCGAAAAAGCACATCCGCGTTCCTGCGCTGCCTTTTACGAACTGCCTGCATGTCTGGGGAAAGGTCGTCTTCGGTAAAATCCTGCTCGTAAATATCCTGCTGGTGCAGCGCGATGGCCATTTTGATTTTCTCGATGAGAACGGCAGGGATGAGCGGCCTGAAGAAAATATCGGCTGCGCCGCTGGCGTATGCCCGGCGGGCCTCGGCTTCATCAGGGTACGAAGGATAGAGGAGGAATACCGGCGCTCGGGCAGGCGTGGAACGGGGTGGTAACTGTTGGAGCAGTAGGGCCTGATCCGCCTGGGGCAGGGCGGCGCTGATGACTGCCGCACAGATGTTGTTCTGCACTGCGATGCGCAGCGCTTCATCGCCAGACTGCGCACGGACGATATCCGCTTCCAGGCAGCCGAGCAGCTTTTCCAGCTCGGAAAGATTTTGCGGGTTGTCATCGACGAGCAAGATGCGCGGTCTTCGGATCATATGGGCTGCCTTTCCAGCGGGCGGATGGTTGTTGAATCAGCCGGTCAATTTATATTCTACATGACAATGGAAACTTTTCAACGGCGAGAAAGAGTGAGGAAAAATTACAAAGAGAGACGTTTCTGCCGCAGTGCCAAAAAGCAATTGTGGCGGTCGGTAGATGGGATTTTGTTACCCCATATGGGTACTATAAACGCGGCTCAACAACTGCCTGAGTAACGATTTACTGGAGAAACTGTATCCATACGAGTAGTAGAAATCGCCGCTTCGCCCCCTTATACTAACTGACATAACATAGAAGCAACTTGGTGAGGTTGGTATGTGGATCGCTCTTATTGTTTTTGCAATATCTTACATCGCAATTGCCAGTGAAAAATTCCCCCGTCATTGGACGGCCCTGCTGGGCGGGAGCATGCTGGTGGTCACAGGCGTGCTGACTTTTGAAGAAGCGCTCGGGTATATCAACTGGGAGACACTGGGCCTGCTGGCCGGGATGTTTATTTTGGTGGCGATCCTGAATGAGTCGGGATTTTTCTCGTGGATGGCGATGACGTCTCTCCGCAAAGTCAAGTTCCACCCGGCTTACCTGTTTGTGATTTTATTCGGGCTGGCGTCCGTGCTGGCCATGTTTATGGACAGCATCACGGTTATGCTCTTCCTGGCGTCATTGACCCTGCAGTTGTGCCGGCTGCTCGACCTGGACCCCGTTCCGCTGGTGATTGCCGAGGTCTGCGCGGCCAATACGGGCGGCGCGGCTACCCTGGTGGGCGATCCGCCCAATGTGATCTTAGGCACCACGTTAGGGTTTGGTTTCACTGATTTCGTGACCCACACCGGGCCGATTTCAGCCATCGCGGCGGCTACCATGCTGGGGATTTTCTACCTGGCCAACCGCAAGAACCTGCGCAAGGCGCACGAATCGCTTACCCCGCAGAAGGTCCGCGAAATTGAACGCCTGCATTCGGACCCGGTTCACACGCAACTGACGCGGGTGGGGGTGAGTGGCTTTCTGGCGGCGGTTTTCCTGCTGGTTTTTCACCTGCCCCTGTCGGAGATGACGGGCCTTCACATCACCTCGGCGGTGGCGGCGCTGATCCCGGCGGGTATTGCTCTGGTGGCGGTTCGCGACCGGTACGTCCGGCAGGTGGCGCTGCGGGTGGATGGCGAGAGCATTCTGTTCTTTGCCGGTTTGTTTGTGCTCATTGGAGGGCTGGAAAAAGTCCACCTGTTCGAGGCGATTGCCGGGCAGTTGGAGCAGCTGACGTCTTCCGGGCCGACAGCGTTATTGATGGCGCTGCATTGGGGACCGGGGCTGGCCAGTGGGATCGTGGATAATGTGCCGCTGGCTTTGGCGATGAGCTACGTGCTGGGGAACCTGGACGGTCAGGCGGGCATGCCAGCCCTGGCAATGATGGTATGGACGCTGGCGCTGGGCGTGGATATCGGCGGGAACCTGACCCCGATTGGGGCATCCGCGAATGTTGTGGCGTATACGATTGTGGAACGCGGTCACGCTTCGATCGGGTGGAAGCGCTGGATTGTGCAAGCGATGCCGCCGACCATTATTGCCATGCTATTGGCATCTGGATTGTTGATACTCAAAAGCACCACCGGTTGGTATTAGAAAACGTTTACCAATAATACTTTTTGGAGAGGAGAAATATCATGTCTGTTCCTACATTGGTTTACTTCGCGATGGGTTTGATCGTGGCCCGAATTATGCTGGAGGGCACCCGCGTGCAGGGCTACCGGGTGATGGATTGGATGAACCTGGTATTCCAGATTGCGAGGATTTCGGCTTTATGGCCGCTGGTTCTGTTCATCGATAAATTAGGGATTTGGCTGAAGCACGAACCGGTAGCTTCAATTATGGAAGATGCGCGCCTTGAAGGTTCGTTTGAGGAAAACTGGCAAACGCCCAATGCTGTCCCCGTTCCGGTGACGGCCATTGCGCAGGAATTAGCATAAGAAAATTGAACCGCGCTTTATTCAGGGGGATTCCGGTAGTAATAAAAGGGGTACGTTGGTAGGAAAAGAAATGGACCGCGCAATGTGATTTGCACGGTCCATTTCTTTTATGAAGCAAATTTTCAGAGATCCGGCTTCTTTTATTCTTGGGCTATTTCTTCTTTATGCACGTTGCCATTTCCACCGCCGTTCTTTATCGTATCAATGTCGTTTTCATACATCAAGGCATCGTGACCGTGTTCACCGGTGCGGATGCGGATTACTTCCTCTACCGGGTAGACAAAGATGATCCCGTCGCCGATGTTGCCGCTGTGCGCGGCGGCGACGATGGTATCCACTGTCTTATCTACGTTGTGGTCGCTTAAGACGATATTGATCTGCAGCCTTGGGAGCATATCAACCTGGTAGGTGCCCGTGCGCCCGTTCAGGATGATGCCACCCTGCCGCCCATGGCCGCGGACTTCCGTCACATTCATGCCGACAATGCCTATTTTCCGCAGCGCATCTTTCACGTCGGGAAAGCGATCTTCACGAATAATGGCTTCAATTTTCTTGGTCATTGTTCATTCTCCTGAAACATGATCCTGGTAATCGATCAGGCATAGGCCCGTTCGCCGTGCTCGCTGATGTCCAGACCGACTTCTTCCTCGTTATCCGTGACCCGCAGGCCGACGAATCTGGCGAGCAGTTTGGAGATCAGGTAGGTAACGCCGAAGGCAAAAACAATCACGATGGCGATGGTGAGCAGTTGAACAAGGAACTGCATGGGGTTGCCGTAGAAAAGGCCGTTTGCCCCAAATTCGTTGACGGCTTTTGAAGCAAACAGGCCGGTTGCCAGCGCGCCCCAGGCGCCGCCCATGCCATGGCAGGCCCACACATCCAGCGATTCATCCAGATTCCGGCGCTGGCGCAGGCGAATGGCGTAGTAGCTGATTGGAGCGGCCACAGCGCCAATGACGATGGCGGCCAGGGGCGTTACATAACCGGCAGCCGGGGTGATGGCTACCAGCCCGACCACAGCGCCCGTGACGATCCCCAGAACGCTGGGTTTGCTGTCGTTCCAGGAGAGCAGCATCCAGACAATGCCAGCGGCAGCCGCGGCGGTATTGGTATTGATAAAGGCCGTGGCGGCGAGACCATTGGCAGCCAGAGCACTGCCGCCGTTGAAACCAAACCAGCCAAACCATAACAGGCCCGCACCCAGCACGCTGTAGGGAATGTTGTGCGGCTCAAAGGCACGCGAGCCAAACCCTTTGCGAGCGCCAATGACGCGCGCAAAAGCCAGGGCCGAGAACCCGGCGGTAACGTGCACCACCGTGCCGCCCGCAAAGTCGAGCGCGCCAAGCTGGCGGAAGATGCCCCCAATGCCCCATACCCAGTGGGCGACTGGATCATAGACCAGGGTGGCCCATAACAGGCTGAAGAGTAAGAAGGCTTTGAAGCGCACGCGTTCCACGAAAGCGCCGGTAATCAGGGCAGGGGTGATGATGGCAAACATCATCTGGAAGCCGGCAAATGCCAGGTGTGGAATGGTAGCGGCGTAATCGGCATTGGGCTCGACTCCAACTCCCTGGAACCCCAGAAAATCCAGCCCGCCGATCAGGCCTTTGATATCCGAGCCAAAGGCCAAGGAGTACCCAAAAAGTACCCACTGCACGCTGAGCAGGGCCATGATGATGAAATTTAAGTTTAATGTGGAAAGGATGTTTTTCTTTCTGACCATCCCCCCGTAAAAAAAGGCCAGAGCGGGGACCATCATCAGCACCAGAGCAGAGGAAATCAGTATCCAGGCGGTATCACCGGCATTTATTGCGTCCATTCTCCATCTCCTTCACCTATAGTGGATGCATAATTCGCCTGACAATGAGCGATCTATAGTTAGATTCTCTGGACGAATTACATAGTTGAGATTATAGGGAACGGAGTAGTGCCTGTATACTACCCATATGGGGCAAATTATGATCTTATTAAAGTAAAGGACGATCTGTCTCGCCGCGCGGGGCAGATCGTCCTTTAATGTTAGAAATGCGGTTTTCTTAGCTTGCAGGCTCGCTCACCGCACGCTCGGGCCTTCCCTTGATGACCGGGGCAGCGTCCGGAATCTTGCTGCCAACGACATCGCCCGCGTAGGCTTCCGCGCCGTGTTCGATCAGGTCCAGGCCAAGCATTTCTTCTTCAGCGGAGACACGCAGACCCCACCAGCCTTTGAGAATGGCGAAGAACAACATGCCGCCCGTAACCAGCGACCAGCCGCCTACGGCCAGCACGCCAATGAACTGGGCCAGCAACTGGCTGCTGTTGCCCGCCAGCAAACCGGTGACGCCGTTTTCGGTTGCGAAGATACCGACGGCCAGGGTGCCCCAGACACCGTTCATCAGGTGGACGGGGACGGCTGATACAGGATCATCCACTTTGATCTTTTCGAGGAACAGCGCTCCAAAGACCACAACAATTCCGCCAATCGCGCCGATGATTAAAGAGGCTACCGGGGTTACGAAGGCGCAGGGGGCAGTGATGGCTACCAGGCCGGCCAGCACGCCGTTCAGCGAGGCGCCCAGGTCTGGTTTCTTGGTGACAAAGAGCCAGGTAAGTAGCATTGCTATGAGCCCGCCCGCTGCCGCCGCGAGGTTGGTGTTGACCGCTACCAGGGCCACGACATCGGCGTTCCCACCATTGATGGCGAGCTGGCTACCGGGATTGAAGCCGAACCAGCCCAGCCACAAGATGAAGACCCCCAGGGCGGCCAGGGTAATGGAGTGCCCCGGAATGGCAACTGGTTTGCCGGTTTTGGTGAAGCGCCCGATGCGCGGGCCAAGCGCCAGCGCGCCGACGAGCGCCAGCCAGCCGCCTACACTGTGAACCACTGTGGACCCGGCAAAATCTTTGAATCCCGCACCCAGGGGGAGGGTGGAGAGCCAGCCGCCACCCCAGATCCAGTGGCCGGATATGGGGTAGATGAAGGCCGAGATGAAGAAGCTGTAGATCATGTAAGAAGAGAATTTGGTACGCTCCGCCATCGAGCCAGAGACGATGGTGGCGGCGGTTCCGGCAAAGACCAGCTGGAAGAACCAGAAGGCCATGATGGGCAGCCCGGCAACATCATCACCCACGGCAGGAACAAAGAAACCGGTTGTGCCAACCAGGCCGCTTGCCGATGCGCCAAACATGAAAGCATAGCCGATGGCCCAGAACGCCACGCTGGCGAAGAGGAAATCGACCAGGTTCTTGAACAGGATATTGGTGGTGTTCTTGGCGCGGGTGAGTCCGGCTTCGACCAGCGCAAACCCGGCCTGCATCCAAAAAACGAGAAATGCTGTGATTAATACCCAGAGGGTATTCAGCCCGCGGGTCAGCTCCGATGTGGGGTCGGGGCCCTGAGCAGACGCTGGCAGGGTAATTGCCAGCAGCGCGGTGGCGGCGATGGCCGGGGTCAGAACCCAGCGCGCCCATTTGATACTACGCAGTGCAAACGTTTTCATCTTATCCTCCTCAATCAATAATCCGATAACAATAATGGCCGCAAGCGTTTTGCCATCTGGTCATTTGGATGATCTGAATAGATCATTCCCCATAGACATACTCTGGCCCAACAACGAAAGGATTCGCCAAAAGCATCTTAACAAAAGGGACCTCCTAACTCGGCAGATTACTCCGGCAAACCGCCTGGCCCCATCGCCTATTTGTGAAAGCATTTATGGCGGCTTACTGATGAGGTTATCTTAAGGTTTTTTTACCCCTGCGGAAACTACCTTTATGGAGCATATTTCTCTTTGTACTTTGTCGAAAATTTGGGGGTTTGAGCAGGGAAAGTGGGGAAAGGTACCCATATGGAGCATCCGCGGGCCTGGGCGAAGCCTGTTCGCCGGCAGTGAAGCGGGACGCGCGAAGCCCGCCGTGCGGCAAATAATGCATAGCAGGGCAAGGAATACGAGCAGGGTGGAGATACATACAATGAATGCCTGTATGGATCTCCACCCTGTTCGCCAGAAATGGCACGCCAGCCGGGCGGCGTTAATTTACCTGGTAAGGCACCTCGATGATGACTACGCCGGGGAAGAGGAGCAGGCCCAGGCGGAGCATGAAGGCCGTCTGGTTGTGCAGCAGGCTGGTCCACCAGTGGCGGGAAACAAACTGGGGCACCACCACGATGATTTTCTCATTGGGCTGGCGCACTTTATTGAGCGTGCCGATGTATTCAAGAATGGGCTCCAGCAGCAGGCGGTAGGGTGACTCGAGGGTGATCAGCCGCACGCCCTCGCCCCACACGCTCCATTTGCTCTGCACCTTTTTCGCTTCTTCGGGGTCCATGGAGATATAAATGGCGGTAATATCAGAGGATAAGGAGCGAGCGAAGTGCAGGCCTGCCAGGGTACCCTGGTGGACGCCGCTGATCGGGATGATGACGCGGTAGCGGGTGACGTGTGCTGGAGAATGGTAGTGTTCGAGAGAAAGCTGGCGCGCTACACTTTTATAGTGGTTGGAAATGGCGGAAAACAACACCACGAGGGTGGGCACGAGCAGCACAACGATCCAGGCGCCGCTTGTAAAGTTGGTGATGCCAAAAACCAGGGTTACAACGCCGGTACAGAAGGCGCCAAAACCATTGATCGCCATCTTGGGCAGGTAATTTGTTTCATGTTCTAAAACCGAGCTGTGCTTGCTCTTTTCAACCTGCCCTGGTTTGAGGTGCCCGGCAGTCCACCAGCGGCGCGCCATGCCAAGCTGCGAGAGGGTGAAAGAGAGGAATACACCGATGGCGTACAGTGGAATCAGGCGGGAGACGCTGGCATCGAACAGGATGATCAACCCGGCGGACATGATGCCCAAGGCTATGATGCCTTTGGAAAAGACCAGGCGGCTGCCGCGGTAGGTGAACTGGCGGGGTATGTAGCCATCCTCTGCGAGGATGGCAGCCAGGCGGGGAAAGCCAGCAAAGGCCGTATTGGCAGCCAGCACCAGGATGAGCGCCGTCATCGCGACGACCACCAGGTAAAAGAAATTTTCTCCACCAAAGACGGTGCGGGTGATTTGCGAGATGACGGTTTCGGCCTCGGATGGCAGGGCGTTGGTCTGGCGGGTTAAGAAGGTGATGCCGAGGAAGAGCGCCGCCAGGATGGAACCCATCCAGATCAGCACAATCTGCGCGTTCCGGGCGCTGGGCTGTTTGAAAGCGGTGATACCGTTGGCGATAGCCTCGATACCGGTCAGGGCGGAGGTACCGGAGGAGAAGGCGCGCAGCAGCAGGAATGGAGTCACGATCTGGAGCGCGGCGACCGTGGTGTGCATTTCGGGCGGGTCGATAACGGTGCCCAGCGTGCCTGTGGCTGCCCGAACCAGGCCCACGGCGATGGTCACAAACATGGCGCCGAGGAAGATGTAGGCAGGAATGGCGAAGGCAATGCCCGATTCGCGCACGCCGCGCAAGTTGGCAATCGTTATTAAAAGCACCAGGGCGAGAGCCAACTCCACCCGGTAATCCATCAGGGCCGGGACAGCGGAGATAATCTGCGCGACACCAGAGGAAATGGAAACGGAAACGGTGAGGACATACCCGGTGAGTAACGCGGCGCCAGCTACCTGGGCAGGGATCTGGCCCAGGTTTTCAAGCGCAACCACATAGGCGCCGCCACCGTTTGGGTAGGCGTGAATGGTTTGTTCGTAGGAGAAAACGACCACACCGATCAACAAAACGATGGCGATCGCAATTGGGAAGGCATAGCCGAAAGCGATAGTTCCGGCGGCAGCCAGGATGACGAGGATTTCCTGGGTAGCATAAGCCGTTGATGAAAGCGCATCAGAAGCAAATACTGCCAGCCCTACCAGCTTCCCGATGGTTTCGTTTGGGGCATCAGCGGAGGATAAAGGCCGGCCAATCAACCAGGTACGCCAGGAACGGCCCGGTTTGATGGTTGTTTGCGGGCGGATGGTATTCAGGGGGGTATCAGACTGCATATCCATGACGGTATTTTAAAAGCGAAATTTTCTCCTATTGGTTCAATATTACTAAGGCAAGTATAGCATTATCCCCGGAAAATCCCAGGGTTATAACGCGAGCGCGCAGCGATCACTAGGGCGAGCAGGGCCAGGTCGATGATCAGGGAAAACCGCACGGATTATGACTCGGCAGTCCCCATGATCCAATCTACGGCCTGCCGCAGCAATTGGGGGAATTCGGGCGGAAAGCTGTGATCTGTGTTGGAGGCACGAACTACCCGGCAAGGCGTACCGCGCCTGGCGAGCAGGGCCTGTACCTTCTGCGCCATCTGGATATACTGCTCGTTTTCCTGCCCGGCAATGAGAAGCACGCGCGCTCGCGGCTGGGGGGTGCTGCGGATGATCTGTTCCAATTCCGCGATATCTTCGTCGGTGAACCAGGCTTCGAGGGCGATGATGCCGCGCAGTTGAAAATCCGGATCAAGCGCCATGCGTACGGCGATGGATGCGCCCATCGAGAACCCCCCGACGATGACTGCTTGTGGATCAACCGGGTACTGCGCTAACAAACCTGCGGTTTGCGTCTTGATCTGGGCCAGGGCCTTTGGGATATCTTCCCAGACAAAAATTCCACTGGCCCAGGCAGGCTGCAACGACTGCAGAGCAGCCAGGGTCCAGCCTTGTTCCACTATACTGCCCCAGTATGGAACCATCATGCTGGCATTCGACTCCATGCCGTGCAGTACCAGGCAGAGGGGATGCGGCCCGGAGCCGGGCGGCGCGATCACCTGCTGGACGGGGATATCCTGCGCGGCATCCGCCAGGCGGCGGGCAACCATACGCTGAACCAGGTCAGCAAAGCCGGGGCAGCCCTGCAGCGGGGCAAAGTCCGGGTCTTGTCGGAGCGCATCCTCGTGGTACCAGTGGCCCTGTGCATCCGCCGATTGAAGCACCTGCACGGCCTCATTCACCCGACCCAGGCGGGCGAGCATAGCAGCCTGCCAGGCCATGAGCGGGACGGCGTTTTCAGGGAAGCGGGGGCCCTCGATTTCGAGCAGTTCCAGCGCCTGGGCATAATCGTTTTGCTGGTAGCAGGCTAGAAACTGGTTGAGTAAGGCGGCGAATGACTGCGGCGAATTATTCACGGGATGGCTCCTGAACTGGATGAGATTTCGATATGATTATAAACCTGCGCTTAGCTTGCGTTACAATACAGCCATGCCTGTCATTACTGTTACACACCTGCAAAAGACATTTCGGACCAAGCGCAAGGCCGCGGGGTTGGGCGGAAGCCTGCGCGCGCTGGTCAGGCCGCAGTACGCCAGCGTGGGCGCTGTGCGCGACCTCTCCTTTACGATGGAAGCGGGGGAACTGCTGGGATTTATCGGGCCGAACGGAGCGGGGAAGTCCACCACGATCAAGATTCTGACTGGTATCCTGCACCCCAGCGGCGGGGAGGCCTGCGTGATCGGGTTTACACCGTGGAAGGAGCGCCAGAAGCTGGCGTATCACATCGGCACGGTGTTTGGGCAGCGACCGCAGTTGTGGTATCACCTGCCCGCAATCGACACGTTCCTGTTGTTCGGCAAGATCTACGAGATGGAAGATGCCGAAGTAAAGCGGCGGGTTGGGTTTCTGTCCGAGGCGTTTGACATTGGCGACCTGCTGGAGACGCCGGTGCGCAAGCTGTCTTTGGGCCAGCGGATGCGCTGCGAGGTGGCGGCGTCGCTGCTGCACAAGCCGCGCCTGCTGCTGCTGGATGAGCCTTCTATTGGCCTGGACGTGATCGCCAAACAGCAGATCCGGGACGCAATCCGCACGATGAGCCAGGAAGAGGGCGTTGGGGTGCTGCTGACCTCGCACGACGCGGGCGACCTGGCGGCGCTGTGCAAGCGGGTGATCATCATCAACCACGGGCAGATCGTGTACCAGGACACTGTTTCGAACCTGAAACGCCGTTTTCTGACGCGCAAACTGGTGGAGGTGCGCTTTGCGGACAAGCTGCAGCCGGGCTTTGCCATCGATGGGGTGCAGGTGTTGAAAACGGGGCAGTACGGCGCAAAGCTGCAGTTCGATGCGCACCAGACCCCGGTCGACAGCGTGCTGGCGCGCCTGACACAGTACGGCAGCGTGGTGGATATCACTATCTCCGACCCGCCGCTGGAAGAGGTGATCGCGACTATTTACCGGGAGGAACAGCGGCATGAACCTGCCAAAACATGAGGTTCGCCTGGCGCGCGAGGTGCGCAAGTACCTGTATATTTTCAACATCACGGTGATCAATTCGCTGGCGTACCCGGGCGAACTGGTGGGGCGCAGCCTGATGATCATCCCGTTTATGTGGATCTTTGCGCAACTGTGGAAGGTGACCTTCGCATCGACGGGCAGCGCGGAGATCAACGGGCTGACGCTGCAGGCCACGTTGTGGTACCTGGTGATGACGGAGACGATCGAGCTGAGCCGCCCGCGCATCGGCAACGCGATTGCCGATGCGGTGAAAGACGGCTCGATTGCTTACGTGCTCAACAAGCCGTATGATTTTCTGCTGTACCAGTTCAGCACATCGATGGGCGAGACGGTCTTTCGGAGCGTGCTGGCGGCTGCCTTCGGGGGCGTGGTGATGGGGCTGCTGATCGGGCCGCCGCCCAGCCTGCTGGGCTTTCTGGTGGTGATCCCTACGCTGATTGGGGCGTGGACGCTCAACTACTGCGTGGCGGTGCTGGTGGGGCTGGCGGCGTTTGTATCGGAAGACGTGAATGCTTACCAGTGGATTTTGCAGAAGCTGGCTTTTATCTTTGGCGGGCTGCTGATCCCGCTGGATTTTTACCCGGGCTGGCTGCAGAATATTGCCAACGCGCTGCCTTTCCCGGCGATGCTGTATGCCCCGGCGCGGCTGTTCGTGGCGCCAACGCTGGAGGGGCTGCTGGGCACGCTGGGCGTACAGGCGGTGTGGATCGCGGTGCTGGGGCTGCTCACCAGCCTGGCGTACCGGCGCGGGGTGGCTGAACTGACGGTGAACGGCGGGTGAGTATGAAGGAACTTAAGTTTTTGCTGGCGGTGTGGAAGACGAACCTGGAATCGGTGATGGAGTACCGGGCATCGTTCCTGTCGCAGGTGATCGGGATGATGCTGAACAATGGAATTTATTTTGTGGTGTGGGTGATCTTCTTCGACCGCTTTAACTCGGTGCGGGGCTGGGAAATTTCGGATATGTATGTGACATTTGGGGTGACCTGCTGCGCATTCGGGCTGGTGTCGCTGTTCTTTGGCAATGCCTTCAACCTGGGCGATATCATCACCAAGGGGCGGCTGGATTATTACCTGTCGCTGCCCAGGCCGGTGCTGCTGCACGCCGTTTCCAGCCGGATGGTGGCGAGCGGGCTGGGCGATTTTACGTACGGCATCTTGAGCTTTGCCGTTTCGGGGGTATTTACCTGGGCCGGCCTGCCGCGTTTTCTGGTGGCGATTTTGCTGTCAGCGGTGGTTTTTGTTTCGTTTTTGATGATCATCCAGAGCCTGGCGTTCTGGATCGGGACGACCAGCTATTTTTCGGGGATTGCGCTGAACGCGATGCTGACCTTTGCGATCTACCCGATCTCGCTGTTCGATACCGGCGCGCGGCTGATCCTGTTTACGCTGATCCCGGCGGCGCTGATGGGCGCGGTGCCAGCGGGATTCGTGCGCAGTTTCGGTTGGGAGGCGCTGCTGCAACTGCTGGTTGGATCGGGGGCGCTGCTGGCAGTGGCTATTGGGCTGTTTCACTGGGGGCTGAAGCGGTATGAGAGCGGCAGCGCGATCCAGGTGGAGGTGTGAGGCTGGTCTAGCTGGCCTGGGTGATGAAGGCGGCGAGGTCGTTTTTCATCTGCGCGAGGGTGGGAAGATGGATGTACATCATGTGCCCGGCTTCGTAGTAGGCCATGCTGAGGTTGCCGCGCAGGCTTTCATCGAGGCTGAGGTGGCTGAACACGTACTCGGTGGCGAAGTAGGGAGTGGCGAGATCGTAGTAGCCGTTGGCGATGAAGACTTTGAGGTGGGGGTTGATGCTCATGGCCTGGCGGAGGGTTTCGCCGACGTAGACGTGCTGGTTCTCGTGCTCGGCGTAGGACCAGGGCTGAACTTTGCCGGTGATGATCTCGTAGGGGATGTCTTTTTCAAATTTGAGCTCGCGGCGGACGTAGTCGTAAAAGCCGGCGGTGTAGGGGCCGATGATGTTGGTGAAGGATGGGTCGTTGTAGGTGCCTTCGCCGAGGGTGTCGCGGTCGATGCCGAGGAAGCGGCTGTCGAGGCGGCCCACGGTGCGCCCGCGCGCGCGGAGCAGTTCTTTGAAGAAGCGGTAATCGGTGACGCGCAGGTTGGCGCGGTTGAGGTAGGCGGGGGAGAGACCGGTATAGCGGGCGAGCTTTTTGATGATGGCATCGCGCTCGGATTTGGGCAGGCGGTCGCCTTTGAGCAGGGCGGGGGCGTACTGGTTGACGGCGAAATCTTCTACTTCGGCGAGGAGTTTATCCAGCGCAGGGGAATCCTTCAGCAGGCCGTGGTACCAGGCAGTGGCGGCGTAGCTGGGAAGGAAGAGCACGTGCGGAAGCTCGTTGCCGGGGGTGAAGTCGATGGTGCCAAAATCGAGGACGGTGGAGACGAGCAGGATGCCGTTCATGTACATGCCGTGGCGTTCCTGGAGGTAGCCGGAGAGGCCAGCGGCGCGGGTGGTGCCGTAGCTTTCGCCGATGAGGAATTTGGGGGAGAGCCAGCGGTTGTAGCGGGTGGTGTACAGGCGGATGAAGTCGCCCACGCTTTCGATATCTTTCTTGAAGCCGTGGAACTGTTTGGCCTTTTCGCCATCGGCGGGGCGACTGTAACCGGTGCCAACGGGGTCGATGAAGACCAGGTCGGTGGCGTCGAGCAGGGAGTATTGGTTGTCGACCAACTGGAAGGGGGGCCGGGGGAGGTCGCCCTCGTCGGTCATTACGACGCGGCGGGGACCGAGCAGGCCGAGGTGGAGCCAGACGGAGGAGGAACCCGGGCCGCCGTTGAAGGAGAAGGTGAGCGGGCGGGCGGCGGGATCGTCGATGCCGTCTTTGGTGTAGGCGACGAAGAAGAACTGGGCTTTGGGCTGCTCGCCTTCGTAATCCGCCTCGCGGCTGGTCTCTTCTTTGAGCACCACAGTGCCGGTGGTGACGGTGTAGCGGATATCCTGGCCGCCGATGGAAATTTCGTGGTGGGTGACGACGAGCTGGTCTTTGATCTCGGGTTTTTCTTTCTTTTCAGGTTGGGTTTGTTCGGGCATGGGGGGCTCCGGGGGG
>CAYTHO010000052.1:0-40828 GCA_964437595.1 uncultured Anaerolineaceae bacterium
GGGGGGCGGGGCCGGGGGCCGCGGGGGGCGCGGGGGGGCGGGGGGGGGGGGGGGGCCGAAGGCTCCAGGGTGGCCGTAGGTGGGACAACCTCGGCAGCAGTGGCCGTTGGAAGCTCAACGGCAGGCGGCTCGGTCGCCGCAGGCACGGCCTGCGCGCAGCCAGCCAGTAAAACCATCACGAATAAAACAGAACATGCCTTTCCAATGATAGACAGCCGGCTAAAATGCTCAGCGTACCATTTCTCTTTCATAAATAATCAATCTCCATTTCAACCGTGTTTCCGCCAGACATATAAAAAAACCTAAAAAGCCGCGGTGCAATCGCCAATTATAAGCCGAATCTTTGACTTTGGGCGCAATGCGCTTTTACGGCCTGCTTTGCTGTACCAGGGAAGGGAGAGCCCATTTATTTCTCGGATGGTGAGTAGGGTTGAGAGAAGTAAATGGCTCCATCTTCTTCTTCAGCATATAAGAACAATCCACGGGTCAGGGCCTGGATGCGCTCGCCTGCGCGCTCACCATACATAGCGAAATCCTCTTCCAGGGTGCCGTAAAACAAGACCAGCGCCCCATTTTGATCGCGGAAAGCACGCTGCGAAGCATCCTCCCCTTCACCGTAGGCGGTAAACTGCTGGGCGGGTTGGGTCTGGTATATCTCCTGCAGGGGATAGGCCGGGCGCCCGGACAGGAACATGATCGCGGTGGTTTCGTTCGAAATGAGGGGCACGTCTTCCGGAAGCTGGCGAAGCGCCGCAATGGTGCCCGACTCACGCCAGGCCGGGGCAGTATAACCGATGCCGGTGCGGTGATAATCGCGGGCGACCAGCGCGCCGCGCAGGGCGTAGGTACCCAGCAGGCCAAGGCAGCCCAGGTACACGATCACTGCAATGGGGCGCCAGACAGATGCCTTCACGACCAGCAGCAGGTGCAGCAAGGCGAACAACAGCACCAGCACGGCCAGGTGCACCGGAGATAGCATGCGCGAGGCCAGGGTGATGGGTGGGTAGGTAAAGACCTGCACCACGGCCAGCACCAGCAGGTAAACGAGAATGAACAGACCCATGATGCCCGCCAGGCGAAGCGCGGCGGCAGGGGCCTGCGGAGTTCCTACAGCAGCACCCGCGGCAGGGGGCGCGAGACGCAGCCGCCGGGCCAGAAACACCGCCAGCGCCACCAGCCCGACCAGGGGGACCAGCCACAACGCCACCTGCACGATCCCCGGCAGGCGAGCGATGATGCTGTCTGGCAGTAGCCAGAAGAGGACGATTTTCTGCAGGGCAGGGCCGATTTCCAGGAAGCGCTGTACATAGGCCGAGGCCGGCTGCCCGCTGCGCGAGCCAACCGTGCCAGTCAGGGAGAAATCGATCACCAGCCAGATCAGGATAGGAAGGATGGCGATGATACCAAAGAGGAATGTCTCACCCAGCGCTTTGCGATTCAGCCAATCCTTTACACGCCCGGCCCAGGCCGATTCCCGCCGACCGAACAACAGCAACGCCAGCCCACCGGTGGCGACAAATGCCACGCCAAAGTAACGGGTGAGGAAGGCCAGCCCGCATAAAAGCGCCGAAACGACCAACAACAGGCCGCGCGGGCGGCCCAGGTATTCCAGCAGCGCCAGCAGCCCGGCAAAACCCAGCAGCAGGAACAGGGATTCGGACATGGCCCATACCTGAATACCGATGAGCACCGGAGAAGCAGCCACCAGGCCGCTGAGGATGCCCGCCAGCCAGACGCGCCCGGTGTAACAGTAAAAGAACAGGCCGATCAGGAACACGGTAAGGCCAAACAGAATAACGTTCAGCCAACGCGCGCCCGCGACAATATTCGTGGTGAACAGGTTGATCGCGCTCAGCACCAGGGGATAAAACGGGGGCGTATAGGGCAGCACGCGGAAGGAACCGTCTGCTTCGGTCCAGCCCAGGCCCTTACCGGCCCGGAAGTTTTGCGCCGTGGTCAGGTAAATGGTGGCATCGCCGCCCACGCCCGGGCCATAAGTGGTGGCGTAAACAACCAGCACCATGCCCACCAGGGCGGCGAGCAGGAGCAAGATGAACAGGATCAGCTTATTCTTTCGCATCGTTTTCATCTCCTGGCCGGTATTTATTTCAGTTCAAAGACCGCCTGACCGGCAATCGTATCGATGTAGTCAAACCCCAGCGCTTCGACCTGCTGCTTTATGGCATCAAAATCGGGGTAGCGGCGCGTATCGAACAGCGCCCACTGCACGCCCAACTCGCGGAGCAGAGAAGCCCCTTCGGTGCTGGGGAAGGAGTCGAGCACCGGGCGAATGCGCAGGTACTGCTCGGGCTGGTTGGCGGAGAAGAATCCGCCGATATAGGGCTTTCCATGCATCAGGGTATTGTAAACCTGATCCTGGTCCTCAAGCTGGATCGCGGGGAACTGCGCTACCGCGCCCTGCCCTGGCTGCTGCGCCAGCCAGGCATCCACCGGGCGGGCAGAGACCACATCGAACTGCTGGTAGGGGCCGGGGTAAAAATCCAGCCATACCAGGCCGATCAGCAGGACGGCCAGCGGCAGGGCACGCTTTGGCCCGGCTTTACCGAGCAGCCAGGCCGCGCCCAACCCGGCCATCAGGGAGGTAAAGATGAGGACGTACACGCCCATGCGCATCACCGCGCGCATTTTCGAATAAAAGGGGACGAACTTGAACAGCAGATAGGCAGGCAGGGGGATGGGCGCCTCTTCGCGGCCCAGGGCGCCCTGCAAGAAGGCAGGCACCGGCACTTCCACGCGCTGATTATTCCAGTGGAAATCGGTGCCCAGGGCCAGGATGAAGGCCACCACGATGATGACCAGCCCGATTTTGAGCAGGCTGGCGTGCGGGCTGTTTGCGCGCTTGAGCCATGCAATGACCGCCAGCACCAGCGCAACCGCGCCGATGTAAAAAGTGGCCTCAATCCACAGCGAGCGGTCGAAGTGCGCGCCGACCCATTCGCCAAACAGCCAGTGCTGGGTGGAAGGCAGAACGAAATCGGTAGGGCTGGCGGAATACATGCTGGCGTAGCTGACCGCACGGGTGGCCAGCCCGCCCTGGCTGTACAGACCGATGAAGGGCAGCGCTGCCAGCAAAACCAACGGCAGGCTGGCCAACCCAAAACTTAACAGTTTGATCCCCAGCACGCGCCAGTACACCCATTGGCGCAGGCGCTTCCAGTCCACCAGGACCAGGTAGGCCAGAACAAAGACCACCGAGATGACCGCCGTCATCAGCAGGTAGTGCATGGAGGTGAGCGCGATCAGCCCGAGCGAAACGGCAGTCACGATGACTGGACCAATCCGCTGGCGCAGGGGCGTACCTTTCGAGGGAGCGCCTTGGGAAGGCGAGCGCAGCAGGTCGTACAGACCCATAAAATACAGCGGGAACCACTGCGTGCCGGAAAGGTTCAGGTGACCGATGAGGAAATGCGCCATGTGATATGGCAAGAAAGCGTAAATGGTCCCCGCTACCAGCCCGGCGGCAGTGCTGCCGGTGAGGCGGCGCACCCAGTAGTACATGGCCAGTCCGGAAAGAATGAAGGTGACCAGCATGGCGAAGTTATAGCCAAAGGTTGGGCCAACCAGCAGGCTTACCGGAAGACCAAAGAGGGTGGTCGCCAGGGAGGTATCGGTGGAGGCCAGGTTCCAGCCCTGGGGGTAGTTGAGCCAGGGGTGGAAGAAGGGGGAGATGCCCAGCTCGAACCAGGCTTTCTCGTACCAGCGGATCAGGAAGATAAAGTAGATGTTATCGCCAACCTCGCCCGCCACTGAATCGCGCATGCGCAGCGCCAGCGGCCAGGTCATGAGCAGGGTGGCGGCAGTGAAATACAACGCGGCCCACAGGTGCGCAAAGCGTTCGAACAACCGATCCGCCGGGCGCGGCAGCGGGCGGGTCAGCCCACTGCGTTCGTAGGAAACAGGAGATTTCGCAGCCGCCTGTTTAGAAATCCGCATTAAAACTCCTTCAGGCCGTCTTCAATACCTTGCGCGTTCCATCCTGGGACGATTCACGGGCGCACAGGGCAATCTCCAGCGCGCGAATGCCATCTTCCAACGTGCAGGCTGGCTGGGCTTCGCCCCGCGCAACGGCAAGGAAGTTGCGCGTTTCATCGAGGAACATATCGTTGCGGTCGAAACCGGCTGGAGGAAGCTCGCGGGTCCAATCCGGCTGGCCCGGGCGGAACACAGACAGCGCGCCATCAGCGTTATTCCAGCGCAGCGTACCCGCCGAACCGACAATTTCAAGCGTGTGGGCGGGCGGCTGCTGCAAATAATCCAGGTGCACGCTGCCCACCGCGCCGCTATGAAAGCGCAGCCCGATTTCCGCGGTATCTTCCACGGGCAGATCCAATCCGCCCTGCCCGGCGGTGAACGCCCACAGCGACTCCACTTCGCCCAGCAGCATGCGCAGGTAATCGAGGGGATGGCAGAGGGTGAGGATCACGCCGCCGCCCAGGTCGGCGCGGGCGGCATAGCCCTGGCGGTAATCTTCCCAGGGGTGCCAGTTGGGGAGATATTCGCCCCAATGGGCGCGGGCAGCCAGCGGCTGGCCGATGGCGCCCTCCGCGAGCAGGGCGGCGGCGCGGCGCAGAGTGGGGTGAAAGCGAAACTGAAAACCAACCAGCACCCGGGCCCCGCCGCGCTTAACGGCCTGCCGCAGATCATCCACTCGCTCCAACGAATGCGCGATGGGTTTTTCCAGCAGAATGGCGCAGCCAGCTTCCGCCGCCGGGATGGCAACATCCAGGTGCAGGGCGGTGGGGTTGGAAATGATCACGGCATCTGGCTTGCGCGCCAGCGCAGCCTGGAGATCCGTCTCCACCGGAAGGCCGGCAATTTCGTCATCCGGCAGGGTGGAATGGTGCGAGCGGTACAGCAGGATGTCATATATTCCCAAGGCACGCAGGTTGCGCAGGTGGCGCCTTCCAATCGAACCGAAACCGGCAATCAGAAATTTCATAGGGGTACTCCTCCGCTGCCAGAGCGGGCCAGCAGCGACAGCACCCAACCGGCGGTATGTTTGCCAGCGCTGCCGTCGGTGAAGGTGCATTCCTCCTGGATGAACTTGCGGCGGTTGTCGCCGTCGAGAGAAGGGTCTTTCAAGTAGAGATTGACATATTCAAGCAGCTGCGTCTCGTTGAAGGCCACCCGTCCGGCATTGGCCCAGCGGAAGCGCTGGTGGGTGGGCCACTCGCCGATCTCGGAGAGGGAGAGCGAGAACTTGCCCGGGGTATCCCAACCACGCGGCGCGTCGATGCAGATGCTGACGATGGGCCGGGCGTGGAGGGCGGTTTCCACTACCATGGTGGAATATACGGTCAGGAAAACATCGGAGTGGGCCATCATGGAGGCTTTTTCGGGCATATCCTCGCCGGAATAATGGCCCAATTCGCCACCCAACGGCACCGGCTCGACCAGGTGTACGTGCGGCAGGGTGCGCACCAGCTCGCGCACGCGGTTGGCTTCCTTCTCATACAGCGAACCGGGCATAAAATGGTTGGGATGCAGGCGGATGAGCAGTTGGGATGGCTCGGCAAGCTGGCCTGAATTGACCAGCTTGGCCAGCGCGGCGATGTTCTGGTAGTTGGGCGAGAAGGTCACAAAACTGCACGCGTAAGAAAGCAGCTTGCGGTTGGGGTCCAGACCGTGCAGGGCGAAATATTCTTCGCGGGGCATCTGCCATATTCCGCGAAAATAGCCATCATAGGAGGGGATGCCGCCGATGTGCACGCGCTGGGGGTCCCAATCGGAGCCCAA
This sequence comes from uncultured Anaerolineaceae bacterium, assembly GCA_964437595.1. Taxonomy (GTDB): domain Bacteria; phylum Chloroflexota; class Anaerolineae; order Anaerolineales; family Anaerolineaceae; genus DSYU01. The sequence goes on from CAYTHO010000052.1 coordinate 5,758, forward strand.
GACCAGCTCCTGCTTCTGGATTTCCGACCAGCAGTTAATATCGTTCACCGGCGCGCCTGGGAGGCGGTAGCTGGAAGAATTATCCCAACCGACGATCACCGCCGCGGTGGGGACGCCGCGAGCAGCCGCCTCGCGCAGTAAGAAGCGATCGAGGCGCCAGCCGGGGGTTGAGGCCATCACCAGGTCGGGTTGGTATTGGTCAAACAGGTCAGAATAGATGCTGGTGGTGAAGCGCCGCTGGTAATCTACCAGTGCGCGGCGGGCGCGGCGCGAACGGCGTAGTATAAAGGTGGCCAGTTTGATTAAGGGCATGATGCGCTTGCCGTTCTTGGATGCCTCAAAGCTCATCTGGCGCATGTGGCCATCCATAGCGGTGGTATTGATGCGCTTTGAGCCGCCCATCCAGCGTAAGAAATGCAGCCAATGCTGCGCAGAATGTTGATAGGTTTCAAAATAGCGGCGCGCCTGTTGAAAACGCAGGCCTTCCACAACCAGCCCAGGCTGCCCAAAACGCTGGGTGATCTGCTCCTTAAGGCTGTCATCGGTAAGCAGGACGACCCGCACGCCGCTGGCAAGCAGAGTGGGCACCACATCGCTCTGTAAAAAGTACACGATGGCCAGGCCGTGGTCGGCGCTGATGAAAACGGTTTTTTCAGGCATACAAGTGGGGTTCCCTTTCAGGAGGCTTTATCCGACGGGCGATCATAGTACCAGCGGAATATGATATCGTAAAGCCCAAGCAGGGTGCGGCGCACAGGCGGAAAGTCCAGCAGGCGCGATGGGCCGCCTGCCGAACGGTCGACGGCGCGTTTGGCAGCCTGACCAGGGGCATTGCGCAGGGTATTGCTCATGTTCATCGCCAGCGGGTCGGTGACCATCAGGCGCAGAAAGCCAGCCTCATTCATGCGCTGGTCGAGCTGGCGCACCTGGCCCATGGGGCGATCCATGCTGAAGGGTAAAAACTGCTGCAGCACCGATTTATAGGCAACAAACTGCCAGTGCGAAGCGCCCGCAATGGATGCTACACCCTGATAGGTGAGACGAACATCGGTGGTGGCGTCGTAATGCTGTTTGATCTCCTCTTCGCTCTGCCCCAGGCTGAGATCAAATTCCCGGAAGGTTTCGAAGGGGATAAACGGCCCCTGCTCAACCGTGGCTTCCGGATGGCTACTGCCCCATTCCACGGTGCTGGTGTAAAAGTCTTCCTTGGTGCGGAAAGGCCGCGCGGTGACCATGCCCACGTTAGGATAGGTTTCGAGGATCTGCACCGAGCGAGACAGCCAGCCGGGGTAGAAATAGGCGTCGCTGTCGGTGTAGGCGATGATCTCTCCTGGAGCGCCAGCCAGGATCATATTCCAGGCGCCGCCCTTACCCAGGTTCTTTTCAGAGAAGAGCAGGTACTGGATGCGCCCGGCCTGGTGCTCATCGAGCAGGTACTGGCGGGCTTCTTCGCAGGAGCCATTATCGAAAACCATCAAATCAAACGGCAGGTCGGCCCCTTCGCGAATGCTTTCCAGGCACACCTTGAGCACTTCCAGCCCCTCGGCGTAAAAGCCGCTGAGGAAGGGCAGATAATTCAACACGGCGACGGTGATGCGGGCCGGTTTGGCGACTTCTTTTAGGTATTTTGCGGGATTCTGACCGATGCGCATGATGGCTCCTTGTTATTTCTGTTTGGCGGTTACCTTTGGACGCAATTTTGGCAGGCGCCGGTGAGTCCTCGCTGGCGCGAGCGGCAGGCAGGGATGCCTGCCCTACAAGGAGCGGCGGGTCGGGAGGATCGGGGGGCAGGGGATCTCATGACTGCGGACCTTTGCGGAATTCCTGGTAGGCTTTCATCGGGTGGAAAATCGTAAAAAACAGCTGGCCCAGCGGGTAGGAATGCAGTTTTACCAGCGGGAAAATTTCGACTTCGCGCCAGAATTTGCGCCAGGAGCTGGAGGCCGGCCTTAAAACACCATCCACCATCTGGCGGTTGACATCACTCAACTCGAAAATCACGCGCTTGCCGCCCGCCAGGCGCACATTTTCAAATGTTTCCGGCAGGCGGTAGTGCGGCTGCCCGCCAGGCAGGTGGCTGTAATCGTGGTTCTGGTGGACGATCATAATGGATGGGGTCGCATTGATCACCGGCCAGCCGTAACGCCGCCCGGCATAAATCATCCAGTTGTCCCACCCGGCGCGGCCAATGGCAAAGGCGGGCATATCTTGAAAGCATTCGCGCGGGAAGATGAAGTAATCGCTGCCCGAAGCGCGGTGCAGCTTGCCCTGCGTGCGCGCCCGCAGGCGCAGGCGTTCCGGCCAGCCGGGGGTGAATTCCAGTGGCTCGCGAACGTCCAGATCATAACGCTGGCCAATGATCAGGAATTTGCTGGCCTGCCGGGCAGCAGCCATTGCGCCCTGCACCACATCCGGCATCAGCAAGATATCGGCGTTGACGCAGCACAACAGCGGGCTGGTGCTGTTCTGGCGGGCCAGATCGAACATCGAGCTGACCAGGGGCGTGCCGTTGGCATTGCGGGCTACCTGAGAGATGTGCTTTACGCCGCATTCGACGGCAAATTCAGCCAGCCCTTCTTCCTCGCCCAGCAGTATCACTTCCACTTCTGGGCCCAGGTTGATCCAGGAGCGGATGGCGTTGCGCTGGATGAGGGCGATATGCGGGTTGGTAAACGGCTTGGGAGCCGTAAAGATGGTGAGGTCGGGCATGGTTATTCCTTCTTATCCTTCATGCGGTGATCGACTTCCGTGCCAACTTTGTGGCGCACCCCGGCGTTGATCTGCATGAGCTGCGGCTCATTCTGTACCAGGTGGAGCACATCCAGCCAGGTGAAGGTATCGCTGCCGTTGAAGCGAGAAAAGATCTCACGCAGCAGTTGCAGATCTTCGGCGGTGTCCACCGTCCAGCGCTGGGCGCCGTAATCGGGGTCGTGATCGACCACGATGACTTTGAAGCGCCCTTCTACATCGTAAAAGAACGGCATGACGTGCTCGCGCTCGTATGGAAGCGTGGCTTCTTTCCAGGCGCGCTCCAACCCGGCGAAGGAACATACTTCTGTATCCAGCCCGATGGGCCAGGTGCGCTTCCAGGGGGGCGGCAAGCGATTGCAGGCAAAGTCGGCGGCCTGAGCGTGAAAGGCCTCTACCACCTGATCAATCACCGCCGGATCGATAACCGGGCAGTCGGCAGTGACGCGCACGACGATATCGGCCTGGGCCTGGCGCGCGGCGCCGTAATAGCGGTCCAGCACATCGAACATGCTGCCGCGGTACACCGGGTAGCCGCGCTCGCGGCACATTGCCACAATGGGGTCATCCGCCGGGTCGGTGGTGGTGGCGACCATGACATCATCAATGGTCCTGGCCCGGCGGGCGCGTTCCAGCACGCGCACCAGCATGGGCTGCCCGGCGATATCCTGGAGCACCTTGCCGGGCAGCCGGCTGGAGCTCATGCGCGCTTGAATGATTGCTACAGTTCGCATTGCATTTCCTCAAATCTACCTGTTTGAACGCGTTTTATCGTTGAGATAAGCAGCAGGATTATACCGGTAAACCAGCCACTGGTCCGGTCCAAGGGTTTCCGCCTGCTCGTAATGGTCACAGATGAATGCATATACCTGATCCATCCCCGGTGGGCCGACCGCTAACCCCGTACCACAACTGGCGGGATCGTATTTTTGGTGTGCCAGCGGCATCGATGGAAGGCGCGTATCGATGATGAGGGACGGCTTTTTGTCCATGAGGTCACTCAGGAATTCTTCGATACGTTCCTTTGTGCCGTAGCGAGGATTCCATAACGGGATCTGGTGGACATAGCGGGTGGGCGACTCACGCCCAGAGAGAAAGTAAATGCCGGTCTGGGTGCCCCACAACAAGACCGTATCCCCTGGCCGGGTATGCTGCTGGATATACGCGACCGTTTGGGTGGTCTGCGTATCGGCGCCCGGGCGGATTTTCTGAATGGTAAGCCCCAGCCCGCTCCAAAGCACCGGCAGCAACAGCACAGCACTCCAGACAGCCGGCATCCTACGGTCGGCGGGCAGCCCATTTCCAGAAATAAGCGATCCGGCCAGAAAAGCAATCAGGGTGGTAACGGCAGGCAACAGGGCCATGTAGTAGTGCAAATAGCCTTTACCCGGCATCGCCACCAGCGCAGCGCTGATGGGCAGGTCCAGCAGGGCCAGGTAGACGGGCAAGAGCTGGGGCGTATGACCGGCAACCTGTTTCGAGCGAAGCCAGGGATACAGCCCGCGCTCGGTCCACCTGAGGAAGAATCCCAGGCTCAACAACAGCAGCACGACTCCGGCGGCGATCAGACCCCAGCGATACGGGCTGAGTGCGGATAATGCGTAAAACTGAAATGGGCGTGCCATGGAGCCATTCCAAAGAAAGATCAGCGCCCCTACCAGAGGTACCAGTCCGGCCCATCTCCGCGTTACCCACCAGGCTGCCGGTTGGTGATGGAGCAGCACATAAACCCATCCGGCCAGCCAGGCCATGGCCGCCAGGAGGAAGAAACCCGAACGCGTATTTATGAATAAGAGCACATCGTTGAATGAGCTTAACCGGTCAGGCGTGGTAACTGCTGAATAAATAAAGTTATAGCGAAACGAGACATCCCAATAATCCTCCAGGCCGCCGCGCAGCGCAAACGGAACCGCGCTGACCAGAGCTGCCAGACCAAAACCTGCTAACATCTGCGCCAGCGCAACCAGATTCTGACGGGCGCGGGTGAACAGCGCGCCGGCGAACAGGTAGATCGATATGGCGATCCACACCCCAATCAGGGTTTGCTTGAGTAAAAAAGCGCAGCCCATCATTACGCCAACGGAAACGATCTTCCAGTGCGCTTGCTGATCTGAAATATAACGAGAGAACAGGTATAACCCCGCGAACTGAAAGGCAAGGGCATATTCCTCCGTTAAGTTTCCGCCTTCCAAAACAAACGCGAGGTTCGCCAGCAGCCCAAGCACGGCAAGCAGGGCCGGCCAGGTTTTGAAGAACCGGCGCAAAAAATAAAAAGCAAACAGGCTGGCAGCCAGTAAAGAAACGACTTCGACCGCCCAAACGCCCCAGCGAGAGCCCTGACCGAAAAACAAGCCCAATGCATTCAGGTAAAAAACCAACGGAGGTTTATGATCCCACAGATCTACGAATGGCAGCCGGCCACGTAAAATCTGCTGGCCAAAGTACAGGAAAATGCCCGAATCATTCCCAGGGGTGCGGACAACCCACGGGCTGGTCTGAAGCAACACCAGGACAGCCAGCACACTTACCAGCATGCCGGGCCGGGTTTCGCGCAGCCAATCGGCGAAGTTTCCGCTGAGTTTTCCCGTCATGGCTATTTGCCCACCTGTTTCTGCGCTGCTTCATAGGCACGCAGCAAGACGCCGAAGTTGGTTTTCCAATCGGCGCGCTGTTCGGCGCGCTGACGGCTGGCCTGGCGTATTTCGGCCAGCTTTTCCGGCTGCTCGTTGGACAGATGGAGGGCGCGCAGAATCCCGCTGGCTACTGCCTGGTTGTCGCCATCCGGGAACAGCCAGCCCTGCTGGTCACGGGCAACCCACTCGCGGTTGCTGGGGATATCGGTGACCAGCACCGGCAGGCCGCAGCCCAATGCTTCCATCAGAGAGACCGACGATCCATCGCTGTGGGAGGCGCTGACGTACAGATCCGCGGCGCGATACATGGTGGGCAAATCAGCCTGGTTCACCTGGCCGCCCAGATATACCCGGTCCTGCAGGCCGTTATCCTGGATAAGCTGATGCACCAGGCGGGCCTGCGAGCCGCCGCCCAGCATCAACAGGCGCAGATCATCGCTTCCATGATCCGCCGCCTCCGACGCCGCCCGCGCAAACCCGCGCAGCATCACATCTACACCGTACACCGGTTCCCAGGAGCGCAGGGAGAGCACTACAAATTTCTCCTGCCAGCCCAACCGCGCGCGGAAGGCCTGGGCGCTGGCAGCGGGTGCATTGGCGTCTTCGCTTCCGGCTGACCCCGCGCGCTCTGGCGAGAATCGTTCCAGGTCGATGCCCCAGGGAAAGGTAAAGATGCGCTCCTGCGTGAGCCCCAAAGAGACGGCTTTGTCCCGCACCGCCTGACAGTCGCCTACCAGCACATTCGACCGGGAGAGGGTATAGCGGGTGATCTGGCGGTAGGCCCAACTACGGTCAGCGTCTTTCAGAAGGTCAGAGCCCCACGACATGGTCACCAAGGGATGGAAACCGGACAGCGCGCCCAGGAAGGCTACCGTCTGAATGGGGCCGGCGTGCAGTATATCCGGGCGAATCTCACCCAACAGCCGCTTCAAGGCCGCTAAGCGCGCGGGCAGGTCGCGCCAGCGGAAGGGTCCCTGCCCTCCCTCCCAGCGGACCTGGCGGACAGCCGGGGGCAGTGGGCGATCTTCTAACTGCTGTCCACGGCGTTCCAGGCGCAAGCAAAAGACCTCATTACCGTTTTCCGCCAGACTGGTTAGAAAACGATGATCATGGGGGGTATAGTCACGAGTAAAGTACAGTACACGCACAGGCCGCCGTCCGAGTTACGCTCCAATGTGCTCCCATTTTAACTCCTGGCCGAATTTCAAATCGACCAGCAGGCGCTTGCCCACCACATTTTCCAGGTCGTAGGGCTTGATGGCATCCGCGGGGGCCGGGCGCAGAACATCGATCTTATCGCGGGTAAGAACCGTACCGGCGGGCAGGTCACAGGCCGCGCGCAGGCAGCGGCGCTGCAATATGACCGTTTCCGCTTCATTGCCGGCGACAAATTTATCGCCCGATCCCAGGGCGCGCTCCAGGCGGCGGGTATTTTCAACCATCGCGGCCCAATCTACCGGATTCAGTGCAAACTTATGATCCGGCCCGACCCGGTCATTGTCATCGGTGAAATGCTTCTCAACGGCCCGCGCGCCCAGCGTTACCGCGCCGAGCACAGCAGCGTGCCCGGGAGTATGGTCGGACAGGCCCAGGACCAGTTGGGGATACATCAGCCGGTAGGTTTGCAGCACGCGCAGGTGAACGTGGGTGAAGTTCTCCAGGCTGGCGGTGTAGTTGGTGTTGCACTGCATCAGCAGCAACTGCGGGTTGATCGCCAGGATGGTACGCACCGCCCGCTGTACATCCCCGATATCGGATGCGCCGGTTGCCAGCAGAACGGGTTTGCCCTTGCGCGCGATGCGCTCCAGCGCTTCAGGCCAGGTAATATCGCCCGAGCCGATTTTGTAAGCGGGCACGTAGGGGTCGAGCATATCGATTGCATCAAAGTCGTAGGGCGCCGAGAAGTAATCGATCCCAACCGCGTCGCATTCCGCTTTCAATTCCTCCGTCCATTCGAAGGGAATGGAAGCATCGCGGTACACCTCAAAAACCGACTTCTTCCAGGATGCCTGGTGCGACTGCTGCCCGCCCAGCGAGCGAAAGCCGTAATCCGAGACGATCTGCGGCGCGCGGAAGTTTTGAAACTTCGCGGCATTTGCCCCAGCTTCCGCGGCCAGGCGGATGAGCATTTTCGCCCGCTCCAGGCTGCCATCATGGTTGGCAGCGATATCGGCAATGAAATAGGTGGGATGATCCTCCCCTAACACATGCGAACCGATGCGAATTTCCATAGCAGCACCTTCCTTAAGCAATCAATGGTCAGTTTTCGGTCGTCAATTGGCCGGGTTTTACCAGGGCCGCGCGAATTTTTTGCGGATAACCCTGGTGAAAAAGTTCCGTGAAGCGGCGCATGGGCATATCCTGGCCAGGCAGCGCCTCGCACAGGCTGGCAGCCAGCTTATCCGCGCGCAGAGTGAGCATTGGGGCCCGCGGGGCTGCCAGATGGGCGACTTTGTAAGGCGCCGGGGTAATCAGCGCTTCATCGAAGCCGAAGTGCCGCGCCAGCAGACACCCGAAAGCATACTTGGTCAGTGTTTCAGAACTGAACACGTGGTACACACCATTCAGCCCGCGGTCCAGCATGCGCAGCAGGATCTCCACCATATCGTTGACCAGCAGCGGTCCAAAGTAAATGTCGGTAAAGCCATACACCCCTTTACCGGCGGAGAGGTTGTTATAGAAATACTCGGCCAAGCTGCGCTGCCCCTGCCAGCTCCATCCATAGAAGTTGACCCGCGCGATCAGCGCATCGGGGTTGGACTCGGCAACAGCGCGCTCGCCTGCCAGCTTGGTGTGGCCGTACACGTTGATGGGGTTGGGCGCGTCGTTCTCAGTGTAATCGCCGCGCAGGCCATCGAAGACAGCATCCGTAGAAATATGCACCAGACGCACGCCAGTTTGCGCCGCGGCGCGCGCCAGAACGCCAGGCATCCAGGCATTGGCCCGCCGGGCTTCTTCCGGGTACAACTCGCACTGATCGACATTGGTCAGCGCGGCACAGTTAACGATCATGTCCGGCTGCGTTTGTTCCAACACCCGCTCGACCTGCCCAGGCTCGGTCAGGTCTGTAGCGATCACATCAAAAGGCGTGCATTCCGGCGCGGGCAAAGCACGCCCACCCCGCAGCACGCCGGTAACCTGGTAGCGGTCTCTGGCCAGCCAGGCGAGGTTCAGACCCAGCAGCCCGCTGACGCCGGTCACCAGCAGACGTTTCACTCGAGCTGCCCCTGCGCGTACGCGGCTTCGATGGGGGCAACCATCTCCTGAATCTGTTCAACGGTCAGCCAGTGCGGGTTGGTGTTGGACGCGTAGCGGAAACCATCCGCCAGGGGCTTTCCAACGCCTTCCCAATCGCGGCCAAGCAGTTTCGAGCGGATGGGGAGTGACATGGAGGGCATGACCACAAACATATCGTCCAGCTCTACCGTGGTGCGCGATTCATCTTCGGAGATCAGCACTTCGTGCAGCTTTTCGCCAGGGCGAATGCCGGTGATTTCCACCTTTGAGTCGGGCGCGATGGCATTGGCCAGGTCGGTCATCGCCATGCTGGGGATCTTGGGGACGAACACTTCTCCGCCGTGCATCTGCTCGATGCAGCGGATTACGAAGCGAACGCCCTGCTCCAGGGAAATCCAGAAACGGGTCATGCGCTCATCGGTGATGGTGATGCTGCCGCCATTGCCGCGCTGCTTGATAAATTTGGGTACCACACTGCCGCGGCTGCCGACCACGTTGCCGTAGCGGGTACAGCTCAGGCGGGTTTCTTTAATACCAGCATAATAATTGCTCTGGATGAACAACTTTTCGGCAGCCAGCTTAGTGGCCCCATACAGGTTCACCGGGTTCACGGCCTTATCGGTGCTCAATGCGAGCACTTTCTCCACGCCCGCATCCAGGGCTGCATCGATCACGTTGCTGCTGCCCAGGATATTGGTTTTTACCGCTTCCATCGGGTTGTACTCACAGGCAGGCACCTGTTTGAGCGCCGCGGTATGGACCACAATATCTACGTTGTCGAAGGCTCTGCGCAGGCGCGGCTGATCGCGCACGTCACCGATAAAATAGCGCAAACTGGGATGATCCAGCCCCGCAACGCGCATTTCATGCTGCTTCAATTCATCCCGGCTGAAAACGATGAGCTTGGTAGGATGATATTCTTTCAGCATGATTTCAATGAACTTTTTGCCAAATGAACCGGTTCCCCCGGTCACCAGGACGACTTTGTTGGACCAATCCATAGCGTTATCTCCCTACAAGGTGTACAGCCCCGTAATTTGATTCCAGGGCCAGCATAATGATTTTTAATTGGAAGCGTTCGAAAAAAATGCTAACAAAAAACCAGATCAAAAAGAAGAGCTGCCCTTATTGGGCGGCTTGTTCAAGATTACCATGGGATACTGGCCTTTTTCCGCGAAGAAGCGCGGGAAGCGCTCTTCCAGCCAGAAAAGCAGGCGCAGCCACAACCTCCCGGCGGCAATGTCGTGAATTACTGCCCGCAGGAAGCGGACACTCACGCTGCGCCAGGGGTACAGCGCATAGGGCATGGCGCCGCCGATATTTTTCGCCAACCAGGCGGCATCCAGCTTATTGATGAAAGTGCCAGTTGGCGCGCCAACTGGCGACCCAGCTTGCGTTGGGTCTTTTCCCGCGCTGGGTTTCAGGGGAGCCTGCTGATGGGTTTTTTCTTCCGGAGCGGGGCGGCGGCGCAGCCGGGCAAACCACGCGCCCAACCGCTCGAAGCCGCGCACCATCCAGCCCATACGGCGCATCAAGGGGGAATCGGTCCAGCCGTTGACCACCACCGCCGCGGAGCCAGGCGCGAGCACCCGGTACAGCTCGCGGTAGGCGCCGGCCTGCGCTTCCAGCGGCAGGTGGTGCAGGGTATGCAGCGAAACGATCCCTTCAAACGGCTCGGACCGAAACGGCAGGTTGGCTACATCGGCAACAACGCACAGGCCATGCGCGCCAAGCCTCTGGCGCGCCTCCTGCAGCGCGACGATGGAAATATCCACGCACACACGCCGCTGGTAGCCCTGTGAGTAGACCAGGTACTCGGGGTACTGCACCGGCCCGGAACCGGCATCCAACAGAAAACGACCGGATGGGCGGAGAAAGCGAGCAACGCGCAGGTGGCAGCGGTGGATATAATCACGCGAGACCGGGCGCAAATCTTCATAGCGCGCGTTCTGATATGTGCCATCGGCAACCGTTTGCCAGCCCACGCGATCGTAGAACTGGCGCACGCGCTGCTTGATCTCCGCATCCGTCATTTATCGTTCTCCCTGAGCCTTTTTCGGGCCACCCGTTTTTTTCGCGGCAGCCTTGCTGGCGGGTTCCACCTTGGAGGAAGCAGGCGTCTTTTCCACGACGACCGGCTTTTCGGAAGCAGTTGTCTTTTCCAGGCCCTGCACCTTTCGTTTAGCAACCTGGGAGACCACGGCGCGGCGGGCGCTCATGATATCGGCGCCGGTAGAACCAGCCACGCCAGTTTGTGGGATGCCGGACTGCGCGCCATCAGCGCTTTGAAGGGGGGCTGGCCCGTTCGGGTGGGCATCACTGTGGCCTCCGTTAACGTGCCGTGCTCCGTCGGCCTGCAGAATGGACGGCCAGTCGATGGGGTCGCCGACCAGGTACTTGAAGGTGGACCCGTAATGCTCCTGCCCTTCGGGGCCGCACACCAGGGAAAGCGGGCGAGATTTATAATCATCCCAAACGCGCACGAGGTGCCAGGGGAAGGGGTGCGGGTATTCGAAGAAAAAGCGGTAAGCGTATTCCCAGGCGCTTTCGACCTGCGCGCGGCTAAGCTTGAAGGCAGATGGCTTGGCGAGGATAGCGCCGAGCTGTTTGAAATAGGAGACCCAAGAATCGGGATCGGTGGTGAAACCACGCCCGCGGTAATGGGTTTGCCCACTGACGATGACCGGCACGCCGTACATGGCCATTTCCATGCCAACGGTAGTGGTGTAGACCAGGCCAACGTCCGCCACTTCGATCAGATCGTAGGTATTGACTTTATCCTTGGGCGCAATCAGGCGGATGTGCTCGGGGAGCTTGGGCAGCACCTGTTTGACCACATCGACCATGGAGAGGCCGTGGGTGAGCACTTCGCCGGGGTGGACGCGAATGATGAACTGCACATCTGGACGCCCGGCAAAATACTGCACCGTGCGCGAGATCCATTCGGCCATGCTCTGTGAGAAAACCTGGCGGCCCAGGGTCAGGCTGTCGCCCAGCACGTTGGTCGCCAGTAAAACCACCGGGCGTTCATCCAGGCCCAGCGCGGCGCGCGCTTTGGCGCCGCCCTCAGCAGGGGTATCCTGCCAGGGGCGGGCGAAGTTTTCCCACAAAGCGCCCCGCTGGCGGGCCATGAACAAGGCGCGCATCTTTTCCAACTGATCCGGAGAGAGCGTGCGGCCTTCCCCCCTGGCCTGCCACAGGCCATCGGTCTCCTGGCGCATCACTTCCGCATTCTGAGCAACCCAGATGCGCTGGCGCTGGTCGCCAAACTCGTAGGTGACGGTGCGGATGCCCAGGTAGCGGGCCACGCGGTATACCACCCCCAATTCCTGAATGGTGCCGTTGGGGATGATCACTACATCGGGGCGATTCGATTTCAGCCAGCCCAGCACAGAGCGGGCGACCTCCGTGTTGCGTTCCAAGCGCAGTTTATAAACCTCGCTGTTTTGATCGATGTCCTCCACCTGCAGGGTGTACTGGGTATCATAGGTGGTTACCTGTTCCACAGCCTGCATCACCTCATCCGGCACGCGGGTAAACATGGAACGGGTGGTCAGGAACGATACCGTCTCAATCAACGGCGCGGCCTGCGAAAGCACTTTACTCGCATACGCGTTTTGACGGCGCAGGTCGAACCGGTTGATTGGCGTCTGCCATTCGGCATACGGCAGGTACCCTAGAGTCACTTTATGACCCTGGGCGGCAAGGGCAATTCCCAGCAGGGCGGTATGCTCAATCCAGTAATGCAGGGTTGCAAAAATAAATACCTTGCGGCCTGCCGCGCCCGTCTTTGTTTGCTCCACGCGAAGCGCCTGGGCCTGCTTCACCAATTCAGGCAGCTCGGCATGCAACTGCCGCAGTGAAAAACGGCTCTGAAGGGGCTTGCCGCGTTGTCGAAGCAGCCAGTATAACTCGGCTGTAAATGGAACCTCCCCTAACAACTGCTTGACGACTTCTTTGCCTGCGACTTTCATATTTATAACACCTCGATTTGCCAATCCAACCTTGGTCGTACGGCCCCCATGCGTGGTTCAGACCACTGCATGCCTGGCGCACCGATTGCATCAACGGTAAACGTTAATGCCTTTTCGTCCTGGAAGTAACGCCGCACCCGGTAAGAGCTGGCGTTTACACCGATCACAAAACGGCCTTCGTTGAGGAAGTCCGCCGGGATGGTGCACCGGCTGATATAACGCCCGGCGGGACGCGTGCCCATCTCTTCGAAACGGTCGGCTTCGTCGGTGTCGAATGAGGTGAAGATATATTCGCCGCGCGTACTCAACAAGTAAACACCTATACGCAATCCAGTGATGGGCGAATGCAGTTCGTATTCCATTTCTACCGAGCAGCTTTCCACCGACCGCACCGTATCTACCACCACGCCCTGGGCATTTTTCAGCCGCACGGCCAGTGGGCAGAATGGGGCCGCTTCCGCCGGGACTTCGTCCGGCTCCCAGATCCGCTGTCCCTCCTGTGAATATCCTTGAGATAAATAATAGTCGACCGCTTGCGGTGTTGGCGCGCGCAGCCCCAGGCGGCCTTTTTCGATCACGATGGTTTCCTGCGTGAGGCGCAGAATGGCGGACATATTGTGGCTGACAAACAACACCGTGCGTCCCTGCTGGGCCACATCGCTCATCTTGCCCAGGCATTTACGCTGGAATTCGGCATCGCCCACTGCCAGCACTTCATCCACCACCAGGATTTCTGGCTCAAGATGGGCCGCCACGGCAAACGCCAGCCGCAGATACATGCCGCTGGAATAGCGTTTGACTGGCGTGTCGATAAACTGGCCCACTTCCGAGAAATCCACAATCTCATCGAACTTGCGCTCGATTTCGCTGCGCCGCATGCCCAGGATGGCCCCATTGAGGAAAATATTCTCTCGCCCAGTAAGCTCCGGATGAAAACCTGTACCTACTTCAAGAAGCGAGCCAACCCGCCCGTGAATTTCACCCACTCCCTCGGTCGGGTCGGTTACCCGCGAGAGAAGCTTGAGCAGGGTGCTCTTACCCGCGCCATTGCGCCCGATGACGCCCAACACCTGGCCCTGCTGGACTTCGAACGAAACATCCTTCAAAGCCCAGATGGCATTCAGGCTGCCGTTGGAGCCGCCGCGCAGCAGGTTGGCAGGGGCATGCAGCACGTCAACGAAGGTATCCCGCAGCGTGCGGTAATTCATCGATGGCGCACCTATGCGATAGCGCTTGCCTAACCCAACAGCACGAATAGCAACGTCTGGCATAGATCCTAAACCATATCCGCGAAACTATGCTCCATCTTCCGGAAGTAATACAACCCGGAGATCAGGAGCGCAATTACCATCAAAACAGAAACCAACATCAACCGGTCAGGCGGCTGGCCGCCCAACAGCGCCCAGCGGAAGCCCTGGATGACCCCGGTCATAGGGTTGAGACCGTAGATCAGGCGCCAGGGGCCTTCGGTAGGGATGATATCGATGGAGTACACCACCGGAGAGGCGTACATCCAGGCTTGCAGCAAGAAGGGGATCATGTGCTGCACATCACGGTACTGCACATTGAGCGCCGAAAGCCAGAGGCCCACTGCCAGAGCAGCGGCCAGAGCCAGCAGCACCAGCGCGGGCAGCCACAGCATGTTCCAGGTAAATGGCACCCGGAAGTAGACCATCAAACCGGCCAGCACGAGGAACGAGAAGATGAAATCTACCAGCCCGGCTGCCACCGCCGCGAAGGGGATGATGAGGCGGGGAAAATAGATTTTGGTCAGCAGGTTGGCATTACCAACCAGGCTGATGCCCGCGCGCTGGAGGGCCCCCTGGAACAGCTGCCAGGGGAGAATGGCGGCGAAGCTGAAAATCGGATACCAGTCCTGCGGAATGTTCGCATCCGTTTTGGTGCCCATCAACCGGCCAAAGATAACGGTGAAGATCACCATATGCACCACAGGCTGGATGATGGCCCAGGTTGCACCCAGCGCCGCCTGCTTATAGCGCACCTTGATATCGCGCCAGGTGAGGAAGTACACCAGCTCGCGGTACGCCCACAGCGCGGCAAGGTTCAGCGCGGTCCAACCCCGGCTTGGCCGCAGGTAGGTAACAGGAAGTTCTCGCTTGGTAACAGCCATAACACTCAACGATTCTGACGATACCATTCAATCGTGCGGCGCAGGCCTTGTTCGAAATCGGTCTGCGCGCGGAAGCCAAAGTATGCCTCAGCCCGGCTGGTATCCAGGCAGCGGCGCGGCTGGCCGTTGGGCTTGCTGGTATCCCAGACAAAGCGGCCCGTGTAACCGCACAAGCGGCCAATCAACTCAGCCAGATCTTTGATACTGATTTCTCTGCCCGAGCCAAGGTTAACCGGCTCGGGGCCGTTATACGCCTCAGAGGCGCGCAGGATACCTTCAGCGGCATCCTCGACATATAAGAACTCGCGCGTGGGCGAGCCATCGCCCCACTGCACAATTTCATCCAGCCCTTTTTGCTGGGCTTCCAGAACATTGCGGATAATGGCCGGGATCACGTGCGAAGAACGCGGATCGAAGTTATCGCGCGGGCCGTACAGGTTGACCGGCAGCAGATAGATGGCGTTGTAGCCGTACTGCTGGCGGTATGCCTGGGCCTGAACCAGCAGCATCTTCTTGGCCAGCCCATAAGGCGCGTTGGTTTCTTCGGGGTAGCCGCCCCACAAATCCTCTTCCTTGAACGGCAGCGGGGTAAACTTGGGGTACGCGCAAACCGTGCCAATGGCGACAAACTTTTCCACCCCGCGCTTCCAGGCTTCATGCATGAGCTGGACGCCCATCATCAGGTTGTCGTAGAAGAACTCCGCCGGGCGCTCGCGGTTGGCGCCAATTCCGCCAACATGAGCTGCCAGGTGGATAATCACATCCGGGCGAGCATCGTCCAACATGCGCAGGATCGAGTCCTGTTCAACCAGGTTGTAATCCTGGATGGTTGGAACGAATACTTGCTTTGCGCCCCGCTGGTGCAGTTTTTCCACCACGAAAGAGCCTAAAAAGCCGGCCCCGCCGGTAACACAAACTCGCCGGTTTCGCCAGAAATTGGCATTTCCGATGTTGTTGTTATCCATAAAGTATGCGCCACCTTTCTAGTGAAAATTCGTTATCGCGATTGAGCACAGCCTATAACGATACGAGTCCAGGCGCAGCCAGCCCGGACCATGTTCATCTACTTTCCTCAACACCCGGCGACGCCAGGCCTTCCACAATCACCTTCAGGCCCTGAATCTGCAAGACAGGGGCATGATTTTTTTCCGTAGCAACGGTGAACCCTTTTTCAAGACAGGTCAGGCGGCAGATTTCCGCTACATCGCCTTCGCCTTCTATGAAAATATCGGAATAGCCAGCCTGCTCGACCTGCTGTAAAGCATCGATCGACCGCTCGCGAACCAGGCGGTACAGGCGGAATGATGTGCGGATATAATCCAGGGTCAGGCGCGCACGCAGCGCAATCCCTTCCGGGGTGATGACATAACGGAGCTTGCGGCGCTCAACGCGCCCTGCCTTGAGGTAACCTTTAGCGATTAATCGCTTAAGATGCCAGTTCACGGTACCCACAGCAACCCCAAGCTGGGAGGCCAGCGAAGCCTGAGTCGCATCCGGATTCTGCTCTAAATGTTCGAGGAGAATAAGATCACGGTCTGTGTCGGCTAGGTCTGGGTCGGTGGGAGTTCTCATAGCGCCTTCAATATTCAATCGTTGAATTATAACCGAGGCAGCCAGAAGCATCAAGGGTAGGATGTTAAAGCTTAGGAAATATTAAGGTAAGGCGCGTTCGAAGGCCTGGCAATGGGTTAGAAAACCATGCTCAGAAGTCAAAGATAGGGAAAGGAGCCGAACGGCTCACTGGCAGGCGTGGATATCGAGCAGGCGGCGGAAATTTCCCTGATCATCCGCGGCCTCGCCTACCGGTTTTACGCAGGCATGGGCATATGCCTGCTGGATTTCTGGGGCCAGCGCGTCCCAGTAGCGATTATCCAGGTAGAGGTAGCTGTAGCCAGCAGCGCGCAGTTGGAATGGATCAGGGGTACTGCGCAAGGCGTCCCATTCTGGTTTGGTCTGATACCAGGTGAAGCTAGAATTGGTCGAGCGGCCCAGCACGGTTGGGGCGCGGTACGGCGTAGGATCGAACACCAGGGCGCCCGCTTCCAGGCGGTCCCAGTAAGCGGATGTCATTCTGGCATCCAAGGGGGTCAGGAAGTACGAATATACCGGGCGCTGGATGGCGATGAACTCGACGCCAGACATTACCAGGCCACCGGTGATGGTTACCAACCCCAGAAAAGCGACCACGATCTTCGTCACAGCGGAGCGATGGGATGCCCACTGCCAGGCAAGCGGAACAGCGAGCGCAGCCAGCAGCGGCATGAACACATACAGGCGCGGCGTGTTGCGCACGCCCGTAGAACCGGAAAACTGTACAAAAAAGGACAGCAGCATTCCTACCGCGGCAGCCGCCGTGGCGGCTTCGTACCAGCGGCCCAGGCGGAAAGCTTTGACGCCCCAGACCGCCAGCAGTGGGAAGACCAGCAGCAGGGGGCCCATCTCGAACAGGGCAACTAGAAGCGAGCGGGGGTCGAACACAGACAGGACGCCCAGGTGCGATGAAACGATCGCGGGAGGCCAGGCGAACTGGAATCCAATGGTCTGGTAAGAGGCGGTATCCAGCGCGGAACCAGACAGGCGGGCGGCGGATTTCATCAAAATGTCCGTCCAGGCGCCGCCTTGCAGCAGGCCGATCAGCACCCCAGCAGCCACAACCCCTAACCAGGCCCACAGCGCGCGCGGCAGACGGCTGTGCCAGGGCCGGGCGCGGCTGGCAAGCAGGCTGGCTACCGCAATAACGCCCCAACCCGCCGCAATGGCGGGCAGTTCAGCCTCGCCAATCAGGCCCCATACGGAAATCAGTACAGCAGAAAGCACGGCACCCAACCCGCCGCGCCAGCGGTCGAAGGTCAACAGCAGCAGGAAGATGAGGATAAACCCGGTCAGCCCATTGGCGTTGTGGGCCTGGATCATGCCGGCGGGGTAAATACCATTGGCGAAGGCAAAGGGAAACGCCAGCGGTCCGGCGCCTTCCACGGCCCAGGCATTCTGCAGGGCTTCCGGAAGGCTCGCGCCGCTGCCCGCACCGCTGCCAATGAGCTGGACGCTCTTCCCCAGCCAGGCGACCAGAGCGGGCGGGAGCAGCAGCAGCAGCCAGCGGGTACCCGATGCAAATGCCACGACCACCCCACCCAATAACCCGCCCAGCAGGCTGCGGGTGACGCGCAGGGAAAACAACGCTGCCAGCACCACTGCCAGGCCGAACGAAATGGCGCGGGCGGCATCGACCGCCAGCCAGGGCGGGAGCAGGCCAACGCGGATCAACTGGGCAGAGAACAACAGCAAGAAATGATGATATCCAAAAACAACCTTGGGGTCCAACACGAAATGCGGGGGGAAATCACCCGCGGCCATGAGCGATGCAGTGGGTAAATGCTGGAAATCGTCAAAAATGGCCATGCCCCGCCCGATGCTGAAGGAGAGGTACACCAGCAGAGCCAGCACAATAACCTGTGGAATCCAAACCGGCCAGACTTTTTCGCCCGGGCGGCTCCAGGGAACCAGGGCCTTCCAACCCAGGCGAAGCCATACCGCCAGGCCACCACCCAGGAAAACGACCGCGGCGGATACCCAGAAGGCCACGAGCACGGGCAGAACCTGCGCCAGCAGATTCGAAAGCCAGTTCTGCACGACCCAACCGGCGGCTATTCCAATCAGCAACTCTTCCCCCAGGCCAAGGCGAAAGGCAGCGCGCGCCAGCCAGAATCCCCCGAAGAGCCACAAGACAGCCCAGGGCAGCAGCGTCAAGACGGTGAGAGAATCCGAAGCAGCGTTCATGAAAGCTCCTGTCGTGGGTCTGGCTGGGTCTTCTGCCGCCTGGCAGGCAGCATGCGGAGGATATCCGGCAGGAAAATGGCGCCGGGCAGGCTGGCGAACGTCGGCAGCAGGCGCATCAACACGGTCAGGGCCAGCCCGGCTTCCATCGATACCCCGCCGAAGGTGGCGTACAGGTAGGGAATGGTTACCTCCTGCAGCCCCAGGCCATTAATGGAAATAGGGAGAAAGGTGGTGATGAAGTAATTGAGGCTCCACAGCGCCCCAATCTTCCACAGTGAAAGGGATTGATGCATGCCGCGCAGCAGCAGCCAGATGAGGACAAACGAAAAGAGCATGTGTGCGTACGTGCAAAGCAGGGCGAGCAGCAGTCCGCGCGGGTGGCGCAGCCAGTAAACCGAGGAACGCAGCAGGCTGCGCGCAAACGTTTGTCCTTTCTGATATATTTTCCCAACAAAGGGCAGCCTGGCTGACACGCGCGAGACAGCGCGCGACAGCGTGCGCGACAGCGCGGGCAAGAACGCCAACTGCGGCGCCTCGTTATAAAAACGCTCAACCGGGCGCAGAACCATCGCCAGGCCAAAGGGGGCCAGCGAAGCCATGCCAACCATCCCCACCAGGCGGTCGACGACCAGCGAAGCCGCGCTGACGCCGCTGTCGACTCGATAGCCGATCGAGCCCGCCAGGCGCACCACGTCGCCGCCAATGGTAGTGGGTAAGAAGTTGGAGGCGAACAGGCCCATAAACGTCAGGCGCAGCGACTGCCAGAGGCTCATTTTCACCCCTGCCGAATGGAGCAGAGCATACCAGCGCAGGCCCACCGAAAACCGCGAAAGCAGCATCAGGCCCAGAGCGATCCAGATAGAATACGGTGGAAGGGACCCAAGCAGCCGCAGAATTTCCTCCCAGCCCTGCACGCTGATCAGGTATACCAGCAGCGCCAGCGAAAGCACCGTTCCCAGCACGCGGATGATCGAGACGCGCCCGGGAGTTTTCATCCCGGGGACAGCGCCGCTGGCCTCCGGAAGGCTGTTATCTTCGGTTTGCGGGGGGAGCGGATTGTTATTCATCGGCTGGCTTTTTCGGCACCAGGAGCTGGATGCCCTGCGTATCAAAATATATTTCCTGGCGGTAGTATTTCAATATGGGGAGGGAGACGTTGGTGACCCAGGCGTTATTCTCATCCGCAAAGCTGGAGACTTCGGGGTCGCGGATATAGGGCTGCTGGCGGTCAGCAACGATGAGCGCAAAACGCTGGTTCTGCAAATCCTGGTGGAATTTATCGAGATAGGGCTGGTTACCCGCCATCGACATTTCCATGAGTGTCATCAATTCATAATCCGGCACCAGGCGCAACCCTGGTACCAGGTCGAAGACTTCGAGCTGGCGCTGGGTGATAAACAAGACTTCTCCCTGGGAAGCATGCTGCCGCACAATCTCATTGAGCTTGCCCAGATCGTATTCGGCTTGCGCAAAGTCGCGCTCGACGAAGGGATCATTTACGTCTAAATTCCAGATGACGGGAACCAGCATGACAGCCAGAATCAAGGGCCAGGGGCGCCAAACCATGCCCCGAGCGCCAGTTTCGGAGGCAGTCCCGTTCAACCCAATGGCCGCACCGACCACCAGGAGAAAGACCAGATAGGCATCCATGTTGTGGATGTTGCTGCCGCCGCCAATTTTCGCGCTGACCACCAGCCCGCCCGCGAACAAGACGAACGCCATTGCGCTGAGCGCAGCCACGCGCAGCGGGTGCCAGTCCGCCCGCCCGCGCCACCAGTTGGCGCCGATCAAGATCAGCAGCGGCGCAGAAACCAGCAGGGTAGCGGGCAGCACGCCCAGGGGGAAGGTGGGGCTGGAGAAAAGGCGGTACCAGAGCAGGGCCGAGGTAAAGCTGGTGCCGAAACTGCCCACGTTTTCGTGCCCAGAAACGAGCACGTAGGCGGCCTGCGCGGCCAAAGCGGCCAGCACGCCAGCCGCCCCCCAGGCCAGCAGCGGTGATAAATAGCGCAGCATCTGTTTCCACCAGGTTTGCCCGGCCACAACGCTGGCGCTGAGCGGTTTTTCCAGCAGGTACAGGGCAGCCGCCAGCATCACCGGGACGGGAATCCAATTGACGCGGCTGATCCCCGCCCAGGCCGAGGCGAGAACGACAAAAAGCATCGTCCGCCAGAACCGGCTGCGATCGAAGCCGAACAAAACCAGCGCCACGCATACCAGCAGGTGGTAATACACCGGGCCCTGGAGCATGAACAGGGCCGACCAAAGCGCAAATGCCATCAAAACGCCGCGTGATTGAAACGCGAAGCGCCGCGCCAATGCCATGCCTGAAAGCAGGCTGAGCGCCAGCCACAACAGCACCTGCCAGGCCCGGTGGAAAATGATACCGGCATCCGGCGCCAGGAAGGGCAGGCTCTGCAGCAGGTAGCGGCTGGGATGGAGAAACGACAACGGAACCGGAAAGCCGTACAATTCTTTCGCAAAGGGCAGCGAGGCATAATAATAGCGGCTGCCTTCCGACCAGGAAACCGAGAACGGGAAGGTGGTGATTTCGGGCAGGAATCCCAAAACCCGCACGCCCGCACCGTAAAACACGGCGACCAGCAGCAGCGCCACCGGGAAGGAGGTTCTCTTCCAGGCCGCCAGCAGCAGCGCGCCGACCCCGGCAACCAGCCAGAACAGCCACACCTGCGGAGCAAAATCGGCGAAGTGCTTCTGGTAGCGCCATAATACGACCCACACAAAGACCACCCACACGACGCAAATTGCCACCCCGTTCCAGCCGCCCAGCCTGCTCAAGCGGCGAGAAACTTGCCCGGCAAAGCGGGCCAGTGCATGGCGGGCAGGAGTCCACAACAGCACAAACACCACCAGCTCCGCGAGCGCCAGGCCCACCGCAAAGGACAGCAGGGTGACCCACAACCACGAATAGCTGCCTATGGTGTGCCCCGACTCCAACCCGCGGTTGAACAGCGCTGTAAGGCTGGGAATGGCCATCGCCAGTAATACCAGGAAGAACCACCGCGCGGCAGCCAGGTTGCTGGGAACTTTCCACCCGGAATCCGCTCCGGCTTTACTCGACCGGTTCGCGCTCATTGCTGGCTGTTTTTATCACTTTACGGATGGTGTAGGTTGTTTTTCCCTGTGACTCATGGTACGTGCGCACTAACAGCTCGGCGATGAGGCCCATCAAGATAGACTGGAAGCCCATGATGAAGATCATGGTGCTCATCTGGAAGAAGGGGGAGCTCAGCACGCCAACATCGAAGAACACCCGGCGGATGAACAGGTACAGCAGGATCGCCAGGCTCAGCAGGATCAGGATGATGCCCGCCCCGCCGAACAGGTAAATGGGCTTGTTAGCATAGCTGTTGAGGAACTTGACCGTTACCAGGTCGAGGATGACTTTAAAGGTGCGCTCCAGGCCGTACTTGGCCTTGCCGAACCGGCGCGGGTGATGGTGAACGGGCAGTTCGGTAATCCGCGCGCCGTACGAACTGGCGTAGGCCGGGATGAAGCGGTGCATCTCACCATAGAGCCGAAAACCGGTGATGACCTCGCGGCGGTAGGCTTTCAGCGTGCAGCCGTAATCGTGCAGATTTACCCCGGTGGCCCAGGAGATCAGGCGGTTAGCAATCTGCGATGGAAGGCGGCGGGAGAAATTATCATAGCGCACCTTGCGCCAGCCGCTGACCACATCATAGCCCTGGTTAATCAGGTCCAGCATGGCGGGGA
Organism: uncultured Anaerolineaceae bacterium; assembly: GCA_964437595.1. Lineage (GTDB taxonomy): Bacteria > Chloroflexota > Anaerolineae > Anaerolineales > Anaerolineaceae > DSYU01. The sequence continues at coordinate 27,990 of CAYTHO010000052.1, forward strand.
TATCCGCCGGGTCATTTTGCAAATCGGCATCCATCAAAACCACAATCTCGCCATCCGAGTGGTCGATCCCGGCGGCAATCGCGGCGGTCTGCCCGAAGTTGCGGCGCAGCTCGATTACCTGAACATGAACGGGGTCCTGTTGGGCCAGTTCCTCCAGGATCTGCACGCTGTTATCACGGCTGCCGTCATCCACCAATATCACTTCCCAATCCAGCCCGAGCGGGGAAATCGCATCGTAAATGGCCTGGTAAAGCAGGCGCAAGCTTTCACTCTCGTTATAGACTGGGACAACGATCGATAAATCCATAAATACACCTTTAGCATTATCTGATTCCATGTCAGGAAACATTGGTTTGGCAAACCGGGTCAAATTATACTACTCCCCGCTTACGAGTAGGCTCCTCGTTACGAAGAGACTACTCACTCTTGGGTAAACGGGCATCATCCGCCCTGCGGCGCGCCTGCCAGCGATCCCAGGCCCAACCGCCGACCAGCACCAGGGCGCTCAGGGCGGCGATCCAGGCAATCATCTGCCAGAAGTCCAGCTTCTGCCAGATTCTGAAATAGCGGCTGAAGTACCAGTTGGTGAAAAATCCCAGGAAAATCACCTCAACACCGATCCAGCGCCACAGCCATGGATCGCGGTAGGCCAGCGCCCGGTCAATCGATAGGGCCGCCAGCAGGGCAATCCAGATGATGAACTGGCTGCGGTAGCGCGGGTTGTCGGTGGCATCCGCGCCGCCGCGCGCTGAGGCAATCACCAGCCACAAGGAAACCGCCAGCAGAAGCCACATGGCTAAACGGCGGAGGCGAACATCCCGTTCTTTCCAAACCCAGAACAGTCCGTAAATGAGGAACGGCGCCAGCGCATACCAGCCAGCCGAGCGCACAATGCCAATGCCTTTCCATAATGCAGAGGCCGCATTTTGCGCGATCGCCGCGGGAAGCACGGGACGGGTAAGCCCATAGATCGCCAAAAAGCCGTACCCTAATTCGTCCAGGCGCAGGCGGGTGATGGTTTGCAACTGCTTAATGGCAAGCTGCACCCTGCCCGCATCCAGGGTGGTTTTGAGCATGTCCCAACCGGCTGAACTGCGGAACCACTCCCAGGAGAAGGCCAGAACGAACAGCAGCCCGACTCCCAGCGCGCCCCAACCCAGTACCTGCCAGCGCCGGTTTGGGCGGACAATAACGTGCTCCAATAGGAACAGCAGTCCCAAAACGCCCGCCACCGCAGCGGCCACCCGGCTGGAGATGAGCGACATGCCCAGCAGGCTGCCAGCCAGAGCGGCCCAGGTAGTTTTCCTGCGAAAGTCCCAGGCCAGCACCGCCCAAAAAGCTACCGCGCTCAACCCAACCAGGAACGGTTCGCGCATCTGGCTGCTGGCGAAAAAAACCGCATCGGGGTAGAGCACGTAGATCCAGCCAGCCAGCAGGGCAACGCGCGCGCTCCAGCGCAGGCGGACGGCGCGCCACAAGAACGGCACGCCAAGCGCGGCGAAAAAGGCGCCCAGAATGAGAATAAGGTACGGGCGGTGGGCATCGGGGCTGAGGTAGCGGTAGACCAGCGCGCTCAGCGCCAGCAGACCGCCGTACTGGTCGGTTGAAAACTCCTCGCGGAAGGTGGCCCAGAGCGGCTTGCCGGAGCGGGCCAGTTCCCAGGCCTGCGTGTCGCGGTAGAAAGCGTCTTTAAAGAGATAGCCCGCCTGCTGCTCCTGCTCGGCATAACCCCACACCGGCAGCGCCAGGCTCAGCCCAATGCCGAAAACCAGGCGCAGAAGGAAGGCCAGGATGATCAGCCAGGCCAGCATTTTTGCGCTGCCGCGTTCCGCGGGCGCGCTGTGATCGGCGGCGGCACTGCCCCAGCGCCAGGCGGCAAACAAGACAAACAAAGCCGGCGCCAGAAGCGATGTGGCAGCCAGCCAACCGGTCCAAAAAGACCCCGGACTGAACCCCGCCACGCCCGCGCCTAACAGCGCGCCAGCAGCCAGGGAGAATACCAGGCGCTCCCACAATCCCAGACCGCCGGGTTCCAGCGAACGCGCACGATGCGCACTTGATGATGGCAAACTCATTTTCGTCTCGTGGAAAAAAGCTAAAGTGCCTCAGGATGCCCTTCGGCTGAGATGAAACCCGGCTGGCATAGTCAGCCAGGCCGCGTCTAACAGCCAAACCGCACCGCAATTTTACCCTACTTTTCACTCACTTTTCGCCGCCGAAAGGCATGCCAGCCAGCGCGCGAACCGCGCGAGCACGCCAGGTATACTTTTCCGCATCGCGCCGCGCCTGCTCGCCCAACCCACGGCGAAGAGGCTCATCTTCCAACAGGCGGGCCAGGGCGGCAGACCAGCTATGAAGATCTTCTGGCTCCGCGAATTCAGCGCTGCGCTCGTTGAGCACTTCATGGATCACCGGCAGATCGCTGCTGAGAATGGACCGCCCGGCAGCCAGGTAATCGAACATTTTCATGGGTGAACAAATTTCGGCTGAGTTTCCGCCGCTCGAACCGGCGATGCTGCGCGCGTACGGCATGAGCAGGATATCGGCGGCGGCCTGGTAGGAAGGCAGCCTGCGCTGGGGAACAAAGCCGGTGAAGGTAACGTTTTGCAGCCCATCCGCCACGGCGCGCGCGCGACAGGCCTGCACATCTTCGGGGCGGCCCCCCACCCAGATAAACGAGGCTTGAGGGAACCGCGCCGCCAGCCCGAGGAACAAGTCCACACCGCGCCCGGCGTAGAGGTGCCCGGCGCATAGTACGGTGACTCTTTCGACGAGTCCCAGCGCCCGCCGGGCCGTTGGGGCATCCGGCAAATCCGCGTACTGTTCCAGGTCCACCCCATTGGGCGCGATGACCGCCTGCGCCGCGAGCGGGCCATACGCGGCTTCCAGCTTTTCCAGCAGGGCGCGGGTGATCGGCAGCAGGCGTTTTCTGCCACGCAGCCGCACAAAGGCGCGGAACCAGATTGGCCCCAGTTTACCCGAAGGCAGATCGTGCACTTCGTAAGCCACCGGCAGGCCCGCCAAAAGGCCAAAGACTGCCGACTGCCCGGTCCAGGTATAAAGCAGTTCCGCGCCCAGCTTACGCGCGCGGTGGACGGCGGCCCAGGCAAAATCGTTGCGCTTCAAACGCGGGTGCGCCGGAAGCCAGGATATCGCAAATGGGTTCTCCAGGCCGTAGTGCTCGGAAAGCATCTCCCAATCTACGGGGCGATCTCCCGGCACCAGCAGGCGCACCGTATGACCGGCGCGGACCAGTCCCTGACAGGTTTTCATCACCTGGATGCTGTTGGCAGTGTCCGAGGGAATGGTGGAAGTGGAAATACAAACGATGTTCATTATTATTGAACGTATTTCTGCCTGTGCTCAACGCGCTCGACTTCGCGCAGGCCGCGCCAGACATTCAAGCCGACGGTGACCACAAAATAGCCAGACAGCAGGGCGGCCTCCACCAAGTAACCCGTGCGGGGCAGCAGCACGATGATCAGGGCTGTTTTGACCAGCATGGCGAAGAAACTGACGACCAATGGGTAACCAGCCCGGCCTGCCGCCAGCAGCAGCGGGCGGTTCCAGAAGAAAATATTGGCGACGCCATAACCTACCAGCAAAATCATCAGGGCCGGGAAGGCCGGGGCGTATTCCACCAGGATGTCGAAGGTGCGGCCAAAGATCGTGAAAGGTTGAAAGAGGATGGGGTAGCCCACCAACAGCCCCACTGCAACCAGCCCGGTCCAACTGGCCGAGATGGCTGTTACGCGTCTGAGCAGCGAACGCAGGCGCGCAAATTCGCGCGTGGCAAAGGTGCGGGTGATCTCGGGGTAGGTGGTGCTGATGAAGGGATTGATTGGCTGGATAATCAGGTTGATCAACGCCAGGGCCATCTTATAATAGCCAGCGGCCTGGGTGCCAAAGAAGAAACCCACAATTGGCACTTCACTGTCGCGGGCGAGCATGGTGACGGTTCCGTTGAAGTTGGTGCTGAGCGAGAAGGCCAGCACCTGGCGCCAGGGCGGTATCACCGAAAGCGGCGCGCGCCACCAGCCCCTGCCAAGCTCGCGCGGCAGCCAGTAGAAGGCCAGCACCGCCGGGCCGATCCCCAGGATGACTTTCCCGATCAGGTAAATGACCACCACTTCGGTGAGGCTGGCATGGTACACAGCGGCTAACCCCAGCAGGAGCGCAACCAGTACTTCCTGGACAAAGTAAATCAATGCCTGGCTGCGGTAATGGTTGGTCACCTGCAAAACGCCGGTGGCGGATTCATAGATGGCGTTGGCAAGGATCGACAGCCCGTACAGGATAAATAACGGGGTCGTTGAGGCGTCTCTGGCAAAAAAGGCGGCCCCCAGCGGCGCAAGCGCAGCCAGCGCCAGAAAAGCAAACAGCGAAGTTGCCGCCTCAATCAACATCGCTACCTTGACCGACGCGGCAGCCCGCAGGTGATCGCCGTCGGCCAGGGATTCGCCCATGTACTTGACCACCATCTCGCCCATGCGGAAGGAGAACAGGCGGTTGACGTTGGCCGCGAATACGGTGATGATGCCTAACACCCCAAAGCTGGCAGCGCCCAGCAGCCTGGCGGTGATGAAGGCCAGCACCGCGCCAAGCGCGTAGCTGGCGAACAGGTATGAAGAATTTTTGATGACCCGGTTAAACAACCGATCCTGCAGCCAGCCGCGCAGCAGCCTCATTCGGTAATCACCTGGCTGGCCCAGCTTCGTTCTGCCAGGTACCATTCCACCAGGCGGCGCATCCCTTCAAGCAGGTCGATTTGCGGCTCCCAGCCCAGCAGCCGCCTGACTTTGGAAGTATCGGCCAGGTTAGAAAGCATATCCGCTTTATGGAAGGGGCGGTGCTCTACCTGGGCCTTGCAGCCGGTCAGCTCTTCCAGGCGCTCGATCATTTCGTTCATGGTGATCGACTCGTGACCGCCCAGGTTCATAATCTCATAGCCGAGCGGTTTCAGCCCGGCGATCGTCCCGCGCGCAATGTCATCCACGTAGGTGAACCCGCGCGATTGGGCGCCATCGCCGTTCAGCAGCACCGGGCGACCTTCGCGAATCCACTGGGCGAAGCGGAACATGACCATATCGGGACGCCCGGCAGGGCCGTACACGGTGAAGTAGCGGAAGATAGATACATCCAGGCCGTACAGGTAATGGTAGGAATGCGCCATCACCTCCGCCGCTTTTTTGCTGGCTGCATAAGGCTGGAGCGGCGCGCTGCTGTCGGCAGTTTCGGGGGTCGGTTGGGGCGCATTGGCGCCATAGATGCTGGAGGTGGAGGCCTGTACGAATTTTGGGATCCCATACTGGCGGCAGGCTTCCAGCAGGTTGAGCGTGCCGGTGGTGTTGGTATCGACAAACACCCATGGGTTTTCCACACTGGCGCGAACCCCAGCGCGCGCGGCCAGGTTGATTACCGCATCAAACGGCCCCTGTTCCGCGACGGTGGCATTCACCGCGGCCCGGTCGGCAATATCGTGCTTTTGGAAGACGAACCCCGGGCGCGCGACCAGCTTGCCCAGGCGGTATTCTTTCAAGCGAACATCATACGCGTGGTTGAGGTTGTCTACCCCAACCACGCTGTGACCATCATTGAGAAGAAAGTCGCATACTCTGGAGGCGATAAACCCCGCTGCGCCAGTTACCAGGTATTTTGCCATTACAATCTCACTACCTTCGGATTGTTACAACCCATTTCGCCAAGAGCGTTGCGCGTGTCTACGATGAGGCGAGACGCATTCAAGATGGCCGGGTAGTCATACACCTTGTGGTTGGTCACGATGCAGACGCAGTCTGCCGCGCGTACCGCCGCCATGAGATCCGGCACGGAATCGAGCTCCCAGGCATCATGCTTGAGGTGGGCGATATAGGGATCGTGGTAGGATACCTGCGCGCCTTTAGACATGATCAGGCCGATCACATCCAGTGCGGGCGATTCGCGCAGGTCATCGATATCGGGCTTGTAAGCCGCGCCCAACACCAGCACTTTGCTGCCTTTGACGGCCTTGCCCTGATCGTTCAGCGCATCCTGCACCTTGCCCAAGACGAAGCGCGGCATGCCGGTATTGATTTCCGAGGCCAGCTCGATGAATTTGGTGGTGTAATTGAGCGAGCGCATCTTCCAAGACAGGTACAGCGGATCGATGGGGATGCAGTGCCCGCCCAGGCCCGGCCCCGGGGTGAACTTCATAAAGCCAAAGGGCTTGGTAGCCGCGGCTTCAATAACCTCCCAGACGTCTACGCCCAGGCGATTGCAGATGATGGCGAGCTCGTTTACCAGGCCAATGTTGATCATGCGGAAGGTGTTTTCCAACAGCTTGGCCATTTCCGCCACTTCAGCCGAGGAGACCGACACCACTCGCTGCAGCGCCTGGCAGTACCAGGCCGCGGCAATCTCGGTGCAATCGGGGGTGATGCCGCCCATAACTTTGGGGGTATTAATGGTGGTCCAATCGGTGCGGCCCGGGTCCACCCGTTCAGGTGAGAAGGCCAGGAAGATGTCCTTGCCAACCTCCAGCTTACCATCCTGGGTCAGCTTCGGCATCACCAATTCGCGGGTGGTGCCAGGGTAAGTGGTCGATTCGAGCACCACAACCATGCCCGGGTGCACGTATTTGGCCAGCTCGTCGGTAGCGCTGACGATGAAAGACAGATCGGGGTCGCCGGTGTGGCGCAGGGGGGTAGGTACGCAGATGCTCACGGCATCGGCGCTGGTGAGCCGGGAGAAGTCGGTGGTGGCTTCCAGGCGACCGCTCTTGACCAACCGGGCGACTGCTTCCCCGGGCACATCGAGCACGTAGCTTTCGCCGCGGTTGATGGCATCTACCTTTTCCTGGACGGGATCCACGCCTAAAACCTTGAAGCCTGCTTCGGCAAATACCACCGCCAGCGGCAAGCCAACGTACCCAAGCCCCAGGATCGAAACGAGCACGTCGTGGTTCTTAAACCGTTCAATTAATGCTTTCTTGGTGTCTGTTTCCATAGAATTCGTCCTTCTATTAATTTTTCATCCCCCTATCCGTTTCATTCCGTTTCGCGCGGCAGTGGGCGTTGATACAGGGGGGAAGTTTACCTTGTTTTCAGAATAAACTCAATTGTGTCGCCTGTCCGGCGGCGGAGTTTTCGTTATTCTCGTCCTCGGCCTGCGCGGGATCGATTGAATTGGCGAGGTCTTCCAGACCGGGCTGCACAGCATCCAGCAGGGATGCCTGTTGGGGAATCTTCTCCAGGCGCGGCGGCTGGGCTGCCTCAGACCGACCCGGCTGACCGAGGCCAGGTTGGCTGTGACCGTTCTGGCGGGCCTGCTGGATCCAATCGGGCAGGCGGGCAAAATCTCGCTCCACGCTGGTTTTGAGCGAGGGTTGGTGCAGGGCTGCCGCCGGGTGGAACATGGGAACGATCAGGCGACCTTTCACCCACACCGGCTGCCCGTGCGCCTCGCTGATACGCACATTCGGCAAAAACCGGGCCATGGAGTAACGCCCCAGGGTAACCATTACCAGCGGATTAATCGCTTCGATCTGGCGATCGAGATACTCGCCGCAGACCAGCAGTTCCTCCGGCTGTGGGTCGCGGTTGCCCGGCGGGCGGCACTTCACCACGTTGGTGATAAACACATCCTTGCGGCTGACCCCGGCCTTCTCCAGCAGTTCATCCAGATACTTGCCAGCCGCACCGACAAATGGGCGGCCCTGTTCATTCTCATAGAAGCCCGGTCCTTCACCAATCAGCATAATCTCCGCGCTCGCGGGTCCTTCGCCTGGGACGGATTTCTTTCGCGAATAGCTCAACTGGCAGCGCTTGCACTCCGCCACCTGGCTGGCAATTTCTCGCAAAATGGATTCGGGCTCCATTGGTCACCTCCAAAAAGGCGTTATTCATTCGATTCGCTGAAGCAAGGATAAACGAATGATACTCGATTTTCACCAGTTTTGCAGGAATGACTGCAAGGCAGCGGGCCGTATATCTGATAAGGTCATGAGCAAAGCATCTTCGTGATTATCCTGGTAGTACCCCCGCCGCTCGCCTACAACCTCAAAACCGAAATGATGGTACATGCGCAGGGCCGCCTGATTACTCCGGCGCACTTCCAGGAAAGATGCGCGGGCGCCGCGGTCATACGCGGCTAACAGGCCGCGCGCCAGCAACTGGCGCCCAATGCCCTGCCCGTGGTAATCGGGGTGGGTGGCGATGGTGGCGACATGCGCTTCATCGAGGATCACCCAGAGGACGATCATCCCTACCAGTTCCGGAGGCGCGCCTGCCAGGTTATTTTCCGCGACCAGGATCAAGGAGCTTTCATTTTCCAGCAGTTCGAAGCGGTACGAACGCTCACTCCAGGGCATGCTGAAGGAAAGTAAGTCGATTTGGTGCACGCGCGGGATATCCGCAAGCGACATGGGGCGGAAGGTTATTACCCGGCGTTGGGGGCTGGTATCCATTTAAGCAGGGATCGCCTCGGCTATGTGCAGGTAGATCGGAGCAAGAGAGATGACATCATCCACCTGCCCCAGGCGCCAGCGCTCCCATGCCAGCTCGGCCAGGAAAGAAGGCCGGCGCATCGATTGGGCCGGCGAGGACATTATGGCGTTTTTCCTCCGGCGGGAAAGCACCTGCCGCTCCGCCTCACTCATTTCTCCAACCACCAGGGTGGGTTTATTGAGTTTCAGGACCAGTTCTTCAGCGGTGGTGACCTGCGGCTCGCCGCGCGAACGCCACCTGCCGCTGCTGGACTCATACCAGACCACAGCCAGCCTGCCGCGACCGGCCTGCAGCAGCGCGACAAGCTGTACATCACGCACCGGCTGAGCTTCTGCAAGGGCATCGAGGGTGGGAATGCCGACCACCGGGATGCGCAGCGCCAGGGCCATACCTTTTACCATAGCCAGCCCAATGCGCAGGCTGGTAAACGACCCGGGGCCAACGGCAACGCCAAGCGCCTGTAGATCATTGGGGCGCACGCCGCAGCGCTGCAAGAGCTCGTTGACACCCGGAGAAAGCTCAACCGTGTGGTGGGCTTTCGACTGCCAGGTCATTTCCCCCAGCACGTGCACGCCGTCGTACAGCGCCAGGCCAATCCACGAAGTTGAGGTGTCTATGGCTAACAGCATGCGCTTACCCTCCAAACACCCGCTTGCGGAATTCCGCCAGCAGTTCCTGATAGCGCTCGCCCTGGCAGGAGAAGGTCATACCGCGCTGCTCGTCGGCGATCCAGCGCAGTGAAATCCACAACCGGCCAGGGGATAAAACCTCTTTAATGCGTTCCGGCCACTCGATTACCAGCGGGCCGCTCTCCAGCATGCGGTCCAGGTCAAGGTCTTCGGCTTCCATCCAGTTTGCCAGGCGGTACGCATCCAGGTGATACAGGCAGCGCCGGTCAGGCCGGCGGTACTCGTTCACCAGCACAAAGGTTGGGCTGGAAACTGTATCGAGCGAGCCCCATCCCTGTGCGATGCCCTGCATCAGCGTGGTTTTCCCTGCGCCCAGGTCGCCTGAGAGGCAAACCAGGTCGCCGGACTGCAGCAGGGTCCCCAGGCGAATACCCAGCCGGCGCGTCTGTTCGGGGCTGCGGGAAAAGAACTCTAAAGTGCTGGCATCGAGGATGGGCATAAGGAAATTATAACTTTGAATAATGAAGGTAATGGTCTGAAAGATGGGCCAAGATCAGAGCTTGTTCAGGTAATGGGCCCAGTTGGAACGGCAATCCCGACCTGGGCCGCCAGCAGGCGGGCAATCTCGCGCGCGGCGTACGGGCGGGCCAGGCTCAAGCAGACGTTGGCGGCCTGCTGGCGTAATTCCGGGTTATACACCCAGTTCGCCAGCGCAGCGACAACAGCATCTGGGCGCGGGGCCCAGACACCGGCATCATTGCTGACCACGTAACTGACGTTGCCATCCTCTTGCCCGGGCAGCCGGCTGTATAGAATCAAGGGCAGGCCGGCAATAAAGGCCTCGCAAATGGTGCCCGGGCCGGCCTTGGTGACCAGGATATCTGCGGCGCGCATAAAATCGGGCATTTCCTGAACGAAGCCATAGATGCGGGTGGGGATTTGCCAGTTATGACGTTCCAGGCGCTCTTTCAGCTTTTTGTTGCGACCGGCGATAATGGACAGTTCGACCGGCAGCCCGGCGGCATCGATGGCATGGGCAGTAGGCTCCAGGGGGCCCATTCCCTCGCCGCCGCCTACCAGCAGCGCCACCAAACGATCCTGCGGCCAACCCAGGCGCCTGCGAATTTCATTCCGGTCATTGAGGGAGGTACAAAAGCGTTCAGCAACGGGCAGTCCCACCACTTCCATGCGCTCCGGCGAAATTCCCAGGCTGAGCGCTCGCCGGTAGGCAACCGTGGTAGGCACAATGATCAGATCGGCCTGGTTGGTGAACCAGGCCGCGTGGGTTGACACCAGGTCTGTTACCACGGTGGTGAAAGGGATGCGCCGCCCGCTGCCGCGGATGGCGCGCGCTACCGGCGCATTGGGCAGTTGGTGGACGGAGACAAACAAGTTTCCGGGATGCTCACGAACCAGCCGCTGCAGGCCCCAGCGAATGTAGGGCCAGATCATCTGGTAAAGAAGGCGGGTACGGCGCTTTCCGTCGCTGATGTGGTAGCCCATGCCCCAGACGCTCGGCATGCGGGTAAGGGGCGGGTAAATTTCTGGCGCCAGGTGCAGTGGAGGAGGGGCATATTCACGGAAGATATCCACCATCTCCTGGGTGGTCTGTCCGGGGAATTCTAGCTCCAGCGCCTCGATAATGGCTTGCGCCGCGCTGCGGTGCCCGCCCCCGGTATCGGAAAACAAAAAGACGATATGGGGCAGGTCAGATGTTCGTGGGCTCATCAGGTCCTCGCGATAAAAATTTCTTCAACCGGTGCGCAAGCTCACGCCTGGGAAGGAGAACCTGCCGCCTACATTTGAGGCATTCCAGGCCAATATCTGCTCCCAACCGGATTACCCTCCACTCATTTCCCCCACACGGATGCGGTTTGCGGAGCATAACAACGTCTTCCAGGCGTATATCGGGTAACACGATAAGATTATACCACCCCCATGATATAATCATGAGGGTCGCTCTCCGCGGCACGAGCCGGGGGGATCTATCAATGCCACAGCGCTCTTCCAAAGAAGGCTTATGTTTGGATTATTCAACCTCGAAATTTCTGATATTATCACCAACGTCATAACGCTGATCATTGCGATTGGTTTGCATGAGTTTGCGCACGCAAAAGTGGCCGACCTGCTCGGCGATACCACACCCCGCATGAACGGGCGGGTGACGCTGAACCCCCTTGCGCATCTTGACCCAATCGGCACGCTGATGATGATTTTCGCTGGCTTTGGCTGGGGCCGGCCCGTTCCGGTCAACCCTTACGCACTCAACCGCCGCACGCCTGCCGGGTTGATGTGGGTCTCGCTGGCCGGGCCGATGAGCAATTTTCTGCTGGCGATCCTGGCAGCTATCCCGCTGCGCATGGGGCTGGCTTCCCCATTTTCCCCGCAGGAATTTTTGCCGTCATCGCAAAGCTTTCTTTACCAGTTTATCTTCATCAACATCTTCCTGGCGCTGTTCAACCTGGTGCCGCTGTTCCCGCTGGATGGGGATAAAATCGCCGATTATTTCATGCCGCCCGGCGTGGGACGGGTACTGGAAGTTATACGTCCCTATGGGCCAATGATTTTGATCTTGCTGCTTTTCGTAGGTCCTCGGTTTGGATTTGATTTCATTGGTACGTTCGTCTATCCACCTGTTGGTACGCTGTTTGGTCTCTTAGTCGGCTAATCCCCTGCCTGGAGGCAATTCTATGCCCGTTCAAATAACGATCCTTGGTCTAAACCAGATTGGCGCATCCATTGGCCTGGCCCTGGCAAAGGTAAAAGATCAGGTAACCCGCATTGGCAATGACCGCGACCCAGATACGGCCCGCAAAGCGGAGAAAGCCGGGGCGGTTGATAAGCTGATGATCAACCTACCATCGGCATGCCGCGACGCGGATGTGGTGATCCTGGCGCTTCCCGTGGACGAAGTGCGCGAGACGATGGAAGTCATCGCGCCTGACCTGAAACCCGGTGCGGTGCTGATCGATACTTCGCCGGTGCAGACGGCATCCATGCAGTGGGCGCAGGAACTGCTGCCCGGCGATGACCGGTACTTTGTTGCCATCACCCCCAGCCTGAACCCGGCTTACCTGATGGAAACCGGCACAGGGGCAGAAAGCGCGCACGCTGACCTGTTCAAAAACAGCCTGGCGCTTATCAGCAGCCTGCAGGGGATCGATGAGAGCGCGCTCGACCTGGCGACCAACCTGGTGCAAATCCTGGGCGCCACGCCCCTCTTTACTGAGCCAAACGAAGCGGATGGCCTGACGGCGTACAGCCACCTGCTGCCGCGCCTGGTTTCCGCGGCCCTGGTCAACGCGACCATTGACCAGCCTGGCTGGCGCGAGGCCCGCAAAATGGCCGGGCACGCCTACGCGCAGGCTACCGAGCCGGCGCTGCACTATGATGAGAGCAAGGAATTCGGGAAAGCGGCACTGCTGGATGCGGATAACACGGCGCGCATGCTCGATCAGGTGATCGAAGAGATGCGCCAGCTGCGCGATGCGATTAAGAACCAGGACGCCGCCCGCTTGCAAGAGCGCCTCGCGGATGCCCGCGGCGGACGCGAGCAATGGTGGAGCCAGCGCCTGACCGCGAACTGGGAACAGAAAACGCACGCCCCCCGGGTACCTACCAGCGGCGAGGTGATCGGGCGGCTGTTTGGGATTCGACCAAAGAAAGAAAAAGATCGTAACTACTCAGGCAGGTAGCGCGACGAAAGGAGGGCAGTAAGGGCTTCCAT
>CAYTHO010000053.1:0-39841 GCA_964437595.1 uncultured Anaerolineaceae bacterium
CTTGAGGGCATTCCCCTTTTTCGTCAACCGCTTTTTGAATTCACATCAGACGTATAATAGAAACGTTCTGATAGAGTTATGGTACGGAGGAAATAACCAGTCATCGTGGATAAAATGCCAGGTGGAGAACCCGAATAATGCATCTTTCACGCTATCCAGGAGAAGTTTCCTGAACCTACCTCACCAATCAAGAAAGTCTCCGTTTGATCCATATTTCGATGATGCATTTCAGGTCAAGCCCACTTCATCAAAAATCTTTTTAAATGATTCCCTTAGAGAACAGCTCGTTGAAATTCAATATTCTACGAATGTGATCGATGCAATAAAACTCAAGAAGAATGAATTGGTTTTTTACTACCGGGGCTTGATAACAGAAGAAGAGAAGCTCGATGGTGCTTTGGAAGCCATTTCGTTGATTGCTGCCTCTGTACAATAATATTCAGTCCATCGAAAACGAAGTTTCCTTACTAAATACCACCCTCCATCCCCCTAATCTAACACTTTCGGGTGAGGCATCCGCCGCTTGCCTGCGCTATAAATAACCTGGCTGCGGTGAATGACGGCTGCAGCGACATCGAAAAGGTAGGAGTTCAAGATGGATAAAGGTAGTGAGAAACCAAAAGGCGCAGGCTGGCTTTCTGTTGGCCTATTGCTGATAGCGGTAGCGCTCGGAATCGAAACGTTCATCACCGCAGTGCCTATGCGGGATTTTGTGTCTGGGTTGTTGATCGGGATGGGCATTGTCATCCTGATCAACGCGGCCCGGATGTACATGGCAAAAGAGCGTTAATTTTCGGTTGAGAACAGCCATGTTCTGTTACGAGATCCGGGTGAAAGGGACTGCCAACCGCGATTGGGCGGATTGGTTCCAGGAGCTGCGGGTGCGGAAAGCAGGCGAGGATGCGCCGCTGGCGGCGGGCCTGGAGCGCTGCGAGCTGCTGCTGACCGGCTCCCTTCCCGACCAATCGGCCCTGCTGGGCGTGCTAATGCGCCTCCATAACCTGAACCTGGAAATTCTATCGGTAAAAAAGATTTTGAGAAAAGAAGAAGGAGAATAAGAATGGAAACGATCATTTCTGAGAAGCAAGGCAGTACAAAACAACGGAATATTTTCTTCAACCTCACCGAGCGGCGTATGCGCGGCGGATGGCGGCTGGCGATTCAGGCGATGATGTACTTTGCGGGGGTCACCCTGTTCCAGATCATCATCGGCATTGTAGCGGGCATTTACCTGATGTCCACCGGGGCCAATGTACAGGACCCTGCCGTGGTCAATGGGCTTTTAAATAACCCGGTGGTGCGGCTGTCGATGCAGGTCGGCTCGCTGGTGATTATTCTGGCAAGCTGTTTCATCGCCGCCCGGAAACTGGATAAGCGCCCCTTCCGCGCCTATGGATTTCACTTCAACCGCCAGTGGTGGGCCGACATGGCCTTCGGGCTGTTCTTGGGGGCGTTCTGCATGCTCTTCATCTACCTGGTGGAACGCGCTGCCGGGTGGGTCGCTGTATCCGCCGCGCCGCTGGACGGCAGCCTTTGGACAGGCATCTTGATGTACGTCGCCATCTACCTGTGCGTGGGCATCGCTGAAGAGCTGCTTTCGCGCGGCTACCAGACGCGCAACCTGGCGGAAGCCCTGCATATCGGGCGCATCTCCCCCAAGGCGGCCCTGCTGCTGGCTTACCTGGGCACCTCGCTGTTTTTTGGCCTGCTGCACGCCAGCAATCCTAACGCAACCCTCACCAGCACCCTGTGCCTGGTGGTTGCCGGGCTGTTCCTGGGCCTGGGCTATATCCTGACCGGCGAATTGGCCCTGCCCATCGGGCTGCACATCACCTGGAACTTCTTCCAGGGCAACGTCTTCGGCTTCCCGGTCAGCGGCATGGCGTCGGTGGCGTCCTTCATGCAGATCGAGCAGGGCGGCCCCGAGGTCTGGACGGGCGGGGCCTTTGGACCCGAGTCAGGGCTGGTTGGCCTGGCGGCGATTGCGCTGGGCGCGGTGCTGGTGCTCGGTTGGGTGCGCCTGACGCGCGGCAAGGTGGCCCTGAAGGAAAACCTTGCGAAGTATGAGGCTGAATCCGCCGCATAAAAAGCAAAGACCGGAGAGTAAACGGAAAACGGCCCCGCAAACATATGAGCGTTTGCGGGGCTGTTTCCATCTTGACATCCAATTCCCTATTATGCTATAACCATACCAGTGGAGTAAATCAGGTAAAGGAAACGCGCAGACATGACAGCCCAAACCATGCTATTCTCTTTGTCCTTGTCTTTAAGCGTGCCTGCTGCCTGATCTGACTGCCAAAAAATCTGTAGTGTTGGACTGCCGCGGGTGGGCTTACGGATAGCCGCCCGTTTTTTATTTTCTGAGGAGCTTTTTCTCTATGCTTGCTTCGTTCCAACACTACCAGGGTTTGCTGGCGCGCTACCTCAAGCCGCAAACCTCCCGCGTTCTTTGGATGGCTTTTCTGCTGCTGGCGGGCATCGCCCTGCAGCTTGTCAACCCACAGGTGATCCGCTATTTCCTGGATACGGCCCAGGCTGGCGGCGACCTGCGCGGCCTGTATGTCGCTGCGGCGCTGTTCATCCTCTTTGCCATTTTACAGCAGGGGATGCGCCTGGCGGCCAACGTCACCAGCCAGAATGTGGCCTGGTCGGCGACCAACCACCTGCGCGCGGACCTGGCGCTGCACTGCCTGCGCCTGGATATGCCCTTCCACAAACAGCACACCCCCGGCGAGCTGATCGAGCGCATCGACGGCGACGTTTCTGAGCTGGCCAACTTTTTCTCGCAGTTCAGCGTGCGCCTGCTGGGCGACGGCCTGCTGGTGCTGGGCATCCTGCTGCTGCTGCTGCGCGAAAATGCCTGGGTGGGCCTGGGCATGATCGCCTACACCGCCCTGACCCTGTTTCTGCTGGGCGCTATCCAAAAGCTGGCCGTTCCGCGCTGGCTGGCCGTCCGGCAGGCCGAGGCCGATATGTACGGCTACCTGGAGGAGCGCATATCGGGCGCGGAGGAGATCCGCGCGACGGGGGCAGAGGCGTACGCCATGCGCCGCCTGTATGCCCTGATGCGCGTGTTCCTCAATACCGAGCGCGCCGCCTGGGTGATCAACAGCCTCACTTACAACCTGACCAACCTCGTCTACGTCATCGGCTACGCCGCCGGGCTGGCGCTGGGCGTGTACCTGTACGCGCGCGGCGAGGCCAGCCTGGGCGCCGCCTACCTGATCGTCTATTACGTGGGCATGCTTTCAAACCCGCTGCAGAGCATCCGCGCCCAGGCCCAGGATTTGCAGCAGGCCTCGGCCAGCATCCAGCGCGTGCGGGAGCTTTTCAACCTGCGCCCGCAGGTGACCGACGCGCCCTCCGGCGCGCGGAGCCTGCCGCCTGGGGCGCTGGCTGTGGCGCTCAACGCGGTCGATTTCCGCTATGACGACAATGGGAACGGCCACAACGGTGGGCAAAATGTGCTGCGCGATGTGTCCTTCGAGATTGTCCCCGGGCGCGTGCTGGGCATCCTGGGGCGTACCGGCAGCGGAAAATCCACGCTGACGCGCCTGCTGTTCCGCCTGTATGACCCCAACCGCGGCGAAATCCGTCTGGGCGGGGAAGACATTCGCGGCGTGGCCCTCACCGACCTGCGCGAGCGGGTGGGCATGGTGACCCAGGACGTGCAGCTCTTCCAGGCCAGCCTGCGCGACAACCTGGCCTTCTTCAACCCGCGCGTCACCCAACAGCAGTTGGAAGATGTGCTGCGCGCGCTGCGCCTGTGGGACTGGGTATGCTCCCTGCCGCAGGGGCTGGATACGCCGCTGGCGGCGGGCGGGCAGGGACTTTCGGCGGGGGAGGCGCAGCTTTTGGCCTTTACCCGCGTTTTCCTCAAAGACCCCGGCCTGGTGATCCTCGACGAAGCCTCTTCGCGCCTGGACCCGGCCACCGAGACGCTCATGGAGCAGGCGGTTGACCGGCTGTTTAACGGGCGCACCGGGGTGGTGATTGCCCACCGGCTGAAGACCGTCCAGCGCGCCGATGATATCCTCATCCTCGAAGATGGCCGGGTGGTGGAGTACGGCCCACGCGAGGCGCTGGCTGCCGACCCCGGCTCGCGCTTTGCCGGGCTGCTGCGCACCGGGCTGGAGGAGGTGTTGTCATGAATGACAGTGTCATGAACGACAAAGGCATGAATGCCAATGGCGCGGACCCTGCCGCCGCTTCAAAAAACACGATTCCTACCCTCGCTTTCAACGGGCGCCTGATCCGCTACGCGCCTGGGGTGTACGCTCTGCATTTCCTGTTCACCGTGCTGGTATTCTCCCTCCAGCTTGCCCCCGGGCTGATCGTCAAAGCCGTGTTCGACACCATCAGCGGCGAAACGGGCCCCGCTTCCGGCGCGGTCAGTGGGGCGCTGCTGGGCATCGACCGGCTGTGGTGGCTGATTATCACCTATGTGCTGATCGAGCTGGCGCGGCTGTTTCTCTCCATCGGCTACGAGTATTACGGCTGGACCTACCGCCTGCTGATCGGCGGACTGCTGCGCAGCAACCTGTTTGCCAGCATCCTGCGGCGGCGCGGCGACCAGCCCCTGCCGGTATCTTCCGGCGAGGCCATCAACCGCTTCCGCACCGATGTGGAAGAGGTGTCGGATTTCCCCACCTGGCTGCCCGACCAGGTGGGCAAGTGGATCGCCGCCGCCGTGGCGCTGGTGATTATGGCGCGCATCAACCTGACTATCACCCTGGTGATCTTCCTGCCGCTGTTGGGCGTCATCGGCATCACCCGCCTGGCCTGGGGGCGCTACATTCACTACAGCCGCGCCGTGGGCACTTCCACCGACGCGGTGACCGGCTTCCTGGGCGAGATCTTTGGCGCGGTGCAGGCCATCAAGGTGGCCAATGCCGAGCAAGACGTGGTAGGCCATTTCGCCGCCCGCAACGACCGCCGCCGCGCGATGCAGATCCGCTACGAAGTGTTCCGCGGGCTGCTCGATTCGCTCAGCACCAGCGTGGTCACCTTCGGCATCGGGGTGATGCTGCTGATGGCGGGGACCGCCATTGCCCAGGGGACCTTCACCGTGGGCGATTTCGCCCTGTTCGTTAGCTACCTGTGGTTCACCACCCAGGTGCCGTCTGAGTTAGGCGCGTTCTACGGCGATTACAAGACTCAGGGCGTGTCCATCGAGCGCATGCTGGAGATCATCCGCCCGCAGCAGGCCGGAGCGCTGGTAGCCTTTCACCCGCTGTACGAGCGCGGCGCGCTGCCCGAGGCGGCTTTCCCGGTCAAGACCCCCGCCGATGCGCTGGATACGCTGGAAGTGCAGGGCCTGACCTTCCAGTACCCGCAGGCGGCGGAAAATGGGGAAGGCAACGGCGCGGTCAGCGGCGGCGCGATAGGCGGCGCGGTAAGTGGGCAGGGCCTGAATGGGCATGGGAGCGCGCCGCGCGGCATTCAGGATATCCACTTCCGCATCCGGCGCGAGCAGTTTGTGGTGATCACCGGGCGCATCGGCTCGGGCAAGTCCACCCTGGCGCGGGTGCTGCTGGGCCTGCTGCCGTGCCAATCGGGCGAGATTCTCTGGAACGGCCAGCCGGTGGCGGACCCGAGCGCCTTCTTCCGCCCGCCGCGCTGCGCCTACACCGCCCAGGTGCCGCGCCTGTTCAGCGATCCGCTGCGCGAGAACATCCTGCTGGGGCTGGACGAGGCGCGCGTGGACCTGGACGGGGCGATCTACGCCAGCGTGCTGGAGCCGGACGTAGCCGCCCTGGAAAAGGGCCTGGATACACTGGTCGGGCCGCGCGGGGTGCGCCTTTCGGGCGGGCAGGTGCAGCGCGCCGCCGCCGCGCGCATGTTCGTGCGCGACCCCGAACTGCTAGTGTTCGACGATCTCTCCTCCGCGCTGGATGTGGAGACCGAGCGCCTGCTGTGGGAGCGCCTGGACGAACGGCGCAAATCTGGTCAGCACGTCACCTGCCTGGTGGTATCGCACCGCCGCCCGGCCCTGCGCCGCGCGGATTGGATCGTGGTGCTCAAAGACGGCGCGGTCGAAGCGCAGGGGAAACTGGATGACCTGCTGGAGAAGAGCGAAGAGATGCAAAGGTTGTGGAAAGGGCAGGTGGAAGAGTAAGCGGAGTCCTTCTTCCCGCGGTTGCATTCCAGAAAATACTCGTCTATACTCTCGGTACACCTGTTTGCTGTGCGTAGGCGAGGGGAAAATGATCAAAGGGCAGATTGGACCGCGGGAAGAATACACCAATATTGTGATTAAGATCGGCCCGGCGGATGCGTCCGGCGCGGGCTACCCGGTGGAAATGGAAATCCCGGGCTGGCGCGTATTCCAGCCCGGGCATGTTTCGCTGGACCTGAACGGCCTGCTGGCGAACGAGGCGCTGGCGGAGAACTATGGCCGCGACCTGGGCCAGGCTTTGTTCGCGGCGGGTTCCATTGGCCCGGATTATGCCGAAGCGCTGGCCGTCTCGCAGGGCAGGGGCAGCGGGGTGCGCGTGCGCCTGCTGCTGCAAGCCCCCGATCTGCAGGGCCTGCACTGGGAGCGCATCTACCACCGCATCGACGGCGAGTGGCACCCCCTGGGCAGCACCGCGCTGACGCCCTTCTCGCGCTACGTGCCGCCCCGCCAGTGGTCGCGGCCCACGCCGGTCACCCAGCGCCCGCTGCGCATCCTGGCGGTGATTTCGTCGCCCGCGGACCTGGCGAAGAAGCAGCTTGACCCCATCGCCGAGGCCGAACGCCAGAACCTGCGCGACGCCTTTGCCAGCCTTCCCGATGTGTCGGTTACCTACCTGGAAAGCGGCAGCAGCCAGCCGGCCACGCTCGAAGCCCTGCGCAAAGCCCTGGCCGACGGCTATCACTTTGTGCACTTCCTGTGCCACGGCGCACGCACCCCGGGCGGCTCGGTGCTGCTGATGGAAGGCGAGGATGGCAAGGTCGACGCGGTGAAAACCGAACGCCTGGTGGAAGCCTTCAAAATGGTGCAGTCGCCGCCGCTGTTCGTCTTCCTCACCGCCTGCGAGTCGGCGGCCCGCGCGCGGCACGATGGCTTTCTGCCGCTGGGGCCGGCCCTGGTGGAAGACGGCGGGGTGCAGGCCGCGCTGGCGATGACCAGCAAAATCAGCGTGCCCACCGCGCGCGACTTGATCAGCCAGTTCTACACCCGCCTGCTGCGGCACGGCGTGGTGGACCTGGCGGTCAACGAAGCCCGCGCGCTGGTGCAGGACCAGTGGGATTGGGGCGCGCCGGTGCTGTTCAGCCGCCTGCACGACAACCAACTCATCGACTTCCCCATCGGCGGGCTGACGGATACCTACCTGTCGCACGCCAACCAGGCTTTTGCCGTGGTGGATGTCGCCATCAACGCCGCCCGCCTGGAAGAGCACGGAGAGGAATTGGTCTCCAGCCTGGAAGCGCTGGTGCAGGAACTGAGCAAGAGCCATGCCGGGCTGGTGAAGGTGGCCTCCAATTTCCGCCGCACCGGGTCGTCGCCGGATACGTTCAAGGCGCTGTTTGAGGCCTTTTACTATGATTTCAAGGATTATTACGACGGCGAGACCTGGGTGGACGAGCGCATTTCGTGTAGCAAAATCGCCGACCTGCGCGCCAAAATCCTCCCACGCCTGGCACCCATTCTGGACGATCAGGCCATGGACACCCTGCGCACCGAGCTGGACGCGCTCAGCAATGCCGACAGCAGCCTGATCAGCTTTTACCGCGATTACCTGGACCAGATGAACGAAATGGTAGAGCAGGTGGTTACGAAAATCGCCGCCGATCAGGTCGACGAAGCGATCCAGCTCAAGCGCGATTATGAAGCCCAGATCAGCCCGGGCTTCCAGCGCATCAAGGCCATGCTCAACCAGATGCAGGGCTCGGTGCACGTGGCAAGGGCGGCGTAACCCGCGCGGGCGGATTCGATACCTCATGGATTGGATAGGTTGGCATGGCGCCCTGGACAGAACTCTCTCCTGATACATTTTCCTCTACTCAGCCCATCTTCGCTGGTACGCATTACTGCGTGCTGGCTGCCGGTACGCTGGAAGGCGGGCACCCCGGGCGGGTGTTTGTGGATGACCCCGCCTGCCCGCGCGCCGGCCTGATCTGCACGCGGGTGGGCTATTCCTTCCTGGCGGGCGCGCCCTCCGCCGCGCACCTGGACGGGCTGTATGCGCTCTTCACCGGCGAGCTGATCCCGCGCCAGAAGGTGGAGAGCGGGAACCCCGAGGCGCTGCTGTTCTTCGACCCGCCCGGCCTGGGAGATGCGCTGCTGGCGCGCTTTGCCGGGGTCCGCCCGCTGCGGATATTCAAAAAACGCCACACCTTCCCCGCCGGCGCGCTGGCGGGCCTGAAAGGCTGGCGCAGCCGCCTGCCGGAGGACATGCGCATCGCGCCGTATTCCGCCGCGCTGCTCGCCGCGCAGCCCGCCCTGGCCGAAGAGCCCGAGCTGTTCTACGGCTCGGTGGAGGCCTTTTTACAGAAAAGTTTTGGCCTGTGCGTTCTAGACGGCGAAACCATCGCCAGTTCCATCTGCGGGGTTTTCATCGGGGGCGGCGAAATCGAAATCTCCATCCAGACGTCCCAGGCCTACCGCCGCCGGGGGCTGGCCTACCTGACCGCCGCGGCCTTTATCGAAGCCAGCCTGGAGCGCGGCCTCAACCCCATCTGGGGCTGCTGGCCGGAGAACGAACCTTCCATGCGGCTGGCGGAGAAACTGGGCTTTGTGGAAGACTGCGATCAGCCGGCCTGCTTCTGGGTGGACGATGCGATGTGGAATCCTGCCGGGGGGTAGGAGAGGCTGTTGCTGTGCGATAATAGATAATTGGGCAAGAAATCAATTGAAACCTGATAAACAATACCTATCACCGATTTTGCCGCATGTCCCTCGGTTGTTGCAATTCACTTGAGCAAACACCGTTCCCGCCACCGCCATCCACACCATCACGTCCAATACCAGCTTTATCCTCATAAGGCCATGATATACAAAATGTACCTATTGTTGCAACTAATACTTTCGCCTATCAACTGTCTTATTGATAAACCAATACAACACCTGGAAACATTATGCTTGTCTTATTATCCCATGACAATAATTCTTCGTCTTTGATAAATCTGATATTGTCAGGTCGGTCAGTATAATCTTTATCACCAATCATAGTACCTGTCTTCCACCTAGATAATGCAAGACCTGAACCATAATACTCTGACAACTCTTCTTCTATACCCATGATCATTGCATCTTTAAATCCAGGAACATTACTTTTAATGCTTTTCACAATCTCTATATATTCAGCTATCCTAGCTTTTGAATATCTCGGATAAGTTTCATAATAACTAATTACATCTCCTAACTGTTCTCGATAACCTCCCACATACTTTTTATTAAACGAATTTCGATAGATAGTCACTATATTCAATTTTCTCATCGTCTCGCCATTTTTTACTCTATCCACCAGTGCAATTACCTTCCCAGCTTCGATACCCATTGCTGTATTTAAATATTCATCAGCAACAAATGTTACTACTGCCTTGTCCATTCCTGTTGCTTTCGGCTCAATTACCACACCAAACAACCAGGCTCCATGCACACCATACCTAATACCAGACATTACTTGTTCGGGTAAATCAATATCGTATCTTACTAGACCAAAAGTATCATCTCTAACATAGTCTCCACTAGGCGTTACTTTATATCCACGTCCTTTTACATTTTGGTACATTTGTACTTCTACTTCCTTGGCATATACCAAGACTGCTCCATTTTTATCGTCTTTGGAACCACCAGGCAAATATGTGCCAATTCCAGCAGTAGGCAAAACTTCTAGCGGAGTTAACCGTTCCGCAGCATCCGTAACTCGCCAGTATTCTTCACCGGTCTCAGCGTCCGTCTCTTTAATCCAATGCACATCCACCGCTTGATTTTCCCCTACTGTCTTACGTACAAACCTGTCACCTATAAACACAAAATTGTCGTTAATATATGGATCAACCTGTCGTCCTTCTCGATAAAGCACTTGTTCAACTGTTTGAGCTGCTACGAACTCACCATTAAAATCATATCCAATTACTTGATTATTTTCTATTCGCGCGTTAATCCCGCTTCCATCCGATAATTCCCTGGCCCTCCCTGGTAACTCAATCTTCTTCCAACCTCCATCTTTATGTTCCGCCAAAACCCTTCCATTCCCATCTATCGCTAAAGTTCTACCATCAGCTTGATTAATATTTACAGCTCCCAACTCTTTTACTTCCACAAAAGCATCGCTTAACTCCCATTGTTGGCTTTTCGGGTTCCAATATCGAGCGTAGACTTGATTTCCTTCCCAATCAATTACGTTTTCCGCATAGATCGGCACCAGGCTTTTGTCACCTCCCCAAATCATACCCACTATACTATTTCCTTCGCCTTTTATAGAATTTCTATATTCAATCTGCTTTCCTGATACTTGATCTACAACATGCCACTCTCCATTTTTATTCTCATAATACAAAGGATAAGTCAATTGCTCGTTTGTATCTGCAAAATATGCTTGAATTACATAGCCGCTAGCGTTAGTTACCCATAATGCCCAACGTGAATCATTTCCTGCTTGTCCATTAGATGAATAGACAACATTTTCCGCTCTGAGTCCGAATTCTCTCAAATCATCTTTCAGATGTTTTTGATATTCCAAAATATACTCCGGCAAAGCTCCACCTTCGGTTTGATATTTTGCCTGCTCCAAAGTTGGAGGAGCCCAAACACCTGAAATCACATTTCCTCCGTTGGTAGCCAATGCTTCCAATGGAAGAATCGGGATTTCTGTTGGCGTTGTTGTGCTTATTGGCAACGGGGATGGTTCCATTGTTGGTGTGCTGCTTGGCAGCACGCCGACCGTTTTTTCAAGCGCTGGAGTACAAGCCGTCCATAACGTACCGGCAATCCCTGTTGCGCAAAGCCTCAATAGTTTTCGCCGGTTCATTCGTTGATTGGCCATAACCTTTTTCTCCCCGTCTGCTGTAATGCCCAAAATGAAAAATAAAGGAACTTCAAGGTTAAATTATTGTACGGATCTTATCTAAACCTATTCTCCCGCCTGCCCCTTCCCCCCCCGATTCTCTACCCCTCCAATTCCTTCACCACATCCAAGAACATCTCCACCACCTCGGGGTCGAAGTGCTTGCCGGACTGGTCCTGGATATACTCGACCACCTTATCCTTCGGCCAGGCCGGGCGGTAGGGGCGGTCGGAGAGCAGCGCGTCCCACACATCAACCACGGCGAAGATGCGCGCTGAGAGCGGGATCTGCACCCCGCTCAGGCCGCGCGGGTAGCCGCTGCCGTCCCATTTCTCGTGGTGGCAGTAGGGAATTTCCAGGGCGTGGCGCAGGTAGGGGATGGGCGAGAGCAGCTCGAAGGCCAGGGTGGGGTGCTGGCGCATCTTCTCCCACTCCTCCGGCGACAGGCTGCTGGGTTTGTGCAGGATTTGATCCGGCACGCCCATCTTGCCGATGTCGTGCAGCAGCGCGCCGTGGTAGATGTGCACCAGCGCATCGCCGCGGATGCCCAGCGCCTGCGCCGTGCGCACGGTCAGCTCCATCACCCGCCGGGAATGCCCCTCGGTCTCCTTATCGCGCAGGTCCAGCGCCCGCGACCAGCCTTCGATGGTGGTGTTGTACGTCATGCTGAGGTCGGTATTGGCGCGCTGCAGGTTTTCCAGCATCTGCAGGTTATCGATGGCGATGGCCGCCTGCCCGGCCAGAATTTCCAGGTACGACAGCCATTCCGGTTCCACCTCCAGTGGCGCGCGGTGGAATACCTCCAGCACGCCTTTCACCTGGCCCTTGGCGATCAGCGGTAGGCCGACGTAAAACTGGAAGCCTTCCCTGGCGAACAGGCCGCGGTCCTGGTTGAGAATTTCTTCGGGCAACGGATTGCTCAGAATTTTGCGGCGCGTGAGCAGGATCTGCCCCGCCAGCCCGCGCCCCACCGCCAGCGAAACGCGCTCGGCCAGGTTGGTTTGAAAGCCCAGCCCGCGAGCGAAGTTCAGCGTTTGCATGGCGGCGTCGTAAAGCAGCAGGTCGGCGGCGTCTACCTGTAACTGCCTGGTCACCTGCCGCAGCAGCGTGTCGCACATGATCTTCATATCCTGGCTGGCCGCCACGGCCCGGTCGATCTCGTGCAGCGCTTCCAGGCGTTCGAGCTGCTTCTGCCGCTCCTCCTCCGCCCGGTGGCGCTCGGTCACGTCCAGAGAGGTGCCGTACAGGCGCACGGGCTGGCCCGCTTCGTCGCACACCACATCGCCTTCGTCGCGGATATAGCGCACCTGCCCGTCCGGGCGGATCATGCGAAATTCCACCTGAAAGGGCGTTTTGCTGGCAATCGCCGCGCGCAGCGTTTCCTGCACCCGGGCGGTATCTTCGCGGGGCAGGCAGCCGAGCATATGGTCCACGGTAACATACGAGCCGGGCGGAAAGCCCATGATCTGGTACATCTCATCGGACCAGAGCATCTCACGCGAATGCAGCACGTATTCCCAACTGGCCAGGTGGGCGATCTTCTGCGTGCGGGCCAGCAGCTCGTTGGCTTTGCGCAGCTCCAGCTCTTTGCGCAGCCGCAGCAGCGCCATGCCGTAATATTCCGCCAGGCGCTGGATGGATTTCAGGTCGCGCTCAGTGTAATCGCGCTCGGGGTTCGCCAGGGCAATCTGCCCCACCAGCTCGCCGCCCAGCAGCACCGGCACGGAAAGGAACCGTTCGATGGGGATATGCCCTTCCGGCGTGCCGCGCGCCGCCGGGTGCTCGGCGGGGGAATTGGTGTAGAAGGCCTGGCGGGTGTTCATGCTCTCGCCCCACAGCCCGGGGTAGCGCCCATCCGGGCCGGGGTTGAAGACCACCCGCTGGCTTTGGCCCTGGATGGTGCACTTGCCGGGCACCATCTGCGACAGGGTGGGGATGATGTTGCTGCCGGTCACCGGGTCGATTTCGGACACATAACCGAACTGGCTGCTGGTGAGGAGTTGGGCCTGTTTCAACACCTCGCCGGTGATCGCCTCGACGGGCGTGCCGATGGAGGTCAGCGGCTGGTACAGCGCGGCGACGGCAGCGTTTACTTCGGCGATCCAGCGCAGGTCTTCCTCGGCCTGCCTGCGCCCGGTGATGTCGCGCAGGATCAGCACGTTGCCCAGGCTGCCGCTGTAGACGGTGGGCATGGCGGATATCTCCACGTCCACGGGGCTGCCGTCCAGCCGCAGGAACACCGATTCCATCACCACCGTGGGGATGCGTTCTTCCCGTTGCTGGTGGAGTTTTCGATGAACGGCGTCGCGCTGGTCGGGGTGGAAGCGTTCTTCCACCACCAGCCCGGCGAGCGCTTCGGGGCTTTCGGCGCCGAACAAGTCCGCCGCTTTGGTATTTGCGTAGGCAAAGCAGCCGTTTGTTTGAATAAAAACAGGATCGGGGGCGCTGTCGACCAGCAGGCGGTTATCTTCATCCGTGTCGGGGTGGCGGGTTGGGTGCGCGCTGGTCAGGATCAGTTCGGTGGCCGCGCCAACCCTGGGTTTGGCGCCGCTGCCAGCAGGAACATCGCCGGGATTGAGAGCGCGAATACGCTCGATCAGCGAGTGGAAGCGTTCTTTGCCTGCTTTGAGCGCTTCCAGCAACTGTTCTTGATCAGCGTCCAGCGCTGCGCGCCCGGCAATTTGCTCCTGCAGAACGTCCAGCTCGCGCATCAATTTCGCAATGGCTTTTTTCCAGTCTTGCATGGCGCTTCAACCCAAATAACCCCAGTATCTCAAATTCATTATATACCGGTAAACAACTCGATTTATGAAGTTTGCATTTTTGTGTATTACGCCGCGCCGGTTATGCCCCGGATGCCTTGCGCCGCGCGAACTCGTCCAGGATGGCGGCGGTGGCGGTGGCGCCGGAGCGGGTGCACCCGGCGTCGATCACCGCCAGCAGCGCGTCGAGGGTGCGCACGCCGCCAGCCGCCTTCACCTGCACGTTGGGCCCGACATTGGCGCGCATCAGGCGCAGGTCTTCCAGGGTGGCCCCAGTGGGGGCGAAGCCGGTGGAGGTCTTCACCCAGTCGGCCCCGGCGGCTTCGCTCAGGCGGCAGGCCAGGATCTTCTGCTCGTCGGTCAGGTAGGCGTTTTCGAAGATCACCTTCACCTTCGCGCCGCGCGCGTGGGCCGCGTCACAAACGGCCTGGATATCGGCCTGCACATATTCCGCGCTGCCCGAGCGCAGCTCGCCGATGTTGAGCACCATGTCCAGCTCCACCGCGCCGTCATCCATGGCCTGCTGGGCCTCGGCCACTTTAATCGCCGTGACGTGCCCGCCGTGCGGGAAGCCCACCACCGTGCTGACCTTCACATCCGAGCCTTGCAGTTGTTCCGCGGCCAGCCGCACGTGGCAGGGCTTCACGCATACCGTGGCGGTGTGATATTTCGCCGCCAGCGCGCACCCGGCGATCACATCCTCGCGGGTCAGCTCCGGCCTGAGCAGGGAATGGTCGATGGTTTTGGCAAGCTGTTCATAGGTAATGGTCTGGCTGTAAAGCGCCATAATGGCCTCCGGTTGGTTATCGTTGAACGTGATAGAAAGATTATAACACCCGCTCCGCGCCGGTTCGTGCTGAAACGAAAGAGGACCTAACCCCCGCGGAGCAACGGCGCGCCCGCGGGCGGTGGGGTGCTCCGCTTCCCCCTTCCCTGCGGGGAAGGGGGACTGAGGGGTTAGGTCCTCTTGGCTGCCTTTTGACGGTATAATCGGCTCATGCCCCCCGACCCTGACCGGCTGGCCTACTGGCTGCTCAAAGACGTCAACCGCGCCATCCGCGATTACCAGATGATCGCCGACGGCGACCGCGTGGCGGTGGCGGTCTCCGGCGGCAAGGACAGCCTCAGCCTGCTGCGCTTGCTCGACCAGCGCCGCAAGACGGCCCCCGAGCATTACGAGCTGGCAGCCATCCATGTGGTGGGCGATGCGCGCGGCGCGGAGCTGCCCCAGCACGCCCCACTGGTGGAATGGGTAGCGCAGAGCGGCATCCCCTACGCCGTCGAGCCGCTGCGCCTGCCGGAGGGCGAGCCCCTGCCGCTGAACTGCCAGCGCTGCACCTGGAACCGCCGCCGCACGCTCTTCGAGGCCGCCCGGCGCATGGGCTGTAATGTGGTCGCCTTTGGTCACCACGCCGACGACCTGGCCCAGACCACCCTGCTCAACCTGCTGATCCACGGCAAGGTGGAAACCATGGCCCCCCGCCGCGATTATTTCGACGGCGCGCTGCGGCTGATCCGCCCGCTGTGCTATCTAACCGAAGGCGAGGTGCGCCGCTTTGCGCGCGCCTGCGCCTTCCCGCCCCCGCCGCCCGACTGCCCGCACAGCGACCACTCGCGCCGCAAGATGGCCAAAGACCTGCTGGCCCAGGCAGAGAAGATCAGCAAAGGCGCCCGGACCAACCTGCTGCGGGCCGGGCTGAGAGGAATGGATTAGGCCGCCCAGGGACGCAGTCCCTGGGCTAAGAAGGCGCGAAAGCCCGGCGGAGCCGGGCTGTATGTGAAACAGGTGCGCGAATGCCCTGCCAGCCCGGCTTAGCCGGGCTTTCCTTTTTCCGTTAGCCACGGGACTGTGTCCCGCGGCGTACGGCTCGAGGTCTGGTAAAATGGACAAAATTTAAAGCATCCTGGACTTTTGAATGACGAAAACCACTTGTTCTCTGCTCTTCCTACTGCTCCTCTCCACCCTGCTCCTCTCCGCCTGCCGGCCCGCGCCCCAAACGGGCACGGCGGTTCCCCAACCAGAAAAACCCGGCATCCTGTCCGGCAACGTGCTGGTTGCGCCCTTTACCACCGACTTCCAGCCCAAACCGGGCGCGCCCACCCCGCCGCCCGAAGTCTTTACCTCGCGCGCCCTGGCGATCTACACGCCGGATGGCAAAACCCTGGTGAAGAAGGTGAACTTCTCCGGCGACGGCACCTACCAGGTGGAGCTTCCGGCGGGCGCGTACACCGTGGACCTGGATAACAAAGGCGTCTCCACCGCCGAGGGCCTGCCCAAGCAGGTGGTCATCCGCGCGGGCGAGGTCACCCGCATGAACGTGCGCATCGACACCGGCATGCGTTAAGGTTTAATACGCAGACAGTTCAATTTCTCCGTCCGGGCTTATGACCTGGTAGTATGGCAGCCAGGCGATGCCAAACTGGTTGACGAAGATATCCTTCTTCATCGGCGGCACCGGCACCTGGGTGATCTGGTTGGCCCGCTCTTCCCACTCCGCGCGGGCGCGCTCGATTGCGCCGCTGCGCTCGCCCGCCAGGGCTTTCCACTGCGCTTGCAGCGCGTCCAGCGCTTTTTTGGCCTCGTTGAACTCGTTTTTCGCTTCACGGGTCAGGCGCTGCTTGCTGTTGGTGGTGCTGCGGCTGGGCTTGCGGCGGGTGAACACACTGGTCAGCATGGCCAGGTTGGTGGCGTTTAACTCCGACTGGCGCTGGTCCGCCGTCTCCTGGCGGCGGTCCGCAACACGCTGCTGGCGCTCGATTTTGGTGGATAGGGCCTGGAGCTTTTCATCGTACCGCGCGGCGATCTTGTCGATGTCTCCCTGCAGGCCCGCGCGCAGGGCATCTTCGATCTGGCGGCGGAAGGCCTCGGCGGGGACGCCCGGCCCGGCGTACACCTTGAGCAGCTCATTGGCGCGCAGGTAGATGGTGCCGGTCTGGTAGATCCAATCGATGAAATCCTTTTGCAGCGAGGATAACCCGCGCGCGGTCGCCAGGGACGGCGGCAGGGGCAGGAGGCGCGCGCCAGCGGGCGGCGTGCTGCCCGGCAGCGGGTGAATGGGCGGGCGGGTGTAGGCGTCCCAATCCGCCACGGCCTGGCCGATGCCTACCTGCGGGTTGGGCATCAGGCAGGTGACCTGGCGAGAATAGTCCAGCCCGTAGCGGCGGTTGATGTAACGGATGGTGGTCTGGGCCAGCAGGGCGGGTTTGTAGACCAGCCCCTGCGGGTCCAGCGGCCCGCGCAGCGCGCCGCCGTGCGCCGCTAGCGCTCCCTGCAGGGAAAGCGCGGCGGGGAAGAAGAACTGCGGAATGCCGTCCGGCGCCCCAGATGGGCCGCCGCCCCCAGACGCTTGCGCCGCCGGGCGGGAAGCTGCGGGTCGCGACGGCGCTGGTCGCGCTGCTGTTGGCTGCGCCGCTGCTGAGCGGGCCTCCGTCGTTCGCGCTGCGGCTGACTGCGCCTCCACTATTCGCGCCTCCGGTCGCGCCGCCGCTGACCGCGCCGCTTCCGACGCGAAGGATCGGCTGTGCTCTGCCGGTTCGCGCGGGGCGGCCTCCGCTTTCTTGCCGATTCCCAACTGCCCGCGCGTCAGCGGGCCGGCCAGGTAATTGAGCGCCCAGCGCGACTGGAAGGTGCGCGGCCCGGGCTGGTGGACGTTGTGCAGCAGGAACAGGCGCGGCTTGAGCGCGGCGATCATCTGGTCGAAGGCGCCGCGGTCGATGGCCGATTCCAGCGACTGCAGCCCGTCCAGCAGGCGGTCTTTGTCCTGCTCGGTTTGCAGGCGGCCAATAAACCAGGTGCCCGCGTTGGAGAGCGCCTTGTAGTTCAGGTCGGTGGGGTTCTGGGTGGCCAGCGCCAGGCCCAACCCAAAGGCGCGCGCCTGCTTCAACAGGCGCAGCAGCACCGCCCGCGAGGGCGGGTTGGCCACTGGCGGCAGGTACCCGACGATTTCATCGAAGGCCAGCAGCGCCCGCAGCCCGCTGGTGCCGCGCTGGGCGCGCATCCAGCTTTCCACGGCTGCCAGCAGCAGGGTGACGAAGAACATGCGCTCGTTTTCCGAAAGGTGCGCCAGGTAGAAGATCGAGAAGCGTGGCTTGCCCGCCTGCGTGTGCAGCAGGTTCTCCGGTTCCAGCGGCTGCCCTTCCAGCCAGGGCTGGAAAGATGGCGCCGCCAAAAAGTTGTTGAGCAGCAGGGCCAGCGCGAAGCGGTCCTTCTCCGGGAAGAAGCGGTCCAGCGGGAAGGCGCCCAGCCGGTCGAACGGCGGCGACTGGACATGCTCGATCAATCCCGCCAGGTCCAGCGATTCGCCCTGCGACCAGGCCTGCTCGAAGATGTTCGCCAGCAGGATATGCTCGCGCGAGCGCAGCGGGTCGATGTTGTTCATGCCCACCAGCCCCAGCAGCGCGGTCACCGTAGCGGCGATGCGCTCGCGCAGGGCTTCTTTCTCGGAATCCCAATGCTCCGGCGCGGCGAATGAAGACAGCAGGTTGACCGGGGTGCCGCTGGTGGAGCCAGGGGTGAAGATGGTGTAATCCACCCGGTCGCGCAGTTCAGCCAGCGCATCGGGGCCCAGGTTCCAGCCGGCCAGGCCCTTACGCCAGCGTTCAGCGGTGGCCTCGGACAGCGCCGCCACCGTGGTCTTCTCCCGGCGGGCCTGCTCCGGGTCGACCCACGGCGCGAAGTCTTCCCCGCGCAGTTGGGGGAAGTGCAGCAGCAGGTTGGCCAGGTCGCCCTTGGGGTCGATGATGATAGCTGGGATGCCCTTGCGGGCGGCCTCTTCCAGCAGCGCGATCAGCAGCCCGGTCTTGCCCGAGCCGGTCATGCCGATTACCACCGCGTGGGTGGTCAGGTCGGCGGGGTCGTAATGGACGGGCTGCCGGTCGTCAGCCCAGCGGCCAAGGTAGAAAGAGGAATCAGGCATAGTGAAAGTATACCTGCAAAAAGGAATATAATTTCCATAGTTTAACCGCACGCAATCCAAAATAGGGGTCGATTCATCACCATGCACATCATCCTTTCGGAAAACCGTTTTCGCCTCCCTGCCGTGCTCGTTTTGCTCCTGCTCTTGTGTGTTTCCTGCGCGCCAGGCCCCACTAGCGACATCGATGTTGACACGATCATTGTCTCGGCGAAGAGCGACCCGTACTTCCCTCTGGCCCAGGAGATTGCCCAGGCTGAGGGCCTTGGAATCGCGGCGGATATTGAAGAGGCTGTCTACGCCAACCCGCGCTATGTCCTGCTGGTCGCGGCGCCGGAAAACATCACCGATGGTGCGCTGGTGGAGATTGGCAGGCTTTTCCAGCGCCAGGGCGTTTACCCGGCCCTGGGCATCATCACCGGCAGCACCATCGAAAAGGCCCGGCAGTTGTGGGCGCGCAGCGACCAGGCACAGTCGGGCAGTAACTTCGTGGCAGGCGATGTGGAAGTCTACCAGCGCTTTACGGGGCCTATCATTTTCGACATCAGCGGCAGCGAGGGAGAAGCCACCTCAACTTCGCTGGACAAAGACGGTCTGATCAGCGCCCTAAAGCAGGCGGATTATCTTTACTGGTCGCGCCACGCGGGCAAAACTTCCTGGTTCTGGAATTCGGAATCGGAAAATTTCAGTGAGGCGGATGAACTGCGCGCCCAGGATGTCCCGGCCTTAAAACCGGTGGTCATCTACACCCCTAGCTGCAGCACCATCCGCCTGGGGACGGAAAATTCGATCGCCATGGCATTTATCGATAACGGCGCGGCTGCCTATATCGGCAATGCCAACAGTCCCATTGCCAACAGCTTTATCCGCCACGGGCTGCAGGTTCCAGGGATCACCTCCTGGAAGGAATTCCCGCTGGGCATTGTCGCGCAGGTGCATGGAAAAATGACAGCGCGGGCCATTTTTACCTCTCCGCAGTTCTACATGCTCGGCGACCCGCGCACCTACCTTTCGAAAGAGCAGCCGTACCGGATCATCTCCGATTCCGTGAAAGAGAACGGGCAAAGAGTCATCCAGGGTGAATCAGACTTTTCTGGCTCGCTGGCGATCAAGATCGCGGATGGCGCGGCGTATGATTTTCTGTCGGTCAAAGGCGTTTCCGCCGCCAGTGAAGGCGACCTGTTCTATAACAGCAAGCTCCAGACAATCAACCTCGGCGCGGACAAATACCTCCTCCTGCTCCACGAGGGAGGCAGTTTTGAGATCGCGCTTTCCCCGCGCGCGCCGTTCCTGTGGGTGGTGCGAGATGCGTTGTGGGATGCCTTCGATTTTTCGTGGGTGCTGCTCTGGCTGGATCTGAATATCGTCAACAGCTTTTTTGTCTACCTGCTCCCGGCAGCGTTGTTTATCATCCTCCTGCTGGTGAAGGTGCTGCGCCAGAAAAAGCCGTTGAGCGATTACCGGTATGTATTCCTGTCTGCATTCGTGGTCATCCTGCTGCGGCTCGTGTATTTCCTGGCGCGCTGGGATGATTATTCCGTCAGCGGCAACTACGCCGATTACACTGCCAGGCATATTGCGCTGGGCATCGCTGGCGAATTTGCCTGCGTATCGGCTGGCCTGATGCTGCTCAAGGATGCTCGCAGGATGTGGGGCAGAATCTTCGGGATGGCGCTGGCGGTTCTGCCGCAGCTCATGCTGACCGGCTTCTACCTGGCCTTTACCACCCTGTACAACATTCTGACCCCGGTTACCGGCATGACCGCCTCGGGCCTGTTCAATTACGCCAATTTCTGGATGCTGGCGTTGGTCCTGCTGTTCGATATTGGTATGATCTATGCGCTGTACCGGTTTGTAAAGGCCCGGCCAATGGCCTGATTCTGCCGCCGTCCTACGGCTGGTAAACGGTAAAGTTATCGAATGCGATGGTCAGGTTGGACTTGTCGTAAGTGCCGACCATCATGCCGTAGTTGCCGGTGGTGAAGCTGCTGTCGGTGGCGTCAGCCAGAAGCTCGCCGTCCACGCCCAGCATCAGGTGATCGTCGACGCACACCGCCTGAATGCGGATCGACCGGTCCGGGACGATTAACTCGGAGGCCGCCCAATCGGTGATGAACACCACTTCGCCAGCCTCGCGCTTCCAGATGGTGTAGTAGCCGTCTTCGCTGATTTCTAGCGCGTAAAAGTTGTCTTCATCCTGGTAGCGGCAGATAACGCCGTAGTCGCCCCCGCCGGTGGGGTCGATCACGCGCGTGTCGACGCTGACCGCCAGGTTATCCAACTGCTGTTCCTGGTTCGACCATACCATCCAGTTTTCTTTCTGAACGTTGATCCAGTATTCGCCGTCCTGGTACGCGACCGTGCCCGCGTCCCAGGTGTCTTCATCCCACCCGGAGGTGGGGTCAGAGAAGTCGTCCTGGTAGACGATGTTAGTGGGCTCTTCGGTGGGCGCCTGAACCTGCTCGCCTTCCGCGCCCTCCTGGATGTTGACCTCGCCGCGCCGGGCGGCATCGATCAGCGGTTGGGCCAGCTTGAGCGGGCGCAGGGCGTTGATAAACCCGCCTGCCGGAACGCAGTTATCTTTCTCGTCGATCACGTTGTCGCGGTTGGTATCCACCAGGCGGCGGCAGTCCACGTACTGGTCGTCGCCGCCGTAGCCAAGCTGGGTGGGGATGCCGATGATCCTGCCGCTGCTGTCGGCGGCCAGCCCGCCGCTGTTGCCGCCCGAAATCGTCGCCGATGTTTTGATAAAGGCGCGGTTGCCGTAATCCTGCTCGGCGGTGAACCCGGCCACTTCCCCTTTGGTCAGCGTAATCGTCGAACCGCCAATATTGGGGTAGCCAATGATGGTCAGCGGATCGCCCAGGCTGAGCGTGTCCGAGTCGCCCATGGGCACGGTGGGCAGGTTGAGGCTGGCGCGGTCGACCGGGCTGCCCTGCACATCCTTCTCAATGCGGATCACGGCGATATCGAGGTTCGCGTCGGCCTGGAGCACTTCCGCGATGTACGCGGGCTGCGGCTGCTCGTCGGGCTGACCGGTCAGCGCGACCACCAGGTACTCGACCTTGTAATAGCGGTCGGAGAGCACCACGTGGGCGTTGGTCAGCACCAGCCCATCCGGGCTGATGATCGACCCGGACCCCGTCCAGGCCGGTTCCACCTGGTCCTCGATCTGTACGAAGGCGATGATCTGCACCACTGCTTTATACGGGATGCCCGCGATTTCTCCGGTGGAGGCCGTGCTTGCCGGCGCGGCGGGCGGGTTGGTGGGGATAGGGGTGGCCAGTTTCACCTCTGGCTGCGGGGTGGGCGCCGCTTGCGTAGCCAGCGCCGCCTGCGGGGTGGGCGTTGCCTGCCCGCCGATATACGCCAGCAGCCCCAGCCCGCCCAATAAGAAAAACGCCCCTCCGCAAATCACGACCAGGGCGATAACACCGCAAACAATCCAGGTTGTCCGCGACTGATTCTGCTGCATACCCTACCTCCTTGGATAGGAACCCCATGACACGGTTAAAGACAATTCACCGAGATAGAATAATCATATCATAATCCACCGCGCATGCTCTGGGCGGCTCCTTTCAAATGCCTTTCGAAACCCGCGTGCGCCAGTGGCGTGCTATACTCAAGAACATGCCCCGCCGTCTTCGTTCCGTATGGATCACCGTGAAAGAAATTCCCGTGTTTGGCCTGAACCTGGCCGGGTATGAAGCTGACCGCGAAGGGGTAGCCGCGGAGCTTGCCGCGGCGGAGGAGATGATCCGCGGCCATTTTGGCGACCCGCTGCGCATTGACCTCGATATGGCCCACACCCGGATGACGCCCGAGATCATCGACTTCTTCAACGCGCACCCCGGCGGGCCCGGCAGCCCGATCTTCAAGCTGGCCGTTATCGGTATTCCGGGCTGGAAGAAGGCCTGGTACGCGCTGATCCGGAAAATCCGCTGGCCGGAGAACGCGCGCTTCTTCGACGAGCACGAGCAGGCGAAGGCCTGGTTGATCAGCGAGCGGTTTTAAAAGGCAGCCCATCCCCGCTGGAGCAGCCAGCCGGTTCCTGCCTCCCCGCCGCGCTTCCCTAAAGAGTCGCGCGCGCCTGGGATAAGCGCCGCTCCGCCCGCTCCGCGCCCATAATCTGCAGCATATCGTACAGGTCGGGGGTCTGCTGCTGGTTGGTGAGCGCCACGCGCAGCACCATCATCAGGTCGCCGAAGACGCCCTTGAAGCGCCCCGGCTCCTGCTTGTAGGCTTTGCGGTCGGTGGTGTAGCCGATGGATTCGCCAAAGGCGCGCAGGTTGGCCAGCCAGGTGTCCTTGTCCGCCAGGCTGTTCAGGCTGGCGATGCAGCCGTCCAGCAGGGCGGGCAGGTCTTCGGGCTTGACGGCGGGCAGGTTGTACCCGCCCTGCACCGATTCCGCGTACAGCGGGTCGAAGAAGAAGCCGTAAGCGCGGCGCACATCTGACCAGCAGGCCAGGTCTTTGCGCTGGGTCTGGCCCATCATCGCCGCGTTCAGGGTGAAGATGCGCTGGCTGTATGCGGGGTCCGCCGCCAGGGCTTGTGCCAGCGGCGCGTCGTACTGCCCAGCCCACTCGACCACCTGCTCGTACACTTCCGCCGCGCTGTATTTGGCGATCACATCCTTGCTGACCGAATCCATCTTGAGCGGGTCGTACAGCGCCGCGCTGTTCGACATGCGGTCCAGCTTCAGCTCGAAGTCTCCCAGCGGTGCGTCTGGGTTGGCCCTGCGCCAGTCTTCAAAGGAAGAGTTGGCGATATTGAGGATATATTCGAGGATGGCCCGGCGCGGGTAGCCTTTCTGGTAGTAGTAGGTTACCGCCGCTTCGGGGTCTTTGCGCTTGCTCAGCTTGCGCTTGGAGGTCCCGTCCATCTTACCCAGCGGGGCGATGTGCGCGTAGTCAATAATAGGCAGGTTAAGCGCTTCGAAAAGCTGCACGTGCAGCGGCAGGGTGGAAAGCCACTCGTCGGCGCGCAGGATAAGGGTCACGCGCATCAACGGGTCGTCGACGGCGTGCGCCAGGTGATAGGTCGGCAGCCCGTCGGACTTGAGCAGCACGTAATCCTGGTCGTTTTCGGGCATTTCCAGCCGCCCGCGGATCGCATCGTGGATATGGATGGTGCGGCGGGCCGGATAAGGCGCGTGGATGCGGATGACAAACGGCTTGCCTTCCGCCAGGTTGCGCCGCACATCTTCTACCGCCAGGTCGCGGTCTTTGGCCCACGGGCCGTAGTAGCCGGTTTTCGCGCCGGTGCGTTCCTGCTCGGCGCGAATCGCGTCCAGCTCTTGCGCGGTCTGGAAGGAGGGGTACGCCAGGCCCTTCTCGACCAGGGCCTTCGCGAAGACGGCGTACAGCCCCTTGCGCTGGCTCTGCTTGTAGGGCCCGTAAGCGCCGCGCTCACGCAGCGCGTCTTCCACCACGTACGGGCCTTCGTCGGGCTGGAAGCCGAACGCCTCGATGGCCTCCAAAATTTGCTCCACGCCGCGCTCGATCTCGCGCTGCTGGTCGGTATCTTCGATGCGCAGGAACCACACCCCGCCGCTCTGCGTAGCCAGCCGCCGCCCGATCAATGAAATGTAGATCGAGCCAATGTGAATGAACCCGGTTGGGCTGGGGGCGAAGCGCGTCACCACCGCGCCGGGGGGCAGATCGCGCGGCGGGTAGCGGCGGAAAAGGTCCTCCGGCGTCTCGTGCACGCCGGGGAAGAGCAAATCAGCAATCTGGCGGTGGGTGTCTGGAGTAGTCATGGGATTTCCTATATAATGATGCCGTATTGTAATACAAATTATCGAAACGTTGTATTTTGGGACCATTCCAAACTTTGATATAATCGATCTATCGCGCCTCTTTCGTGTGGGGATCATACCAGAGAGAGGCCTTTGATTTTGCATTCAGGAGAACGATACATGGCCAACATTCTTTGCATCGGTGCGGGTTACGTCGGTGGGCCGACCATGGCTGTCATTGCCAAAAACTGCCCGCAGCACAGGGTTGTGGTTGTCGATATCAACGAGGCCCGCATCAAAGCCTGGCAGTCGGATAAGCTGCCCATTTTTGAGCCCGGCCTGGACGAGGTGGTGCGCGCCGCGCGCGGGCGCAACCTGTTCTTTTCCACCGAGATCGACCGCAACATTGCCGAAGCCGATATCATCTTCGTCAGCGTCAACACGCCCACCAAGACCTTCGGGCAGGGCGCGGGCAAAGCCGCCGACCTGCAGTACTGGGAGAAAACCGCGCGCCAGATTTTGGAAAATTCCGCCACCTCCAAGATTGTGGTGGAGAAAAGCACCCTGCCGGTGCGCACCGCTGAGGCGATGGAGCGTATTTTGAACTCCAACAACCGCGGGCTGCACTTCGATGTGCTCTCCAACCCCGAGTTCCTGGCGGAAGGCACTGCCATTCGGGATATGGAAGACCCCGACCGGGTGCTGGTGGGGGGCCGCGAGACGCCCTCCGGGCAGAAAGCCGTCCAGCAGGTGGTGGATATCTATGCCTCATGGATTCCCCGCGAACGCATCCTGACTACCAACCTATGGTCGAGCGAGCTTTCCAAGCTGGTTGCCAACGCCTTCCTGGCCCAGCGCATTTCGTCGATCAACGCCATCTCGGCCCTGTGCGAGAAAACCGGCGCGGACGTCAGCGAAGTATCGCGGGCCATCGGCACCGACAGCCGCATCGGGCCCAAGTTCCTGCGCGCCAGCGTGGGCTTTGGCGGGTCGTGCTTTAAGAAGGATATCCTCAACCTGGTGTACCTGTGCGAGTTTTATGCGCTGAATGAAGTTGCCGCCTACTGGGAACAGGTGGTGCGCATGAACGAGTACCAGGAAAAGCGTTTTGTCAGCAACATGGTTACATCGATGTTCAACACGGTGGCGGGCAAGCGCGTGGCCCTGTTTGGCGCGGCGTTCAAGGCCGACACGGGCGATACACGCGAGTCGCCGGCCCTGGCGGTGTGCCGCGGGCTGCTGGAGGAGCACGCCGACATTGTGCTGTGCGATCCGCACGCCCTACCCAACGCTAAATTCGACCTGGGCGAGGACGCCAAAAAGATCACCTTTGAAGAAGACCCGTATGCTGCCGCCCAGGGCGCGCACGCCATTGCCATCCTCACCGAGTGGAAGCAGTTTACAACCCTGGATTTTGCGCGCATCCTAGCCGATATGGCGAAACCGGCCTTCATCTTCGATGGGCGCAATATTCTGGATCATCGCGCGCTGTACGAGCTGGGCTTCAACGTCTACGCCATCGGGCGCCCGGCTATGGTGCATTTTGCGAATGGAGAAACCAACTAACGAACTGTGGTAGTAATCGAGCGCCTGCACGGGCGCTCGAAATCCATAAGGAGGTGGATATGATATCGACAATGCCTTTTGGACGAACCGGGCACGCCAGCACGCGCATTCTGTTTGGTTCCGCCGCGTTCTGGTCTTCACCCCAGGCCGAAGCGGACCAGACCCTGGAGCTGCTGCTCAAGTACGGGGTCAACCACATCGACACCGCCGCTTCGTACGGCGACGCCGAGCTGCGCCTGGGCCCGTGGATGGCGAAGCACCGCCAGGATTTCTTCCTGGCTACCAAAACCGGCGACCGGGATTATCCATCCGCGAAGGAATCGATCCACCGCTCGCTGGAACGGCTGAAGACCGACCACCTTGACCTGATCCAGCTTCACGCGGTGATCGAGGATGAAGAAATGGAGCAGGTGCTGGGGCCGGGCGGCGCCCTGGAAGCAGCGGTGGAGGCTCGCCAGCAGGGGCTGGTGCGCTTCATCGGCATCACCTCGCACACCCTGCACGCCCCAATCATCCACATGCGCGCGCTGGAACGCTTTGACTTCGATTCGGTCCTGCTGCCGCTCAACTACCCCCTGTACCAGATTCCCGCCTACCGCGCCGATTTCGACGCGCTGGTGAAGGTCTGCCAGGCCAAAAACGTGGCGGTGCAGACCATTAAATCCACCTGCCGCCGGCCCTGGGGTGACCGGGAGCGCTTTGCTACCTGCTGGTACGAACCCTTAAATGACCAGGCCGCCGTGGACAAGGCCGTTCACTGGGTGCTGGGCCAGCCGGGTGGGGTCTATCTCAATTCCACCGGCGATCTGAAAATCCTACCGATGATCCTGGATGCCGCCAGCCGCTTCGCCGGGCAGGTCCCCGCCGAGGCCGATATGCAGAAGATGGTCGCCGATTACGAGATGACCCCTTTGTGGCCTGAACCTGAAGGAATGCATTGATCGAGCTGGTTGAGATTCGCGATCTCAACGACCCGCTGCTGCTCCCCTGGCTGGACCTGTACGAAACCGCCTTCCCGCCGGGGGAGCGCCTGCTGGTGTCGAACATCTTGGGCGTGCTGCGCCTGAACGCGCAAGGGAACACAGGCAGTCACCTGATCGCGGTCCAGGTGGCTTCAGAAGCCGCCGATACGGGCGGCGAGCCTGGCGCCCCTGGTGAGGCCGGCCCGCTTCCGGCGCTTGCCGGAATCCTTTTCTATTATGAGCCTGAGGATCTGGAAGCGGCGCTGCTGGGGTATTTCGCGGTGGACCCAGGCATGCGCGGGCGGGGTATCGGCGCGAGCATCTACCACTGCCTGATCGAGCGCCTGGCCCCGCGCTTTCGCACGCTGATCTTCGACGTGGAAGACCCAAACGAAATGACCACTCCTGAGGCCGCCGCACTGGCGGAGCGGCGCATTGGGTTTTACCAGCGGCAGGGCGCACGCCTGTTGGGCGGAATTGAATATCTACAGACCGTTGGCTGGCACCAGCCGCCCCTGCGCCTGCGTTTAATGGTGCATCCCATCCGCGAGACCAGTCCCCAGCAGGCTTTTGACCTGGCGCTCGCCCTGTTCGGCCCGCAGGTTCTTAAGCAGGTAGGGGATCTGCGCTGGGAATAAGGCGGGTGACCTTCATCTCGCGCAGGACCTTCACCAGGTCCCGGTCGGTCTCCACCGTTACCGGCAGCTCGTTATAGTACGCGCCCATCTGCCCGGCAAAGTGCGCATCGGTGTTGCGCAGCAGGGTCAGGCCAAAGCGCTCCGCCAGTTTGCGGATGTCATTCTCCCAGCGCGCCTCGGTGTTGAACGATGCGATTTCGATGCCGTCTGGAGGGTACTGGTAGATATCGGCGCGGATGTCGTCGGATGCGCGGAACGGGTGGGCCAGGGCGATGAACCCGCCCTTCCAGCGCACGAAGTCGCGCAGGTCGGGGTAGCGCCAGCCGGGCAGCTCCAGCAGCGGGTCGCGTACGCCCAAGACAATCCAGTGCTCGCGGTCCGCGCTGACCTCGATGCCGGTGAAGATGCGAAACGGCGCGTATTTGCGGTTCAACTCGGCCAGGCGGGCAGTAGGGACCAGCTTATTGTGGTCGGTGATGGCCAGCCCGTCCAGCCCGGCCCGCTGCGCGGACTGGATCTGCTCTTCTTCGCTGATTTTCGCGCAGTGCGATCGTTCTTTGGCGTGTACGTGTAAATCAATTTTCACAGGCCCCCCGAAATAATTTCTGCGACCTAATTATAGGAGAGATTTTCCCACTTTTCCTAACAAATTCGCAATGCAGCTGGAATTGCCATTCCCTTAATTTTGATCTATACTGAAAGGGGCGTAAAAATCACATAAAAATTTGACGTTCTCACATCCGCTAAAATCCAGTATACTTTGTTTGGATAAGGTCACCAATCGCATGCAGTTTGCCGATCCGGTTCTGGTTGTTCTTGGGCTTGCCATCATTGCTAACCTGGGCATGCTGGTAGCCGTGCTGCGCGCGCGCGGGCAGCGCCTGGGCATCCTGGACCTGGGAGCTACCCAGGTGCTGCTGGGCGTGTATATTCTGGTATCGCTGGGGTGGGTGGTGGCGCAGGGGCTGTTCCGCTTGCAGTCTCTGCGCCTGGTAGCCGGTTTCGATAACTACGCCCTGGCGCGCATCACGCTGTACATACTGCTGGCCCTTTCGGTCGTTCTCTTCCAGCTTACCCGGCTCTTCCAGCGTAAGAAAGGCACTGGCTGGTTTGGCTGGATTGGCGGGCTGGTGGTGCTGGCTGGCGCGGCGGTGCTGTATGAAAACCCGTTCCGCCTGCCTGATACCCTGCTGTATCTGCCGGTGGGCAGCGGCTACATCATCCTGCGCTGGATGGCGGCCTATGCCGTGCTGGTGACCGGCTGGGGCATCTTCATGGGCTGGGTGCTGCTGGTAACCTACCGCAACTACCACGAGACAATTTCCCCTCTGCACCGCAACCGCATCAAGTACTGGTCGGTGGCGGTCAGCCTGGCGATCATCGGGCAGGCGTTTTCCCTGGCGATGCTGGTGATCCCCGGTATCCTGCTGCACACGGTGGCGCAGGGCATCTGTGTATTCGTGCTGCTGACGCATAACCTGCCCGACCTGCGCATGTCGGTCCGCCGCTCTGCCAGCTACCTGATCATGCTGCTGCTGACGGTGATGGTGTACGCGGGCGGGTATTTTGCCATCCAGTACATCTATAAGAACGTGCCCGGTTTTGACCCGCTGCTGGCGGCGGCGATCCTGGCGCTGGTGCTGGCAGTGCTGTTCAACCCACTGCTGGCAATGGTGAAGCGCTTTGTCAGCCGCTGGATGACCGGCGCGCGCTACGACTCGCGCCAGACGCTCTCCGAATACAGTATGAGCATCAGTAACATCCTGGACATGGAAGTGCTGGCGACCGTAGTGGTGGGGCTGATCAGCGAGGCGATGGAAATTACCCACGGCGCGCTGGTTACCGTTAACCACGAGCTGGGCCCCTTCTCTGCCGGCAGCGGCGACAATGATTGGGCCCGCGTATTCCTGGGCCAGGAGGAAGAACTGGCCAGTGAAGACGCGTATTTCGTCCTGCGCTCGGTCAGCGGCCTGGGTAAAGAAATGCCCGAGGGGCACCTTTCGGCCAAGAACCCGGTTGCTTACTATCTGCGCCGCGAGCACCATCCCCTGCAGCAGTACGATATTGACCTGCAGCCGCGCTTTCAGATGATGGAGCCGCAGGAGCGCGAGTGGCTGACCGGCCTGCACATGGACGTGTTCGTGCCCATTTATGCCAAGGAAAACTGGATCGGCCTGCTGGCGTTGGGGCCGAAAGCCTCCGGCGACCGCTATTACGATGAGGATCTGGACTTTCTGCAAACCCTCGCCGACCAGACCGCCGTGGCGCTGGAGAATGCCCGCCTGTTCCAGGACCTCAAGCTGCGCAACCTCGAAAATGAGCGCCTCAACGAGGATCTTAAAGCCGCCAACGTGGAGCTTGCACGCCTGGACCGGGCCAAGTCGGACTTTATCAACATTGCCTCGCACGAGCTGCGCACCCCGCTGACCCAGGTAATCGGGTACAACGATATCCTGGGCGAAATGATCAAAAGCGATGAGCTGCCCCCGGCGGTGGGCGTGCAGATGGTGGACAGCGTGCGCAAGGCCGCCCGCCGCCTGGAAGAAATCGTCGAGACCATGTTCGATGTATCCAAGCTGGATACCAAAACCCTCGACCTGATGCGCGCGCCGGTTTCGATTTCCTCGGTCATCACGGTAGCCATCGATGGCTGGTCGAAGGGCCTGGAAGAACGCAAGCAGACGGTTTCCGTGCGCGGGCTGGCCGGGCTGCCCACCATCGTGGCGGACGGCAAGCGCCTGACCCAGGTGTTTTCGCACCTGATCCAGAACGCCATCAAGGCCACCCCCGACGGCGGGCAGATCCGCATTACCGGGCGGGTGGTCACCACGGAAGACCGGCGGGTGCCCGCGCGGGTGTCTCTGGCGCCGGGTGTCGCGTCTGCTGCCCGCGCGTCTGACCGGGTCAACGACCCGCTTAATCTGTCGGTGATTAACACCCGGCTGCAGGGCACAGGCGCGAGCGATGGTGGTTCCGGGAACGGCTCGGGCCCTT
This sequence comes from uncultured Anaerolineaceae bacterium, assembly GCA_964437595.1. GTDB lineage: Bacteria > Chloroflexota > Anaerolineae > Anaerolineales > Anaerolineaceae > DSYU01. Next base: position 30,570 of record CAYTHO010000053.1, read on the forward strand.
CCCGCGGCGCTGACTCAGGCAGCGGTGTGGTTAGCGTTGGCGGGGCAGCGGATGATCCGCTGAACGAGCGCTATGTGGAAATTGTGGTTTCGGATTCGGGCATTGGCATTGCCAGGGACGATCTGGAGCGCATCTTTGAGAAATTCTATCGCGTAGGCGATGTGCTGCTGCACTCGACCGGGGATACCAAGTTCAAGGGCGCCGGGCCAGGGTTGGGCCTGACCATCGCGCGCGGGATTGTGGAAGCGCATGATGGGCGCATCTGGGCGGAGAGTTCTGGCCATGATGAAGAACACTGCCCGGGCGCAAAATTCTACGTGCTGCTGCCCATCCATACCATGTCGCACGAACAGGCGTAGTAACGCCGGGCAGGCGGTACTGCCTGGTAATCATTATCGGAAAATGATCAAATATTGAAGATGAGCAGCGCAAACATCATCACATTATCGTGTCCATCCTGTGGGGCGCAGGTAAAAGTTCCCGAAGACTCGAATCGCTTCACCTGTGGGTACTGCGGCAACGCGCATATCTTGCAGATTGCCATGCAGCCTGCCGAAAAGAAAGCGCCGCTGCGTGCGCGGGTTACCAAACCCGACAGCGTGCAAATTGTGAAAGACGGGCTGGGCGCCATGCTCGTTCAGCGCTGGTTTTCTGCGAAGTACATCTTTACCGCAGTCTTTTCAGTGGTCTGGGTGAGTTTCCTGATTGTCTGGTACAGTATATCGATTTCCGGCGGGGCGCCGGTCGTTTTCTTGCTCTTCCCGATTATTCACGTGGCGGTGGGCGTCTTCATGGTTTATACCACCCTGGCTGGTTTCTTGAACCGCACGCACCTTGAATTGACCCAGGACAAGCTGTCCGTCTGGTTCGATCCGCTGCCCTGGCCGGGGGAAAAGGTACTGAACACAGCCGATATCAAGCAGTTGTACTGTAAAGAGCGCGTGAGCTATACCAGAAAAGGCGGTACGCGCCGTTCTTACGAACTGCACGCCCTCAAACAGGACGACCAGGATGTGAAGCTGGTCAGCGGCCTGGATTCGCCGGATGTGGCGCAGTTTTTTGAGCAGCAGCTCGAAACCTGGCTGCGTATCGAAGACCAGCCGGTGGAAGGGGAAATGAGGTAGCAGCGTGTTGAACAGATCCATGCCTAGGTTGTCGCTGCGCACCCTTCCCCTGCACCCGTTTCTGCTGGCGGTATTTCCGGCGCTCTCGCTGCTGGCGGACAACATCATCGAAATCACCTTCGGGCAGTCTTTACGCTCGCTGACCTGGAGCCTGGTTGGAACGCTGCTGTTCTTTGGGCTGTTCTGGCTGCTTCTGCGCAGCCCGCAAAAGGCTGGGGTGGTTACCTCTTTCATCGTGGTGATGTTCTTCACCTTTGGGCAGGTGTATATGGCGCTGCAGGGCATGCTGCCCGCCGGGTCGCTGCTGGGCCAGCTCAATGTCTTGATGGCTTTTTGGGCCGCCGGGTTGATCATCGGAACGTGGCTGCTGGCGCGCAAGCTGCGCGATCCGCTGCCGCTGAATCTGATCGCCAATGTGTTTGCCCTGGCGGCGCTGGTTACCGCGCTGTACCCATTGGGCGTGTATTACGGGCGCATCCTGCTGGCTGGTCCGATACCGCTCAAGAATATCCCCGCTCTATCACCTGCGGTGGTTTCTGGCGGCCAGAAACCGGATATTTACTACATCATCCTGGATGGCTACGGGCGCAGCGACTCGCTGGCGGAGATCCATGCGGTCGATAACAGCGATTTTACCCGGTTCCTGGAACAGCGCGGCTTTACGGTAGCAGAGCAGAGCAATACCAATTATGCCCGCACCATGCTTTCGCTGGCTTCGTCGCTTAATTATCATTATCTCGACGCATTAATGGAGCCGCGCCCCCAGGCCAACGATTACGAAGCCTACCGCCGGTTGATCAAAGACAGCGCGGTGCAGCGCTTCCTCAAGGCGCAGGGCTACACAACGGTCGCCATGGCGACCGGCTTCGAAATGACCGAGGTATCCACCGCGGATGTGTACCTGCACGGCGGGCGCTGGCTGAGCTACTTCGAGGAAACCCTGCTGGCGCGCACCATGGCGATCTTTTGGGTCGACCAGGTGGTAGGCGACCAGCGCCGCGCGGAGACCACCCAGGCCTTCGCCGACCTGCGGTCAACCATCGACATCCCGGGGCCCAAGTTCGTCTTCGCGCACCTGGTAGTGCCGCACCCCCCCTTCGTGTTCGATGAGAACGGCGGCCCGCTGGCGCCGCGCGGTTGGGGCGACGGTACCACTTACGCGGGCGGGCGCGAGCATTACCTGGCCAATTACCGCCGCCAGTTGTTGTACGTAGACCGCGTGATGGAGGACCTGGTTGTCGCCATCCAGGACCAGTCGGATACGCCGCCAGTGATCATCCTGCAGGGCGACCACGGCCCCGGCGCGCTGACCGATTGGCTCTCGTGGGAGAAAACCTGCCTGCGCGAGCGCATGCCCATCCTCAACGCCTATTTCCTGCCAGGGGTCGAATCCGCCGCCGTACCACGCGATATTTCCCCGGTTAACACCTTCCGGCTGGTGTTTAACCAGTACTTTGGGACAAATCTGCCCATGCTCGATAACCGCGGATATTTTGTGCTGCTGCCGCGCCCGTATGATTACATCGACGTGACCGCCCACCTGGATGCGTGCCCGGACGATGCCGGTTTTCCGCCTGGCAAATAAACCAAATCCTTCAAACTCTCCCATTGCGCCCCAAGGTTTTACAATGAAATAGCGAGACAAAAAAACTTTGGAGTGTGCCAATGGAACAACCTCAAATCATGGTCAAGCAGTTGACCAAGACTTTCCGCACGCCGGAACGCGGCGAAGGATTGGCCGCCGCGCTGCGCGATTTCACCCACCGCCGTTACAGCAACGTCGAAGCCGTGCGCGGCGTTGATTTTTGTATCCAGGCCGGGGAAGTGGTCGGGTTCATCGGGCCGAACGGCGCGGGCAAGACCACTACGCTGAAGATGCTCTCCGGGCTGCTGTACCCCACCGCGGGCGAGGCGCGTGTGGCTGGCTACGTGCCCTGGGAGCGCAAGCCGGACTTCCTGCGGCGCATCAGCATGGTGCTGGGCAACAAAAGCCAGATGATCTGGGACATTCCCCCGCTGGATTCGTTCCGCGTGCTGCGCGAGATGTACAGCGTGCCCCCGGACCAGTTCCGCCAGACGCTGGACGAGCTGATCGCGCTGCTAGAAATGGAGGAAATCCTGAAGAAGCCAGTGCGCAACCTGTCGCTGGGCGAGCGCATGAAGTGCGAGCTGGTGGCGGGCCTGCTGTACCGCCCGGCGGTGATGTTCCTCGATGAGCCAACCCTGGGCCTGGACGTATCCATGCAGGTGCGCCTGCGCGCGTTTCTGAAAGAGTACAACCGCCGCTCGGGCGCCACCATCATCCTCACCAGTCACTACATGGCCGACGTGACCGCGCTGTGCCCGCGGGTGATCCTCATTCACCACGGGCGGCTGCTGTACGACGGCCCCCTGGGCGGGCTGACCGAGCGGCTGGCGCCGTTTAAGATCATCCAGCTCACGCTGTCCGCGCCTTCGGCGGGTGAAAACGGCGCGCTGGGCGCGGAATTGGCCGCCTTCAGCGGCGGCAGCCTGGTGGAGATGGAAACGGAAGGCCCCACTGCCGAGGGCAGCTACGCCCTGCGCGTGGCGCGCGCTGAAACGTCGCAGGTCACCGCCGCGCTGCTCAACCGTTACCCGGTGGCCGACCTGACCGTGGTGGACCCGCCCATCGAAGCCGTGATCGACCAGGTATACCAATCCGGGGCGGAGGTGCAGGATGAACCATAAAGGCGGACTGGCGCTGGTGCGCGGCACGCTGCTCTCCTGGCTGCAGCATCGCGGCTTTTTCTTCATCCTGGCCTTCTTGTGGATGATCCCCCCGCTGATCGCCCTGTTCGTGTGGATGGCGGCGGCGGGCGACGGCAGCATCGGCGGGCTGGACCGGGGCGGGTTTGTCGCCTACTACCTGGTGCTGATCGTGGTCAACCAGTTCACCTACTCCCAGGCCAACTGGACGGTGGGGGACGAGATCCGCTACGGCGGGCTGAACGCCTGGCTGCTGCGGCCCATCCCGCCCCTGTACAGCTTCCTCTCCAGCGAGTTCGCCGGGAAGGTGGTGTACATGACCTTCCTGCTGCCGGTGACGGCCCTGTTGGCGCTGCTGCTGCGGCCTGAACTGCATATCCGCCCGCTGGACGCGCTGCTGTTCGTCCCGGCGCTGGTGATGGCCTGGGGGCTGCGCACTTTCTGGGGCATGGCGGTGGCCGAGCTGGCCTTCTGGTCCACCCGCGCCGACGCGCTGCTGGTGGTGCAGGATTCGCTGGTGTTCGTCTTTTCCGGGCTGGTGGCGCCGGTGGCGCTGCTGCCCGAAGCTCTGGGCGGTTGGGCGCTGTGGCTGCCGTTCCGCTACATGGTAGGCTTCCCAGTTGAACTGCTGACCGGGCAGCTTTCCCCGGCGGAAGCCGGGCTGGGGCTGGCGGTGCAGGCTGGCTGGTTGGCCCTGGCGCTGATCGCGGCGCGCGGGCTGTGGGCCCAGGGCGTCAGGCGTTACACGGCGGTAGGAGGCTAGCGATGAAGTACATCCGGCTGATCGGTCTTTTTATCCGCGCGGCGGTGCAGGCGGAACTGGCGTACCGGGCCAACTTCTGGATCAACCTGCTCACCTCGGCGCTCAACCTGCTGACGGCGGTGGTGGGCCTGTGGGTGCTGTTCGGGCAGGTGCAGGCCATCCGCGGCTGGGATTTCTCGGCTACCCTGGCGCTGCTGGGCGTGTACCTCGTCATCAGCGCGCTGCGCCAGGTGTGCCTGGGCCCCTCGCTCGAGTCGCTGGCCGGGATGGACGGCGAGTTGTGGACCGGGCGCTTCGACTTTACCCTGCTGCGCCCGGTTGATGTGCAGTTCCTGGCTTCGTTCCGCGCCTGGCGCCCGTTCGCCCTGCTGGACCTGGGGCTGGGCCTGGCGGTGGTTGCCTGGGCGGTGATCTCTGCGGGCGTCGACCTGAACGCGGCGCGCCTGGGGGTCTTCTTCCTGGCCCTGGCGGCGGGCGTGATCTTGATTTATGGGCTGCTGCTGGCTTTTTCGGCGCTGGTGTTCTGGTCGCCGGGGTTCCTGTTCACCTGGGTGTTCGACGCGCTGATTCAGCTCGCGCGCTACCCGGTGGGCATCTACCCCGTCGGGCTGCGCTGGCTGCTCACCTGGCTGGTGCCGGTGGGGCTGATCACCACCCTGCCCGCTGAAGCGCTGACCGGGCGGGCCGCGCTGCCCGCCGTGCTGGGCGGGCTGGCCTTCGCCCTATTGATCCTGGCGGCGGCGTCTGCGCTGTTCCGCGGCGGAATCAAGCGCTACGCCAGCGCATCCAGTTAGGGGAGTCCCGAGCGGGGTTTTCGATCGTTATTGCAGAGGCGCAGCCGAGGTTAAATCGCTGCGCCCCTGTGTCCGATCCAGGCGCGGCTGGCGAACTTCCACGCCGCGGCGCCGGGCAATTCCAGCCGGGTGCGTCGGCGCGACAGGAAGTCGCGACGCGCCCCTGGTGTGGCGCTTCCTTCATGTCTTTGCGTCATCGTGGTTCAAGCAGGGCGGGGGTCTAAGGTTGCGCAGCAACCTCGCCGCCGCTCGCGCCAGCAAGAATCCCCCGTGCTGCCGGTGCATTTCCACGCTAATGCGTTGGCGGATCACCCCAGGGCGCAGCGCAGCCGAGGATGGTAACGAAGCCTCTTCGAACCGCTGCGCCCCTACGCCCGATCCATACGGGTTGCGTGTAGGTAGGGGAGCAGCGATAAGATCCATCACCCCGATCCATCTAGCCCCGCGCTGCGCCCTTCTTTACGGTTGCCTCCACAGCCAAAGCGGGCTAAAATAATACCAACATACCCATGTTCGGTTTGATTAATCCTCAGTTTTTGGGAGAAACCACCATGACAGCCAGCCAAGACGCCGCGGACAGTGCCGCGGACACCGCCGCAGTAGAAGGTCTCGGAAAAGCACTAGACCAAGCCAACATCCAGCGCTTGAAGCATTCCGAGCGCGCGGCGCGGTTGATCGTGCGCCTTGGCAAGGAAATGGGTGTTTCGGAATCCGATCTGGCACACCTGCGCCAGGGCATGTTGATGCACGATGTGGGCAAAACGCAGATCCCAGCCAAGATTACCGGCAAGCACGGTCCGCTGACTCAGGAAGAATGGAAAGTGATGAAGCGCCATCCCGAACTGGGCTACCAGATCGTCAACCAGGCGCAGGGTCCGAAAGCAGTGGCCGAGATCGTGCGCTATCACCACGAGAACTGGGACGGCACCGGCTACCCGCACGGGCTGAGCGGCGAAGCGATTCCGCTGTACGCGCGCATGGCGGCCATCGTCGAGGTGTGGGATGCGCTCACGCACGCCCTGCCGTACCGGCCGCCCTGGAAGAAAGCCGATGCGCTGGCTTATGTGAAAGAACAGTCCGGGCAGAAATTTGACCCGCAGATCGTTGCAGTGTTTGTGGAGATGGTGGAGAAAGAGTGAGCGCATTGACCGTCCTGGTTTGTTCGGTAGGACGGGGAATGGTTGCGCTTACAGCAGGTTCTCTTTTTCCGCCGTCTTGAAATAGCGCCGGTAGGCCGCGGTTTCTTCGAGCAGCGCGCGCAGTTGGGCCAGAATCCCCTCAGCTTTCTCCGCGCTTGCCGCCTGGGGCGCGTCCAGGCGCACCTGTCCATCCTCGATTTCCACCTGAACCAGGCCCTTTGCTTCCAACCACTGCAGCCCTAATCGCACTGTCGCCTCGCGCTGCGCAGTGGCGGATGCCAGCCGGGCCAGCGGAGCGACGCCGCCCAGCTTCTCGCGGGCAAACTTGACCAGCCCGGCCAGCCGCTTGAGGAAGGTCTCCAGGCTGTCCGGCCCCGCGGCGTCCAGCGGATCGACCGAGAATATAATCACCGTGCGCGGTTTGACCGCATCCAGCGCGGTTTGCAACTCGCCGCGCCCGGGTGGGGTGGTCCAGATGATCAGCGTGCTGGCTGGTTCGAGGCGGGCGCGGTCGCGGACGGGCAGGTGGGCGGCTTCCAATTTATCCAATGCTTCAGCTTCGGCCCAGATGATGACGCGCGCCGCGCCGCCGTCCCCGGTGCCCGCTTCGGCCAGAGCCGGGGCCGCGCCTGGAGTAGCGGTCGCTGCTTCGGCTGAAGCCGCCACTCCTATGTCGGCAGGAGTGGGAGTCCCGGCTTCGGGTGGGATCTCTACCCCTACCACGCCTGCCCCGGCAGTGTCTATCCATGCCGTATCCGCTACGGCGGCATCCGCCACGGCGGCATCTGCCGCAATCTGCTGCAGCACCGGCAGGGGATGGTCCAGCCCGCGCTGGTCGATGACGGCCAACCGGCGGCGCAGGTCGATCTCGGGGGCCTCCACCGGGCGAGCATCGATCCATTCCACCTGCACGTCGCGCTGGCCGCGGTAGTTGCTGGCGCGCACCACGCAGGCCAGGTCGAAGGGACCCTCGGGCAGCGGCCAGTCCGCGCCGCCCCACCACAATACGCGGCGGGTCTGGTCGAACTCGTCCTTCACCACCACCTGCAGGTGACTGCCGTCGCGCCCGATGGTGCTGGAGGCCAGCACGTTCAGGCGCGGGATGCTCAGCACCAGCGGCGGGTTACCCGCGCCGAAGGGGGCCAGGCGCTCCAGGTCGGCCACCAGGTCGAGGGTCAGGTCAGAGAGGCGCACCTGCCCGTCGATGGATAGGGTGGGCCGTGGGGGGGCCGCGCCGCCCAGCGCCTTTTCCACGTAGCGCGACAGCCCTCTGCGGAAGGCGGGCAGGTTGGCCGGGTCGAGCGACAGCCCGGCGGCCATGGGATGCCCGCCGTAGCCGTGCAGCAGCGCCTTCTGCGAAGCAATCGCCTCGGTGATGTTGACGCCTTCGATGGAGCGAGCCGATCCGCGCGCGGGCTGCCCGGGCGGCGCGGTGAGCAGGATGGTCGGGCGGTTGTAGCGCTCCACCAGCTCGCTGGCGACGATGCCCACCACTCCGCCGGGCCATTCCGGGTGCGACAGCACCAGCGCGGCTTGTTCCAGCAGGCTGGAGTCCTTTTCGATCTGTTCCTGCGCGCCGCGCAGCACCTGGGCGGTGAGCAGGCGGCGGCGGGCATTGAGGCCTTCCAGGTGAGTCGCCAGCACGCGCGCCCGCCCGGCATCTTCCGTGGTCAGGAACTCGACGATGGGGTTGGCATCGTCCAGCCGTCCCAGCGCGTTCAGGCGCGGGCCGAGCACGAAGCCGATGTGCTCTTCGGTGAGGAAAGCCGGCTGGAGCCCGGCCAGCTCGAACAGTAGCAGCAGGCCGGCGCGCTGGGTCTGGCGCAGCACGGGCAGCCCGCGCTGGAGCAGGTAGCGCGTGTCGCCGCTCTGCATGGCGATATCGGCTACAATGCCCAGCGCCACCAGGTCGAGGAAATTTGCGGTTTCTTCCGCGCGCCCGGCCTGCTGGTAGAGCGCCTCGACCAGCTTGTAGGCCACGCCCACTCCCGGCAGCCCGGAAAGCGCGTGCCCCTCCGGCAGCAGGCGCGGGTTGAGGATCACGTCCGCGCCGGGCAGGGTTTCCGGGAGGGTGTGGTGGTCGGTGATGATCACGTCCAGCCCGCGCTGTTTGGCGGTTTCCACCGCCTCATGCGCGGTGATGCCCGTATCGCAGGTCAGCAGCAGGCGGACGGCGTTTCCACCAGCTTCCGCACCGTCCAGCAGCGCGGCGAGAACCTCCACGTTTACCCCGTGCGACTCCTTGGCCCGCACCGGGATGTGGTAAATCACCTTTGCCCCCAGCCCGCGCAGGGCCTCCACCAGCAGGGTGGTGGCGGTCTGCCCGTCCACATCGAAATCGCCCCACACGCAGATCGTCTCGCCCTGGCGGATGGCGCGCTCGATGCGCTGGCAGGCCGGGATCATCCCCGGCAGCGCCTCGGGCGGAGCGGGAGTGAAGGAATCCGGGTCGAGGTAAGCGCGGGCGGCGGCAAGGTCAGATATGCCGCGCTGGACGAGGATGCGCGCCACCAGCGGGTGCCCGCCGATCGCAGCAGCGAAATCGGCGGGGACATCGACGGGAGGAGGGTCGATCCAGGAGCGGAGGAGGCCGGAGGACATGATAATATTTTACTTGGAAAGAGACGTCAATAAAGGTTTTCAGATAACGGTGGTAGGGATAATCTTATCCTAGTAGTTTGTCAAGCATGCTTTGATAAGTGACTTGGTATAACCTGTCTCAGAA
>CAYTHO010000054.1:0-38808 GCA_964437595.1 uncultured Anaerolineaceae bacterium
TGCACTGCGGGCCAAACCCCCTCTTGATATATAATACTTCTTGTCGATATCCTCTCTTCAGGAAGTATGCCTCATGTCCTTTTGGAAAATATTCTGCACCGGCGCGCTCGTGCTGTTCTGCGCGTGTACCGCGCAGCCCGCGGGCACTCCCACTCCTCAGTCAGCGCAAGGAACGCCTGATGCGCCCGTCACCGCTGCCGCTTCGACGGCTGTGCTGCCGCCTGCTTCCAACGGGCCGCTGGTTTTCGTCGGCACTTACACCTTTGGCCCCGGCAGGCAGCACCGCGAGGAGGGCATTTTCGCCTACCGCATGGACCCCGCGACCGGCGGGCTGACGCTGTTGAGCAAGGCCGGCGGGCCGCCTAACCCTTCTTTTCTCACCATTGACCCTACCGGTCGCTACCTGGTCGCCGTCAGTGAGTGGGGACAGCCCGGCGTGGGGGTCAGTTCGTATGCCATCGACCGGGCCAGCGGCGCGCTGACGTTCATCAATGCCCAGGCGGTGGGTGGGGAAAGCCCGGCTTATGTAACTGTGCACCCCAGCGGAAAGTGGGTGCTGACCGCCAACTATATGGGCGGCAGCCTGACCGTGCTGCCCCTCGGCGAGGACGGCAAGCTGGACAAGTACACCGCGCTGGTCCAGCACAGTGGGTCTGGCCCCAACAAGGAGCGCCAGGAAGGGCCCCATGCCCATTCGGTGATGCTGGCCCCCGGCAGCGACCTGGTGCTGGCGGCGGACCTGGGCATCGACAAGGTGATGCTGTATGATTTCGACACTCAAAAAGGGCTTTTGAATCCCCATGCCGTGCCCGCCCTGGAGACGGAACCCGGCTCCGGCCCGCGCCACATGGCCTTCTCTCCGGATCACCGCAGTTTCTACGTGCTCAATGAACTGGCTTCTACGCTGCTTGCCTACCTGTTTGATGCCGCGGCCCAGGCATTTACCGAGATTCAATCCGTTGCGCTGCTCCCCGCCGATTTCAAGGAATTCAACAAAAGCGCGGACGTGCACCTCACGCCGGATGGCAAATTCCTGTACGCCACCAACCGCGGGCACGACAGCCTGGCGATCTTCTCCGTGGACCCGGCGACCGGAAAGCTGAACCTGGTTGGACACCAATCAACGCAGGGCCAGACCCCGCGCAACTTTGCCATCGACTCTACCGGTACGTTTCTCCTCGTTGCCAACCAGGACAGCGGCACGATTGTTTCCTTCCGTATTGACTCGAATACTGGTGAGCTTTCCCCAACCGGGCAGGTAACGGAAATCGCCGTGCCTATGTGCATCCAGTTCCTGGAATAGGTTCTGCTTTCATAAAGGGGGTAATCTATGATGCTTCGCGCCGGAATCGCAGCCGCAGTGGTGCTCATCCTCACCCTGACGGTGATCCTTGCCTTACCAGGGATGGCGGATGCCCCGTTCTTCCGGGGCCTGGGCGCAGCAAACTGGGCTGGTCCTGGCGCGGTCATTACGCCAGAGCCGCTCCCGGCAGTGCTGGTGGGCGCGGGGGATATCAGCGTATGCGGGCAGGCGGGCGATACCCATACCGCCGCGTTGATCGAGGCCCTGCTTAACCGTAACACAGAAGCGGTGGTATTTACCGCCGGGGACAACGCCCAGAGCATGGGGCAGCCGCTGGAATACAGCGTGTGTTTCGAGGAAACCTGGGGCCGCTTTAAGGACCGCATCCGCCCCAGCCCCGGCAACCACGACTGGTTCACCGAGCAGGGTGGGCCGTACTTCGACTACTTCGGCGAGGCCGCGGGTCCCTATGGACTGGGCTATTATTCGTACGACCTGGGCGACTGGCACATCGTCTCTCTCAACAGCAACTGCGGCGAAGACTGCGGAGCGGATTCCGCCCAGGCAGCCTGGCTGCGCGCCGACCTGGAAGCCAGCGATAAGAGCTGCACCCTGCTGTACTGGCACCACCCGCTGTGGAGCTCCGGCACGGTTCCCATCGACCCGGCAGCCGAGGCCCTGTGGCGCATCGCCAGCCAGTACGGCGCGGAGGTGGTGGTCAACGGGCACGACCACATGTATGAGCGCATGGCGCCGCTGGGCCCCACCGGCCTCCCAGAGCCGGAAACCGGCATCCGCCTCTTTATCGCTGGTACGGGCGGCGCGTGGCATTTTGAAGAAGGCCAGCCTTACCTTGCCAGCCAGGCCCGCGCTGCCGGGGTGCACGGCGTGCTGCTGTTCTTCTTATACTCTAACCGCTACGACTGGCACTTCATCCCGGTAGATGGGTCAGATTTCGTCGACAGTGGTTCAGGTACTTGCCATTGAAACAATTTTTAGCATGCCATAACCAAAGCACCATACAGTCATAGGCAATTTACTTTGGTTTTATGGGGATCCAAATCTCCTCTTCTGAATCCGGATCCTCCCCTTTGTATTTTGTTCCCATCAGGGCAAAATGAGGCCGGTCGTCCAACAGGTAATCGGCGGTTGGCAGCCAGGTTCTGAAAACATAGTTGTATGTGGTTGGCGCCGCGCTTGCTGTGCCTTCATGAAGAAAAACGGCATACAACCCACCTGGAAGCACTAAAGTTTCCATTTTCTCTGGAACAGAATGAAGATCATCCACCTCCACAGCCGCCCATTTCTCGAACATGGCCTGTGGGTCAAACTGGTCAAAAAAATGCGGGGGATAGACCTCAACAGAATAGAAGTCCGGACTGACGGGGTTGATAATCTCTCGCCGATGTGGCATAAAACTTCCCCATAATTCGCCCGTACGGTTAGCGGCATAAGACATGTTCATCCGCTTCCCAACCAATGTCTTTTCAGGAATAGTCTCAATTCTTGGCAGCATTGTTTATCCTATGTAATCTATTGATTCCCTCTTCTATGCAAATGCTATTGTCTTAAACATGCATATAAGCCGTTTTTTCACGATTCAGCTACCGATTGAACAACATTACGTTCGATACGGATGCCTGCATCAGCGATTCAAAAATCAACCGCGAGGTTTTGTTAATACACAATCAATACGAATTCGCTCTTGCGCTGCCCGATTTTCTTCTCTGCTTCGGCGATTGTCCCGCGGAAGATCGTCTCCCCTGGTAGGGTTAAATCCATCGCCAGGGTGATGTTCGCGCCGCTGCCGTAGGCTTCGGCCAGGTCGGCCAGGAGGGCGGCCAGGCGGTAGGGCGCGTCCATCAGGATGATCGGGAAGCGGTTGGCGCGCAGGTGCTTGAGCGCCTTTTTGCGCTCGGCGCGGTCGCGGGGCAGGAAACCGGCGTAGATGAAGCGGTCCAGCTTCACGTCCAGCACCGACAGGGTGGCCATGAGCGATGAGGCCCCTGGCACGGGCACCACCGGGATGCCGTACTCCACCAACTGCTTGATTAACGTAGCCCCGGGGTCGGCAAAAACCGGGGTGCCGCAGTCGGAGATCAGCGCCAGCGACTGCTGTTTCAGTAGTCGCTCCACCACCAGCGGCGTCTGGGTGGTCTCGTTATGCTCGTTGACCTCAATCACATCCTTCTGGATTCCCAGCCGTTTGAGCAGCGTGCTTCCTTCGCGGTATTCTTCGCAGATCACCGCATCCACTTCTTGCAAAACGTCCAGCGCCCGCAGGGTGATATCGCGCGGGTTGCCGATGGGCGTTGCGACCACGTATAAATAACCTTTTTCTACCATACCCTACTCTGCTCGTTTCAGGTTGCTTTTTTCACCGCCAGCATTCTCTGCTTTGGCGCTGCGATAAATGTTACCAGAAAAATGCCCGTAGCGACCAGCACAATGGCGGCCCCGGAGGCGATATTGGCGTAATAGCTCAGGTAAAGGCCGATCACGCCGGAGAGCGCGCCAATCAGGGCTGCCAGCGCCATCATCTTGGTCAGGCGGCGGGTGAGCAGCGACGCAGTGGCGGCGGGAGTGACCAGCATGGCAACCATCAGCGCCACGCCTACCGTTTGCAGCGAGACGACAATGGTGATGGCGATGAGGATCAGCAGCAGGTATTCCAGCAGGCGGTTGGGCAAGCGCAGGGTGGATGCCAGCAGCGGGTCAAACGAGATCAGCACAAACTCTTTAAAGAACAGCCCCAGCGCCAGCAAAATCACCAGGCCGAACGCGCCGGTGAGGATCAGGTCATTGTTGCTGACCCCCAGCACATCGCCAAACAGGAAATGGGTGAGGTCCACAGCGTAACTGCGCACGGTAGAGATCAGGGCGATGCCCAGCGCGAACATCCCGGCAAAGATGATGCCGATGGCTGTATCCTCGCGGATGCGCGACCCGCGGCTGATGGCGCCGATGCCCAGCGCGCTGACCACGGCGGTCGCCAGCGCCCACCAGAACAGCGGCTCGCGCGCGCCCCCGCTGACCAGGTAGCCCACGGCGATGCCCGGCAGGATGGTGTGCGAGAGCGCGTCGCCGAAGAAGGCCATGCCGCGCAGCACGATGAAGGTGCCGATGACAGCGCAGATCACCCCTACCAGAACGGAGGCGACCAGCCCGCGCACCATAAAGGCGTAGGCAAATGGAGCGGACAGGAAATCAAGCATGTTCGTGGCCCTCCTCTTCGCCCGCGCCGCAGCAGCCATCGTCCATCGCCAGCCATTGGCTGCTATCTGCCCATGCTTTGCCCGCCGGCAGGCTGCTAGGCACGCGGTGGCTGCCGTAGGCTTCCGCCATGTGCGCCTCGCTGAACACTTCATCCGGCGCGCCCAGACCGATCAGGCGGTGGTTGAGCAGCATGACGGCTTCGAAGTGCTCCGCGGCAAGTTTCAAATCGTGCAGGGCCACCAGCACCGTCACCCGCTGCGTGCGCAGGTTGTCGAGGATGCGCAGGATATCGTCCTGCGAATTGACGTCCAGCCCGGTGAGCGGCTCATCCATCAGCATGATCTCGGCTTCCTGGGCGATGGCGCGGGCGATGAACATGCGCTGCTGCTGCCCGCCGGAAAGCTGGCTGATCTGGCGCTTGCCCAGTTCGGTCATGCCAACCGTCTCCAGCGCCATCTCCACCGCTTCGCGGTCGGCGCGCCCGGGGCGGCGCAGCAGGCCAATCTTGCTGATGCGGCCCATCATCACTACATCGCGCACGGAGACCGGGAAATTCCAGTCCACCTGGCTGCGCTGCGGCACATAAGCAATGCAGATATGCTCACCCGGATCTTCGCCGAAGACCTGTACGGTCCCGCTGGTAGGCGGCAGCACCCCGGCGATCACTTTGAGCAACGTGCTTTTCCCGGCTCCGTTGGGTCCCAGCACCGCCAGCCGGATGGCGCGCGGCAGGTCGAAAGAAACATCTTCCAGCGCCGCGCCGCTTTCGTAGCGCACGTTAAGGCTGGTGACCCGCAGGATGGGCGCCTGTTGGCGGTGCTCGGCGTGCTGGCGCCGGATGGCGTGATCGGTCCGTTCGAATTCTTTTATAAAAGCCATTATTTCAGTCCTTCCACAATTTGCCCCACGTTGTAGCGCATGTATTCGATATACGTAGCGCCAGCGCCTTCTTCCGCCAGCGAGCCGGTCAGAATCGGGATGAGCCTGGTATCCGTATCCTGCGCCACCTGTTTGGCAAGGGCCGGGTTGACCGTGTTGCCCACGAAGACTGCCGGCACGCCCAGGTCGCGGATGGCGGTTTCCAGCGCCGCCAGTTCCTGTGCTGAGGGGGAGGTCATGGTGCTGTAACCGGGCACCACCGCGCCAACCTGCTCGAAGCCGTAGCGGCTGGCGAAGTAGGTGAAGATGGTATGGTCGGTGACCAGCTTGCGCCGTTCGGGCGGCACCTGGCTCACCTGCTCGCCAATCCAGGCGTCCAGCTCGCGGAGCTGCTGGCGGTAGGCCTCGGCGTTCTGGCGATAATCCGCGCTGTGACTGGGGTCGGCAGCGGAGAGGGCTTTCTCGATGTTGTCCACCCACAACAGCACATTATTGGGGTCCATCCACACATGCGGGTCGCCGTCTTCTTCGTGGGCATCTTCCTCGCCTGCGTGCGGCGCTTCACCCTCGTCCATGTGGCCCGGCCCTTCCAGCAGCTGGACGCCTTGCGAGACGGTCACCAATTTATCGCCGCCCGTGCCGCTGGCGGCCTCCTGCATCAACTTCTCGATGAACTGCTCCAGCCCGGCCCCGTTCATAAAAACCAGGTCGGCCTGCGCCACTTTGACCACATCTTGCGGTGCAGACTGGTAACCGTGCTCATCGGCGCCGGGGGGCACCAGCACCACCAGGCTGATGTGCTCGCCGCCGATGTTCGCCACCACGTCGCCTACGATGTTGGTGGTCGCCACAACGTCCAGCTTCCCGGATGGCGCTCCGGCTTCAGGCGCGGCGCACCCGGTAAGCAGCAGGGTGAAGATTACCAGAGCGGCGAAGGCCATGCGGGGTAGGGGGATAATTTTAGCCAATGCTGTCCTCCTTCTGGCACGCGGCGCACAGCCCAAACAACTGCAGCCAGTGATCACGCACCTGGTAACCCGTTTCCTGCCCGATGGTGTGAAACAGCCTCTCCAGGTTATCGCCGTCGAAGAACTGCACTCTCCCGCACCGCGAGCACAAGATCAAGTGCTGGTGACCGGTGAAGGCCGCGATAAACGCCTGGCAGCCCTCTGGCGCGTGCACGCGCTGGATCAGGTGCAGTTCTTCCAGCTTTTCCAGCGTGCGGTACACGGTTACCAGTCCCAACCCGCTGTGCTGGGCGCGGGCCAGGTCGAAAATTTCGAGCGGGCTGAGCGCCCGTTCGCTGTTTGCCATAATCTCTACCACCATCCGCCGCGAGCCGGTGGGGCGGTAGCCGCTCTCCTGTAATTTTTGCAGCCAGAGTTCGCACGTTTTGAGCAAAGTGAACACCCTCTCTCATTGATATTGAAAATCATTTTCATTTTACTTGGGATGGATTGGTGCTGTCAAGGGAAGGTTGCAAGACCCCGTAAGCGGTTTATTTAAAAAGTTACCGGCTCGCAGTACGAGCCGGTAACCCGAGATCATCAGATTAAGCGATCTTACTTCATCTGCGAGAGCTGATCTTTCAGGTTCTCGTTGGCGTCTGTGGTGAGCTGGTCGAGAAGGCCCTTGACTTCCGGGAAGGGGTCAGCAATGATGGTTGCCATTGCGGTGTTGACCATTTCGCGGACGAAGTCATAGCCCGGTGTGGGGGGCTCGAACTTCGAGTACTGGAGCATGTCGAAAGCGGTTTTGTAGGCCGGGCGAGTCGAGAAGTACTCTTCCAGGTCCTTGGCAACGCTGGCGCGCACCGGGAAGTACTCGGAAGCCTGCGCCCATTTGGCCTGAACCTCAGTTGAGGTGTAGTATTTGATGAACAGCCACGCGGCGAGTTCCCGCTCGGGGGTGCTCTTGGGGATGGAAACCGACGCGCCGTACACATTCATCGCCGGGTCGGCGGTGGTGTGCGGGATCGCCCCAACGCCCCACTCGAACTTGGCGCCTTCGTCAACCGCCGTGCCGTAGAAAGGCAGGCCGGAGCTGGAGCCAACCGAGAAGAGCAGCTTGCCAGCGCCGAAATCGGTCTGGTCGCCGTACGCTTCCGCGGGTAAGGCCGCGCAGCCTTCTTTGAAGAGATCCTGGATGAAGGTCATGGCCTGTACAGCCGCGTCGTTGTTGTAGGTGTATTCACCCGTTTCGCTGTTGAAGACATCGCCGCCGAACGCGAAGGTCCAGGAAGCGAAGCGCGAGGCGTCAATGCTCAGTTCGTAGCCGATGGGGCCTTCAGCGGTCGCCTTGGAGAAGGGGGTCTTAGAAGCCTTGCAGGCCATCTCTTTGAACTGTTCAGGGGTGGTCGGAGGGGCGTCGTAACCGAGCTCCTTGAGCCAGTCCATATTGTAGTACATCACTTCCATGGACCGGTTGGGCGGGAAGCCCAGGCGGGCATTGTCAAAGTTGGGGAATACATCCTGCGCGAAGAAGCCGGGGAAGAAATCGGCCTGGTCTTCTTTGGAGAGGCCCCATTTGGCGCTGTTGACCATCGGGTTCATATCGGCCAGTCCACCAGCAAGCTGGTAGGTCGCGGCCTGGTTCTGGTAGGCAACCACAATACCCGGCACATCGGTGGAGCCGAGCAGCGGCAGCATCTTGTTGAAGATATCGCTGTAGGCGCCCTGGTTTTCCTGGACGACCGTGATTCCCCACTCGTTGGTGCTGTTGAATTCCTGGACGATGGCCTCGAGGGATTCCTGGCGGGCCTTGGTGTGGTTGTGCCAGAAGCTTACTTCCTGGCCCGAGGGATCGACGTTATCATACGGGCCTTCGGCGACGGGGGCCGCGGTTGGTTCCGCAGGGGCGGTGGGTTCCGCGGCTGCGGTGGTTGCAGTCGGTTCCGCAGGCGCGGTGGTAGCGGTCGGCTCAGCAACCGGTGCGGCGGCGGTCGGTTGAGCCGGGGCCGGAGCTTCTGTGGGCGCCGCGGGCGCGCAGGCGCTGAGCAGCAGCCCAGCCAGCAGGACAACGATCAAAACGTGATTGGCGAACTTTTTGTGCATACGGTTCTCCTCTATTGGACTTACCTAATCTGATTGTACGATTCTAGCCCTATTTCACAAAATTGGGAAGATATGGCGCATTAACAAATGGATAACGCTGCCTCTCTTATGTAAAGGGTTCTTTATCGTTTGTAGTTCGCGGGATTAACCTTTCAAACCGGTGGTCGCGATGCCTTCCGTGAACTGCTTCTGGGTGAAGAAGTACAGGATGAGGATGGGGATGATGGTAATAACCGCCCCGGCCATCAGCAGGTGCGTTTCCGGCCCGGCCTCTGAGACGAAGTTCCACAGCCCTACCATCAGCGGGCGCCAGGTTTCCTTGGTGGTGACCAGCAGCGGCCACATAAAGGCATTCCACGCGCCAATGAAGGCGAAAATCAGCACCGTCATCAGCGGCGCTTTACTGATGGGCAGCACGATCTGGGTGAGGAAGCGCAAATGGCCCGCACCGTCAATGCGCGCCGCGTCCCACAGCTCATCCGGCACTTTGGCGAAGAACTGCCGCAGTAAAAAGATGCTGAACGCATTCGCCATGAAGGGAACCGTCAGCGCGGGAAGTTTATTAAGCCAGCTCCCACCCGGCAGCGGGATAACGTTGCCGCGGATGATGAGGAAGTTGGGGATCACCGTGACCGATTCGGGGATCATCAAAGTTGCCAGCAGGGCAGCAAAGAGGATATCGCGCCCGAAGAACTTGATCCGCGCGAAGGCATAACCGGAAAGGGTGGAGGTAATCAGCAGCCCGCCGCAGGTAATGGCGGTGATAATCACGCTGTTCATAAAGTAGCGGGCGAACTTCGCTTCGCGCCAGGCTTCTTCATAGTTCACGAACTGCGGCACTGCCGGGAACCAGCGTCGGTTGATCGTCTCGCCCAATGTCATCAGCGAGCTGGAGATCATCCAGAAAAACGGCAGGATCGCGACCGCCGCGCCAATGATGAGGATGGCGTACAGCAGGATGCGCAGTAAACGCCTCTGGATGAAGGAGGCCCAGAAAGTATTGTAACCTGCCATCCCCTGTTGTTCCGTGGAAACAGTTTGCATGGATTTATCCATAGAAGACGCGCTCCGAGAACAGCTTATTTTGGGCGTACGTTAGCCCGGCGATGATGATGAACAGGATGATGGCCTGCGCTGCCGCGTAGCCATAGTTGTTGATCTTGTAAAACGTGTCGAAAATGGTAATGGAGGCCACATCGAGCGTGTTGAGCGCTGGTGGGTCGCGCATAACGTAAATGTGGTTGAAGGCCTTAAAAGTGCCGATAAATGCCACCAGCGCCAGGTAGAAGGTGACCGGCGAAATCAGCGGGATGGTCACGTGGCGGAACAACTGCCAGTGGGTGGCGCCGTCAATTTCGGCAGCTTCGTACACCTCGCCGGGGATCGACCCCAGCCCGGCCAGGAACACAACCACGTTGTATCCTACATAGGTCCAGATGCCGTACAGAATGACCGAAACCAGCGCCATGCTTGGCCCGGCCCAGAACCCGGTCAGGTTGGTGCCGAAGATGACATTCAGGAAGGGACGCGGCTCGAACAGCCATTTTTGCGCCGGCAAGCCGATAGATGTCAGCGCCCAGTTGACCAGGGATGAGTCCCTTGGGTTGAAGATGCTGCGGAACACCACCGCCGTGGCGATCGATGGGGTGATATAAGGCAGGAAGTACAGCATGCGGAAGAGTTCTTTGCCGCGGATCTTCTGGAACAGAATATAGGCAATGACCAGGCCGATGAGCAGCTCCGCCGGTACAGTGCCGATTGAGTAAAACAAAGTGATCGGCAGGGAGTTGAGGAAGCGTTTGTCGCCGGTGGCAAGCATCTGCGTCCAGCCGGTGGAGAGCACCCACCCGCCGCCAATCAGCGCCAGGGCGGCGGCGATGCCGCCGATCATTACCCACGTTCTGCCCGATCGAAGCGCCCGCGTCCAAACAAAGTAGGCGGCGATCATCATGCCCAGGCCCAGCAAGAACAGCAGCAGCCCAGGCAGATCGCCGAGCGCCCGCGCGTAATTGTCGATCCCGATAAACCCGCCCTTTACCGCGCGCCAGTTCAGCGTGCTCATGTAAATGGAGTAAACGATCGGGAATAGGCCGAACAGGCCAATGACGAAGAGAGAAGGCAGGATAAAGAGGTAGCCGGTGATATTCTCTCGGATCTTCTGACCCATTGAAAAACCCGTATATGAGGTATTTTTCAACGGTCCAGGGCGAATGGTGTTTGTAGCCAAGCCTGCTCCTTCCTTTGCATCTGTCAGTACCACGAGGATGATCTTATACAAGAAATTATAGGCGATAAGGCCAGAATCCGCCATAAACTTTTGTTATGATCTTGTTAATGCAATGGCACAGCGCAGCCTGATATGGATCGCTGTTGGTTGGCATCGCCCTCCACAGCCCCTTTATTCTGTGCTATATTTATCCGGTATTATCGCTTTTCCTGTTATTGGATCGGTACGTTTCATGTATTTTCATCACTTCACATCGTACACCTGCCAGCAGATACCCCCCTCATGTCGAAACTCACCCGCGCATCCATCCTGGTAGCCTTTTTCTTCGGCCTGGACAAAATCGTCGGTTTTGGGCGGCTCATTCTCGTCGCGCGCCAGTTCAAGCTGACCCCCGAGTTCAGCGCCTATAACATTGCCAACAACATCCCCGACCTGCTCTTCATGCTTATCTCGGGCGGGGCGCTGGCGATGGCTTTCATCCCCGTCCTCACCGAAACGCTGACCAAAGATGGTCGCGACCAGGCCTGGGAGCTGTTCTCGCGCATTGCCAACCTGGCCTTCATCGTCACCGGGGCGTTCGCGCTGGTGGTGGCGCTGCTGGCGGGGCCCATCGTGCGCAGTCAGATCGGGGTGGCCCCCGGCTTTGGCCCCCAACAGCAGAACCTGGTGATCGAACTGATGCGCCTCAACCTCATCGCCACCCTAATCTTCTCCATCAGCGGGCTGGTGATGGCCGGCTTGCAGGCCAACCAGCACTTTCTGTTCCCCGCCATGGCCCCGTTATTTTACAACCTGGGCCAGTTATTCGGCGCGCTGGTTTTGGCCCCCGAGCAGCCCATCCGCCTGGGGCCGGTCGCCCTGCCCGCCTTCGGCCTGGGCATTCACGGGCTGGTGTACGGCGTGCTGATCGGCGCGGCGCTGCACCTGCTGATCCAGGTGCCCGGTCTGGTGCGCTACGGCTTCCGCTGGACGCCGCGCATCGGCCTGAACACGCCCGCCGTGCGCCGCGTGCTGGCCCTGCTCGGGCCGCGCGTCATCACCATGCTGCTCATCCAGCTCACTTTCATCGTGCGCGACAACCTCGGCTCGCGCCTCCCCGATGACGGCTCGGTGACGCTGCTCACCTACGGCTGGACGATCATGCAGGTGCCCGAAACGCTCATCGGCACCGCCATCGGCATTGCCATCCTGCCCACGCTCTCTGAGCTGGTGGCCCGCGAGGAGCGCGAGGCGTTCCAGGGCGCCATCCAGCGCGCCGTGCAGGTGATTGTAGCCCTCACCATCCCGATCGCGGTGCTGTTGATGGTTGGCCTGCGCCCGCTGCTGGCCTTCGCCTTCGATTTTGGCGAAGCCGGCACCGACAGCCTGATGTGGGTTACCCGCGGGTTCCTGCTGGGGCTTACCGGGCAGTGCCTCAAAGAGGTGGCGGTGCGTTCCTTCTATGCTCGCCGCGACGCCATCACCCCGGTTTTCACCGCCGGGATCAATTTGGTGGTCTACATCGTCTTAGGTATTGTACTGTTTACGCGCCTGGGCGCGCCGGGCATCAGCCTGACCGATTCGCTGGCCTTTACCAGCGAGGCAGTGATCCTACTGCTGCTGCTCAACCGCCACCTGGTGCGCCGTGTGAGCCTGGGCGGGGCAGTGCTGCGCGCGCTGGCCGCCGCGGCGGTGGGGGGCGGGGTGATTTACCTGATCAGCCTGCAGCCGATCTCCGCCTCTCAGCCGGTGATCATGGGCGTGGCTGCCCTGGGCGCGGGCGGGCTGCTGGCCCTGCTGCCCATTTGGAAAGAGATACGCCTGTTGTTGAGATTATGACGTTTTTGAGGGGTGAGCGACTGTGAAACATACGCGCACACCTTTTCTCCCTTGAGGTATAATTGCCGCCATGCAGGAAACGAACAACGAACAAACGCAACCAACCCGTCCCGACCCTGGGATGGAAGAAACCATGCCGTTCCAGCCCGAAAGCGGGATCGAAGAAACCATCCCCACCCGGGTACAGCCCGAACCGACCCAGGCAGCCAACGAGCCGACTCTGCCCGTTACCCCCGCCGCGGCTCCGCCATTTATTCCGCCCACGCCCAAAAAGGTTAAGCGCCGCCGCTGGCCCTGGGTGCTGCTGGGCATCCTACTGCTGATCGCCTTCGCCGCCGGAGGTATCTGGCTGGGCTATGGCAACGCTATCCAGCTGCGCCGGGCGCGCATGGAAGAGCAGCGCGTCACCATGGCGACTGAGCATTTTATGCTGGGCATGCAGGCCCAGGCCAATAAGCAGTACGAAGTGGCCCGCCAGCAGTTCGAGTACGTGATCCGCCTGGATGCGAACTTCCCCGGCGCCGCCGATAAGCTACGCGAGGTGATGATCGCTATGGCGGTAGTCAATACCCCCACGCCTCAGCCGACTGTCGCGCCGCCGACCCTCACCCCAACCATCGACATGCGCCCGCAGGAAGAAATCTTCAACACAGCCAAAGCCCAGTATGCCGCTCAGGATTGGGACGGCTTATTTGGCTCCATCGACTCCCTGCGCCGCATCGACCCCCAGTATAAGGCGGTCGAAATCGATGGAATGCTGTATGTGGCGTTGCGCAACCGCGGCGTGAGCAAGATCCTCCACCAGGCCAACCTGGAAGGCGGGCTGTACGACCTGGCCCTGGCCGAGCAGTTCGGCCCGCTGGACGTGGATGCCCAGGGCTACCGCCAGTGGGCGCGCCTGTACCTGAACGGCTCCACCTTCTGGGAGGTCGACTGGCTGCGGGTGGTCGAGGCCTTTGAGCAGATCTACCCCTACTTCCCCAACATGCGCGACGCCTCCGGCCTCACGGCTATCGAACGCTACCGCATCGCCGCGAGCAGTTACGCGGACCAGATCGTGGACAGCGACCCCTGCAAAGCGTACGACTATTACCAGAAGTCGCTCAGCGCCGTGCCAGACAGCGAAGTAGAGAATAAATCGGCGGCGGCCTACCTGCGCTGCTACCCACCCACGGCTACCCCCACGGAAACGCCTTCCGTCACGCCTACGGTGGAGACCCCGCAGCCACCGCCGGTCGAGCCAACCGTTGAACAGCCGCCGGTTGAACCAACCGTCGAGCAGCCGCCTGTCGAGCCGACCGCTGAGCAGCCGGGCGGCGGATAATGGACGCATCCGTCCCGCCCCTGGGCATCACCATCGCGTACTGGCTGCACATGTTGGCTACGGTGGTCTGGCTGGGCGGGCTGGCGGCGGTCAGCCTGTTCGTGCTGCCCGCGGCCCGGAAAACGCTTGAACCGGCTGCCTTCGGCTCACTGTTAACTCAGATTCAGGCCCGCCTTCAACCGGTGGGCTGGTTCAGCCTGGCCGTGTTGGCGCTTACCGGCATGTTCCAGATGAGCGCCAGCCCGTTTTATGAAGGACTGCTGGCGATCGGCAACGCCTGGTCGGTGGCGATCCTGGCAAAGCACCTGGTGATCGGCCTGATGGTGCTGGCCAGCGCCTACATGACCTGGGGCCTGCTGCCCGCCCTGCAGCGTACCGTGCTGCTGCGCGCCGCGGGCCGCAAGGTGGATGAGGATCGCGCCGCTGCGTTACAGCGCCGCGAAGTCTGGCTGCTGCGCCTGAACCTGGCTCTTTCTGTGGTCGTCCTGGCGCTGACCGCCCTGGCCCGCGCCGAGGGGTAATCGCCGGTTTGCGGTTATGCGTACACATCAATAACATTCGGGTAACAACCCCCTTACTTATATAGATCCCACTGGTCACGCGTAAGTGTGTGTGCAGGGTGATCTTGGTGGTGGGTGTGGTAGTAGAGGACCACTGGACGTGGCATAAAATTTATCCTAGCGTGGTTGATTTTGGAGGATTTTCAGGTAAAACCAACACAGAAATAAAAAATACTATCAAATCCATTGGTGGCCAAATAAGGTTGAAGCGGATTAAGGATGAAAGAAATGAAATTTAAGGTGAGAAAATGGTGGCAATATATACTTATCCTAATACTCTTGGGGTTGTTATATTTTAGTATGTCTATCAAGAATCAAGATTTTGATCGAACAAGAGAGGCTGTTGAACAAGCAACTGTCTCCCAATTAAGTGTATGCACAGGGGATGGGAAAAGCTTATTAAAACAGGAAAACACCTCATTATATGTGGTGCCACGTGACATTAAGAGAATATATATTTGCGGGTTGCTGCAGAGTACCACTTCACTTCACCTTGGCATTTACCTTTCTAAAAGTGGAGCGAACAAGCCATTTACTAGTTCAGGCTCTATGTTAAAACCGGGGCCGTTCGTTATGGATTTAATATCAACCAGTGCTTTGAAAGGTGGCGAATATCGTGCTGATATTTATATTGTTAGAGAAAAAAGCGCGGCTTCGATAGGTTTTTATGTTGTGAAATGAAACCGGTGGGTAAACTGATTTGATGCTAGCATGGCAGTAACAATCAAAAAACGTGGTTCGCACCATCACTGCTGCGAACCATGTCTTTTTTGCGGCTGGTTTCCATTTCGTCCGTTTTCGCAGCCATTTCCTCATCGAAATCCTCGTCCATATCCTCGCGCGCTTCGAAGCCTTGCCATTTGTCGATCCGCCAGGTTTCAATTTGCTGGTTGATGTCTACCGGATTATATTGTTCGAGGATCATCACGGCATCACCCGACCGGTTATCTGGGGTCAGCACGGTCACCAGCGTACCACCCCTGCTGATGCCCTCGGCATACGCCGAGGCGTGTTCTTTCGGATTTCCGAGGTCAACCAGCCCGCCCACAACACGACAATATCCCCCTCAGTATGGGTGGGGGATTCCCTCTCCCGTTTATTTTTCGCTGGCGTGGATCTCGCCCTCGCGCACTTCCCAGATTTCCGTGGCATAGCCCTGGATAAAATAACGGTCATGTACCACAGCCAGGCAGGTGCCTTCAAAACCCACCAGGGCCTGCTCAAAGCTGGCCCGCGCGGGGATATCCAGGTGGTTGATGGGCTCGTCGAGCAGCAGGAAGTTGCAGCCCTGGGCCACCAGGCAGGCCAGGCTCAGCCGGGCGCGCTCGCCGTAAGACAGCGACCCGGCGGGGATGAACACATCGTCGCCCCTGAACAGGAATTTGGACAAAAACGCGCGCGTTTCGGTTTCCGATTTTCCGCTCAGGCCCTGCAGGGTTTCCAGCGCGTTCAGGCCGCGGTCCAGGTGCTCGTGCTCCTGGGCCATGTAGCCCACGCGGACGTTCGCGCCCAGCCGGGCATTCCCGGCCAGCGGTGGGATAATCCCGGCGATGGTGCGCAGCAGGGTCGTTTTCCCCGCCCCGTTGGGCCCGATCAGCGCCACGCGTGCGCCAAAGCGCACCGCTAGGTTGAGGTCTTCCAGCAGCAGGTTGCCGGGGTAGCCCACCGACAGTTTTTCCAGCGCCAGCACCATGCGCCCGCTGGAGACCACCTCGCCGAACTCCATTTTCATCTGCCAGGTGCGCCCGGGCTTGTCGATGTGATCTTCGTTCATCAGGCGGTCGATGCGCCTTTCGATGTTCTTAGCTTTCTGTACGGTTTCTTTGCCGCGGTTGGCGAAGAAGCCCACCGCGAACCCATCCGTGTTTTTCGGGTCGGCTTTTCCGCCTTTGTGGAACTTTGCCAGGCTGCGCATGTGGCGCACCGCGCTCTGCAGGCGGACGATCTCATCCTGCTGGTCTTTATACGCCTGCCACTGGCGGTCACGCTCGGCGATTTTCTGCTCTAAATAGTCCGAGTAATTACCCTCGTAGCGCTTGCTGGTGCGGGTGAGCGGGTCCATTTCGACGATGGCGGTGGTGGCCCGGTCGAGGAAAGCGCGGTCGTGCGAGACGATCAGCGCCGCGCCCTGGAAGCCCGCCAGCCAGTCTTCCAGCCAGGCCAGCATATCCAGGTCGAGGTGGTTGGTAGGCTCGTCGAGCAGCAGCAGGTGCGGCGCGGAGAGCAGCACCCCCGCCAGGGCCAGGCGCGTCTTTTGCCCCCCGCTCAGCGCGGATACGGGCAGGTCGGGCGGCAGGTGATCCAGCCCCAGTGCGGCCAGCATCCCCGGCGCGCGCCCGGCATTCTCAGCGGCTTGCTGGAGCAGGTCAAGGGTGGCGTCGTACTCCTCCTGCAGGCGCCCGCTGCTGCCGTTCCCGCCGTTCTGGTGAGCCAGGGCCGCTGCCAGCTCCTCGATGCGCGCCGAAAGGGCCGGTACGTCGCCCTCCATGCGGGCAATGAAGCTGCCCAAGGTATCCTGCGGGTCAAAGGCCAGCCCCTGCGCCAGGTAGCCCACCCGCAGGTTGGCCGGGGTGCGCTGCGCGGCGCCCGCATCGGCTTTCTCTTCGCCGGTAAGGATGCGCAGCAGGGTGGTCTTGCCGCAGCCGTTTGGCCCCACCAGGCCCACCCGCTCGCCGGGTAATACGGTAAATGTTACGGAATGAAAAAGGGGCTCAAGCCCGTAGGTTTTGGAAATTTGATTGACTTTCAGCATAAAACCGGTCCTCAAAAATAAAAAACCGGGGGCAGTCGCCCCCGGCTGTGGTTAATCACCAACTGGCGCGTAATCATACGCCGCCAGCGCCGCTGCGCTTCCCGAAAAAGAGGTGAGGTTTACCGGTTTGTGCCTGTCATTCACTGTGTCCTTGGTTAAGTACCTGGGCAAATTATACTACATTTTCCCAGTATCATTTTACCGTATCGTCCAGTTCCATGCCTAGACTTTCGTACAGCTTTCGCCGCTCGACTTTGTCATGATCCAGCTCGCGCCTGGCGTAGCGTGCCACTTCCACGGCTTTGGCGCGCGGCACCACCACCACCCCGTCGCCGTCCGCCACCACCACATCGCCAGGGGCCACCAGCACTCCGCCCACGTTCACCGGAATCTGCATGGCGTCATACTGCAGGCGGCCCTGCACCATGCTCTGCGAGATCATCCGCGACCAGAAGGGCACCTCCTGCAGGATCAATTCGTCCGTATCGCGCACGCCGCCGTTGGTGACCACGCCGTGCGCCCCGCGTTTCTTGCAGTCCAGCCCGTTATTGGAGCCCATCATGCCGGCATTCACTCCACTCTGGTCGATCACGATAAAATCGCCCGGGGCAACTTCCTGCACCCACGGATAAATGCCCACGTTGCCGTAAAACCAGTTGCTCCATTCGGTGTATTCATCCGGCGTTTTGGCCGGGATGGTGCCCTGGTAGGGTAGGTAGCGCACGGTGCGGGCGATGCCGTACGCGCGGGTGCGGTACAGGGGGCGGATATCGGGCCACATCGAGCCGGTGCCGTGCAGCAGGTTCCAGTCCAGGCCATCACGCACATCCGCGACGCGCAGTTCTTTGAAGAGGTCGAGCAGCATCTGCCGCTCATCTTGTGACATGTCCATGGTTGGGCTCCTCCGGAAAAAGATTGGGGTTTTTCGCCCGGCTGCTGCCAGGCGGTTCGGGTTGTAATTATTATAGCGCAGCAATGCGCAGGTTTTTATGCTTGCATGGATACAATCGATCCGCCCAGCCGCATTTGCGCTTATCACCTAAGGAAAGGTAGGTCGGGCATCCCTGCCCAACGTGTTTGTACCAGGGCCAACTAGCCGGAAAGGACCCCTGGCTGGCGCGCGCTGCCCTTTCAGATATGTCTTTAGATTCTGTACCAGACATACCAGAGGAAATCTGCGGGCAGTGACTTCCGCTGATGTTACAATCAGGGTACTGCTTTGTTTTGGGAGGCATGCCGTGGATCATCGCAAAGGCTTGGCCGCATTTTTACTGATTACTTTCACCCTCACCTATCTGATTGAGGGCGCGTTAATTCTTTCGGGTTTCCGGGTTACAGAGGTTCCACCGGTAATGCTGCAGTTTGTTGTTGCCGGGGCGATGTGGATTCCGGCCCTGGCGACCTTTGTCACCTGCCGCTTCATCACCCATGAAAAACTGAGCACCACCGGGCTGCGCTTTGGCCGCTCCTGGAAGCCTTACCTGGCAACTGCCGTGCTTATCCCACTGTGCTTCCTAGTCACCTACCTGATCACCTGGGCGCTGGGCCTGGGCCAGCCCGACCTGCGCATGGAGTCGTTCTATGCGATGATCGCCGAGTCTGGGGCCGATATGAGCAGCGCGCCCGACCCGACCCTGCTGCTGGCGGGGCTGTTGGTGATGTCTCTGATTGCTGCCCCCTTCATGAATTCGCTCTTTGGCTTTGGCGAGGAGTGGGGCTGGCGCGGTTACCTTCTGCCGCGCTTGATGCAGCAGATGGGCGGGCAGCCGGGAGGCAAGTGGAAGGTCTACCTGCTGGTAGGCGCCATCTGGGGGCTGTGGCATGCCCCGCTGGTGCTGATCGGCTTTAATTACCCGGGCTATCCGGTGCTCGGCGTGCTGTTTATGATGCTGCTCACTACTGCCATCGGTTTCTACATCAACGAGCTGGCCCTCAAATACGACAGCTCGATCCTGGCGGGCTGGGTGCATGGGGTATTCAACAGCCAGGCCTACGGCATCTGGCGGCTGATCTTCCCCTCCGTCAACCCTCTACTGGGCGGCATGACCGGGCTGGTGGGCATTCTGGTCTTCACCGCAGCCGGGTTGCTGACCATGCGGCGGCTCAAACAAAAAGGGGCAGGGCAGGCTAGGACGGCTGCCCTGGCCTGACCTGCTCCCTAAAGCGGCAGTATTTTACAGCTCGAACGGTACTTTGGCGCTGACCTTTGTGTCCTGCCCGGGCTGGGCGGATACGATCACTTCTCCCTCAACCGGCTTGAGCGGGGCGCGCAGCGCGGCCTGGTCTTTGGTCGGCACTGCCGCCCGGGCATCGTCCTTGATGTCCAGAATCATGTGCGTCAGGGATGGGTGGTAGTGGATCAGAACCTGGCAGGGCTGGGCGCTGCGGGCGATCTGCTGGAGCCTTTCGCGGTAGAAGCAGAAAAAGGCCAGGCAGACATCCGGCGGGAGCAGGTCTTCATCCTCCACCAGGTCGAGGTCCAGGTGGATGTGCGGATTAGCCGCCCGAAACCCTTCTGAGTGGAGCTGGATTGCCCTGGACACGCCAAAACGGACCAGGTCAAGGTCGGACGGTTCACTGGCTGCGGATAGATTTGTGTCGTTCATGGTGGTCAGTCTACATTCGTTTGATTACTTCTGACGCAAACTCGGAGGTTTTCAGCAGGGTGGCGCCTTCCATCAGGCGGTGCAGGTCGTAGGTGACCATCTTGCCGGAAATGGCAGACTCCAGCCCTTTGATCAATAGATCGGCGGCTTCTTTCCAGCCCAGGTAGCGCAGCATCATCTCGCCGGAGAGCACCAGCGAGCCGGGGTTGGCTTTATCGAGCCCGCCGTGGATGGGCGCGGTGCCGTGGGTGGCTTCAAAGATGGCGGTACCGGTGACGTAGTTGATGTTGGCGCCCGGGGCGATGCCCACCCCGCCGACCTGCGCGGAGAGCGCATCGGAGAGGTAGTCGCCGTTCAGGTTCATGGTGGCGATCACATCGTACTCGTTGGCCTTGGAGATGGTCTTCTCGAAGACGATATCGGCGATCATGTCTTTGACCAGCAGCCTGCCGGAGGCCAGCGCGGCTTTCTGCTCGGCATCGGCGGCTTCCTGGCCCTTTTCGGCTTTGGTGCGGTTCCACTGCTGCCAGGTGTACACCTGGTCGGCAAATTCGCGCTCAGCCAGGTCGTAGCCCCAGTTGCGGAACGCGCCCTCGGTGAACTTCTGGATGTTGCCCTTGTGCACCAGCGTCACGCTCTTGCGTTTGTTTTCCAGCGCGTAGCGGATCGCCGCGCGCACCAACCGCTCGCTGCCCTCGCGCGAGATAGGTTTGATGCCGATGGCCGATGAGCTCGGGAAGCGGATCTTGGCGAATTCTTTGGGGTAGGTTTCTTTGAGGTATTGGATGAACTGCTCGTTCTCGGGCGTGCCGTACTCGAATTCGATCCCCGCGTACACATCCTCTGTATTCTCGCGGAAGGTGATCATATCCACCAGCTCGGGGTGTTTGACCGGCGAGGGCAGCCCCTGGAACCAGCGCACCGGGCGGACACAGGCATACAGGTCCAGTTCTTTGCGCAGGGCCACGTTGAGCGAGCGGATGCCGCCGCCAATGGGGGTGGTCAGCGGGCCTTTGATGCCCACCACAAACTCGCGGAAGGCCTGAATGGTCTCATCGGGCAGCCAGGAATTGAATTTCTTGAAGGATTTTTCACCGGCGTAAACTTCCATCCACGCGATCCGGCGCTTTCCACCGTATGCTTTCTCGATTGCCGCGTCCAACATGCGCTGGGAAGCGGGCCAGATATCCACGCCAATGCCGTCTCCCTCGATAAATGGCAGGATGGGCTGGTCTGGCACCTGGAGCTTGCCATTCTGCATGCTGATCTTTTGTCCCTGGTCAGGGACCTGGATGTTCGTGTACGACATGATTTCTCCTCCAAAAATGAATACCACGTAAAGGCGGTAAGAATGGTGATCTATTGAGTCAAATTATACTA
The DNA here is from genome assembly GCA_964437595.1 of uncultured Anaerolineaceae bacterium. Classification (GTDB taxonomy): domain Bacteria; phylum Chloroflexota; class Anaerolineae; order Anaerolineales; family Anaerolineaceae; genus DSYU01. The sequence goes on from CAYTHO010000054.1 coordinate 21,119, forward strand.
TTGACCCCTATGATAGGATAGGAAAAGGAAAAGGTTAGACGAAAAATAAAGATTAGAAGAAAAACAGGCTCAGCGCCAGCAGGACCTGGCCCATGTAATAACAGGTGAGGTTGATGGCTCTAAAGGCCTTGGCCGGTTTGCGCTGGAACTTGACCAATGCCAGCAGCGCGTCCGATATGAAGAAGAGGATCGCGCCGATCACCACCAGCCACAGCGCCGCGCCGGTGATGCCGCCCAGGTACAGGCTGGAGAGGGCTTTGGTCAGCATAAACGAGATGATCAGCAGGTAGACCAGCACCGGAATTTTCATCTTGCCCAGGTCCAGGTCCAGAACCTTGTAGGCCGCGATGCAGCCGCCCACAATTGCTGCCATGATGAGCAGGTCCCAGGCCGCGAACCCGTTGGCGAGGGTAAAAGCCGCCGAGTAGAGCACGTGGCCTACCAGGAAAGCAACCAGCCCAAACAGGAAAGTGCGGCGTTCCAGGCTCCAGCCCAGCAGCAGATCGCCGACCAGAGACAGGCCCAGGCCCGCCAGCATCAGCCCGTCGTAGGCGGCCACCGGGCCTTTGAGACCAGTTGCGGCGCTGATCGCACCCAGCGCCACAAAACACAGGCTGCACACGGCCTTGAGCGGCAGCCTGGTGCTCCGCGTGCCCCGGTATTCAGCGCGCAGGAAGAACGGCAGTACAACCAGCAGGATTACGATGGGAACGGCAAGGTACCACGGCATAACTCACCTCTTGGATGGGAACGAATTCACGGTGTTCGTTGGCGCCGGTTCAAGCGCGCCCCGTTTTTGGTTACGCGACTGGGTTTTCCAACGTCAGTTCCCCCACGCTCACCCGCACTTCATCACCAGCTTGCAGTGAGAAGGATTCGGGGGGAACGATGCCGGTACCGGTCATCAGCAGGGCCCCGTGAGGAAAGTCCAGCTCGCGGAACAGGTAGGCGGCCAGGTCTTCTAAGGTGCGCTTCATCAGCCCGGTGCTGGTGTTGCCTTCGAAGCCCACCACGCCGCCGCGCAGAATGGTCAGGTGGATGGGCAGGTCGCGCAGCGCGGCGGTGCTTTCTACCAGGCGGATATAGGGCCCCAGGGCGCACGAGCCGTTGTACACCTTGGCCTGCGGCAGGTAGAGCGGATTTTCGCCCTCGATGTCGCGCGAGGAAACATCATCCCCGGCGGTATAGCCGCAGATCTCGCCGCGCGTGTTGATCGCCAGGGTCAGCTCCGGCTCGGGCACGTTCCAGCGGCTGTCGCGCCGCACGCGGATGGCCCCGCGCGCGCCGACCACCCGCCAGCCGGGCGACTTGAAGAACAGTTCTGGGCGCTCGGCGGCATACACACGCTGGTAGATATCCCCGGTGGCCGATTCGGCCTCGCGCGCCTCGCGGCTGCGCAGGTAGGTGACCCCCGCCGCCCATACCTCCTGGTCCGCGTCGACGGGGGGCAGGGGTGTTCCGTGCGCTGTTTCCTGGGTGAGGCGGACGCGCAGGAATGCCGCTTGTGCTTGTGCGGGCTGCTGCATCAGTTCGCCCAGGGAGAAATCGGCGGGCAGCAGCCGGCCCTCCACCGCCCAGCGCGGGCCGTTGCGGGTTTGCAGTCGATATACGTCCATGATGATCTTCCTCGTTTGATTTTTCTCGGTTCTTCGAATGCATATTCATTTTACCAGCCCAATGATTCTCTGGGCAAGCACAAAGACGTTATAATATTTTCTGACGTTCAAAATCCACTTAACCAACATCAGGTGCCGCGATGCCCATTCCCGAAAGCTGGCTGCCCGCCCTTGGCGAAGAACAAAATAAGCCCTATTACCAGGAGCTTTACCGCTTCGTAAGCGCGGAGCGGCGCAAGCACGCCGTCTACCCTCCCGGGCAGGATGTGTTTAACGCGCTGCGCTACACGCCGTACGAGCAGGTGCGGGTGATGATTATTGGGCAGGACCCCTATCACGAAGAAGGCCAGGCGCACGGGCTGGCGTTTTCCGTGCGGCCAGGGGTTCCGCCGCCGCCCTCGCTGGTGAATATCTTCAAAGAACTGCGCGACGATGTGCAGTTTCGCATCCCCAACCACGGCTGCCTGATCCCGTGGGCCGAACAGGGCGTGTTGCTGCTGAATGCCGTGCTGACCGTGCGCGCGCACCAGGCCAATTCGCACCAGGGCAAGGGCTGGGAGACCTTCACTGATACCGTGATCCGCGCGGTCAACGAAAAGACCAGCCGGGTGGTGTTCCTGCTGTGGGGCGCCTACGCTCAGCGCAAGGCCGAGTTGATCGACGCCAGCCGCCACACGCTTCTCAAGGCCCCGCACCCTTCGCCTCTGTCTGCCAGCCGGGGTTTCTTTGGCTGCCGGCACTTCTCAAAGGCCAACGCCGCTTTACAGTCCGCCGGCCTGCCGGTGATTGACTGGCAGCTCGCGGATCGATAAGCGGGCTAGTGCAAAATCAGACGACATATTTTGGAGACGCGGCTTGTGGGCACGCCCGGGGACGCTGTTCCCAGGCGGCGGGAAAGCTTCAACATTTGTTCTCTGTTTTCACACTAGGCGGGCAAGAGCAGCCGCGCCAGCGCCACCAGCGCCATGCCCACGATCACCGCGCCGAACATGCTGCGCGTTTTCCAGGCCACCAGCAGGGTGGGGAAGAAGGCCAGCAGGTACAGGTTGTTCCATGCCAGGTGCAGCTTACCGTCGTCCACCAGGATGCCGGGCAGCAGCAGGGCCGCCAGCACCGCCGGGGCCACGTAGCGCAGCCAGGTGATAACCACATCGGGCAGTTTGCGCGTAGCCAATAACCAGACCGGCAGCAGGCGCGGCAGGTAGGTCACCAGGAGCATGCCCAGCAGGGTCAGGAAGACGGTGGTTTGGTCCATGATTCGAGCAGCACTCCAAAGGTTGCGCCAACCAATGTGGCGATGATAACGTTCCACTGGTCCACCCCCGCCAGCAGCAGCGCGGTGGAGAGCAGCCCGGATAACAGGGCCACGGACAGGGTCTTGGGCCCTTTGAGCTGGAATACTAGCAGCGCCACGAACATGGCGATCAGCGCGTAATCCAGCCCGAAAGGCCGCACGTCGGCCACCAGGTTCCCGGCCACCACGCCCAGCAGCGTGCCGCTGACCCAGGAAACCTGCGAAATCATGTTGACCGCGATGGCCTCGCCCGGCTGCGCGCCGTCTTTGGGGAAGCGCACGCTGTGCAGGCCAAAGGTCTCGTCGGTGATCTCAAAGGCGAACACGGCGATCTGCGCCTTTTTCCAGGCGCGCAGGTACGGCGAAAGCGCCGCCGACATCAGCAGGTGGCGCAGGTTGACCACAAAGGTAGTCAGGATGATGCTGAACGGCGAAGCGCCCCCGGCAAACAACCCTACCGCGATCAACTGCGCTGACCCGGCATACACCAGCACCGACATCGCCAGGGTGTTGAAGGTCGACAGCCCCGCCTTCTGCGCCAGGATGCCGTAGGCAAAGCCGATGGGCAGGTAGCCCAACACCACCGGCAGCGCCTGGAACCAGGCTTCGCGCAGGCGCAGATAGGGGGAAGGTAGGGAAGTATCCATGGATAACCGGTCCGGAAACAATGGCATGTATTCTACCCGGTAATACAGAGAAGTTCAACACATTTGGATTGATCGCGGTCTTTCGCTAGCTATGAAGCCTGCTTTTTCTGTAACTGCCACGCGTATACGGCGAAAGCGATCAGCGCGGCGGCGGTGACCCAGGCGCCAGGGGTGAAAGCAGTGGGCAGCAGGAACATCAGCGCCACCCCGCCGAAGATCAGCGCCCCGCCCAGCACGGCGAACGCGGGCATGCCGTACAGGGTTATAAACGGCAGGTAGTGCGCGCCGACCACGATCATAAACGCCGGATAGAACCAATTCTTGTTTCCGTTTAGCACCGCCCAGATCACCGGGATCATCAGCGGGACGATGAAAGCAACCTGCATGGCAAGCTGGGTAAACGGGTTTTCCTTGGTGAGGGTTGCCCGGCGGCCCATCAACTTGATCGCCAACTGCGTGAGGGGGAAGATGAACATGCCGCCGAAAATGAGGGCAATCACCCCGTAATTGGCATTTACCCAGGTGCTCAGCGCGGCGGAGGTCAGCCAGATCAGGCCGGAAACCGCCTGCCCGACCGAGCCGTTGAGATACACATCGCGCACTTCTTTTTGTGCTGTGCGAATTTCCATGGTACGTCTCCAGGATTAACGGTCAAAAAACGGAACGGGGATTTCTCCCCGCAGCAGTTGGAAAGCCAGCGGCACGCGCCGGTCGTGCCCAATGTGGAGCGTGGGCAGGGCGTCTTCAGCGAAGAAATCGACCGCCAGGGTTTCCTGAAAGGAGGCAGGCGTGGAGGCGCTTTGCGCGTGCAGCGCGGGCACTTCATCTGTCTCGGCCAAAAACATCGTCAGTGTCAGCTGCATCCGGCTACGCGCGCCCCACAGGCGCGAGTCAAACAGGCCGAGCAGCTGGGTGGCGCGCCCGTGCAGCCCGGCTTCTTCCCACAACTCGCGTTCGGCGGCCTGGGCGGGCGTCTCGCCAACTTCCGCCAGCCCGCCGGGCAGCGCCCAGGTGCCATCATCACTGCGCTGGATCAAAAGCACTTTATCGTCGCGCACAACAACGGTTTCTGCGCATTGTACAGGACTGACGTGCAGCAGGTTACCCTGGTATTGGCTGAAAACCTCGTCTGGTGAGCGATTTTCAAGCTCGGCCACAATCCGCGCGCTGGCTTTCATGATCTTCTCATAGCGCTCCCGGTCATAGCCACCATCAGAGTAGCGCAGTCCTAGCGCGGCAATCGCCCGCAGTTCATCGGCGATGATATACAATTCCTGCTGTGTTGACATCCACCCTCCATGCTATGGTTCTATCCAGGCTTGAATGCTTCTGCCATCAACACATCAAAGGTTTCAAAAACCTTTGATGTGTTATCCTGTTCGAAAACCTAAAACGGCAGCGTCCCCTCTTGCAGCCGTTCTTTCAGCGCCGAAAAGCGGCGCGCCACGCGGTTGTTATTCACCGCCGCGGCGACTGCCCTGCGGTTCGAGATCAGCACGCACAACTGCTGGGCGCGGGTGATGCCGGTGTACAACAGGTTGCGCGCCAGCATCACGTGGTGCTCGCCGAGCATCACCACCACCACGCACGGGTATTCCGAGCCCTGGCTCTTGTGAACAGTCGACGCGTACGCCAGCACCAACTGCTCGGCCTCGCTGAACTCGTAAGTAATCCCGCGCCCGTCGATTTCCACCAGTAGCGTCGACTCTTCTTCGTCTATTTCGACCAGGCGGCCAATATCGCCGTTGAATACCTCTTTATCATACTCGTTTTTAATCTGCATCACCCGGTCGCCTTCGCGGAAGCGCGTGCCCGCCAGCGTGCGCTCCTTCTTGCGGCGGTGAGCAGGGTTGAGCGAGTCTTGCAGCAGGGTGTTCAGCGCCTTCACCCCCGCGTCGCCGCGGTGCATGGGCGAGAGCACCTGGATCTCCTCGGGCCGCAGGCCGAACTTCTTGGGAATGCGTTCGGTGACCAGCGTGCGCACCTGTTCCGCCGCGGCGCTGCCCTGCTCGACGTTGACGAAGAAAAAATCCCCCTCGGCATTGTTGTCCAGCACCGGCACCTGCCCTTTGTTGATGCGGTGCGCGTTGGCTACAATGCGCGAGCTGGCTGCCTGGCGGAAGATTTCCGTCAGCCGCACCACCGGAACAACGCCGCTGTCGATCACGTCGCGCAGGAAGTTGCCCGCCCCGACCGAGGGGAGCTGGTCCACGTCGCCGACCAGCAGCAGGTGGCAGCCGCCGGGGATGGCTTTCAGCAGCCGGAAGGCCAGCGGCAGGTCGAGCATGGAGGCTTCGTCCACCACCACCAGGTCGCATTCCAGCTCTTCAGGCTCGTCGAAAACCATCAGCTCTTCTTCATCGTCCTCGCGCGGTACGAATGCCAGCAGGCGGTGGATGGTGGAGGCCTTGCGCCCGGTGGCCTCGCCCAGGCGCTTGGCGGCCCGCCCGGTAGGGGCGGCCAGCGCGTATTTTTTGCCCATTGCTTCCAGCGCGCTGATCAGCGTGGAGACGGTATAACTTTTGCCGGTGCCCGGGCCGCCGGTCATCACGCTGACCGGATGGCGCAGCGCGTTCTCGACGGCCTGCCTTTGCTGCCCGGTGATGTCGTCATCGGGGATCAACGAAGGCAGCAGCAGGGTGCTGCCCGAGATCCGCGAGCGGCGCTCGCCCTGCTCGATCAGGGCGTGGATGCGCTCAGCCACCCCCACTTCGCTGGCATGGTAGGGCAGCAGGTACACTCGCTGGCTGCTGCGCAGCGGGTCATACGGCCTGCCCTGCACCTCCTCTTCCTGCCCGGTCTCGGCTGGCGCGGCGCCTTCCTCTACAATGATCGCGGCGGGGTCCAACTGCCGCTTGCCTTCCTCGGCAGCCCGGTCGACGGCCTGGGCTACCTGCTGGATGGGCAGGTTGAGCAGTTCGGCGGCTTTCTGCTCCAGGATGGGGCGGGGGGTGTACACGTGACCATCGGCGGTCATCTCGCGCAGGCGGTAGACCAGCCCGGCCAGGATGCGGGAGGGATGGTCGGCGGGCAGGTTGAGCGAGCGAGCGATGCGGTCGGCGGTGATAAAACCGATGCCCTGAATATCGCGCGCCAGTTGGAAGGGGTCGCTGCGCACCATTTCCACCGCCCGCGCGCCGTAGCGCTTGCAGATCTTAATCGCCAGGTTGGTGGTCACCTCGATCGACTGCAGGAAGGTCATCACTTCGTAAACGTTCTTCTGCTCGCGCCACGAGCCAACGATGAGCTGCACCTTGTGCTCGCCGATGCCGGGGATTTCCAGCAGGCGCGCGGGGTCTTTGTCGATGATCTCCAGCGTTTGCGCGCCAAATTTGCGCACAATCACCCCGGCGAAGTGCGAGCCGATGCCTTTGATCAGTCCCGAAGCCAGGTAGCGCTCGATGCCCAGCGCGTCGACCGGCATGATGCGCCGGAAGGAAACCGCCTTGAGCTGCTCGCCAAAGCGGGCGTGGTGGATCAGATCGCCAGTGACTTCTATCTCTTCGCCGATCGCCATTTCCGGAAACGTGCCCACCACGGTAATCATATCGTCCTGGCAGTTGACCGCCAGGACGGAGTAGCCGTTCTCTGGGTTGTAAAATACCACATCTTCGATGCTTCCGGAGACCGTGACCATGCAAAAATTATAACGCGTTTACCCGGCGGCAAACGCGTTATAAAACGGATTTTCTAATATTTTAAGCTTAAAAGATCGTGGGTTGATGGATTACTTGGGCGGCATGCTGAAGATCAGTAACGCCTTGCCGTCGTCGGAAGACAGCGTGAGCCTGCCTTCTTCGACCTTGAACTGCCGCACCTGCTCCAGTGCCTGGAAATAGGCGGTCTCCTTCTGCAGGTCATCACAGGCCATTAGCGTGGCGGTGATGGGGCCAAAGCGCAGCTTGCCGTCCGTTCCGGCCTGGTATTCCGTGCCGAAACTGTTGCAGCCGCCCGTCCCGTTTGCCTTACCGCCTTCTTCGAATTGAATGGTCATAGTTTGCTGCCCGGCGGGGATATCTACCTTTTCGCCGTTGACGGTCAGCTCGCTCAAGAACCAGCGCGGAATCAACAGCATCTGCGGGTCAGCGCTGCCAGCGCCCTGACTGGCCCGCGCACACCCGGCAAAGATGAGAACGACCCCCACCATCAATATGCCAACCAACAGTGTGAGAAATGGTTTCTTCATCATTCGACCTCCTGATATTTCGTACATTCTCTATATTTCTTACATTCTCTTTCGGGATTAGGACGATTATGGTCGTAATAAAGTTCCCGAAAAAAATAGTCCCTTCCGCAGGGGAGCGGAAGGGACTGTGGAGATGTTACTGCTAGATGGCTTCAGCGGGGGGTATTACTCTCCGCCAACCATCACTGGTGAGAGCGATCCACCTCTCGGCGCATGGCGGCCAGCATATCCCTCGCTAATGTTCAGGCTATTGGCCGGCTGCATCGTCAGTTCCGGGCTGCTGCGGTCCGCAAACCGGACGGCCCATATATAGTATGGGATTCCGTATCCGTTGCTTCCATACGGATACACGGCCCACCAGTATGTGGAATTCAGGTACCAGTAGTCTGGAATACTATATAACCTGAAATTATTCGTGTAATTCAGCGGGTTTGTTGTCCACATATAATGGCCATAGTCTGAATTCCACCAATCCACTTCGTACTTATCGCTGGTGGTGGCCCGCGCATACCAGGTGAAAGTGTACGGCAGGTTGATCGTGGAACCGGCTGCCGGCGCGTTCATCCGCACGTCTTCGATATCGAAGCTGCAGTCGCGTTTATCGGTCGATGATCCATCGAGTTGCTCGCACACCCAGTACGCCAGCAGGGGGGCGCTGGTGTTATACGACGCCAGGTTTTCCCACTCCACGCTGATTAATTTCCCGTTACCAACAGCCGGCGGGCTGGCGAAGGAATAATTTCCGGAAGCGTCGGTATTGGTGCTGGCCCGCAGGACCCAATCATCGCCATCGTTTTCTGAATAGTACATGTCGATTTTCACGGACGATGCAGGCGTCCCTCGGTAGGTTACCCGGCCTGTCAGAGGCGGAACGTAGGGGATGTGTTGAAGCATGGGCATGAACACGCGGTGCGGCTTCGCGATAACCTGGCTTGTGTAGGTGACGCTCATCGCGGAGGCGCAGGAAGTGGAATTGATCGCCAGCCGGTGACCGCTGTCCGAGCCATTGTAGTAGCGGCTGTTGGGGTTGGTCGTGTTGTTAAAGTTGCGGTTGTTGCTGGAGCCAGGGTATGGGTCGCCGGTGTCTCCTTCATCACTGGGGCTTGCCAGATCATTAAAGCCATCGGCCTGTTCCAGGTGTACGAGCGGGCGAGCTTCGTTGGCGTTGGCCTCCTGGTTCGAGGGCGAGCGCGTCTCGTCGATGTGCCAGATCATGATACCGCAGCCAGGCAGGGCGGCATCGTAGCCGCTGTACTGGCGGTTTTCCACCAGGAAGTATTCCCCGGCCCCAGATTTGATACCAAAGTCCCAATCAACGCCGCCCGGGTTGGCGCCCATCAGCAGCGCTTCCCCAGTCGTACTGGCCTGGTCAAGGGTGTACGTTTGCCCATTGGCCGCGATAGTGGGCGTGATCCAGCCCTGATAATATTTGAGCCAGGCATCTGGAAGGGCAGGGCTGTCGCCGGCATAGGAAAGGCCGCCCCAGCTTCCGCCGCCCATGACAGACCAGTAACCCACGCCGGAGGAAGAATTATCGACATCATACAGGTCCGGCCAGGATATATCGTGCCCCAACTCGTGGACCATGATGCCTACCTGCGCGGGGTGGTTGCTGTGGATTTCTCCAAAAGTGGCGTAACCGCCGGGGTCGCCCGATGGGTTGTCAGTGCCAACATACTTTCCATCCAGCGTCAGAGGCGACGCCAGGTTCCAAGCGTGGGCCCACCAGCAGTAGCTCGTGCAGCTCCCGTACGCTTCTTCATACCCTGCGATGATGAAGATGGTATGCAGCTCCCGACTGGTGATGTAGCCGTCGCTGTTCGTATCAAAATTCGCAAAGTTCACGTAGGGATTGATGGCGTTGTACACTGCCGTCGCGACTGTGCGGGATTGGTCCGAGTCGTTGGGATGATTCATTGCCAGGGTTACCTCAACCATGCCGTCATTGGCGGTGCCCTGTGTTTCGGCGGCCGGGTCAAACGTCAGTTGGTTGAAAGACGCATCTCGATAAAAATCACGGATGCTGTTGCTGGCGCCGAAGCCTAATGCCTGGAAGGTGCTGGCAGGATAGGTGTTTGAGCGGTTCTGAAATTTCACCATCACCATCAATAATTTCTGGTTGCCGATGTTCTGGCCGCGCTCGGGCGCGCCGGTGCGGAACGTATACGCGGGAGAGTCCGCTGGCAGTACAGGCCTGGCTTTCATAGCCTGCTCAGGCGCGTCTGCCTGCCCGACTTTCAGCATCTGCCCATCGACCATCACGGGGACCAGTGCGCCTTCCGCGCCGGGCCCGGCGTACACCCAGTAGCCATCTTCGGCCATGAGGATGGAGTATCCATCCAGGGTTTCAAAACCATGCATCCACTCATCGCCCCACTGGCGGGCGGTGAACACCGTGCCGTCGGGCTGGGTGAGCGGGATATCGATCGGCGCGGCAGGCGCGGCCTGCGCGGTTGTCGCTTGAAGAGCAAGAACGAATAACGCAAAAGTGATGCCAAGCAAGAGGTGTTTGAACCCCCTATTCCACATAAAAGCCTCCATATTTAGGTTGTATTTATTTCGTACCTGGTACGGATGGATCAGATCGAACACCAGCCGGCCATCTTACGCCAGCGATAACCCCAAAGCGATTCTTTAATTAGAAACTTTCAACACGTTGAGTATGTAATAATTGGCGCCTTTTTCATCCCCCATAAAAGAAACCTCGGCCTCGATCATATTGCCCGCTTTCAGGTCGGGCATATCGGCAGGTTTGATGAGTAGGTCCATTTGCTGGTTGACCAATTGGTCGGTCACGCTCGCTTTGCCCTCAACAGCGCTTGAGGAAAGCAGTTTGACATGCAGAAGATTATAGTCTGGCGAATCAGGAGCGGGTTTGACCTCGATGATCTCGGCTTTAATCCGGCTGGCGTTAGGCCTGGCCGGCGCGCCGCCTCCTGGCCCGCCTTCACCTGTGGATGGAGAAGCGCTGGTAGGCAGCCCGGCGGGTTCTGGATAAGCCTGTCCGGCTGGCGCCTCACTGGGCTGGACAGCCGGTTTGTCAACAGGATAAGCTTCACCGGCGGGCGCCGTGGAAGCGGCGGCCTGGCAGCCAGCCAATACCAGCACAACAGCAATTACAGTGAAATACGCAAAGCCCCTGACGAGGCTCTTTTGATTGGAAAACATCAATTTTAAGCTCCGCTGAAAGAAATAGAAATGTAGTGTAGCCCTCTATGAGTAGTATAGGCCATTATTTGCTTTTTTGAAAGTCCTATTTTTACTCGGAACATTTCATAAATGTAAGGTGAGATGATCAAAGAAAAACTGGCGTTCGATGTCGTTTGGTCGATATCGAACGCCAGTTATAGAAATTCCCAACGCCGGTCTACGATTTCAGCCGGTTGTACAGCACGTTGTGCAGGATGCCGCCGTTTTTGTAGTATTCCACCTCAATGGGCGTATCGATGCGGGCCGCGACCTGGAAGCTGAAGGATGTCTCATCCTCACGAACCACGCTGACGGTCAGCTCCGTTCCCGGCTGGTCGATCTTTTCCGTGCCTTCGATGGTGAACGTTTCGCGCCCGGTGAGGCCCAGGGTCTGCGCGTTCTGGCCGGGCTTGAACTGCAGCGGCAGCACGCCCATGCCGACCAGATTCGAGCGGTGTATGCGCTCGTATGATTCGGCGATTACGGCTTTTACCCCCAGCAGCAGCGCGCCTTTGGCAGCCCAATCGCGGCTGGAGCCGGTGCCGTATTCCTTTCCGGCCATGACCAGCAGCGGAACGCCTTCTGCTTTATACTGCATGGCCGCGTTGAAGATGGTTGTTTGCTCGCCGTCGGGCAGGTGCACGGTAAACCCGCCCTCTACGCCGGGGACCATCAGGTTTTTCAAGCGGATGTTAGCGAAGGTGCCGCGGGTCATCACCCGGTCGTTGCCGCGCCGCGAGCCATATGAGTTGAACTGGGCTGGCCCTATACCACTGGCTACCAGGTACTGCCCGGCGGGCGATTTGACCGGGATCGATCCGGCAGGTGAGATGTGGTCGGTGGTCACCGAGTCGCCCAGCACCGCCAGCACGCGCGCATTGCGGATTTCGATCTTCTCCGGCGGCGTGGTCGTCATATTCAGGAAATAGGGTGGTTCCTGAATGTATGTGGAGCTGTCTTTCCATTGGTAAATGCGGTCGCTTTCGCTGGGGATCTGGTTCCAGGTTTCATTGGCGTCGAACACGCGGGCGTAGCTGGCCTGGTACATTTCCGGGCGGACGCTGTGGAGGACCGCCTCCTCCACCTCCTGGGTGCTGGGCCAGATATCGCGCAGATATACTGGCTGTCCGTCTTTGCCTATGCCCAGCGGTTCCTGATCGAGATTAATGTCGATGGTTCCGGCCAGCGCGTAGGCCACCACCAGCGGCGGAGAGGCCAGGTAATTGGCCAGCGTGTTGGGGCTGACGCGCCCCTCGAAGTTGCGGTTGCCGGATAACACGGCGGTCGCCACCAGGTGGCCTTCATTGATCGCCTCCACTACCGGTTCGGGCAGCGGGCCAGAGTTGCCGATGCAGGTGGTACAGCCGTACCCGACCAGGTCGAAGCCCAGCCTGGCCAGCGGTTCGATCAGCCCGGCTTTCTCCAGGTAATCGGTCACCACGCGCGAGCCGGGCGCCAGGCTGGTCTTGACATACGGTTTCACCGCCAGCCCTTTTTCGACCGCGTGTTTTGCCAGCAGGCCCGCGCCGATCATCACCGTGGGGTTGGATGTGTTGGTACAGGAGGTAATCGCCGCGATTACCACCGCGCCGTGCCCCATTTCTTCACTGCGCCCGTTAACCTTTGCCGTGGCGGTGCGCTTCAGTTCTTCCGCGGTAACGGCAAAGCCCCGCTCGTTTTTGGGCAGTACCAGCGCGCGCTCGAAGTTCTCGCGCACCTCGCTCAAGGGCACCCGGTCCTGCGGGCGCTTGGGGCCGGCCAGGCTGGGCTGCACGGCGCCCAGGTCCAGCTCCAGCACATCGGTGTACTGCGGATCGGGCGTGTCATCGGTGCGGAAGAGGTGCTGTGCTTTGCAGTAAGCCTCTACTAGCTCGGTGGGGCGCCCGGTGAGGGCCAGGTAATCGAGCGTAGCCTGGTCGACCGGGAAGAAGGTAATGGTCGCGCCGTTTTCAGGCGACATATTGGCGATCATGGCCCGATCGGAGAGCGACAGGGAAGACAGGCCCGGCCCAAAGAACTCGACGAACTTCTCCACCACGCCCTTCTTGCGCAGCATCTGGGTGATGGTGAGGGTCAGATCGGTGGGGGTGGTGCCCTCGGGCAGGCGCCCGGTCAGCTTAAAGCCGATCACGTCTGGCACCAGCATCTCGATCGGTTCGCCGACCATCACTGAAATGGCCTCAATGCCGCCCACGCCCCAACCCACCACGCCCAGGCCGTTAATCATGGTGGTGTGCGAGTCGGTGCCGACCAGCGTATCGGGGAAGGCTAGCATCTCGCCGTCCACCTCTTTGGTCATCACCACGCTGGCAAGATATTCCAGGTTCACCTGGTGGACGATGCCCGTGGCGGGAGGCACAACCCTGAAATTATTAAAGGCCTTCTGCGCCCAGTGCAGGAACTCATAGCGCTCGCGGTTGCGCTCGAACTCCAGCTCGGCGTTGCGCTGCAGGGCATCTGGCGATCCGTAATAGTCGACCTGTACTGAGTGGTCGATGACCAGATCGACCGGGACGGCGGGGTTGATCATTTCCGGCTGCCCGCCCAGGCGCGCCAGAGCGGAGCGCATTGCGGCCAGGTCGACAGCAACCGGCACACCGGTGAAATCCTGCAAAATCACCCGGCCTGGGTAGAAGGGCATGGATGGGCGCGCGCCGCCTGGCTGCCATCCTGCCAGGTTTTCTGCGTCCACGCTGGTTACCTTTTTCCCATCCAGGTTGCGCAGCACTGACTCGAGCAGAACGCGAATGGAGAAAGGCAGCAGGTCGATCTTGCCGCCCTGCGTTTGCTCAAGCTTATCCAACCGGTAAATGATGTATTTGCCCGCTGGCGTGGTCAGCAGATCGCGCGTCTTGAACGTATTTAAGGTCATTTTTCAGCCTCCATAAAGTGAATGAGTGCATCTGCAAATTCGGACGTCTTCAGCAGGGTGGCATCCTGCATCAGGCGGTACAGGTCGAAGGTAACGTGCTTGCGCACCACCGCCTGCTCGATGGCGTGAACAATGCGTTCTGCCGCCTCGGGCCAGCCGATGTAGCGCAGCAGCATTTCGCCGGAGAGCAGCAGCGAGCAGGGATTGGCTACATCCTGGTTGGCGATAGTGGGGGCGGTGCCGTGCGTGGCCTCAAAGACGGCGGTGCCGGTGACGTAGTTGATATTGCCGCCCGGGGCAATGCCGATCCCGCCCACCTGGGCCGCCAGCGCGTCGGAAAGGTAATCGCCGTTGAGGTTCATGGTTGCCAGCACGTCGAATTCCTCGGCGCGGGTGATGGTCTGTTCGAAGACGATATCGGCAATAACATCCTTGATCAGCAGCTTTCCAGCGGCCAGGGCAGCTTCCTGCTCCTGGTTAGCGGCAGCTTCGCCGCGGGTGGCCTTGGTGGCCTCCCACTGGCGGCGGGTGTACGTCCACTGGCCAAACTCGAACTCGGCTACTTCGTAGCCCCAGTTGCGGAAAGCGCCCTCGGTGAACTTCATGATGTTGCCTTTGTGTACCAGCGTCACGCTGCGGCGCCGGTTCTCCAGGGCGTAGTTAATCGCCGCGCGCACCAGGCGCTGGCTGCCCTCCTGAGAGATGGGCTTGATGCCCATTCCTACGTTTTCCTTGAAGCGAATGCGCTCGTATTCGGCGGGAAAATTTTTACGCAGCAGGTGCAGGAACCGTTCATTTTCGGGCGTGCCCGCGGCAAACTCGATCCCTGCGTACAGGTCCTCCGTGTTCTCGCGAAAGGTCACCATATTGACCTTCTCGGGGAACTTCACCACCGATGGCAAGTCCTTGAACCAGCGCACCGGGCGCACGCAGGCGAACAAATCCAGCTCTTTGCGCAGCGCCACATTGAGCGAGCGGATGCCGCCGCCGATGGGGGTGGTCAGCGGACCTTTGATGCCCACGATGTAATCGTGAAAAGCCTCCAGGGTTTCATCTGGCAGCCAGGTGTCGTAGTTTTTAAACGACTTTTCGCCGGCGAACACTTCCATCCAGGCAATTTTTCGTTTGCCGCCGTAGGCCATTTTTACGGCGCTATCAAAGACGCGCTGTGAAGCGCGCCAGATGTCCGGCCCAATGCCATCCCCTTCGATAAAAGGGATCACCGGCTGGTCGGGGATGATCAGCCTGCCATCGCGCAGGACAATTTTTTCACCCGCAGCAGGCGCCTGTGAAATCCTGTAACCCATATGTTTCTATCCTCATACTGTAAATGGTTTCGTTGGCTGCATCCCGCATGCCGGTGTATTTTGACCGGTCTTCTCTATTATGCATGTTCAGGAGCGTTAAAAAAATGATCCAAATGGGTACTTGACGCAGCCAATTTTACTTTTTATAATGGTTTTTGTAAATACCGGGACGCCGTCCCACTCTGTGGGACATGGGCAACGTATGGTACTTACATTATTATTATCTAATCCCGACCTGCCAAACGCCACATTTTGTATAACCGTTTTTGACCACCCCTATGCCTACTGATTCTTCTCAGACCCTTAGCCGCGCCATTTCCATTCTGGATTGTTTCACCCAGGATAAGTCCGAGCTGGGTGTGCGGGAAATTGCGCGCATGGTGGACCTTTCCAGCAGCGCCACCGGGCGACTGCTGGCGGCGATGAAAGAGCTGGGCATCCTGAGCCAGAACCCGGAAACCCGTGTGTATTCGCTTGGGGCGCGCGTGCTGACCTGGGCGGGCACCTATAACGCGCATCTCGATGTGCGCAACCACGCGCTGCCTGCCATCCAGGAACTGCATGAAGCCACGCGCGAGTCGATCAGCCTGTATATTCTGGATGGCAGTGAGCGCTTGTGCATCGAGCGCCTGGAAAGCCCGCAGACGGTGCGCATCATCACCCGCGTGGGGCGCCGCCTGCCGCTGTATGCTGGCTCGGCGGGCAAAGCCATGCTGGCCTTTCTTTCGCCTCATCAGCAGGACGAGTATTTCAAGACGACGGAAATGACGCCGCTGACCCCCATGACCATAATCGACCCCCAGGCTCTGCGCCTTGAGCTGGAAAAGGTGCGCGAGGTGGGTTATGCCGTCAGCTATGGCGAGTGGATCGCGGATGCTGCTGGGGTTGCCGCGCCGATCCTGGGCCAGAACGGCGAGGTTGTGGCTGCGCTGTCCATCTCTGGCCCGATCCAGCGCTTTACCGAAGAGAAAGTTCAGCAGTACGGCGAGGCGGCTAAACGGGTCGCTGAGCAGATTTCTGAGAGTATGGGGTATCGTATCCGGGCTTTCGCCTGATACTTTTTTCTTGTTTTATCGATTTTTTTGTAGGAGATGCAACATGATTATCCAGGATCGGATCGCTGCACAATTACCCGAATGGCGCGAACGCGTCAGAACATTGGTAAAGAACTACGGTAGTTTCAAGGTGGGCGAGGTGACCGTAGAACAGATTTACAGTGGTATTCGCGGCGTTCAGATCAACGTCAGCGATATCTCTTACATCGATCCCCAGCAGGGTATTCGCATCCGCGGGTATTCTATCCCTGACCTTCTGGATGCTTTGCCAAAGGCCAAAAACTCCAATTACCCGCTGGCCGGCGGCCTGTATTACCTGTTATTGGTCGATGAAGTGCCCACCTTTGAAGAAGCCATGGAAGTGGAAAACGATTGGAAGCTGCGCAGCCGGGTGCCTTATTACATCTATGACCTGATCCGCTCGATGCCAGCCTGCACCCATCCCATGACGATGTTTTCCCAGGCTCTCCTGGCCCTCAACTGCGAGTCGATCTTTGCCGAGCGCTACAACGCTGGCATGCAAAAATCAGAGTATTGGAAGGCGACGCTGGAAGACAGCATGAACCTGGTCGCCAAGCTGCCGCACATCGCGGCCTTTATCTATAACCTGCGTTACAAAAATGCCCGCCTGGCTCGCCCGGACCCCGATTCGGATTGGAGCGCTGGCTTTGGCAATATGCTGGTACCGGGCAACGCGGAGTATCAGGAATTGATGCGCCTGTTCATTGTGCTGCACTCGGACCACGAAGGCGCCAACGTGAGCGCCCACACCGCCCAGTTGGTGAGTTCGGCCCTCTCGGATGTGTATTATTCGTCCGCGGCGGCCATGTGCGGCCTGGCTGGCCCGCTGCACGGGCTGGCGAACCAGGAATGCCTGCGCTGGCTGGAGAGCGTCTACGATTACTTCCACGGCCTGCCCACCAAAGATGAACTGGCCGAGTTTGCCCGCGATACCCTACGCTCCGGGCAGGTGATCCCCGGCTATGGGCACCCGGTGCTGCGCGTTACCGACCCGCGCTTTACCGCCCAGATGGAGTTCGGCGAACAGTATTTCCCCGACGACGAAATATTCTCCCTGGCCAAGATGGTCTTTGAGGTGGTTCCCGGCGTTCTGAAAGAGACCGGTAAAGTGAAGAGCCCCTGGCCCAACGTGGACGCGCTGAGCGGCTCGATCCAGCGCCACTACGGCGTGTGCGAGTCGGACTTTTACACCCTGTTATTTGGCGTCAGCCGCATCCTGGGGCTGACCGCGCAGTCGGTCTGGTCGCGCGCGCTGCAGAAGCCCATCGAGCGCCCCAAATCGCTCACCACGCGCATGCTCGAGGAAATGGTCGGCATTGCGGAAGAAAAGGAAATTCTGACGCAGGTATAATTTTCGCCTGCAGACGGCTGGTCACATAGGCCTGGAGACTGCCAGGCCTGTGTGACCAGCCTTTTTGTTAAATACAGTTATACTTAATGTAAGTTCCTAATTCGTATTTAGACAAAAAGTAGTGCGGTAATCCCCTTGAGGAAAACCGCACC
>CAYTHO010000055.1:0-38780 GCA_964437595.1 uncultured Anaerolineaceae bacterium
CCGCGAGGGTGGTCTCACCGTTGGTTCAGGCGTTATCACCAAGATTATCAAGTAGTTTAAGAAACAAAGGAGAGGCGGTCCACTGGGCTGCTGGGCGTAAGTATGGCATCCAAAAAGAAAGATATCCGACCCGTGATTGTGTTTGCCTGCACCGAGTGCAAGGAGCGCAATTACATCTCGCAGAAGAACCGGCGGAACGATCCGGGCCGCATGGAAATTAAGAAGTACTGCCCTCGCTGTCGCACGCATCGCATGCACCGCGAGACGAAGTAAAGTCTGGTATAATGGGGTGATGAGGTGACTCATCACTCGCGTAGGCGAGTAGCTCAACTGGCAGAGTGCCTGTCTCCAAAACAGGAGGTTGCGGGTTCGATTCCTGCCTCGCCTGCCTCATCCAAGGCAACGCCGTCTTTAGGGGCGGCGTTTTAGCCGTAAAGAGAAGGATTGCCAGTAAGCCCTGGCAGTGGAAAGCAAGATTTTGAAAACAGGTTTTCTATAGGAGTTCCGCGTGACCGATAAGACTGTGAAGGCGAAACAAACCGAGAAGGCAAAACAGCCCCAGAAGGCTAGCAGCCCAGCGAGTCCGGTGGCAAAGCCATCTGCGAAACCGGCTGAAAAGGATCAGAAGGCCAAGCAGCCCAACCGGTTCGCGCGCTGGTGGCGTGAAACGGTCGGTGAACTGCGCAAAGTCTCCTGGCCGACCGTACAGGAAACCCGCCGGCTGACAGGCATTGTGCTCCTGGTGATGTTCTTGATGAGCGCAGTGCTTGGTCTCCTGGATTTCTTGTTTTCGAAGTTGATTTCTTTGCTGGTTGCCTGAGAAGCCAGGTTTCGACAGAAATCGGGTTTCTAAAGAAATCTAGCAGAGGATTGGCAGGAAGTGAGGAAGCTGTCGCAGATGGATATACAAGATCAGAATGAATATGATCAGGAGGATGAAGTGATGTCTGAAGAGCGGGATGACGCAGTGATGGATGATGTGCCCGCACAGCAGAGTCCTTTGTCCGCAAAACCCGACGTGCTGTCTTCGCCTAAGAAGCCTGCCGAGCAGTATTCTGGTGAAGAGACGCTTACAGTGGAAACCACGGAGCGCGCCTGGTATGTGGTCCACTGCTATTCTGGGTATGAGAACAAAGTACGCCATAACCTGGAACAACGCATTGATACTATGGGAATGAAAGATAAAATCTTTGACGTTGTGATCCCCACTCAGGAGGAGATTGAAGTCAAGGATGGCAAGCGCCGGACAGTAGAGCGCCACGTATTCCCTGGTTACGTGCTGGTTAACATGATTATGACGGAAGAGTCATGGTATGTGGTCCGTAACACCCCTGGCGTAACCGGTTTTGTTGGCATGGGCAACCAGCCGACTCCGCTGCGCCCGGAAGAAGTTTCGCAGATTCTTCGGCGGATGGAAGCCGAAGCGCCGCGGGTCAAGGTTACCTTCCGGGTGGGCGAACGCGTGCGGATTGTGGATGGGCCGTTTAACGATTTCCGCGGAACGGTTTCGGAAATCGATATGGAACGTTCCAAAGTGCGGGTGATGGTCAACTTCTTTGGCCGTGAAACCCCGGTTGAACTGGATTTCTTGCAGGTGGAAAAAGCCTAGCGAGAATGGTAAATTGTAAGAGATGCGGCACGCGCGTGCTGCATTATCGTGGGAGGGTGTCCCATAATCACCCGCTATTACCACAAAGGAGAAAAAGCTGTGGCAAAGAAATTAAAAGCAGTCGTACGTTTGCAGATCAAGGCTGGTAAAGCCACTCCTGCACCCCCGATTGGCCCCGCGTTAGCCGGGCACGGGATCAACATCATGGCTTTCTGCAAGGAATATAATGCGCGAACGGCCCAACGGGCTGGCGAAATTGTTCCTGCAGAAATCACAGTCTATACCGATGGGTCTTTCACCTTTATTCTCAAATCGCCGCCCGCCGCAATCTTGCTGGCTAAGGCTGCCGGTGTTGAGAAGGGCTCCAGCGTGCCGAACCGCGAGAAAGTTGGCAAGGTAACCCGGGCGCAGATACGCGAAATCGCCGAGCAAAAGATGAAAGATATGAATGCCAACGATGTCGAAGGCGCTATGCGCCAGATCGAAGGTACTGCCCGCAATATGGGCATCACGGTGGTTGACTAGTATTCAGTGGGAGAATATCTACTGGGAGCAATCCCACAAGATATCCGTTAGAACCACGGAGGAATTGGAATGGCAAAACACGGTAAGAAATACCTGGCTGCAAAGGCCAAATACGATGTTAATGTAACGTATGATCCTCGCCGGGCGATTGAACTGGTGAAGGAAACCGCATACGCGCAGTTTGATGGCACTGTTGAAGTTCACCTGCACACTGGTCTGGACCCCCGCCAGGCCGACCAGCAGGTCCGCGACGTTGTTGTGCTGCCGAACGGTCTTGGCAAGACGGTGCGCGTACTTGTCTTCGCTCAAGGCGAAGGCGTGAGCCTTGCACAGCAAGGCGGGGCAGATGTTGTCGCCGATACGGACGAGGTGATCCAACGCATTCAGAGCGGGTGGACAGATTTCGATGTAGCTATTGCTACTCCGGATATGATGGGTAAAGTAGGCCGTCTGGGCCGCGTTCTGGGTCCTCGCGGGCTGATGCCGAATCCTAAGGCCGGAACCGTAGTCTCCGCAGAAGAGCTCCCCCGGACAATTCGCGAGGCGAAAGCTGGCCGCGTTGAGTTCCGCCTGGATAAGAGCGCCAATCTGCATGTTCCTGTTGGTAAGGTCTCGTTTGAAGTCGATAAGCTTTACGAGAACCTGGCGGCGCTGATGGACGCGATCCGCAAGGCGCGCCCGGCTGGAGCCAAAGGAAATTACATCCGTCGCGCGACGATTACATCAACCATGGGCCCGGCGATCCGCCTGGATTCAAACGCGGCCATGTCCATGGAAAACAAAGAGTAATTTCACGTTTTAGATGGCCGCGATAGGAATTGCAAGCCAGCTAAAATGAAAAAAATTGTAGTATAATAAGCAGGTTCGTTTTAACCGAATAGGGGATGCTGAATCTCCCGGATCTTGTTCGAGGTCTTGATCTCGTAGAAGATCTCTACACCAGAGAAAGCTGGTGCTTCGTGTCAACGAAGCTCAATATCCCGCCCAGGTGGAGGCTTTTGATCGACATCACTTATAATCGTGGAAAACCACGGTTATGAAGCAAAGTCTTTACCTCGCGGGCTGCAAGGTAAAGACTTTTTATTTTACAGGCAGGAAGGAGGTGAATTCAATTGGCCTTCACAAAGGATGAAAAGCAAAAAATGCTCGAGCAGTATGAGGGTTGGCTGACTAAAAGCCAGGCAATTTTCATGTTGCAGTACTCGAAGATGGGTATGAAAGATGTGAATGATATTCGCGCCAAAGCCCGCGAGGTTGGCGCTGAAATGCATGTTGTGAAAAATACCATCTTTGGTCTTCTGTTGGATAAGCTCGGCATGGAAGGCAAGGATTACCTGGAACAGACCACCCTGGTCGGGTTCGCTTTCAACGATGCACCCGCACTGGCGAAAGTGGTGAGCGATGCCACAAAGGGCGATGTGTTCAAGGTAAAGGGTGGCTTGCTGGGAAAACGCGCTATTTCGAGCGCGGACGTCAAAGCATTAGCGGATATGCCGCCGCTGCCCATCGTGCGCGCGCAGTTGCTGGGGGTACTCTCTGCCCCGGCTTCTAAGCTGGTTCGCACCATCAATGAGCCCGCTCGCGGTTTGGCTGCTGTGATCAAAGCACACTCCGAGAAAGCAGCAGATGGCGCAGAGGCTGCCGCATAAATCTTTCCGTGTAAACGGCATTGTCAATTCACAGAGTTTCACTTTTCAACAGAAAATGGTCTCTGATTTTATTCGAAAAACCGTAATAAACGATCGAATTTTGAAGGAGTGTTAGAAATGGCTGATATGCAGAAATTAATCGATGAGCTGAGCGGCCTGACCGTTCTGGAAGCTGCTGAGCTGGTAAAGGCTTTGGAAGAGAAGTGGGGCGTTTCCGCC
Organism: uncultured Anaerolineaceae bacterium; assembly: GCA_964437595.1. GTDB lineage: Bacteria > Chloroflexota > Anaerolineae > Anaerolineales > Anaerolineaceae > DSYU01. The sequence goes on from CAYTHO010000055.1 coordinate 4,003, forward strand.
GCCGCTCCTGTAGCCGCTATGGCCGCGATGCCCGTTGGCGGCGCCGCTGCTGCTGCTGCCGAACCGGTTGAGGAAAAGACTGAGTTCGATGTGGTAATCAAAGAAGCTGGTCCTAAGAAGATCGAAGTCATCAAAGTCATTCGCCAGCTTACCAACCTGGGCCTGGTGGAAGCTAAGAACATGGCCGAAACCGCTGGCGCCAAAGTCCTTTCCGCCGTTGGCAAGGATGTTGCTGCGGATGCCAAGAGCAAGCTCGAAGCCGCTGGCGCTGTTGTGGACGTTGCCTAATCGGATCTAGCAAGAGAATAATAAAAAACGCCCCATTTTGCGTGGGGCGTTTTTTATTTAAGAAATGCAGAAAATCACAACGTAGTTTCCACTCGCCGGACGATCATCACCACCTTACCCTGAATGCGCAGACGCTCCGGGTTTTCGATGATGATAGGGCTCATAGTGGGATTTGCTGGCTGCAGGCGCACACGGCTGCCTTCTTTGAAGAAATACTTAAGGGTGGTCTCGTCGGTATCTTCCAACCAGACAGCAACCATTTCTCCATTGTTCGCATTCTGTGTGCGTTTCATGATGACGATATCGCCATCATTAACCATAGCATCGATCATGGAAAGGCCGGCTACTTCCAGGGCGAACAGGTCGCTGATCTTTTCTCGGGCAGGAAGCAAGCTGCGGGCGATTTCCACTGTACTGTCTGGATCAAAGTAGGAACCCTCAGAAGGCGGCATGGGGACAGGCAAGCTGGCTCCAATGCGGCCCCACACAGGAATGTTCCACAATTCGCTGGCCTTCCGCGCTACCTGGCGGACTGCTTGGGCTGCCTGGCTCGCCAGCGTATCGCCAGCATACATTGGGCGGAGAATGCGGATGCTGCGAGATACGCGCTTATCGCGTTCGATGTAGCGCTCCTGGCAAAGTTGGTCTAGATAGTAATCCACCAAGGAAGTGGAGTCTACATTAATATGCTTACCAATTTCACGAATGGATGGGGAATAGCCGTGCTGATCTTGAAACTCCGTCAGGAATTTCATGATGCGGATGTGTCGGTCACCCAGACCTTCAGTTTTTCTAGCCATCGCAAGCCTCACTCTTATGAATGCCAATGATCGGTCATTTGTACTATATATAAATACTATACACGAACATACGTTCTGTGTCAAGCCTTTTTATTGAAAATTGCCCTGTTTTCGAACAAACGTTTCTGGAAAGCCGCCTTATCTGCCTCCGAAGTCTGGCGACCGCTTTTGCTCGGAGATTTTTGGGATATAATACCTGGATCAAACCGCATTTGATAGGAGTTAATGTGAAATTTCAGAAGATCTGCGTTCTTGGTCTGGGTTATATTGGGTTGCCCTATGCCAGTACGTTTGCAACACATGGTTTGAACGTGGTTGGCGTGGACGTCAACCCGCAGGTCGTTGACCGGTTGAAAGAGGGCGAACTGCATATTTACGAGCCGGGTTTGCGCACGCTGGTACAGGCAGCTTTACTCTCCGGGAACCTGGTAATCGAACAGCAGCCCCAGCCGGCGGATGCCTTCATCATTGCTGTTCCGACCCCGATCACAGAAGCAAAAAAGGCGGACCTGACCTATGTAATCGCTGCTGCCGAGTCCATCGTTCCTCATTTGCGCAAGGGCAACCTGGTGGTGCTTGAATCGACTTCACCGCCGCGCACTACTGTCGATATCGTCCAGCCGATCCTCGAGCGCGCCGGACTGCGGGCCGGGACAGATTTCTCGCTGGCGTATACACCAGAGCGGGTGATGCCGGGCCATACCCTGCATGAACTCATTGAGAATGCACGGGTGATTGGCGGCATTGACAGCGCCTCTTCGGAAGCCGGGCGGGATTTGTACGCAACCTTTGTGCGTGGAGAAATGGTGCTGACCGACGCCACTACCGCCGAAATGGTCAAGCTGATGGAAAACACATACCGCGATGTCAATATCGCGATTGCCAACGAATTTGCTCGCCTGGCTGACCGTTTTGGCGTGGATGTGTGGGAAGCGATTTCTGTGGCGAACCGCCACCCGCGGGTACGCATTCTCAACCCTGGCCCTGGGGTAGGTGGGCACTGCATCAGCGTTGACCCCTGGTTCCTGGTGGAAGCGGCCCCAGATCTTTCTCCATTGATTACTACTGCACGCCGGGTAAACGATGGTCAGCCCGAATTCGTCGTTCACCTGGTCCAGCGGGTGATGGGCGATCAGAAGGAATTCAAGATTGCTGCGCTGGGCCTGGCCTTTAAGGCGGATATTGACGATCTGCGTGAGAGTCCGGCGATTGAGATTTGCAAGCTGCTCACAAAGGCCGGCGCACAGGTGACAGCCTATGAGCCATACAAACCCGACTATCATCAGAATGCTTTCAAGACGGTAACCACGCTTGCCGCGGCATTAGGTGGAGCGGATGTGCTGCTGCTGCTGGTGGGACATACCGCCCTGCGCAACCTGGAGCCCCAGGTGGTGGCGAAACTGACCTCCGCCCGGGTAGTGATCGATTGTGTCAACGCCTGGCCAGTACAGGAGTGGGAGCAGCACGGTTTTCGCGTGTACCGGCTGGGTGTAGGAAAATAGACCTTGAAGAAGCTGCGCGTCCTCTCTATCTTTGGAACCCGGCCTGAGGCTGTAAAAATGGCCCCGGTCGTTCAGGCATTGGCACAGGCGTCGGGCATCGAATCACGGGTATGCGTAACGGCGCAGCACCGCCAGATGCTCGACCAGGTGCTCAACCTGTTCAACATCTGTCCGGATGTCGACCTGAACCTTATGCGCCCCAACCAATCCTTGGCGCAGCTCACTGCGGATATTCTGACGGCTCTCGACCCGGTTCTTCAAGATATTCAACCAGATTGGGTTCTGGTGCAGGGCGATACCACCACGGTAATGGCAGCTTCGCTGCTTGCGTTCTACCATCACATCCGCGTGGGGCACGTGGAGGCCGGGCTGCGCACTCTGGACCGCTACCAGCCCTTCCCGGAGGAGATCAACCGCCGCATTGCTGGGGTAGTCGCCGACCTGCATTTAGCGCCCACTGAACACAGCCGCCAGAACTTACTCAAAGAAAATGTCCCCGCCGAAGCGATTTTGGTAACGGGCAACCCGGCTATCGATGCGCTGAACAGCATCGTGCGTTTTCCGGCCCCACTCGAGACACAACAGTTGCTAGACCTATTAAATATCCGTCCAGGCGGCAAACAGTTAATTCTGGTTACTGCACACCGCCGCGAGAATCTGGGGCAGGGCATCGATAATATCTGCCTGGCGCTGCGGACGCTGGCGGAAACCTACCCGGACCGGCTGGAACTGGTCTATCCTGTCCACCTCAATCCGAAAGTGCAGGAACCCGTCTACCGGCTGCTGTCTGGCGTTCCCAATATAACCCTGACCCCGCCGCAGGATTACCTGCCGATGGTACACCTGATGAAGCGATCCGTGCTTGTTCTGACGGATTCGGGGGGCATCCAGGAGGAAGCCACCAGCCTGGGTATCCCCACCCTGGTGCTGCGCGATGTAACTGAGCGACCAGAAGGAGTGGAAGCCGGCGTACTCAAACTGGTCGGCGCGGATACACAGCGGATTGTGAGGGAAGCGCGCAGTTTGCTGGAAGATGAATCTGCTTACCAGCGCATGGCTTACGCAGCCAATCCCTTTGGAGATGGGCATGCCGCTGAGCGCATCGTGGCCGCGCTGTTGGATCGCTCGCCCGTGTTGGATAACGCCGCACCCGCTGTATGAACCAGACCGGAGGTGTCTGTGTCTTACCACGCCTGGATGGTCTGGGCGGGCCGGCGTCTTTCTACGCTCGGCTGTCTGCTGGGCTGGAGCAGCGGGGGGTGCCAAACCTGCCCGATCCGCTGGACCCTGCGGTAAGAGCCGTTTTGATTATCGGCGGCACGCGCCGCACCATGGACCTGCTGCGGGCAAAACGCCACGGCAAACGCATCGTGCAGCGGTTGAACGGCATGAACTGGATTCACCGGCGGCGCTTTACAGGCGTGCGCCATTTTCTGCGCTCCGAGTGGAATAACCTGGTTTTATCTATCACCCGCCGATATATCGCGGACTATATTGTTTACCAGAGTAATTTTGCCCGCACCTGGTGGCAGACTGTATATGGAAAAACTGCCGCCCCAGGGACGGTGATCTATAATGGGATCGATCTGCGCCAGTTTTCCCCAGATGGCCCGCACCAGCGCCCAGAGGACCGCTACCGTGTACTTCTGGTGGAAGGGCGCCTGGGTGGCGGGTATGATGTTGGTTTGCGCAATGGGGTAGCTCTTACCCGTCTATTGAATGAGCGCATGGACTGTCCGGTGGAATTGATGGTGGTGGGGCAAGTACCGGATGAGCTGAAAAACCAACTGGAAGGCGAATACCCTGGTCTGGTTGCCTGGGCCGGGGTACAGCAGCGCCAGAACATTCCCCAAATTGACCGGTCTGCGCACGTGCTGTTTTCAGCGGACCTCAACGCGGCCTGCCCCAACTCTGTAATCGAGGCGCTGTCATGCGGCCTGCCGGTAGTCTCTTATGCCACTGGATCCATACCAGAGCTGATCGAAGGGGACGCCGGGCTGGTGGTTCCTTGGGGAAGTAATTTTTGGAAGCTGGAGCCGCCCGATCTACCCATGCTGGCAGGCGCTGCCCAGCGTATTTTAACCGAGCAGACGCTTTTCAGACCAGCAGCGCGCAGGCGCGCCGAAGCTGTGTTTGGTCTAGATCAAATGGTTGATCGTTACCTCGATGCTCTGTTAAGGTAAATCTATACACAGCGGCGGAACACTACGGTTGCCCCGGCCTGTTCAGGAGTCTTTCCCGGTCAGAATGGCTTCCGTTCCGCGGCGAATCTCCCAGGGATACACAATAAATGCATCTGTGATCGCGGCATAAAAATCGGGCCGCACGGTTCCAAACAGGTTGCGATAGGGGTTGAAATGCAGCACGCAGGTATATGGAACCCCTGCCTGTGCGGTGATGCGGTTCTTGACTGCGGTAATCGTACGTCCGGAACCCCAAACATCATCGATGACCAGCACGCGCCGGCCGCGCACCAGTGTCTCTTCCGGGAACTGTAAAAATTTGGGCCAGGCCAGCAGCCGGTTCTTTTCACGCTGCTTTTCGTTCTCGATTTCTGCCGGGAAATCAACCGCGGCGGTGAAAATGTTGCTTATTTGCAGCGCTTCCGCAAGCATTCCCCCAGGCGTAATCCCCCCGCGGGTAATCATTACCATTGCGTCAAATTCTGTTTCGAACTGGGGAATTAAATGATCAATCAGTTTATCAACATCGTCCCAGGTTAATACTTCACGGCGCATTGGCCTCAAACCTCATGTTCAGGATAACTCTTTCGTAAATTTCATTATAGCAGGTTCTGCTTAAAAAACCTTGTTTTGTAACATGGTCTGGGTGGGAAATATTTCCTTGTGCGTTTCTCATAAGGTTTGCATAATGAGATTGCAGATAGAACGAACAAATCGCACAACACGACTTACATACCTACCGAGCAATACCATGTGGATTTCAGGGTGCGATTAGTTAGGGAATAATTTACCAATAAAGACGGAGGCAGTCATGAACAACATAGGTGAAATGCACATTCGGTTTTGGGGTGTCCGCGGGAGTTATCCTGTACCAGGGATGGATACGGTTCGCTATGGGGGCAACACTGCCTGTGTTGAGATTGAAGCCAACGGCAGCACGATCATCCTGGACGCAGGCACGGGGATTGTCTCTCTGGGCCGGGCGATCACCCGGCGCGCACGCGAGCAGGGCCGAAAAATCGGCTGTGTTTTGCTGCTAAGTCACCTGCACCATGACCACACGCAGGGATTTCCCTTCTTTCTACCCGCTTTTATTCCAGGCGCCAGCGTGCAGGTTTATGGCCCGGATTTCCTGGGTTCCAGCCCGCGCGGCACCATGGAAGAGGTGATGCAGCCGCCGTATTTTCCTATCCGGGTGACAGATTTGAATGCCAATATTTCCTTCCAGGTGCTGCGCGAAGCCGATGCTCTGCTATTCGATGATCATGATGATGGTGTGCCGGAGGCGGCCATTGTTATACCCGCTGGCAGCCTACCTCGGGAGGATGGACGGCTTCAGGTGCGGGTGCTGCGCTCTTATGCCCATCCGGGCGGGGTATATCATTATCGCATCGATTGGCAGGGGCGTTCGGTTGTGTATGCTACAGATACGGAAGGGTACGTTAACGGAGACCGCCGGCTGGCAAACTTTGCCCGCGGCGCGGATGTTCTCATCCATGATGCACAGTATACCGATGAGCATTACCTGGGCATGGCGCCGGGGTTGTCGGTAACCCAGGGGTATGGGCACTCTACAGTAAGCATCGCTTGCCAGGCTGCGCTTACCGCCGGGGTAAAGAAGCTGGTGCTTTTCCACCACGCACCTGAATATGATGATCACCAGATGGACGCGGTTGCTGCTCAGGCGCAGGCGGCTTTTACGCCGGCAGTGATTGCCAGTGAAGGGATGGAAATCTGCCTGTCGGCGAGCGAGAGCCAGCAGGTGGAGGCCGTATCAACAACCGACCGGGCTGTTTAGAATAGACTGGTATTGACCAGGACACTGGCAAAATCCTATCGGACCTCTAAAGGGTTGATAAGGGGGCGTCATGAACAAGATTGCGTATAATTATCGAGAGGGCAGTATTCAGGTATCCGCCGAGCAGGTGATTACAAGGACAAAAATGCCTATGGCGAAGACCTCCAACCTGGAAGGAATCCCGTTATTTTCTGGCCTGGCTGCAAAGCAGCTTGATTGGCTGCGTGGGCGGCTGTTTACGCATACGTTCCCAGCTAATAAAGAAATGATGGTTACTGGGATGCCAGGAGATGCGGTTTATTTCATCCTCTCAGGGACGGTCAAGGTGTACATCCCCCAGCCTGATGGCGATGATGTGATTGTAACCATCCTAGGACCCGGCGATCCGGTGGGGGAAATGAGCATTGTGGATCACGGAGGCCGGTCTGCCAGTGTGATCACCCTTGAGGAAACGCGTGTGTTGTGGATGAGCCAGGCACATTTCAGAGAAGCGCTGCAACTTATGCCAGCCATGTCGCAAAACTTAATGCGCATCCTGTCGCACCGCCTGCGCAGCTCTACCGGGCAGTTCCAGGCTATGGCAGCGCTGGATGTCAATGGACGGGTGATCCGCCAACTGCTCACGTTTGCCAAGCGTTACGGGGTTGCTGGCCCGAACGGCGAGATCCTGATCCCAATTCGCCTGACCCAGGTAGAACTGGCCAGCCTGGTAGGCGCCTCGCGCAAGCGAGTAAACCAGGCTATGGTAATTCTTAAACGCAGCGGCTGGGTCACGATTGATAACTGCTATCACATTACGATCATCGACCGCAAAGCGTTGGAAGAATCGATAGCGTAAGCGAATTTCGAAAACGTAGGCCATGCTGTTATATGCATGGCCTACGTTATTAAAGCAGGCTCACCGGATCTATTTCCAGGCGTGCATCGCCTAGCGGATGCCCGCGCAGCACTGCCGCCGGGTCGGGACCGCGCAGCACAATCTGCCAGCGGTACAGCCCATTCTGGCGGCTGAAGAAGCAGGGTACTGGCCCGATGATGTCGGTTCCACGGTGATCACCTGCGTGGATCCAGCTTTCGATTTGCCGCGCCAGGGCGCGGGCGTCGGCTTCCGCTTTGGTGGTGTTTGCACTGCGCAGTTCCAGGCGCGCCAGGCGGACGAACGGCGGATAGCGCAGGAGCTTGCGGTGTTCCAACTCCTGGCGGTAAAAACCAGAGTAATCGTGCTGAGCCGCCGCGTGGATGGCGTAGTGATCCGGCTGGAAAGTTTGCAGGATGACTTTCCCACCCAGTGGGCTGCGCCCGGCCCGCCCCGCAACCTGCGTAAGCAGTTGGAAAGCCCGTTCGCCGGCGTTGTAATCGGGAAGCTGCAGGCTGACATCCGCCAGAACCACGCCGACCAGTGTGACCAGCGGCAGGTCGAGGCCTTTGGCCAGCATCTGGGTTCCTACCAGGATGTCGGCTTGGTGGTTGAGGAAAGCCTGCAAAAGTAAATCGTGCGCGCCTTTCTGGCGGGTGGTTTCGGCGTCCCACCGCAGCGTGCGCGCGCCCGGGAAAAGTGCCTGCACTTCGCTTTCTACCTTCTCCGTGCCTGTACCGAACTGGCGAATCTGGTTGCTGCCGCACTGCGGGCAGGTTTTGGACACCTGGCGGCGATAATTGCAGGTATGGCATACCAGACTGTTTTCATCGGTATGAAAGGTAAGGGGCAGGTCGCAGCGCGGGCATTTGAGACTGTAACCGCACTGGCGGCAGAAGACGTAGGTGGCAGTCCCACGCCGGTTAAGGAACAGGATGGCCTGCTGGTGCGCTTCCAGTGTTTCGCGTAAGGCCTCTTGCAGTTCACGGCTGAATATGGTGCGGTTTCCGGCTTTTAGTTCCTGGCGCATGTCCACGATCTTGACTGGCGGCAGGTTAAGCGCTGCGGCAGAATCCTGTTCCCCAGGCAGCAGGTTGTTTTCGCTGCTCTGGCGAGAGGCCGGCATGGACAATCCCATTTGAGAAAGCTGGGCCTCAACGGCCTGCCGGTGGGCCAGGATGCGTACTGGCAGGTTGAGCAGGGTCCAGTGTTTTTGGAACGCGCGGTAGTACAGGCTGATATCAGGTGTCGCTGATCCCAGGATCAGCAGGCTGTTGGTCAGGCGAGAATAGGTGATGGCAGTCTCGACGGCATCGTAATTCGGCTGGATGTCTTCCTGATGGTAAGCCGGATCATGGCATTCATCCAGGATGATCAGACCCAGACGGGGGAGAGGTGTGAACAGCGCGCTGCGCGGTCCAACAATCACACCCAGGCTGCCAGACCGGGCCCGCCGCCAGGTATCGTAGCGCTCACCTTCCCCAAGCCGGGAGTGCACCAGACCAACCTGCCCGGGGAACCGGCCCAAAAAGCGCCGTACCGTCTGCGGAGTCAACGCAATTTCGGGCACCAGGATAACGGCTTGCTTCCCCATGCGCAGCGTTTCTTCAACGGCGCGCAGATAGATTTCGGTCTTACCGGAACCTGTGATGCCGTGGAGCAGGTAGGGAGCAGATGGGAGTGCATCATTCGCTACGGCCTGCAGCCCTTGCTGCAAATTGAGCCAGGCTTTTTGCTGATCAGGGGTCAGTACCAGGGGCGGATTTGCGGCGATATTAAGATGGTCCAGTGGATCGCGCCAGGTTTCGTTTTCTCCCAGCAGCACCAGGCCGTCTTCTTCCAGTTTTTGCAAATCCTGCAGATTGCCTTTGCTGACCGCGTAAACCCAGGGCGCTTCGACCGGCAGAGACTCCCGGATCAAGAAGCGCAGGATAGCCTGCCGGCGTTCCAGGGCGGCTGAGCCAGCCCGGCCTACCTGTTCCAAGCGCGCTTCGGCTTCCTGCGGGGAACAGGCCAACTGCACCGTGCGCACCGTTTTTGGCCGCACACTAGGCGATTGGAGCACGGGGCGGGCTGCCAGCCAGCCGCGGTTGATCAGAGTGCGGGCTGCTGGTCGCCATGCAATCCGGTTGAGAGCAGCATCAATCTGCCGCCCGCGAAGATCGCCGCGCTGTTCCAGCAGCTTCACCAGGCGCAGTTGCATGCTGCTCAGGGCAGATGTATCGATAGCGTGCTGGTTGAGGTGATAGAGGGTATCTGCCTGCTGCCCAAGCCCGGGAGGGATCATCAGGCTGAAGCAGGCAGCCAGCGGCGCGAGGTAAGTGTCCGAAAGCCAGCGGCCCAGTTCAATTTGTGCCGGGGTCAGAATAGGCTGTGCATCGAGCAGCGCCTCGATGGGCCGGGTTTCTTTTACTTCGGGTCTGTCGAGCAGGCGCAGCACTACCCCCTGTACCTGGCGATTGCCAAATGGTGCCACGACCAGGCTGCCAGGAACCACCTGCCCGACCAGCGCTTCTGGCAGGTGATAATGGAACAGGCCAGAAACTTGTGGGACATTAACGGCGATTTCGACGAAAAAAGTTTCGGTCATAATAAATGGCCAGAAGCCGGGCAAATCTGGAAGTGTGCCCCGATTATAACCGTGAAGGGGGCTTTTGACCGAAAATTAATCGTGTTTCAGCACCGCGGCGGCGCCATACCCCACAACCGATGCGTAATCACCTGTCTCCTCGCCAGATGTGCTGTGATGAAGAATTTCTACCACACTGGCGCCCAATTCCCGCGAGGCCCATAAAACAGCGGCCACGGCGGCTACGCCGCACGCAAAGCCCAATCCATTTCGCTCAGCGGTAAATAAATCATCTGGGGAAAAACTGCGCATGCGCCGCAGCATTTCCTCATCGAGCCGCTGCGCCAGCTCCTGCGGATAAAAATGGGAAAGGTCCGTACTGGCTACCAGCAGTCCATTGCGCCCCATCATCACCTGTGCCAGGGCATGCCCCAACCGCCGGGCTACCAGTGGTGATTGACTGCGAACCATCACTGGCAGGAGCTTAAATTCGGTGCGCAGCGCCCTTTGCAAGAAAGGCAGCTCAATTTCTAGCGAATGCTCCCTGTCGTTGGATATTGGGGTAAGCTGCATCCCATCGCTGGTGAGGATCTCGTCCAACTGTTCAAGGGCCATCGGATCAATCTGCACTGGGCCGAGAGGCGTGGCATAAGCCCGGTGAGCGGATGTGAGCAGGTTAGCAGGATAAGCGGCGTGCATGGGCGAAACAACGGCTACCAGGTCACGGTCCTGGCCCAGTACGGAAGCAAAGGCATACCCAGCCGTCCGGCCTGAATAGCGGTGCCCCGCGTGTGGGGCAATGATCGCTGTAACCTGTCCCTCAAAGTCCGGCAGGCGCGCTGATGCCAGGAAATGATCCACCTGCTGGCGAAGCTGATCTGGGTCGCCGCTGTACCACGTTCCAGCAATAGGAGATGGACGCACGTCAGCGATTTCTTTCATATCCATTTTATTGTAGCATAATCCGCTTTTTACTTGGTCAAAAAGTCAGCGGGGTTTACACGCACGCCAGATGCATTCATCAATTCAAAGTGCAGGTGAGGGCCCGAGGAGCGACCGGTGCTGCCCATAGCGGCAATCGTGGCGCCCTGCGAGACGCTGGCGCCGCAGGTGACATACAGCTCGCTGAGATGGGCGTACAGCGTTTGCCAGCCGTTGCCGTGGTCGATTACCAGCACATTACCATAGCCCCAATCATTCCACCCGGCATACACGATTACACCGCTGTCAGTGGCATAAATGGGATTACCCAAAACGCCAGCAATATCCAGGCCCCAATGGTTAGCGCCGGGCGTAAAATCGTAGCCCGATATCCATCGCTCGGTAGTTGGCCAGACAAAGGTGCCTGCGCCAACGTACCCATCGATGATGGTGCCGCAGAAACCTGGGCCAAAAATCTTCGCTTTCGCCGGATCCGTTCGGCTGATCAGTGGCGCGCTCCAGGAGATAAAGGAGCGCGACCCACCCGGAACAAACAACTTGGTGCCGGGTTCAATTTCGGGATTTGCCAGGTCGCCTACTGCTTCCGCGTCCAACCCGTTTCCAGGCCAGTTAAGAATTTTTTCCGGGGTAACTCCAAAGAATTTCGATACGCCGTTCAGCCCATCCCCGGCATGCCATTCGTACAAGACCCCATCCACTGGTAGGATATTCAGCTTTTGACCGGGTTGGAGCCGGTGTGGGTCGTCGGCCAGGGTATCAAAGTTACCCCAAAGGATGGTCTGCGGCATGAGACCAAATCGTTCGGCAATGCCGAAAATCGTATCCCCTTTTTGCACTTCGTACTGGGCAATTTCGGCGCGCGCGCGGCTTGGCCGGGAGGTATGAACCTGTGCGTAGCGCTGGATGCCATCCCCGGCTGAGGCTGCTGCGGGAACTCGAAACGGCGGCGGGGGCACAGTTGCTGTTATTGTAGGTGCGGGTGCGGCCATCACAGCGTCACGCTTGGGCTCAACCTCACCGCTTAAATAGAAACGATCCATTACCCAAATTACCAGTAAAACCAGGGCAATGGAGGCCAGTATCGTGCCTGCGCGTAGGGCAATCTCGCCTAGTCCTAAACGAAGCAGCTCTTCCCAAATTTCATTCCATCGACGCGACCGTTCTGCGGGTGGCTCATGAGGTGAAAGCCCCGCATGAGACGAAAAACCTGCTTGAGACGTGAGAATTGTTTCAACAGGAACCGGCGGTATTTCCCCAGAATATTCTTCCAGAGAGGCCGGATTTTCTTCAGGGTTGGAAAGGCGCGGATGATCGGATAAATGATCCTCTGCCATGTGTAAAATCCTTATCAGCATCATAACATAAGCGCCAGAGTGGGTCAAGCGCAGCTCCGGCTGCGTATTGTACTAAACCAACACGCGGCTGCTTTTTTATGGTTTAATGATAGAAAGGTAAAACATGGTTGATTGGCATTTAGGAACAATCGGGTTTTCCTATCCGGAATGGAAAAATTATTTTTACCCGGCTGGCCTGCCGGCAGCACAGGCGCTGAGCTATTACAGCCGGTTCTTTAACGCTGTAGAGATCAATACCACGTTCTACGGCCCGCAGCCTCCCGCGCAGATTGAGCGATGGAAAACCAGTACGCCAGAGGAATTTTGTTTCTGCTTGAAGTCGCCTAAACGGATCACTCACGAACTGCGTTTGCAAAATATTGGGGCAGAGATGAGCGCCTTCGTTGATTCTTCCTCGGTCTTGGGTGTGAAGTTTGGACCTGTGTTAATCCAGCTTCCGCCCAGCTTTACTCTGGCAGAACGCTCCAACCTGCAGAGCTTTTTGGAGACCCTGCCGGATGGTCCGCGCTTTGCCATTGAATTCCGCCACGCGTCCTGGCACGTTCCAGAAACCGCCAGCCTCCTCAAGCAGTTCGATGTGTGTTGGGTAGCCAATGATTATGAGGACCTGCCGGTTGAGATCTATCCCACCACTGATTTTCTCTACATTCGCTGGATTGGCCGGCATAATGTGATTCCACACCCTGCATACGAGGTCATCGATCGTACAGAACGCCTGCAGACCTGGCTGGACCGTATAAAGGCCAATTTGGATGGCATAGAGCATATCTTCGGTTTTTTTGACAATGACTACGCCGGGTATGCCCCGGCAACCTGCAACCGGCTAAAGGCGCTGGTGGGGCTGCCAGGCACGAATTCCTCATGGGGTGAACAGGGCCGATTATTTTAATGCATTCCAGGGATGCCGCTAGCGGAGTCGCCATAGCATGAAGCAGAGAGCAATAACCTATCTCGCTGGCCCACTGCTGTTATTACTGACGATGTTTTCGCCTGGATGCAGCCTGCATTTGCGGGTGCCGCCAGGTAGTGTGCAAATAAAACCCGCGGTAGAAGCCAGCGAGCAGGTTATGCCAACCGCGATAATTAAACCGCAGTCTCAACCGGATGCAGCCACGTTTACCCCCACGCCTGTGCTGCTGGAACTCACTCCAGAGATACAACAAAAGACACTTACTTCAGGCGAGCCAGCTGGCTGCATAAGCGCAGATGAAGCGCTTCGCGCTCTTTCCGTTGAAGAACGGTTAGCTCGGGCAAGTCAGTTGCTGGGCTTCTCTCAATCACTTTCCACCCGTGTGCTGGAGAATATCTGGAACCCATACACCGGGCAGTATTATTCCTACGCAGGGGATGTGCTGGGCGTAAAAGTGAGTGATGTTCAGAATAAGCATTTCATTCAAAAAATGATGAATGCTTTACAGGTCAGCGGATTCATTACCTGGCTGCGTGGTGAGAATGCCAAGCAGGGCCAGATGCATATTCTGGCTATCCCCTTAGGGCAGTACGACTGGTTAAATTCGGATTGGGCGCCTTATGTGCAGGCATACTGGCAGGGAGATCATTCGCTCCCTTCTGGTGATCCTTCGGTGATTGAGGTGTTGAAAACACCTCCTTGCAAATGGATGGTTGAACAGGGTCTGGCGCCCCAGGCAGCAGGCAAATACTTGGATGGCCCATCCTTTGTTTCAACGAGCATGCCCGATTACGCATATGCGGCGGTAGCGTATCTGGCGGATTCCAGCCGTACTGCTTCTGCGGTGGCCAGCCGGATTGGCTGGCTGGGTGAAGAAGGTTTGGAGGGTCCCAATACCATGTGCGGGCCGCTGGTCTGGGCCATCCTCAACGATGCAGGTGCTTTCCCTCCTGGCTGGGGAGCCTGGTCGGAGGGCCCGATTGCTTTTTGGCTGGCGATGCCACGTAAGAACGGACGGCCTTGGTCGCTCTTTCCATCTGAAACCTACCACCTTTATCAGTTCAAAACCCCCTTGAGTAAATTTGATTTCAGCCAGTTCCCACTTTACCCAGGAGATTTCCTTTATACCTACAGCGAGCGGGTAGGTTTTGACCATATGCTGGTGATCACTGAGGTAGATGACAAAGGTAACGTATATACGGTGACCAACGTGGTGCAGGTCAGCCCAGAGAAAAGTACCACCATTGAGCGAGTGCTGGTGCTCAACGTAAATGACCCCACCGCTGGGATCGCACGCAACCAGTGGGCAAAGGACGGCATCAATGGCCGCACCGGGCACGATGGTTTTGATGTGTTCCGTTGGGTTTGGGCAGATAAGGATTTACACGGGGAGGCAGCCAGGTACACTGTACAGGTTGGGGATACGATGCAGCGAGTTTCTATGTTCTGGAAGACCCCAGCAGAACAAATTGCGCGGTACAATGGTATAGAAGAGGATGCGTTGTTTGTTGGGCAGGAACTGTACATCCCACCCAACCAAACTATGGGGGAGCCGTAGAAGCAATGTGACATAGTAAATGGCCGGAAAAGGAGTTCTTAAGCTTGGACGTAGATCAGGCGGTTGAAGCCCGGGTTGGTTATTTTCTGCGGCAGCGCGGTTTAAAGCTGGTTGTCGCTGAGTCTTGCACGGGCGGGCTGATTGGTCATCGGTTGACCAATATCCCAGGCTCTTCCGATTATTACTTGGGCAGCGTTACCGCTTACGCTTACGAGGCAAAAGAGCGCCTGCTGGGGGTAAAGCATGATACCCTGGCGAGATATGGTGCGGTCAGCCAGGAGGTCGCATTAGAAATGGCGCGCGGCGCCAGAGAAGCGCTTTCCGGCGCGTTTCCTTTGGAGAAAATTGTGGGAATTTCGGTTACCGGCATTGCTGGTCCATCTGGGGGACTACCCAATAAACCGGTTGGTTTAGTTTGGATGGGCTTGAGCGCCATGGATTACGAAACAGCCTGGAAATACATTTGGCAGGGGAATCGATTAGAAAATAAGTCATTGTCGGCGCAGCAAGCACTGGAGTGCCTGCTCGATTATTTGCAAGGAAAGGTGGCATAATGGCAATCGAACCGGTGGAAGTAGCCGCTCGCTGGAAGCACGGGGGATCCCTTGAGCCAACACAGTTTTACTGGCACGGGAAAATGTACCGGGTAGAATCAACTGGTCGCACATGGGAGGATGAAGAAGGGTATCACATTCTTTGCATGATCCCTGGCGGCAAAGTATTCGAGTTGATTTTTCGTTTAAACCCTGCGGGCTGGTCAGTCCGTCCACCCAATACCCCCAGTGTGGCATAGGTGGAGGAGATGGATGATGGAGGAGCGACCGATCGATCAGGCAAAGGGTGAGCGTACGCGGGTGCTGATCTTAACAGCGGATGCAGGGTTTGGACACCGCAGCGCTGCTAACGCTGTGGCCAGCGCGCTACATGAATTGTACGGCGACCAGTGCAAGGTAACCATTGTTAACCCGCTGGAAGATCGACGCGCCCCATTTTTCCTGCGAGACAGCCAATCAGACTATGACAAGCTGGTGCGGAACATGCCAGAACTGTACCGGTTTGGCTATGATGCCAGTGATTCGTCTGTTCCGGCGGTAATTGTTGAGCAGGCCCTGACCGTATTATTGTTTGAGGTGATGCGCGATATTGTGCTCAGTCACCACCCGGATGTGATGCTGACAACATACCCGCTTTACCAGGCGCCGTTACGGGCTGTTATGACCATCAGCAGGCTGCAAATTCCGCTGCTGGTTGCGGTGACTGACCTTGCTACAGTTCACCGGTTGTGGTTTAGTAATAGCGTTGATATGTGTATGGTGCCTACTACAATAGTGCGCGACCTTGCACTGAGTTACGGCCTCTCTCCGGAGCAAATTATGGTGACAGGCATCCCGGTCAATCCGGAGGTAGTCCGTGAGCAGCGCAGTCAAAAAGAAATTCGAGCTGCGCTGGGTTGGGAAACGGATATACCAACTGTTCTCGCGGTAGGCAGCCGCCGGGTGGACCGCCTGGTTGATACGCTTCGGGTGCTCAATCACTTTGGCCGAACGCTGCAGTTGATCGTTGTAGCCGGGAAAGACGAAAAACTCTACAACGAGCTCAATAATATGGAATGGCATGTGCCGGTGAAAATCTATGATTATGTCCAAAACGTGCCGATGTTTATGAAGGCAGCCGATTTCATTGTTTGCAAGGCTGGCGGCCTGGTGGTTACGGAATCACTGGCGTGTGGTAGGCCGATGCTTCTAATCGATGTGATCCCTGGACAGGAGACTGGAAATGCGGATTATGTCATTCAGAATGGCGCTGGAGAACTGGCCTACGAACCAATCGATGTTTTGGAAACCGTTTCCCACTGGATGATGAATGACCAGGCGCTGCTGCGCCAGCGGTCTGAAAAAGCGTGTGGATTGGGAAAATCGAACGCGGCGTATGATGTTGCTCAGGAGGTATGGCTGGCCGGGCAGCGTTCGCTGGCACAGGCACAGCCGCGTGGTACGGGGCGTCTCCGGCTGATCGACTTGCTTTCTCGCAACCACGTTCGTTGGGAGGATGAATCCTCCACAATGCGAACGGAATAAGCCGATGATGTTCAGTGCGGTTGCTATCTCCGCTGGCGCCGAGTGGCGCGTGGTGCGTAGTTTTTATCCGTCAGCATCGATCCAATCTTCTCCATATGGAGAATGGTTTGAGATAGAATTGGCCAACCAGCCGGTGGTATTTTTCCATGGTGGGTGGGGGAAGATTGCCGCGGCAGCTTCCACCCAGTATATTCTCGATCGTTGGAAACCAGGCTTATTGATAAACCTGGGCACCTGCGGCGGTTTTGCGGGAGCTATCGAGCGCGGAACGATCTTGCTGGTTGAGCGCACGCTGGTGTACGATATCATCGAACAGATGGGGGATCCCCAGGCTGCTATCCGTCATTATGCGGTGGATTTAGATCTGAGCTGGATAAAGGAGCCAAAATCGATTGCTGTGCGGCGCGGGCTGCTGGTTTCTGCTGATCGAGATATATGCCTGCCTGATATTCCTATGCTGGTCGAGCAATATGGTGCGGCTGCCGCTGACTGGGAATCGGGAGCGATTGCCTGGGTTGCCAGCCGGAATAAGACCCGCTGCATCATTCTGCGTGGGGTTAGTGATCTGGTTGGGGCGGACGGCGGTGAGGCGTATGGAGATATTGAAGTGTTCCACGAAGGAACCCGTCAGGTGATGGAACCCCTGCTGCGCTCGCTGCCCGACTGGCTTGTAAACAACGAATAAGGAGGCCGGTCCAGTAGTTTGGACCGGCCTCGCCTATGATCTCAAGCGGGTTTGCCCAGACGGGCGCGTTCTTCTTCAACGATCTTGGCGTCCAGCTTTTTGAATAGCGGTGCAGGCGGGTTCAAGGGCTGACCGGGCTGGAGGGTACTGGGTTCCCATCGTCCGCTGGCACGCTCGCCGTTGTAGCGCAGTACGGTATGCTCGCCCAGCGAATCGCTATGGGTCTCGGTGAATTGCTCGCCGAACAGCGGCGCAGTATTGCCAAAGAAGGTGTGCAGTTTCTCGCTGGAGAAAGGTATGAAAGGCGCAAATAGAATTTTCAGGGAGTCGATAGCGCACAGCGCTACGTATACGGCGCGCGCAGCAGCCTGGCGATCGGTTTTGATCGCCATCCAGGGCGCAGTCTGGTCCAGGTAGCGGTTCACCTCGCCCGATAGGCGCATAGCTTCTCCCAGAGCGGCGCGTAAGTGCACGGCTTCCATTTCTTTGGCAGCGGTATCGAAGCCGGCCTCTACTGCCTGGAGCAGTTCTTTATCCATATCGTTCAGGTCACCCGGATCGGGTACTTTCCCATCAAAGTTTTTGTAGGTAAAGGAAAGTACACGGTTAGCCAGGTTGCCCCAGGTAGCGACCAGCTCATCGTTATTGCGTTTATAGAAGTCTTCCCAATCCCAATCAGTGTCCTTAGCTTCGGGCATCATCGCGGTCAGGTAGTAGCGCAGCGGGTCAGGATCATAGCGGCTGAGAAAATCTTTTGCCCAAACGGCCCAGTTGCGGCTGCCAGAAATTTTCTGACCTTCCAGGTTCATAAATTCGTTGGCCGGAACATCGTGTGGCAGCACCAGTGGTTGGGCGGGGCTGGATCCTATGCGTTCATCAAACGCATTACCAACACCGATTAACTGTGCTGGCCAGATCACGGCGTGAAAAGGAATGTTATCCTTTCCAATAAAGTAATAAGTCCGGGCAGCCATGTCATGCCACCAATCACGCCAGGCATCCGGCGTTCCATTCAGTTTGGCCCACTCCACGGACGCGGAAAGATATCCAATCACGGCTTCGAACCATACGTACAGGCACTTTCCTTGCCACCCTTCGATGGGCACGGGAATGCCCCAATCTAAATCTCGGGTGATGGGTCGTCCGCGCAACCCCTCGGATAGAATCTGGCCCAGCGACTGGCGCAGTACATTAGGCCGCCAGTAGCTTTCGCGCTGTTTCAGGAATGCGACCACTTCATCCTCAAGCTTGCCCAGATCGAGGTAATAATGCTCGGTCTCGCGCAGTTCGGGGGTAGAGCCATCAATGCGCGAGATGGGGTTGATCAGCTTCTGCGGCTCGAGCAAATTGCCGCACTTATCACACTGGTCGGAGCGCGCATTAGTGAAACCGCAAATGTAGCAGGTGCCTTCTACATAACGGTCAGGCAAGAAGCGATTTTGTGAGGGCGCGAACCACTGGAACTGGCGATCTGTATAAAGATAGCCATTCTGTTTGAGGGCCAGGAAGATCGTTTGAGACACCTCAAAGTGGTTAGCAGTATGCGTGCTGGTAAAGAGGTTATAGGTCAGTCCCAACTGCTGGAACAGATCCAGGAAACCCTGATGAAAGCGCTGATACACATTCAGGGGTGTGGTGCTTTCCGCATCAGCGCGCACGGTGATAGGCGTGCCGTGTGCATCGGAACCGGACACCATTAATACATTCCGGCCACGCAGGCGGTTATAACGGGCAAAAATATCCGCCGGCAAGTAGGAGCCGGTCAGGTTGCCAACATGGATTTCTGCATTGGCATAAGGCCAGGCAGCAGCGACCAGAACGTGTTCGGTCATTAAAGCACCTCATGGTACGAAAATTTATCGCGCGAATTGTAACACAGCGCGAGAGGAAATTCATGCCGGCCTACAGAGAGAGATTCTCTCGGTAAGCCTGTACCTGATCGCGGTGTTTCCTCTCATCCTGTGCCTCGGCGTTTAGCAGCCTTCGAATGGTGATCACCCGCCCCTGCTCTTTGGGCGATTTCCCCTCCAGGACGACTGCGGGTGGAAGACCCTGAAGAAAGGCAACCAGCTGCTGGTGTGAGGCGGCAGCTGACTCTAGAAGCGCTTCTAAAGGCTCAATTCGGTAGGTCTCCACCAGCTGCGCGTTGTAGGAACGCCAATCCGTATCGTGATATTGAAAAAAGGATGGCCGCTGCCCGGTGAGAATTTCTTTGATGGCCTGCAGATTGGTAAAATCCCAACCAACCAGGTGGGCGACAAGATCCTTTACGGTCCATGTTCCGATGCAAGGAGTATCCTGGCTGTCCGGCGGCAGATCGCGCACAACGGCAAGAAGAGTATTACGGGCAGCAGCCAGATCATCGATGATCATTTGCTTTTGTTCGGCAGGGGTCTGCGCATGGTGCACCTGACTGGATAAAAAACAGGCTGCAAAACAGCCTGTTTCGATTGTGACCTAACGATATTTACAGATAATCCTTCAACTGCCTGGCCCGGCGTGGGTGGCGGAGCCGGCGGAGCGCTTTGCTTTCAATCTGGCGGATGCGCTCGCGGGTCAGGCCAAACTTCTGCCCAACCTCTTCAAGCGTATAGGCGCGTCCATTTTCCAGACCGAAGCGCAGGCGCAAAATCCGAGCTTCACGCGGTGGGAGGGTGTCCAAAACCTCCTGCACCTTTTCGCGCAGCAAATTCGCATAGGTACTTTGGATCGGGGTGGGCGTTACCTGATCTTCGATGAACATGCCCAGCTCTGAGTCCTCTTCATCATCATTGATCGGGCTTTCCAGGGAGAGCGGCAGCCAGGAAACGCGCATCATCCATTCGACTTTATTGGTATTGACGCCAATTTCTTCTGCCAGTTCATCCGTTGTTGGTATGCGGCCCAGCTTTTGCTCCATCTCATGGGTGGTGCGGTATAGCTGGCGGATGCGGTCCACCATATGCACCGGAACGCGGATCGTGCGGCCCTGGTCGGCGATAGCGCGGGTGATGGTTTGACGGATCCACCAGGTGGCATAGGTGGAGAAGCGGAAACCGCGCTGGTATTCATATTTCTCTACTGCCTTCATCAACCCTAGATTGCCTTCCTGAATCAGGTCAAGGAAGGGTACCCCACGGCCCATATAGCGTTTGGCGATGCTGACCACCAGGCGGGTGTTGGCTTTGATAAGATGTTCTCGCGCCAGGTGACCATCAGAAGAGAAACTTTCCAGTTCCTGGCGGCGTGGCGCTGGTGTGCTGCCGTTGGTACGGTTTAGTTCGCGCCGGGCCATCTTACCGCGTTCAATACGCTTGGCCAGATCCAGCTCTTCTTCTACATTGAGCAGCGGTACCCTCGACATTTCCTTCAGGTACAGCCCAACCGTATCGTCGCTGGAAATTCGGGTTAGATCGACAAAGGGGTCAACATCGTTTTCCGCCAGCGATTCATCGCTTTCCTCGAAAGCAACTTCGGAATCCTCCTGGTCGAGAATATCCACGCCGCGTCGTCGCAGGGCTAAAACAATGGCCTCTAAACGATCCGCATCCTCACTGACCTGTGGATATAATTCCATCAGATCTTCTGTCGTCAAGTACCCCTGCACATCGGCTTTCTCAAGCAGCATGCTGAGGATTTCAGTATTACGTTTATGTCGACCCGGGTTTGTCACACACCCTCCTGAGCTGGCTCCGTCCGGAAAATGTCTTTCTGGATCGTACCCCAATTGTGGGGGAGGACGTACTGTCGAACTTGGTTGGCCTATCGTTTAGGAATTCTCTTCTTCTGGGTGGTTATGTTCGGTATTTGTCACCTCATTTAAATTTTGACCGCAAATAGAGCAAAGACCTTTACAATCTTCTCTACACAACGGGCTGATGGGCATCTCAATCAGTAAATAATCTCGTACCAGTGGTTCTAAGTCAATATTGGCATCCTCAGGGAGGATTAACCCGGATTCGGTAACGGATCGTTGGTCGAAAGCATATAATTCATCAAAGGTTGTATGTAAAGGCTGCTCGAATCCGGATAAACAACGCACGCATTCTGCCGGGGTTCTCCCTTGAAATTCGCCTTGTACCAGGATTCCCTGGGGAGTGCGACTTACGCGTGCGACTCCTAAAAAATCTGTCAGTGAAAAGTCTGGCTTTATATTGACTTGCGGATATTCGAAATGAATGTCTCGATTGGTACCGATTGGCTGATTGAGAAGGAACCCTACATTAAGTTTTAAAGGATGTCGTGGTTGGTTCAAGTGATTCTTCTTCATCAAGTATAATGATACACGCACATTATAGCACAGCCGATTCGGCAAGTCAAGATTCGTTAAAAATTATCAAAAAAGTAATAAAAATTATCCTATGCCTACTCTATTGATTGCCAGCACAAATACCGGAAAATTGCGCGAAATTGAGGCCATTCTGGGCCGCGTGGGCAACGATGCCCGTTCATTTCACCTTCATCTGGTACTACCATCTCAGATTGGTATTCAGATGGATGTCAAAGAAGATGGGACAACCTATGCGGAGAACGCAGAAAAAAAAGCGCGTGCATATGCACTGGCCAGCGGCCTGGTTACCCTGGCTGACGATTCTGGCCTGGAAGTCTCCGCTTTGAACGGACAGCCCGGGTTGTATTCCGCGCGCTATGCTCCTTGGGAGAATGCGACGGATGCCGACCGGCGGCGCTTCTTACTCCAAAACCTGGCGGGAAAGCCGCGTCCATGGACGGCGCATTTCCATTGCACTGTTGCAGTCGCCGTGCCAGGTGGTGATGTGTTCTTTGCGGATGGTGATTGCCCGGGAGAAATTATTCCTGAAGAACACGGTGCAAACGGTTTTGGTTATGACCCAATCTTCTTTTTACCGGACCGAGCGCAAACGATGGCCGAACTTCCTATGGAAGAAAAGAATCAGCGCAGTCACCGCGCGCGGGCCATCCAGGCGGCGGTTCCAGTGCTCCAGAAAATATTCGCTTGAGGATTACCGCACGTCCTTTTTCTGGTAAGTGCTGACCGGGGTGGGGACCGGCAGATGCACGCGTGCAGCAGCGAAGCGGGCCGCGGACAAGGCTGACAGGAACTGAATTAACCCGTGCGCCACCTGTCCGGGTTGTTCCAGTAGTGCCATATGCCCCGCACCTGGGATAACCTGCAGGCGGGCAGCGGACATTCGCCCGGCCAGGAAATGCGCGTAGGCGATGGGAGTCAGGCGATCCTCGCTGCCTGCAATCACCCAGGCAGGCGATTCGATGTGCCCAATCGATTCGCGCTGGTCAAATGCCGCGCAGGCGCGCCAGTCGCCGTAGAGTACGCTGGCACGGGTCTCTTTCATAACCTGCATGCAGCGTTCCACCATTGGCAGCGGAGTCAGCGGGCCAAAAGCGCGCGTGCGGAAGGCGTGCAGAGCATTGGGCACAGTGACTGGATTGGAGAGGTTTTCCAGGAATGACGGATCAACGCCGAGATATGCGCCGGTGGAAATTAGCCCCAGCCCCGCGACATGTGCAGGATGGCGGATGGCTACCTCCAGCGCGACAGCACCGCCCATGGAATGCCCGACAAACACGGCTTGGAACAACCCAAGCGCGGCCAGGAATTCAAACATCTGGTCGGCATATGCAGTAATGGTCTGCTGCCCCACGCCACCGGACCGCCCATGCCCTGGCAGATCAACAGCCAGCACGCGCTGCCCGGCCAGGCGGCGCAGCTCCGCAGGCCATATCAGGTTACTGCTGCCAGCACCATGAATCAAAATAACGGGCGGTTCATCTTTTCGCCCTTCGTCAAACTGTGCGTAATATATACCGGCAGCGGTTGGCATACCAATTCCTGCCTTTATTGTATCGCACAATTTAGAAAATGTTGGTTTTAATTGCGTATCATTTTGCTATTCTAAAGCATATATCCACGGCGCGCAGCTACCTGTGTTTATGCAGCCGATCGGCAGCCTCTTCGGTTAGCGGGATGAAAACGCGAATGCGGGTGCCTTTCCCCGCCACGGAATCAATCTTGAGCAGACCGTTGATCAAGTCCGTGCGCTCATGCAGGTTGATCATCCCCAGGCTGCCGCGCCGGTCGTAGGAGTTCATAATCGATTCAACGTCAAAGCCCACGCCATTATCGGCGATTTCCAGCAAAGCAATACAGTTTTCGTTGGGGACCGAGCGGATGCGCACCCATATTTCTGTTGCCTCGGCATGCTTGCGCGCATTATTCACGGCTTCTTCTGCCAGGTAAAAAACCACCGTTTGGCGGGTGGTATCTAATTGCTGAACGATATACGGGTCTGCTTCAATGGTGATCTTCTGCTGGTAAAGATCATCCATTTTATCCGCCATCGTTTTGAGCGCAGCTTCCAGGCCTTCGGTTTCCAATACAAGCGGGCGCAAGGTAAACAGCATATGGCGGATTTCCTGGGTGGTACGCCGGGCCAAATCTTCAATGCGACCAAGTTCCGCGGAGGCTTCTTTTACCCCGGGTTCCTGGGCTGATTTTTCCAGCCATTTCCGCGCGATGTTGATGCGCATTGCAATGGCGGAGACGGACTGGGTAGGGCCATCGTGCAGGTCACGAGCCAATTTCTTTTGCGCCTCTTCCTGGGTTTGAACAATACGTTCTTTCTCGCGGGCCAGATCCTGGTAAAGGCGGGCATTTTGTAGGGCGATGACTGCCTGGTTGCCCATCATTTGCAAGGTTTCCACCCTTTCTTCCCTGAAAAAGTTCGCATCGGTATGCGCGTAGAGCATTACGCCATAAGCATTCATGCCGCGGATCAATGGCAGGCATAAAGCCGACTGCTGATGTTGCAGCGTATACAACTGGCTCAGTTCCGGATCTTCGGCAGGCATCTGCACCAGGAACGGCGCCCCTTGCTTGAGGCTCTCAGATAAAGCGCCCTGGGCCGCGGGGAGTTGGATGGTATTGTCTCTGGCAATAAAGCCTTTTGCTGCTTTAATTTCCAGCTTGCGTTCATCGCCAAAAAGGAGCACAGCGCCGATCATGTGATCAGCGATGCCGGAACGATCACCCAACGCGGCGATGGCGGTATCTAAAACGGTTTCGAGTACTGTCTGGTAGTTCAGGGTAGAACTGAAGGTTTCGATCATCGAAAACAGGGCCTGCATCCGGTCGCGCTCCTGGCGCTGTGCTTTACGCTCGCCTTCGCGGCGCTGGTTGACCGTGCTCTGGTATGAGATACGCAGGCGGCGGATGAGCGGCGCGCTAAATAACGCGACAGCAATGCCCATGATCAGGTTGAAACCGGCCATTATTCCAACCGGCATTACTTTGAAATTAGCGGCAGTAACCATGTAGGTATAACCTGCCTGGAGCAGAGAGATCAGCACGGCCACCAGCAGGGCGCCAATGGTTTCGAAATAAATTGCTGCCGAGAAAAGCGGCAGCAGCCCGACCCAAAAGATGCCGCTGGACAATCCGCCGGTGGCGATGAACAGGACGATGCTAAAGATAATATCGAGCGCGAGATTTATGACCCGGTGGTAGGGCAGGCGGCGGTTAAAAATTGCAAGCGCCGACACAAACCCATTCCACAAGGCTGGCAAAGAAAGAATGATTAACGGAAGGGGAATCAAACTTCCGCTCGCGCCGAGGGCCAGACCACCCGTTGAACCGATGGAAATGGTTAGTCCGAACAGTGCAAGCCAGCGAAGAGAGATAGCGAACAAGTCCGCCAGATAAGGCGAATCCGAGTTTCTCATCTAAGTAATGATAACGTACTTATCATTAAAAACAAACCTAAAAATGCCTAAAATTTTCGATTCTTAATATATTGAAAGGTCCAACCATGTTTTTATTTGCATCTTTTCGAATGAAGGATGTAAAATGATAACTGTTACATCACAAAGTCTTCGAGATATCCGTGCGGGGAAACAGGGAGTGTGGAGATGGAATTGGTAACCGTTGCCATTGAGAAGCCGGAGAACATCAATTTTATTTTGGGGCAGTCTCATTTCATCAAAACAGTTGAAGATATCCACGAAGCGCTGGTGAACAGTGTGCCCGGAATGCGCTTTGGCATTGCGTTTTGCGAGGCATCCGGGAAGTGCCTGGTGCGCTGGTCTGGTACAGATGAGGAAATGATTGCCCTGGCTCAAAGGAACGCTCTTAATATCGGCGCCGGGCACAGTTTTCTTATCTTCCTTGGGGAGGGGTTTTACCCCCTGAACATTTTGAACGCTGTCAAAAACATTCCCGAAGTGTGCCGCATTTTGTGTGCTACTGCCAACCCAACCAAAGTGATTGTGGTAGATGATGGCGACGGACGCGGCATTCTGGGCGTAATCGATGGATTGAAGCCGCAGGGTCTGGAAGGCGAAAATGATATTGCCTGGCGAAAGGGCTTTTTGCGCCAGATTGGCTATAAGGCATAATTGATATGCAAACACGTTATTACATCAAGGAGCTGGTGATGCGAAAAGTAATCTCATGGATGAGTGTCCTCATCGTATTCTCGCTGGCGGCATGCAGCTTTTCACCAGGCAGCACACCAAAGGCGCCGGCGGTTACGCCGACGAAATCGGGCGAGCAAATGCAGACGGAGATCAGCTTGCTGCTGACGATGATGCCGACCATGACCGGGCAGCCAGCAGGAGAGGCAACCCCAGCGCCAGCGCTGCCAACTGTAGCCGTGCAGACAGAAACGCCCTCCATTGAGAAACCAGCGGAAGAGGTTTTATCGCCGACAGCGCCGCCTCCCCCTACGAATACTCCAAAACCACAGCCCACAGCAGCATCGGGTTCTCTGGCTACCGCAACCCTGGTTTCCACTGCGACTCCTGGGCCCTCCCCGACCAAAGGCATTCTCCTGACTGCCACGGCCTCCTCGGGCGACCCGCGCACCCGGTTGGGAAATCCCACCTCAGTGGACCCGATGGACAACGCCAATACCTGGATCTGGCCAACCGGCTCGGATATGTACACCCAGGCACAGTTTGCCAATGGGCGTATGTCTGTTCAGGCTTTGACTACTAAAGATGGCTGGCGAATGGCCAATCCAAAAGGCCAGGCTTTTTCTGACCTTTACCTGGAAGCTGAATTTGACACCGGGGAAACCTGCCAGCGGGATAACCCCGGAATGGATGACCATTATGGGCTGATTGTCCGCGTTCCAGACCTGCGGCAGCCATGGCAGGGGTATTTGTTTAGCTTCACCTGCACCGGACAGTATTCTCTGCGCAGCTGGAACTGGGATGGCAAGGATGCACGCCGCCAGGAAATGCGCATGCTGATCGATTGGACGACGCCGAGTAGTAATGCCATCAATCCTGGGGCACGCGCCACAAACAAGATGGGTATTATGACCATTGGCAGCCGTATGCGGCTGTACGCTAACGGTACCTTCCTGGCTGAGTATGATTACAACACGAACGCCAACATCCCGCACCTTTCTTCGGGATACTTCGGTGTGTTTGTTGGCTCGCGCAATGACACGAAGTTCACTGTTTGGGTGGACGAAATGGCCTATTGGGTGAATCCGGCGCCATAAACGAGCAGAGGGGAACCCCTGACCTCTCGATGAACCTTCCCGGCAGAAATGGGAAGGTTTTCATTTAACGATATCAGGCGCGGCAGCCAGGAAATTGGCTGCCGCGCCTGATTGTTGGTTGAAGCGGAAGCGCTTAGCGCAGGTAATCCCAGGGGTTGACGAAGGCCCCACCGTAGCGGATTTCGAAGTGCAGGTGGGGGCCGGTGGAATTGCCGGTGCTCCCGGAGTAGGCAATGGTCTGACCCTGGCCAACGTTCGAGCCGCAGCGCGCCACCAGGGTACTGAGGTGGGCATACAGGGTGTGGAACCCGTTGCCATGGTCAATCATGATCATCAGGCCATAGCCACCGCCAATGGCCGCCGAGTAAACCACCACGCCGCTGTCAGCAGCATAAATGGGGGCCCCCATAGGGGCGCCAATATCCAGACCAAGATGACCCGACCAGAAATCGTTGCCGGAGATCAGGCGGCTTACCGTAGGCCAAATAAAGGTGCCCGTGCCGTATGCCGAGGCTCCACTGGTGTCACAGCCGCCGCTGATGTCTTTGGTGGCGCCGGAGTTGGCACGCCAGAAGGTGGGAACCACCCAGGTCTTTAGTTCGCGCGAGCCGCCCGGAACCATGACCATTGCGCCGGGGGCGATGGTTGGATTGGCCAAATCGAGGTTGTTATCCGGCCAGGTGAGAATTTTTTCCGGGTCCGTCTTGAACTTACGGGCAATTCCCTCGATGGTGTCGTTCCGTTTCCATTTGTAGATGACACCGTCTTCGGCGGGGATCTTCAGTGTTTGTCCCACAGAAAGGTCGTTTGGATTGTCCTGCAGCAGGTCTTCGTTGGCCCATAGGATTGTCTCGGGCTTGAGGTCAAACTGCTTGGCGATTGAATGTACGGAGTCGCCCGATTCGACAACGTAATCCTCAATGGAATCGCGCTGCTTTTCCGGGATGATGGTATGTTTATCGGTCACGCGGGAGATCCATACCACATCATCTTCCAGGCGGTACTCAGGCACTTCGGCTTTCGATTCGATGGGCAGGTTGAGCGCAGCCTCCTGGGCATTCGTATCCCCGGTGGAGGAACTGACGATGCCGACCCGTTGGGAAACGACCCAGGCCAGCAGGGCAATCATCAGTACCACGATAAACCACATTAAGCCAGATAGGAAAATACCCGGCCCAGTTTGCGAACCAACCCCGGCGGATGCCCGCCCGGCTGGATTTTTTTCGATATTAGTTAAACGCCTCACGCGTCCTCCATCAAATTCTGAAGCATCTCCTCGTTGCTCTTGGTGCGGACCATGCGCTGGAGGATAGCTTCGGTGGCTACGGCGGGATCCATGCCCGCGCCCTGCGGCGGTGAGCCGGTCATTTGTAAATACATACGGCGCATCAGCCAGACCCGCTGGAGGATATCGGGACCGAGCAGCAGCTCTTCACGACGGGTGGAAGAACGCTCGATATCGATGGCTGGGAAGATGCGGCGCTCCTGCAGGCGGCGGGAAAGGTGCAGCTCCATGTTGCCGGTGCCTTTGAACTCTTCGTAGACAACATCGTCCAGGCGGGAGCCGGTATCTACCAGCGCCGTGGCGATAATAGTCAGCGAGCCGCCCTCTTCAATATTCCGCGCGGCGCCAAAGAAGCGCTTGGGCGGGTAGAGTGCTGAGGGATCCATACCACCTGATAGGGTGCGCCCGGATGGGGTAACTACCAGGTTGTAAGCCCGCGCCAGGCGGGTGAGCGAGTCCATCAGGATGACCACGTCGCGGCCAATTTCGACCAGACGCTTGGCGCGCTCCAGGGTGATTTCAGCAGTGCGAACGTGGGCGGTGACCGGCTCATCGAAGGTAGAGGCGACAACTTCGCCATCAACTGAGCGGTCCATATCGGTGACTTCCTCGGGACGCTCACCAATGAGGGCGATGATCAAGTGGACATCGGGGTAGTTTTCGGAGATGGAGTTTGCCACCTGCTTGAGGATGGTGGTCTTTCCAGCCTTGGGCGGGGAGACGATCATACCGCGCTGTCCGCGACCAATAGGTGCGATCAGGTTGATCAGGCGGGTAGATAAGATAGACCGGTCGGTTTCCAGGTCGAAGCGCTTATCGGGGAAAATGGGGGTGAGATCCTCAAAGTTTGGGCGGCGTCGCGCTTCTTCGGGAACCAGGCCATTGATCGATTCTACCTTGATCAGGCCGTAATGCCGCTCAGATTCGCGCGGCGGGCGCACATGACCAATCACCAGGTCGCCGTTGCGCAGGTCGTACCGGCGCAACTGGGCCTGGGAAACATATACATCTTCTGGGCCGATACGGTAATCAGAGCGAAGAAAACCAACGCCTTCGTTCATGATTTCCAGGATGCCGCCGCGAACTTCGAGACCCTCGCGCTCGGCTTCGATTTGCCGGATGCGCAGGATGAGAAGCTCTTTTTTGAGGCGTGCTGCATTGGGTACGTTAAGGTCTTTCCCCATTTGACGCAGCTTTGCCAGGGGTTCATTTTCAAGCTCTAGAATATTCATGGATTGGAATCTCGACGAGATGCTCCGCTAACAAGGATTAAACAAACACGTGCACAAAAACCGCTTAGCGGTTTTGATACAAACTCGGTTGGAATTGTCATTTCTGGGATAATTCGGTCCCCTGCCTGCATATATGTTGATTTGACAGGAGAAGCCTTAAAGCATAAAGTTTTCTCGGTAACTGGGCCTATAGCAAAGTCATTATAGCAAGATTCTAGTATCTCTGCAAGCCAGATTGCGACTTTTTAACAGGGTCTGACTATTAAACTGTTAAAATTGTGGCATTCTTTGTTGATTAAAGAGGCTGAATGAATACAATCAAACCGCCAAAACGCATGTTAATGATTGATATTGATGGGCTGCGCCAGGATGTGTTTCACTACACGCTGGCTGCCGGGCAGATACCGAACCTGGCGCGCCTGCTGGTTGGGCCAACCGGGCAGGTTGGGATCCACCTGGACCCGGTCAGTACGGCGCCTTCAATTACGTTTTGCGGGCAGAGCAGCATCTTTACCGGCGCGCACCCGGAGGACCACGGCATTGTGGGAAACCAGTTCTTCGACCGCTTTGGGTATGCCGGGGAGGGGCCGCGCTTTTATGCCTTTGATGTGGGCGATACCCTGGCGTACCAGGACGCGGTGCTGACCTTTTCTGGAGAGATGGGCCTGCTGGGGCAAACGCTGGCGCGGCGCACGCTGACGATTTACGAGCGCGCTTCTCGGATCAAACTCAGCTCGACGGTGGCGTACCACATGATCAGCCGGGGAGCGGCCCGCTGGATCTTGCCAAACCTGGTGGATATTGCCCGCCTTACCAAGGGCGGCGGGCTGATGGGCATCAGCGCTGAACAGTATGACGGCGATATGATGGATAAAACCATCACGCACCTGCGCGCCAACGGCTGCCCAGATATGCTGACCGTTTACTTTATGGGGCTGGACCATACTTCGCACCATGAAGGGCCCGCGATGCAGCCGGATTACCTGGTGCGGGTGGTGGACCCATTGGTGGGGCGGCTGATCGAGGAACTGGATCGCCATAACCAGCTGGCGGATATGCTGGTGGCAGTGGTTTCGGATCACGGGCAGATCGAGGTTGTTCCGGATGACCGGCATTCGCTGCGCCTGAGCTTTCCGTTCGACCGGGAGATGGGCTATTTGTTCGACGCGCTGGAGCTGGATGTGCACGATAAGCCCGGCGAAGGCCCGGCCTGCGACGCGGTGCTGGCATCGAACGGCGGGTTGGCCCACGTGTACCTGCGGCGGCGGGATGGGGAATGGAACGAAATACCGCGCTTCTCAACCGAAGTGCTGCCGGTGGCGCGGGCTTTTTGGGAGGCGCATGCAACCGGCAAGTATGCCCAGGACTTGCAGGGCGCGCTGTCTATGGTGCTGACGCGGAACGTGGAGCGGGACGGCTGGCAGGCGAACTACCAGGCGGTCACTCCGGAGGGCGGTTTGCAGAGCGTGGCAGATTTCCTGGCGGCGCACCCACAGATCAAGACGGTGGACGCCGAGGCGCGCCTGCGCTATCTGGCGAGTCCAGCTTCGGGCGACCTGCTGCTGGTATCCAATTACGCCGGTGGGTTTTACTTTGGCGGGCCAACGGTGGGCGTGCACGGCGGCCTGCACCCGGAGGACTCGCTTTCGGTGGGTTCGCTGGGCTGGACGGGCGCTACCGCGGAGCAGTGGGCGCACCTGAGAAGCACAGCAGAGACGATGGTCAGCGCGCGGCGCGCGGCGGAAGGGCGCACCCGGGCCAGCCTGGTGGATGTCGCGCCGGTTCTGGAGCGGATGATGGGTTGGGAGGATTGAAAAATGCCCAACCCCCCAGCCCCCTTTCCGCGGGAAGGGGGCGCCAAAAACATTGGGGGATGGTTTGACCAACTTGCGCTGGTCAAACCATCCCCCAAACCCCAGAAGGGGAGGAATAGAAGTTTCTAATCCCCGTTTTCGGAGAGGTCGGCGGCGGGGATGCGGGCGATGGAGGCCAACACGTCTTCGTTGGACAGGTCGATGAGGCGCACGCCGCGGGTGGAGCGCCCGGTGCTGGCGATGTGGCTGACGCGCAGGCGCAGGGCCTGCCCACCGCTGGTGATGAGGGTAACTTCGTCGCTGTCCTGAACGACCCTGGCGGAGGCGATGGGGCCGATCTTTTCCAGGCTTTTGTGGTCAATGGTGGCGATGCCGCTGGTGGCCCGGCCATGGATGGGATACTCGCTGAGCGGAGTGCGCTTGCCAGAACCGCGCGTGGTGGCAACCAGCAGGCTGGCGCCCGGCTCGACCACTTCCATAGAAGCGAGCACATCGCCTTTTTTTAACGCGATGCCGTTGACTCCGGCGGCCTGGCGGCCCATGATGCGGATTTCGTTTTCGGAGAAGCGCAGCGCCCGGCCCCCGGCGGTGACCAGGAGGATTTCATCGCTGCCGCTGGTGATGCGCGCCCAGCATAGTTCGTCGCCCGGGTCGAGGGAAATGGCGATGAGCCCAGAGGGGCGCACGCTTGCGAACTCGGGCAGGGAGACGCGCTTGATACGCCCGCGCCGGGTACCCATGATGCAGCAGCGCGTTTCGCTGAAATCCGAGACGGCCACGGCGGCGGTGATGCGCTCGGAGGCATCCAGGGCCAGCACGTTGATGACCGGGGTGCCGCGGTCGGCGCGCCCGGCCTCGGGAAGCTGGAACACTTTCTCGGAGTAGACCTTGCCTTTGTCGGAGAAGAAGAGCAGGGTGTGCAGGGTGCGGGCGGGGATGATGAGCGACACTTCATCTTCCTCGCGCATGCCCTGACCGGTGACGCCGCGCCCGCCGCGGTTTTGGGTGCGGTACTGTTTGGTACTGACGCGCTTGATGTAGCCGCGGGCGGTGAGGGTGATGAGCACGGGCTCATCGGCGACCAGGTCTTCGGCGTTGAGGTCTTCAACATCCTCGACGGAGATAGTGGTGCGGCGGTCGTCGCCGAATTCTTCGGCAAGCTGCTGGAGATCTTCGCGGACGACCCGGAGAATTTTGCGCGGATCGGCGAGCAGATCCTCAAGATAGGCGATGCGCTCGCGCACTTCGGCGTGCTCGTCTTCGATCTTCTGACGTTCCAGGGCGGCCAGGCGGCGCAGCTGCATATCGAGGATGGCCTGGGCCTGAATTTCGGTCAGCTTGAAGCGAGACATCAACTGGGTGCGGGCATCTTCGGCGTCAGCGGCCTGGCGGATGGTGCGGATGACCTCATCCAGATTGGCAAGGGCGATCAGCAGGCCTTCCAAAACGTGGGAGCGGTGGCGGGCACGGGCCAGGTCGAACTCGGTGCGGCGGGCGACGACTGACTGGCGGTGCTCGATGAAGATCTGCAGGGCGCGCTTAAGGGGCAGGAGGCGCGGCTCGTAATCGACCAGGGCCAGCATCTGCACGCTGAAGGTGGACTGCAGGGGGGTGAACTTGTAAAGCTGGTTGAGCACTTTGCGAGGCTGGGCGCCGCGTTTAAGCTCGATGACGATGCTCATGCCGCGCTGGTCGGATTCATCGCGCAGGTCACTGATGGCGTCGATGCGGCCTTCGCGGACCAGCTCGGCGATGCGCTCGATCAGCCCGGACTTGTTGACCTGGTAGGGGATCTCGGTGATGTTGATGTTGTAGCGCCCGCCGCGCGCTTCTTCGATTTTGGCTACGCCGCGCACGGTGAGGCGGCTGCGCCCGGTGCTGTAAGCCTGGCGGATGCCCTCGCGCCCGATGATGGCGCCGCCGGTGGGGAAGTCGGGGCCCTGAACGATGGTCATCAGGTCTTCTACGGTGACGTCATCGAGGTTGTCGTAGTTCTCGATCAGGTAATCGAGGGCGGCGACCAGTTCGCGCAGGTTGTGCGGGGGGACGCTGGTGGCCATGCCGACGGCGATGCCCGAGGAGCCGTTGAGCAGCAGGTTGGGCAGGCGGGAGGGCAATACTTTGGGTTCCTGCAGGGTGCCGTCGAAGTTATCAGAAAAGTCGACGGTGTTCTTGTCGATATCGGCCAGGAGCAGCTCGGACATGCGGTTGAGGCGGGCTTCGGTGTAGCGCATGGCGGCGGGTGAGTCGCCGTCGATGGAGCCAAAGTTGCCCTGCCCATCGACCAGGGGGTAGCGCATGGAGAAATCCTGGGCCATGCGGGCCATGGCTTCGTAGACGGCTGAGTCGCCGTGGGGGTGGTATTTGCCGAGCACTTCGCCGACGATACGAGCCGATTTCTTGTAGGCGGTGTTGGCGCGGATGCCCATATCATGCATTGCATAGAGGATGCGGCGGTGGACGGGCTTGAGACCGTCACGGGCATCGGGCAGGGCGCGCTCGACGATGACGCTCATGGCGTAATCGAGGTAGGCGGTGCGCATCTGCTCGTCGATGTCAACTGGCTGTATGATACCGATATCCATTCGTTTTCCTTTCCACGATATAACCTGTGAATTATACCCGATGGGGAGATGGATTGCACGAGGAGATCGGAAGCATTTGGATTGGGCCATTCGTAAAAACGAACGGCCCCGCGCGCCGCTTATTTTCCATCCCCGCAGCCTTGCCGCTGCCCGGCATAATAATTTTGAGGGCACCCCAAGCCCCATAGTAGTCTATCTTCTTTGCGAACCGCCGTGCTCCGGGAAATAGCGGCACCACGAGAGTGGTGGCACCACAAGAAGTGGTGGCACCACAAGAAGTGGTGGCACCGCAGGAAGTGGTGGCACCACAGGAAGTGGTGGCACCACAGGAAGTGGTGGGGGCTGGTGGGGGTAGGGGGTGTTTACTACACTACACTACACTACACTTGACCCCCTACTAATTTGGGACGGCGCTGCTTGGGTAGGTAAGGCGCGAGGAATCTGGACGGTTGAGCGGGAATGTGCAGGCGGCAGCGGGCTGTCTCAAAAGAAGGGCGCAGCGTGGTGGTTCCTGGATATATACGGCTGATCGTCCCGCTGCGCCCCTACCGATGGCGGTGGCCCCTTCTTAGGACAGGTTACTATTCCAAAGCCCGAGCGAACGCATCTGCAGATGGCTTCGCGCCTTAGAAGGTGAGCATTCGTTTCTGAGTAACGAATACGAAACGAATGTATTCGAAACCATTCCGCGTGGGATGGGGGAAGCGGTATTCGTTTGCAAGAAACGAATCAGAAACGAATGGTTGGGTGGTGGCGATATGGTGTATATTTGATTTGCGGTTGGTAAGGTGCTGGACCCTATGTATCTACTCGCGCCGAGTGGCGGAGCGAGAAGCAGTCTGGTAAGATAGGG
>CAYTHO010000056.1:0-37627 GCA_964437595.1 uncultured Anaerolineaceae bacterium
CAGTCGCAGCGCGACTGCCGCTACCCCAAACCCCAGAAAGCGCAAGATACTTTGCAAATGACTGTGAGAGGGTTCGCGGAAAGGCGCTTAACTTTGCCTATTCAAACTGGAAGCGCATGGCTCCAATGGTGAAGAAAACGGCTGCCATGGTGATAAGAACCCCGGCGGGCAGCAGCACGCCTTCCACGCCCTGCCCGCGGGCGATGGTATTGATGAAGCCCTGCATAGCCCAGTAGTGCGGTGTAAGGGCCTTAAGGCCGGGGATAGAGATAGTGGGGAACATGGCGCCGCTGACCACAGCCATGGCAAGCACCAGGATGGTCGTCAGCCCGCCAGCCTGGCCTTCGCTTTGGGCAAAAGCAGAGATAAGGATGCCAAGGGCGGCCATGCTGAGCGAGACCGCCAGGATGATGATAGCGAGGGCCAGGGGCGAATTCCCCAGGTCGATGCCAAAGATCAGCTTGCTGGCGAGCAGGATTACGACGAACTGGAGCACGGCGATGAGGAAGTACGGGAGCATTTTTCCCAGCAGGATGCGGCTGCGCGGCACCGGAGTGACCATCAGCCGGCGCAGGGCCCCTACCTGGCGCTCTTCGATCACCGTGGTAGCGATATTCGAAATAAGGAAGAAAACAAACATCAGGCTGTAACCAGGCACCAGGTAGTCGAGCAGGGACGGCTGGCGAGCCGCCTGGCCGTCTTCCAACTCGAAGGGCTGGGCGTCGATTGTCACCTGCGGGTTGGTAAGCGCCTGTTCCACCTGGCTGGCTACTACCCCTTCTTGCGCGGCAGCAAAGAAGGCTCGGACCGGATCTACTGGCTGGCTGCCCTGGCCTTGCTGCGCATCGGGGGAACTGCCCTCTTCACTATTTTCTGGCGCAGGCGTAGGCGAGGGGAGATTCTTCGTCACCGCGGTGATCGTGTCTTCGATCTCGCGGTTGACCTCGGCATCGATCATTTCCCTGCTGATCGCGGCGTTTACCAGCCCGGTGACGATGCTGGCCTGTTCGGAGCGAGCCGGGTCGATCATAATTTCGATTTCAGCGCCGCCCGGCAGTCCGGTGGACAGGGCAAACCCTTTGGGAATGATCACGGCTGCCATGTGGCGCCCAGCGCTGACCTGCTGGCTGGCTTCCTCGCGTTTTTCCAACACTTCGATATCTAAGTTTTCGCTGCTGCCGAGCGCTTCGATCAGGCGTTCGGATCGCGGGCTCTGATCCTCGTCGACCGCGTAGATGGTGATGACTGGGGTGCCGCTGCTGCCAAAGACCGCCTGCATGATCCAGATGAATATCAGCGGCACAACGAAAATAATGATCCAGGAGCCGGGTCTTTGCGCCCACAGCCGGAACTCTTTCCGTGTAAATGCCAGGATTTGCTGCATCTGCCGGTCTCCTATTGATTCTCGAAGCGGAACCGGCGCACGGCGATCCAGAAGAACAGCACCGCGAAACCAGCCAGCGCCATGATTTGGGGGAAAACTTCCTGCAAACCCTGCCCGCGCACCATGAGATTCTGGTACCCGGTCAGCGCCCAACTGTGGGGGACGAAATAGCTGAGCGAGCGCAGGAAGGGAGGCATCAGGTCAAGCGGGAACATGCAACCACCGAGCAGCGCGGCAATGATCAGCGGCGCGGCTAACGCTCCCCCACGCAGGGATGTGGTGGAA
The DNA here is from genome assembly GCA_964437595.1 of uncultured Anaerolineaceae bacterium. GTDB lineage: Bacteria > Chloroflexota > Anaerolineae > Anaerolineales > Anaerolineaceae > DSYU01. The sequence goes on from CAYTHO010000056.1 coordinate 1,670, forward strand.
GCCGCCAGGCCAATCGAGGTGGCGGTGAAGACCATCGCAAAGGTTAGCAGGAAAAAGGCCAGTGGGTCGCTGCCCAGGCTCAATTTGAATGCGATTGCGCCTACACCAAACAGGAGGAGCACCTGCACTAACCCAACCAGCATGGTTGCCAGCAGTTTCCCGCCTAACAGCTCGGCCCGGCTGATTGGCGCGCTGAGCAGCCGCCGGAACGTTCCCAGGAGGCGTTCCTGGTGGATAGCACCCGTCAGCGAAGTGATGATGAAGAATACGAACATTACCGCGTAACCGGGAATGGTTTGCTGGTAGGTATCGGGCGTGGCGGCGAGCGGGTACTCTTCCGGGAAGGTCTTGATCAAGTTGATGGCCGGTTTTTGGGTGCGGGGCTGCGGGGTGAGTAGCTGGCTCTGAATGGCTCCCCGGATTTCTTCCGGCGCTAAGGCGACCAGGTTGGTCAGGCGCTCTACTCCGCCGCTGACCTGGTTTTGCAAAGACAGCCGCGTGGCCGCGCCCTGTAGAACGCCCTGGATTTGCTGAAGGCGGGTCGCATCACCCGCGGGGTCGTACAGCAGGGCAACCTTTACCGGATCGCCAGCGGTGACGGCATCGGAAAATCCCTCGGGAATCACCAGCAGCGCGGTGCGGTCTGACTGGTACAACAGCGCGCGGCCTACCTGCTCGATGCAGGCGGGATCTTTCACAACCGATTCCGGGCTTAGGAACAGGCAGCTTTCATAATCTTGCAAGCCCACCGCCTCGATTTGGGCTCCATTGTATTCAATCTCAAGTTTCAGGCTTTCCCCGATTGCGCTCATCAGCACCTGCGCGCCGGGGCCTTGATCGAAGTTTGCCACGGGCAGCGGGATCATTTGGTTTGCACTCTGGATGCCATAGCCATCACCAGCGCCCAGGGCGATGCTGATTGGGATGATAAAAGCCAGCGGCATGAGGAACAATACCGCCAGCTCTGCCGGGTCGCGCAGGAGGATGAGGAGATCTTTCTTAAGAACGGAGAATAATTTCATAGATACGAATAACGCTTTATTCTCTTAACGACTTTCCCGTCAGGTACAGGAAGACGCTTTCCAGGTTGGGCTGGAGGGTTTCGAGCGATAGGATTTCGATGTGGAGCTGGTTAAAGAGCTGGATCACCTGGAGCAGCGCTTCGTTCACTTTGCGCGCCTCGATTTTTAGCAGTTGGGGTACCTGAACAGCGGGATCTTCACCAGGTGGTGGTTGGATAATCTCACTCACCGAGCGAACCTGGCTGAGGGCAACAATCTGCTGGCGCAGGCCTTCGTCTGCCTGGCGCAGCCCCACCTGAATGATACCATCGCCCAGCATGGCGATCAGGTTGCGTGGGGTATCCAGGGCGATGATTTTACCGTGATCCATGATGGCAATGCGGTGGCAGAGACGTTCGGCCTCCTCCATGTAGTGCGTGGTGTATAGGATCGACATTCCCTGCTCGCGGTTTAGGCGCTCCACGCTCTCAAAGATATGGGCGCGGCTCTGCGGATCGACCCCCACGGTGGGCTCATCGAGGAAGAGGACGCGGGGATTGTTCATCAGGCCCACGGCCAGGTTGATGCGGCGCTTCATGCCGCCTGAATACGACTGCACCCGGTCATTGGCGCGCTCGGTCATCGAAACCATTTCCAGGATGGACGCAATGCGTTCGTTCAGCCGCACGCCGTTCAGGCCGTACATTTCGGCGAAGAAGCGCAGGTTCTCCCGACCGGTGAGGGTGGGGTATAGGGCCAGGTCCTGCGGCACCACGCCAATCAACTGCTTTACTTTTTCCATATCAGCAATGGCGTCGAAGCCAACGATCTGGATCGCGCCGCTGTTTGGCGGAAACAGGCCAGTCAGCATCGAGATCGTTGTACTTTTCCCCGCGCCGTTTGGCCCTAACAGGCCGAAGATTTCCCCCTGTCCAATGGAAAAAGTGACATCGTCAACCGCGACGAGATCACCATATTTTTTTATCAGGTTCCTTGCTTCGAGGATGGGCTGAGCCATTTACCATCTCCATCGTTTTGTGAGTATCCCTATTTTACAACAATAGGGGCGAAACCCTACGAACCGGTTGGTGTTAAATCTTACGAAACTGTGATGATTACCTATTGACATTCGAATTCTTAGGTATATAATGTGAAACTGTCACCCAGGCGTTTCGAAAATTTACGAAACTTCGGGTGACTTTGAATGTATGCACATAAATTCTGTTTGGAAAGGAATTGCGTAACAAGATGGAAATAAACACTCTTCTCGAAGAGCAAGAACAAGAACAGGAAAGTGAGAAACCTCCCAGTATAAAACCGCGTCCGGCTCGACCATGGCGTGTGGCGGTCATTGCGAACATCAAGGGGGAGACTTCTCTACCACATGACGGTCCACCAGATGCCGGCGCGGAGTTTGACCGGATGGATACGATCCAGGCAATCCGGTCAGCCATCGAATCCGATGGTCACGTTACCAGTTTCTTACCGGCTGATGCAACTTTACCCGATCGTCTAAAAAAGTTTTATCCCGATATCTGCTTCAACATTGCTGAAGGTTTGGGCGGCGATGCGCGCGAAGCCCAGGTTCCGGCGCTGCTGGAAATGCTGCACGTTCCCTACACGGCCTCGCGGGTGCTGGCCAATGCGCTGGCGCTGGACAAAACCATGACCAAGCGCATCTGGCGTGATGCAGGCCTGCCTACGGCGTCCTTCCAGGAATTCGTCACGGGCAACGAGCCGCTTTCTCCGCATCTGACCTTCCCGCTGTTTGTCAAACCGGCCCGAGAAGGAACGGGCATGGGCATGGATGGCAATTCCATCGTGTATGACGAGCAGCAGCTGCGCGCGCGTGTTCGCTGGGTGGTCGAAACCTACCGCCAGCCGGCCCTGGTAGAAGATTACCTGCCCGGGCGGGAGTTCACCGTGGGTGTGCTGGGCCGGCCCGATGCCGCGCGTTACAGCCTGCGCCCCGACCTTTACGAAGCAGATGGTTTCCATCGTTTCCCCATTCTGGAAGTGGAAGCCAGCGGGTCGGTCACTCCAGGGGTGTACGGCAACCTGGCCAAAACCCTGCACGAGGGCGATGATGGCATTCCCGATTTCATCTGCCCGGCGGATGTGGAACCGGCGCTGGCTGAAAAACTCCAGGACCTGGCCATTCGTGGTCACCTGGCAGTCGGCGCGGTGGACGTATCGCGCCTGGATCTCCGCCTGGATGCCGCTGGCGAGCCGCGGTTGATTGAAATCAACTCGCTGCCCGGACTTTCCCCCGGATTCAGCGATCTGTGTGTTATTGCCCAGGCTGAAGGGATCACCTACCAGGAATTGATCCTGGAGATCCTGTATCTGGGTGCTTCTCGGTTTGGCCTGCTGCTGCCGGCAGGTGAGGGCGCGCAGTCGATTGAGGTCAGGGTTCCAGAAATAGCCCAGGTTCCATACAAGCACGAATAACCCCTATCTGATTTGTAGATACGGCAGGGGTTGCCTGAAAAGTCTTTGATCATTGATGGGGCTGTCCAAACGTGTCTTCTGGACAGCCCCTTTTATTTGATTTTTCGGGGACGTGTTACTATAATTTCGCCTATGGTTGCGAAAAACATTAAAATCATCACTGACAGCACCTGTGACATTCCAAAAGACCTGATCGAACAATATTCCATCCTCGTTCAGCCGCATGTATTGATCTGGAACGGTCGCTCGTACCGCGACCGGGTGGATATGGAACCGGAAGAATTTTACCGGCGGCTGGAGGTAGAACAGGCTCTGCCTACTACCGCGCAGGCCAGCGTGCAGGATTTTGCCCATATTTTCCAGCAAGCATACGAGCAAGGCGCGGAGGAAATTGTGGCGCTGCTGGTAAACAGCGGGTTCAGCGGGGCCATTCAGTCAGCGCGGAAGGCAGCCGAAGAAGCCAAACTGCCGGTTCATATCTATGATTCACGCGGCGCTTCGATGAGCCTGGGCTGGCAGGTACTGGCTGCGGCGCGCGCTTATGAGCGCGGGGGCGACGCGGCGGATATGCTGCTGGCAGCGGAAGCCGTACGCAAGCGAGTGCAGCTCTATATTTGCCTGGAGACACTGGAGTACGTGGCCCGCGGCGGGCGCATTGGGCGAGCGCGCAAGCTGCTGGGCACCATGTTGAATATCAAGCCTCTCATTTTCATCAACCACGAAGCGGGAATCGTTGAGCCGGGCGGGATGGCGATGACGCGCCATAAGGGGCTGGAGTTGATGTTCAAGAAGTTCTTTGCCCTGATGAAGCCAGGCCGGTCCATGCGCCTGGCCGTTCTGCACGGAGATGCAGAACAGGACGCAGCCGAAATGCTGGAGCGTGTAAAGCGTGAATACTCCCCGGTGGAACTGCTGACGAACATCACCTGCCCAGCCCTGGGTATTAATACCGGCCCGCAGGCCATTGCCCTATGCGGGTACAGCGAGTGAGCGTGCTGTTTCAGCCGGAAGCCAAGCGCGTGGTGGAATAACGCGTGCGATCAGAACAGGAATGGAAACAACTGCATCAGCAGCGGAGACATGGCGATCATAGCGGCGGCCATCAACAGCCCCAGCAGGATGCCGCCGAGAATGTCCGAGATATAATGCACACCGGTCAGTACGCGGGCCATGCAAACCAGCGGAGCCCACACGATCAGCAGGCCGCTAAACCAGACCGGCGCGAGCGCCAGGGCAAGCACCACCAGCATCGCCGCCCGGGTCGCGTGGCCAGAGGGAAAGGAATGTGGATCATACTGCCGGTAGATTCCGCCCCAATTGCCAGCCGGGCGCTTGCGGCGGATGAGCATTTTCAGCACAAACACGCTCAACGCCTGCACGACAACGCTGATCTCAAAAATCGCGATGGTGCGGTGCAGCGGCTGGCGGCCAAAACTCGATAACCAGATTATGCCCAACACAATGGCCCATAACCATGAATCGCCAGAATGGGCCAGGATGACAGCCGGTTTCCACCAGGCGTGGTGGGTGGTTTTCAGGCGGAAACGGTTGGTCAGGTCCAGGTCAAGCTGGTTCAGCTTTTGCAGTGTTTCATTCATGGCGTTTACCGGTTTATTCCAGGGATTTTCCACCGGGTGAGTATACTGTGTACCCTAGGGAAATGCAATTCCTGGCGCAAAATGTGATCCGTGGATGGGCGGGAACAAAATGATGGTAATCGAAGTCATTGTATAATCAAGGAGTTGGTTCAGCGAATTCCAGCGGGATTCTGTTTCTCCAGCAGATTGCCCTTTCGCCGAAGGAGTATACATGAAGCACACCCCTGATGCTTCATTCTTGAAAAAATCGATTGGTTGGGGGATGCGGGTAATTTTCGCCGCGCTGATTCTTGCGCTGGTCGCTCTGGCCTGTGCTTTGCCAGATTTTAGCGATTTCAACATTCGCCCGGCAAAGGTAACGGTAACACCACTACAGTTAGAAACCCTGGCGCAAGCCACGCTCACTGCGGCGGCGCCTGAGGCGGGCGTCCAGAATGGAACGCTCGCCCCTAAAGACTGGGCTCCAGGCTCGCCGGAAAAACCGGCGGTTAGCCTGCCTCCCGCATTGGTAGAGGTGGAGCCGATTCCGGGCAGCGAGATTGGCCCCGGCACGGCCCCGGTTTTTTATTTCAACCAGGCCATGGACCGTGGTTCCGTGGAACGCGCTTTTACCACCCAGCCAGACCTGGGCGGGCGCTTTGAGTGGATTGATGACGCCGCGGTGCGCTTTATTCCAGGCCTGCCCCCAGGCGCGGGCACAGGCATCCGCCTGACCATCGGCAGCGGGGTGAGGGCGGCCAATGGCATGACGATGGCCGAGCCGGCGCAGGTGAATTATCAGGCTGCTGGCCCGCTGCTGCTGACCCAACGCCTGCCTGCCCCGGATGCGGAGGATGTCAACCCATCTTCGGCGGTGGTAGTGGCGTTTAATCGCCCGGTGGTTCCACTGGGGGCCGACCTGCAGGGCCTGGCGGCTGCTTTCAGCCTTGATCCGCCAGCAGTGGGGCGGGGAGCGTGGCTCAATACCAGCACGTACATCTTCTACCCGCAGCCAGGATTGATGGGCGGCATCCGCTACACTGTACGCCTGAACTCCAGCCTGACCAGCGTGGATGGCAGTGCGCTGGAGAGCCGTTCCAGCCTGGAATGGAGCTTTTCAACCTCCCTTCCGGTGCTTCTTTCGGTTCAACCGGGAACAGAACAGCCGCTGCCGCTTGATGCTGCATTTAAGCTGACCTTCAACCAGCCGATGGACGCCGCCAGTGTAGAAGGGAATTTCTCACTATTGGGGCCGGCTGGCGCGGTAGCAGGGACATTCTCCTGGAACAGCGCATCGACAGAGATGACGTTTCTACCCAGCGAACTGCTGCAGCGCGAAGCCGGATATGCCCTGGCGCTGTTCGGGACGGCGAGCAGCCTGGGTGGAGCGACCATTGGACGTGATTTCGCGGCTTCATTAATCACCGTGCCGCAGTTTGCCATTATGAAGACGCGCCCGGCGGCGGGTGAAATTCTGAATGCTGCTTCCGGGTATGGGTCGGTTGAACTAGCCTTCAGCTCGCCGGTGGCGATTGGGCAGGATTTTGGCAGCCTGATCTCACTCGACCCGCCAGTGGTGGGCCAATCGGTTTACCGGGATTTCAACGGTTACCAGATGTTTGTTTCCGGGTATTTTCTGCCCAGCACCAGTTATACGCTGACCGTTTCACCGGCGCTGGCCGATCGTTGGGGCGCGACTCTGGATGCGCCTTATGCCATCACCTTCAGCAGCCAGCCCGCGCAACCCTCTCTGGTTGTTCCGGTGCTGCAGGCCGGTGCGAACAGCCTGTTTATACCGCAGGATGAAGCCAGCCTGCCGGCGCGCTCAACGAACATCGAACGGCTGGTTCTATCGCGCGGGCGGCTCAGCCTGGGCGACTTTATTGCCGCCGACCAGGATTGGCAGGGCTTGCAGAACTGGGAATCAAAGGTTCAGACGAGCTGGCCGGTTTTGCTGTACCCCACCCCCAATGTCAGCGAAGAAATCCATATTCCGCTGGCGCTGGGTGGTGAAAGGGTTGACCCGGGGCTGTATCTATTGAAGATTGATACGCAACCTGAACTGGCAGGTCAGCAATATTCCAAGCCGGTACTGCTGGTGGTCAGCCCGGTGCAGATCGTTTTCAAGGTTTCGGCGCGCCAGGCCTTTGCCTGGGTAGTGAGTGTTCCAGAAAATACCCCGCTGCCGGATGAGGAGATCATCTTTTATGACAGTACCGCGGCGGCGGTTGCTTCCTGCACAACGGATACAATGGGAACCTGCCAGGCAGCATTGCCCGAGCGCAGCGATCCTTATGCGCTGTTGTATGCCGTTCTTGGGCAGCCAGGCGATCAGGCCTTCAGCCTGGCGGCATCCAACTGGCAAAATGGAGTCGCAGCCTGGGAGTTTGGACTCCCCTACGAGAACAAGGGTACCGTACCAGAAGTGTATTTGTTTACCGACCGGCCCATTTACAGGCCGGGGCAAACGGTCAACTTTCGCGCGATTGTCCTTGAACAGGATAATACCCGCTACGCTCCGGCGGGGCGGTCTCAGGTAACCGCGGAAATTGCCAGCCCGTATGATGCGATAACCGGTCAGAGCCAGATGATGGCTGAAATCCGCATGGCTATTGATTCATATGGTTCCGCAACGGGTGTTTACACGCTGCCCGAAGATGCTCGGCCAGGTACATATACGCTGCGGCTGCAGGAAGGGGAGTTGCAGGGAATCGGTTTTGAGGTGGCGGAGTACCGCAAGCCGGAAATCGACCTGCGGGTAACCTACCAGCAGCCCGCTTCGCTGGTGGGTGATGACCTGCACGCCGAGGTGAATGCGAATTACTTCTTTGGCGCACCGGCGAGCAACCTGCCGCTGCGCTGGTCTTTGTTCCGCAGCCGTGGGGCGCCGAATATCTCAGGTGGTTTTCAGACCGGGAAGCTTGACACGAGCTGGCTGGAGCCATGGAGCATAGGCGGCGCAGGGAATGTTTATGTAATGGAAGGCCAGGCGCAAACGGGTCCGGATGGCACTGCGATCATTACTCTCCCTGGTCAGGAACTGCGCGACCGGCTGGACACCGCATCTGGCGACCTGCACGAGCTTGTGCTGGAAGTGACGATGGAAGATGAGAGCGGCTTGCCAGTCTCAGCACACGATACGCTGCAGATGCACCCATCCCCGTACTATATCGGAGTGCGGCCCGAAAAGTGGACTGTGCAAGCGGCCCAAGAAATTACCTATTCGGTGCGCACGGTGGACTGGCAGGGCAGCCCGGCTGCCGATAAGCTGCTGACGGCGCATTTCGTGAAGGTGAAATGGGTGCAGCAAGATGTGACCGATCCGCAGGCCCCGCCAGATTACCGCGCCGAATATACTGAGGTGGGCAGCACTGATTTCCGAACTTCGCCCGAGGGTGAGGCGCGCCTGGCATTTATTCCAGCCGAGCCGGGCACCTTCATGCTGGAAATCAGCGGCGCCGATGGTGATGGAAATAACAGCGGCGCAGTTACCCAGGTGCTGACCTGGGTAGGCGGGCCGGGCGCGACGGAATGGCCCAACCTGCCCAACCAGCATGTTTTGCTGCGCAGCAGCAGCGACAGCGGAGAGAGCGCGGAAAAACCGTTCCAGCCCGGAGAGACTGCACGCGTATTTATCCCTAACCCATTCCAAGGCGAAGCGCTGGCGCTGGTTACTGTGGAGCGGGGGAAGGTGATGCGCTCGCAGGTGGTGGAGATCCAGAACTCCAGCTACACCCTGGAACTGCCCCTGACGGTGGATGATGCGCCGAATATCTACGTTGCGGTAACGCTGTTGGGGAGAACTAATAACCGGGCGGATTTCCGGGTCGGCTACCTGGAACTGCACGTTGATCCGAAGTCGCTGGTGCTGAATGTAGAAGTAGAAACCAGCCCGTCACAGCCGCAGCCTGGAGAAGACGTCACGGTCAATATTCGGGTAAAGGATGAGGACGGCAAACCCGTTCAGGGCGCGTTTTCGCTGGCGCTGATCGATAAGGCCGTGCTGGCGCTGGCAGACCCCAATTCCCTGCCCGTCGTTCAGGCTTTTTACGGCAGGCAGCCGCTGGGCGTGCAGAGCAGCTTTTCACTGGCAGAATACAGCGGGCGGTTCCTTTACTCGCCCCCGGGTAGAGGCGGCGGGGGCGGAGGAGATGCCCAGGCGAGCGCGCCGGTGCGCAGCAGTTTTGCCGATACGGCATATTGGAACGGAACGGTGGTAACGGATGTCACCGGAACGGCCCAACTGCGCCTCACGCTGCCCGATAACCTGACCACCTGGCACGCCGATGTCCGCGGGCTGGATGCTGATATGCGCATGGGGCAGGCTACCGCCGATTTAATCGCCAGCAAACCGCTGTTGATCCGCCCGGTTACGCCGCGCTTTGCCGTGCCGGGCGATCACCTGGCCATGGAAGCAGTGGTTCATAATAACACGCAAGATACGCTGGAAGCCAGCGTGCGGTTGGAAGGGTCCGGGTTCAGCCTGGACGATCTGAACCAGGCGGTTCAGCGCGTGTCAATACCCGCCGGGGAGCGGCGTTCAGTGAGCTGGTGGGGCACAGTGCAGGATGTACCCGCCCTGGACCTGACCTTTAGCGCCGAGTCGACCACGGCGGGGGCGGGCGCGCTGCGTGATGCGGCCAAACCCGAGAACAGCCCGCTGCCGGTGCTGTCTTATACTGGCGCACAGACGTTCGCCACCACCGGGCTGCTGGATCAGGCTGGCGAGAAGCTGGAGCTGGTCAGCCTGCCGCGTTCGTTTACACCCACGGGCGGGGAACTGCGCGTGGAACTGTCGCCATCGCTTGCCGCCGCTGTATTGGAAGGGCTGGAAGCATTGGAAGGCTACCCGCGCGATTTTACTGAGCCAATCCTCTCGCGCCTGCTGCCAAACCTGGCGACATACCAGGCGTTGAAAGAGTTAAATTTAGAAAACGCCACGCTGCCCGGCGCAGCGCCCCTGCAGGGCACGCTGGAAGGCGTAATGGCCGACAGCGTCGACCGGCTGGTTTGGCAGCAGAATGAGAACGGCGGGTGGGGTTGGGCCGCTGGTTATGACAGCGACCCCTACATTTCCAGCTACGTGCTGTTCGGGTTGAGCCGCGCGGCGCAATCGGGGGTGCTGGTGGACCCGCAGGTGGTGCAGCGAGGCCGCGATTACCTGTCTGACCGGCTGGCAGCAGCGGATAAGGCCCAGCCCTGGGAAGCAGACCGGCTGGCCTTCCAGTTCTTTGCTTTACAGCAGGCCGGGCAAGCAGACCTGAATATAACCTTGCTGTATGATTATCGCGATAAGCTTTCGCCGTGGGGGAAGGCATTCCTGGCGCTGGTATTAGAGGGCCAAACACCCGGCGATCCGCGCGCACGCACGCTGCTCTCGGACCTGGAGGCCTCGGCGACCCGTTCGGCCACTGGCGCGAGCTGGCAGGACCTCAACCCGACCTGGCACAACTGGAGCACGCCGAACTTTACCACGGCTGTGGTGGTCTATGCCATCGCGCGGTTGAACCCTGCCTCGCCCGTGCTGGCGGACGCGACAAGATTTATTGTGCTGAACCGCCGGTCGAATGGCGCGGCAGGGGGCTGGAATTCCAGCTATGAGACGGCCTGGTCGGTGATGGCGCTGGTGGAGGGCGCGCGCGGTACGGGTAACCTTCAGGCCAGCTACAACTACTCGGCGAGCCTGAACGGGTCTCCGCTGGCGGAAGGTAAGGTGGAGAACCCGGCGCAGGCAGTCAATCCGGTCACGTCGACTGTTCCGCTGTCTGGGCTGTACACGGAGTCGCCCAATGCGCTGTCGATCCAGCGCGGCGAAGGGAGTGGTTTGTTGTACTACCGGGCGCACCTGCAGGTAAACCGCCCAGCGCAGGATGCGCCGGCCATCCAGCGCGGGCTGAGTATTACCCGCCAGTATTATCGGTCGGGCCTGGACTGCCGCCAGGATGCCTGCCTGCCGGTCGACGGCGTTGACCTGGGCGATCCGCAGCCTATCCTCGTGCGGTTGACGCTGACCGTGCCGGAAGATATGTATTATGTGGTGGTGGAAGATACCTTCCCGGCTGGAACGGAGGTGCTCAACCCACGCTTGAAAACCAGCCAGCAGAACATCGCCCCTGCAGGGGGGGCGTCGCAAGGCAGCGAACCGGATACTCGACCGATGCTCTACGATCCGCAAAACCCCTTTGCGCAGGGCTGGGGAGGATGGCTGTTCAAAGACCCGCTGGTGTACGATGACCACATTCGCTGGGTAGTGGATGCCCTGCCTGCGGGTACATATGAACTGACCTACCGCCTGACGCCCTTCCTGGCTGGGGAATTTCGGGTGATCCCCGCGCACGCGTGGTCGTATTACTTCCCTGAAGTGGAAGGGACGAGTAAGGGCAGCGTGCTGTATATCCAATAAACTGGTTATAAGAAGAGGATCAGCAGCGCCTGCGCCAGCAGGATCTTAAGGATCATTGCCACCGGGTAGACCATCGCGTAGCCAATGTTGGGCAGCTCATTGTCGGCTTGTTCGAGGGCAAAGCCGAGCAGGGCAGGCTGCGTTTGCAAGCCAGCGAGGATGCCGGTCAGCAGGCCCATGGGGATGCGCAGGAGCTTGTAACCGGCCCATAGGGTGAGCAGGGCTGTGAGGCAGGTGATGGCGGCCCCGGCGGCGAAGATGAGCAGCCCCGCGCCCTGGTTGAGAGTGGAGACGAAGGCGTAACCAGCACGCGTACCAATGCCGGCCAGGAAGAGCACCAGCCCCACCTGGCGGATGGTCATGTTTGCGCTGTAAGGGATAGTCCAAACCCAGGGACCGCTGCGGCCCAGGGCGCCAGCCAGCAGAGCAACGATCAGCGGCCCCCCGGCAATACCCAGTTTCAGCGTGACGCCGCCGGGCAGCGGGATGGGGATGAGCCCCACCAGCAGCCCGAGCGCCAACCCTAAGCTGAAGGTAAGAATATCCACTTCACTTACCGCGCGGTAGGAGTCGCCAAAAAAACGGGCCAGGGGATCCATCTGCTCGTGCGGAGCCACCAGGCGCAGTTGATCGCCGGGCATGAGCACCGTTTCGCCGTGCGGCAGCAGCTCGCTGTCGCCGCGGCGGATGCGGGTGACCAGCGCGCCGTACCTTTCGACAATATCCAGGTCGCGCAGGCGCCGCCCAGCCGTCTGAGGGCTGGAAACAAACACGCGGCGCTTATCGTAATGACTGATGTCAAATTCCAGGTGTTCGCCGCAGGAAGTATCACCGATGGCCTGGGTCACCTGGTCCAGGGCCGACTGAGAACCAATGAGGGTCACCAGGTCGCCGGGATGGAGGACGGTCTGCCCGGTAACCAGGCTGGTGGCGTTGCCGTCGCTGCCAGCGCGGCGAATGCGCCCAAAAACCACGTTCCATTGATGGCTGCGGACCATTTCGGCGACCGTTTGATCTGCCTGAAGGGTAACGCAGATGGTACGGTTCTGGATGGGTTCGTTGGCGCTGCTGTATTCGGGCAGGCTGCGTGCTTCGGCTGCGTATTCCACTTTCCACAACCGCTGGGCGAGGTACACCGCCAGGATCATGCCCAGCACGCCGACCGGGTAGGTCAGTGAGTAGGCAATGACCGGCTCGGAGAGAGCAGGTTCTTGCATTCCAACGGCTTGGATGTGTTCCAGTACCCCTGCCAGGGCGGGGGTATTGGTCAGGCTGCCGGCAAAGAGCCCGGCGGTGGAGGGACCGTCCAACCCAAACAAGACATGGGCAAGCCCGGCCAGCAGCATGGCCAGCACCAGCCCACCGGCCACTAACGCATTGTAATGCAAGCCCTGCTGACCAAAAGAGGCGAAAAAGATTGAACCACTCGCCAGCCCGATGGTATAGACAAATAACACCAGCCCGAGCTGGTAGATCACCTCGGGCAGCTTCAGGTCCGGGTCGAGCGCTCCGAAGGCCAGCCCGGTAAACAGCACCGCTGCCAGGCCCAGGCTGGTGCCGCCCAGCCTGACCCGCCCCAGAGGGTAACCAATGGCAGCAACCAGAAAGAGCAGCAGGAGCGGATTTTCGCGCAGGATGGCGACCATCGCATATTTTCCTGAACGGCGCGCAGGTGAACCGCAGCCTTAAAACTGGCTGACGCGCAGGAAAACAACCCCTATCAGAAAGGCCAGTATTACCAGGCTGATAAGCCACACATTAGTAGTGGAACGCTGGTCAACCAGCTCGTACTCGGGGTAGGTATAGGCGACTTCAAGGCGCGGGCCGGCGAACCAGCCAAAAGCCAGGCCGATGATCAGGCCGCCCAGGTGGCCCCAGTTATCAATGGAACCAGACAATCCCAGCCCCAGGTTGATGAGGATTACCATGATCACGTTGTTGAGCATGCCCCGCGCCTGCGGGCCAAGGATGGATCGATTGAGGTAGATAAAGATTCCCCAGGCGGTGATGATGCCAAAAAGGGAGGTGGAAGCGCCCACGGAAGGAATCCACTCCGGACTCATGATGAAGGATAAAACATTCCCGCCCAGGCCAGCCAGCAAGTACAGCGCCAGAAAGCGCCCGCGGCCGTAATAGCTTTCCAGGACCGGGCCAAGCGAATAAAGAAAGTACATGTTAAAGCCAATATGCAGCAGGCCATAAGGGAGCGAGCTGGCGTGCAGCAGAATCGGCGTGATCAGCCGCCAGAACTGCCCCAAGAGAATGAGAGGGGAGATTTTTCCGCCTAATAGAACCAGTACATTCCCGCCAGCTTCCTGCACAAACTGCTGGAAGCTCTGCACGCCAAACATGGCTAAAATCCGGTCGTCAAATACCAGCTCTCCCAGTGCTAGAAAAGGCCCCTGTAAGAACCCGGCGTTGGTGGCAATCTGCAGCAGGTACACAAAAACCGTAACCACCAGTATGATATAGGTGACCATGGGCCGCACGGTTGGAACCCGCACGCGGACCATGTGCGGATCGGGGGCGGGTTGGGCTGGCGCCTGCGGCGGATCGTTCGTCCAGGAAGGAGGGAGGCTGGTCATAACGTTACCTTGCGGGGGTGAACCCGATGGTGTTCGGCCTTGATGATTGCCACAATGGTGTCAACGGTATCTTCCAGGCGGTTCTCGGCATTCACCACCACATAATCGAATTCCGCGAGATATTGCAGTTCCTGCCGGGCGGTCTTTAAGCGCAGCGCCAGGCTCTCGGGGGTCTCGGTTTTCCGGTTGCGCAGTCGGTCGAACCACTCTTTTTCGTTGGTAGGCACCAGGAAGATCAGCAAAGCATCTGGGCATAAGACGCGCAGCGTTTTTGCCCCCTGCACGTCGACGCGCAGGATCACATCGCGCGTACTGCGCATAGCCTCGCGAATTTGCGACCTGGGAATGCCTTTATAATCTTCATACACGTGGGCATATTCGAGAAACTCATTCTGCTGAATGAGCGTTTCGAATGTTTCGCGGGTGACAAAGAAGTAATCCACACCTTCCTCTTCGCCTGCACGAGGTTTGCGGCTGGTCATGGTTACGACGAAGTGCAGCGACAGGTCACGTTTTTGCAGTGACTTCAACACGGCATCTTTTCCGACGCCCGACGGCCCAGAGATAACTACCAGTAAGGGTTGAGGGTGGATGAGGTCAAAGGATAGTGGTTCATCAGCCATTCCCTGATTATAATTGAGAAATGATCACTCTCAGCGGAGGTTTTTATGCCTAATTATGAATTTCGCTGCCTCAACTGCCGGCGGCGGTTCGAAATGTTCTTTACCTACTCGGAATACGGAACGCGCCCAATCCTTTGCCCGCACTGCAAGAGCGACAAGGTGCAGCGCCGCATTGGCCGGATTCGTGTGGCCCGCTCGGAAGAAAGCCGCCTGGAAAACCTGGCCGACCCGAGCAGCCTGGAGGGCCTGGAAGACGACCCGCGCGCGCTGGGGCGGATGATGCGCCAGATGAGCAGTGAGGTGGGGGAGGAAATGCCGCCGGAATTCAATGAGGTGGTCGGGCGGCTGGAAGCAGGCCAAAGCCCGGAACAGATCGAGCAGGATATGCCTGATTTAGGCGCGGGCGATGCGGCAGGCGGCCTGGGAGGAGACCTGGGCGGCGGCTTTGGTGGGGGCAGCGATTTCGACGATTGATATTACGGCTTTAAAATCTGTTTCAACCCATCGAATGAGGTTACCCAGGAGATGCGGTTGAGAAAATCGGCCAGGGAGCGGGACTGCTCGCGAAGCTGCTGCACCACCGGACCCACCGGGTCTTCACCGGCAGCGCCGCCGCCCGGCTGGTCGTTGTACGCACCGTAGAAAGCAAAGTAAGCCTGGTTCAGCTTGCGGATCTGGTAGCCGTGATCCCAAAAGAATCGCCGGCGCTGCTCCATATACTCCTCGGCCTCCTCGATTTTGCCTTCCGCCAGGAGTTTATCTACCTGCATGCGCGTTGTGCGCATCTCGCGCCGGTAATTGAAGGCAAGGGGGTCTTCTACTTTGGGCGCCTGGCTGGAAGACTGCGTTTCCTCTTGTTCTTCGGGAGGGACCAGCTCAGGATAATAGCGCTTGAGCACTTCCAGGCCGATTTCTTTACCGGCGATGCTTGCTGTGGTCTCATTGATGGTGCGTAATTCAGGCGTGGCTTCGTACAGCATGCCAAGCGGGCGCAGGGTGAGGAAGTTATGCGTCCACTCGTGGGCAACCACTTCGAGCAGCCAGTTGAGGTCGGTGGTATTCATCACCATGGTGGGGTAGATGCCAACGCCGCCAATGGGCACCACCAGCGCGGAAACGTCTGCCGTGCTCTCTACATTTTCCTCCAACTGCTCCTCGACCTGCGTGGTCAGCTCTGGCTCCAGGGAAATGTTGTAATCCTGGCGGATGACGCTGCGGGGAGAGATGATCAGCGCTTCCGGCAGGCGCGTAGCATGATACAGCACCGGGGGGACAGGCTGCCCGCCCAGGCCAAGACCCATTTCAGCAGCCAGGGTGCTCACCTGGTGCTGGATAACGGCCTCTGCAATAGCCTTGAGGCTTCGTTCCTGTTCTTTCAAGTCAATCAGCTCGCGGTTGTGTTCCGCGGCAGCCTGGTCCGCGTCCGTGACGGCGGGGTCGGCATAGATGTGATCGATTTTCCGGGCGGTCTCGTTTACCAGGCGCACGACGCGGAAATATTCAAAAACAATATCGCGCTGTTCTTCGGCGGTCATATAGGTTGGCGCCTTGATCGCCGAGGCAGCGCTTTTGTCCAGCATCGCTTCGATGGTCCAGTTGACATAATCGAACTCGATCATGCGCGTGAAAATGCGGATCTCTTCAAGCCGGTCGCCTGGCGGCACTACGCTGCGGCCTAGCAGCAGCATGCAGAATAAAACAAGTGCCAGTCGTTTTAGAAAGGTTGCGATACTCCGGATCATTACCATTGCGCCGAATTATACCTTCTCATTGTTCTGGATGCACCCTGGCGCCGCAGGTTTCGATTATGGTGGTGATATACCCAATACAAACGATGTCTGGTTCTTCTAAAAAGTGATGAATGATAGTATGATGAATTTGTAAATATATTGATCAGAGAGGGAAAGCTATGAAGCGAGTGCTCATTATTATCGGTGTACTGGCCGTACTGGGGGTGGCGGGCTATTTTGGCTGGCAGCGTTTCCAGCAGGTTCAGGCCAGCGCGGCGTCGAGCTTTCAAACGGTGGTGCTCAGCCGCGGCGACCTGACTGCCTCGGTTGGCGCAACCGGCACGGTGCGCTCTAATCAGTCCACAGTGCTGGCCTGGCAGCTAACCGGCAAGGTGGACCAGGTGCGGGTAGCCGTTGGGGACACGGTGCAGGCCGGGGATGAACTGGCGAACTTGCAGGAAAACACCCTGCCGCAGTCGGTGATCCTGGCGCGGGCCGACCTGGTTACTGCCCAGCGCAACCTGGATCAACTGATGAACTCGGATGTAGCCCGGGCCAAGGCCAGCCAGGCGCTGGTCGCAGCGCAAAAAGAGCTGGATGACGCCAAAGAAAAGCGCGAGAGCAAAAACTACGCCCGCGCGCTGCCATCCACAGTGGATGAGGCGCGGGCCAACCTGATTGTCGCGCAGAACGCGGTCGATCGAGCAACCGAACTGTACGATAAGGTGGATGATCGAGACCAGGACGACCCGGTCCGCGCGGAAGCCTTTGCGCAGTTAGCCAGGGCGCGCCGCGAATATGACCGGCAGCTTGCCAACCTCAACTGGCTGCTGGGCAGGCCGGACAACCAGGAAGTTTCCGAAGCGGACGCGCGCGTTCTGGTGGCCGAAGCCGCACTGAAAGACGCCCAGCGGGAATGGGACCGGCTGAAGGATGGCCCGGACCCGGATGATATCGCTGCCGCCAAAGCCCGGATCGCGGCCATTGAAGCCACGCTGGACCAGATCACCCTGGAAGCGCCCTTTTCTGGCACCATTACCGATGTAGGCTATAAGCCCGGCGATCAGACTTCAGCGCAAACGCCTGCCTTTCGCATCGATGATCTCTCCCGCCTGCTGGTAGATGTGCAGATCACTGAGGTAGACATCAACCGTATTCGCCCAGGCCAGCCGGCGATGATGACGTTCGATGCCATCATGAATCAAGAGTATTCGGGCAAAGTAATCGAGGTGGCGCGAGTTGGAATCCCTGTGCAGGGTGTGGTGAATTTTGACGTGACCATTGAGCTGGACAACGCCGGTGGAGATGTGCGCCCGGGCATGACGGCGGCGGTGAATATTATTACTGACCTGGTGGAAGATACGCTGCTGGTGCAGAACCGGGCAGTGCGCCTGCGGGATGGTAAGCACGTTGTTTATGTGTTGCGTGATGGCGTTCCCCAGATGACGTCCATTGAATTGGGCCTGACGTCGGACCTCTACAGCCAGGTGATCGGCGGGGAAGTGAAAGAAGGAGACGTTCTGGTGCTCAATCCACCGGCGAATTTCCAGCCCTTCACTGGCCCTCCGGGCGGAATGCGCTAGTACCCGGCGGCATAAATACCTCAATGGTTAGCGCGCAGCGCCGGGTACTAGCGCCAGGAGACCTGCGAAAACAGTCGGGCGGAATCAGCGAATAACAACACAGGTATTTACGCCCGACTGTACTAGACCCCGCATAACTGGTGTCTAGTCCGGGTGGACCCGCGATAAACATCCGATCAATGCAAGCTTACGGGCGGAAAATATGACAGAAAACGTAATCGAGGCAATTAACCTGAGCAAGGTGTACAAGATGGGCGAGGTAGAGGTCCATGCTTTGTGCGGCGTTACGTTCAATATCAAGCATGGAGAGCTGGTATCGATCATGGGGCCGTCCGGTTCGGGGAAATCGACACTGATGAATATCCTGGGCTGCCTGGATAAGCCGAGCAGCGGGGAATATATCCTGGACGGTGAGAAGGTTTCCAGCATGAACGGCGATCAGCTTGCCAGCATCCGCAACCGGAAAGTGGGGTTTGTTTTTCAGAGCTTTAACCTGCTGCCCCGGCAAACGGCCCTTTCAAACGTTGAACTGCCAATGCGTTACGCCGGGATGAGCGGGCGGGGCCGCCTGGAGCGGGCGCGGCAGGTGCTGGAAGCGGTTGGATTGGCCGAACGGATGAAGCATCGCCCGCCGGAACTCTCCGGTGGGCAGCAGCAGCGGGTGGCAATTGCCAGGGCGCTGGTGAATGACCCGGCCATCCTGATGGCCGATGAACCTACCGGCAATCTCGATTCCCGGTCAGGCAAGGAGATTATGGAACTGATCCTGCGGCTGAACCAGGAACAGGGAACGACGGTGATCATCGTAACGCACGACCCCAATGTTGCTGCGCAAACGCACCGGGTGATCCGCCTGATGGATGGCGAGCTGGTGGAGGGCGCATGAATATTGGTCAGGCGATCATCGAGGCGCTAGAAAGTTTGGGCGCAAATAAAACCCGTTCGGCGCTGACGATCTTGGGGATTGTCATTGGTGTGGCAGCAGTAATTGCCATGCTGGCGGTGGGGGCGGGCGCGCAAAATACCATTACCGGAACGATCTCGGGAATTGGCACGAACCTGCTGTTTGTATTTTCGGGGAATATGCAGGAAGATGTGCGCAATCCCAAGCCACTGACCATGAGTGATGTCGAGGCATTAAGGGATGAATTTCAGGCCCCGTCGGTTGCGGCGGTGGCTCCCATGATCCAGGGTTCGCGGGAAGTAACCTTTGGCCGCGAGAAGAAGAATACAACTATTAACGGTGTGACGCCAGATTATATGCGCGTGCGGAATATGAAGCTGCTGGAAGGGTCCTTTATCACTGATGAGCATATCCTGGGGCGGGCGTCCGTGGCGGTAATCGGCACGGATGTGGCCGATAAGCTGTACGGGCACCGCGACGGGCTGGTTGGGGAGTCGCTGCGTATTGAGGGGCAGCCGTTTCGCGTGATCGGCGTGCTGGAGCCGAAAGGCGGCGGTGCTTTTGGCAGTGAGGATGATGTGGTGCTGGTGCCTTTCAGCACCGCGCAGACGCGCATCATCCGCCGCAGCCGCGATCGGGTGGACCTGATTCTAGTGGAAGCGATTTCGCCCGATTCGGTCAAGGTGGCTGCAGATGAGGTTACCCTTATCCTGCGCCAGCGGCACCGCACGGGTATTGCATTAGATGATTTCAGCGTTCTTTCACAGGAAGATTTTGTTGCTACCGCGCGCACCATTACCAGCGTACTGACCATCTTTTTGGGCGGCATTGCCGCGATCTCGCTGCTGGTTGGCGGGATTGGCATTATGAATATTATGCTGGTATCGGTAACCGAGCGCACGCGCGAAATTGGCCTGCGCAAGGCGCTTGGCGCCCGCCGGAGGGATATCCTGATCCAATTCTTAACGGAATCGTCGCTGCTGAGCATGATTGGCGGGCTGATTGGGATTGGCCTGGGATGGCTGATCGCTTATGTGGTGGGTCTGGTAGCCAAGGCGAACGGCACCGATCTGGTTCCCGCGGTTGGCCTGGATGCGATCTTGCTGGCGACGCTGTTTTCTACTGCGGTGGGGCTGTTTTTCGGTATATACCCGGCCAACCGCGCGGCTAATCTGGAGCCGGTTGAAGCGCTGCGGTACGAATAAAAAAAGATTATATATTGACTATTTGATTGTGAAATCCTGATTGAAATTTAATCTGGGTTGTGATATAGTATCTAAAACGATTTAGAAGTACCTTAAAGATATAGTAAATTATTCATACGCATTTATTAGTAAATGATCCGCTTCTACTACAAGTCTGGAGAATTCTGGATTTTATGAAGCGCAAGCGCGTAACGATAACACAAGTGGCCCAGGAGGCCGGCGTTTCACCTGCGACCGTTTCCTTCGCTTTCAATAACCCCGAGCAGGTCGGCGCTGACACTGCGCAGCGGGTGCGTGAAATAGCCCAGAAGATGGGTTATTCGCCCAACCCCATTGCGCGGGCTATGATCTCGCG
Source organism: uncultured Anaerolineaceae bacterium (assembly GCA_964437595.1). Lineage (GTDB taxonomy): Bacteria > Chloroflexota > Anaerolineae > Anaerolineales > Anaerolineaceae > DSYU01. The sequence continues at coordinate 22,087 of CAYTHO010000056.1, forward strand.
CAGCACAGGGTCCATTGGCCTGCTGGTGCCATCTTCGATTGCTTCCAGCTTTGCCAACCCATTTTTTATGACCTTCATGCAGGGTGTCGGCAGCGTTTGCGATGCGCACTCTATCAGTGTCCTGATCGTATCCCCTTATAAAGGATCGCTGGAGGAGGCTACTCGCCGGGCGCCGGTCGATGCGTACATCGTCCTGGGTCTCAACGAAAACCACGATGAGCTTGATCCGCTGCGCCGCCGCGATGTGCCTTTTGTGATCGTCGATGGGGATACAGGTACGCGCTCTTCAATTAACGTTGATGATGAGGGCGGGGCGTATGCCGCGGCCTCATACCTGCTGCGCGCCGGTCACCGCGACATTCTTGTGATTACGTTTCAAAGCTCGCCTCCTGAACATCACGGCGATGTGAGCTACGGCGTGGGCGGGCGGCGCATGGCGGGCTACCTGCGTGCATTTGCTGAGTTTGGCTATACTTTACCGGTTGACCGGCTGGTTCCCGCGCTGACTACCATCGAGGGCGGTGAAGAGGCGCTTCGCGGCATCCTGCAAATGGGCGCGCGTCCCACCGCTGTGCTGGCGGTGAGCGATGTGCATGCGATTGGGGCAGTTCGCGAAGCGCAGCAGGCTGGTTTGCGCGTTCCGCAGGATATGGAAGTGATCGGTTTTGATGACATCCCCCTGGCCGGGCTTGTATCCCCGGCGTTGTCGACTGTGCGCCAGCCCATTTTGGAAAAAGGGCAGCGCGCGGCGGAACTGCTTATCGAGGCGTTGGAGGAACTCCACCCGCCTAAGAACCTGTGCATGGGGACCGAACTGGTTTTTCGGGAGACCACGCGGCAGGTCGTCTAAACAAGCCTTGGACTCCTCACAGCATTGTTGAACGCCGAAACAAAGTTCAGGGAGATCTATTGCAAGCATAAAAAAGGAGGAATTCTTTTCAATCAGACCTATAAAGTAACCCACACCTATCTGTTCAGTGCATTGCCGGAGCACCCGGCACCCAATAATATACTTTTTGAGGAGGAAAGAACGTTATGAGCAAGCTATATAAGGCGATGCTGCCCCTGATAATCGCCGCACTGATTCTTGGCGCGTGCACTCCAGCCGCTACCGTGGCCCCTACCCAGCCGCCCGCGGCGCAACCGACAACTGCTCCAACCGAGGCCCCTCAGCCTACTGCCACATCTGTGCCACCTACGGCCACTACCGCTCCGACGGAAGCCCCGAAGGAAACGGAAGCCCCCAAGGAAACAGAGACCCCTGCCCCCACCCCAACCGTGACCCCGCTGGCTGCTAAAGAAGGCACGCTGACGATTTGGGCGGACGCGAACCGGGTTTCGGCACTGAAAGAGGTCATCGCGAACTTCACGGCTGTGACGAATGTACCAGTGGCCGTCCAGGAACTGGGCTTTGGCGATATCCGCGACCAGTTGAAGATTGCTGGCCCCGCTGGTGAAGGCGCTGATATTATCATTGGCGCACACGACTGGCTGGGCGAGCTGGTGTCTAACGGCCTGCTTGAGCCGATGGAGATGTCGGCGGACGTGTCGGCGAAATTCGACCCGGTGTCGCTGCAGGCTTTCAGCTACAACGGCAAGCTTTACGGCGTGCCCTACGGCGTGGAAGCTGTGGCCTTGATCTACAACAAAGACCTGGTTCCCGAACCGCCCAAGACCTGGGAAGAATTGGAAGCAATGGCCAAGAAACTCCAGGAGGAGGGCAAGGTCGATCAGGGCTATGTGCTGCAGCAGGGCGACCCTTACCATACCCACCCGCTGACTTCAGCGTTTGGCGGATATGTATTTGGCAAGAATGCTGACGGCTCGTACAATCCTGATGATGTTGGTCTGGACAGCGAAGGCGGCCTGGCCGCGGCGGCTGAACTGGATAAGATGGTGAAAGAAGGCCTGCTCCGCAAGGATGTCGATTACAACCTGATGGCTTCGCTGTTCGCCGATAAGAAATCGGCGATGATGATCGGCGGCCCATGGATGATCAATGACATCAAAAAGGCCAACATTAACTACGGTATTGCTAAGATCCCGGCTGGTCCGGCGGGTAAAGCTGTCCCGTTCGTCGGCGTTCAAGGCTTCATGGTTTCCGCGTTCGCCAAGAACAAGGACCTGGCCAAAGCCTTCCTGACCGAGTACGTGGCCTCCGATGGTGTGATGCAGGCGCTGTACGATGTTGAACCGCGCAGCCCCGCGTGGCTGCCTGTGGCCGAAAAGCTGGATAACCCAGACCTGAAGGCCTTCGGCGAATCTGCTGCCGACGGCACCCCGATGCCCGCTATCCCGCAGATGTCTGCCGTTTGGGATGCATGGACCAAGGGTATCACCTTGATCTTCCAACAGCAACAAGCTCCTGACCAGGCGATAAAAGATGCAGCAAAAACAATCCGCGACAAAATCGCAGAAACCAAGTAGCGATTCTCGTGGGGATGGGGCTGGCTCTGCCAGCCCCATTTCCCGGTCGCCGTTCCAGACCTCGCTCGTCAACATGATTGGGCTGGCGGTGTTCGACGCGCTGGCGTTATACATCATGTGGAGCCTGGTGGGGAACGGGAGATCCACCATTGCCATCGTGGTTCTGGTGGTAACGGCTTTAATCAACTGGATTTTTCTCTCAGATCGTCTGTATCCCATCCGCTGGCTGACCCCAGGCCTGGTTTTACTGCTGCTGATGGTGGTGTACCCGCTGTTGTATACCGTTTACATCGGTTTCACCAACTACAGCGATGGTCACCTGCTGACAAAAGAGCAGGTGATTAACCAAATCACCAGCCGCATGTACCAGCCCGAAGATGCAGCGGATTATGAAATGGTTGTCTATCGCAGCACCGACGATCAATTTTTACTGCTGCTGAAGGATGCCCAGGGCAATTACTTCACTGCCTCCCAGGCGGAAGGCGTACAGCCATACACCGTAAGCGGCGAACTGCCAGAGACGATTGGAAATTACCAGAAGGTTCCAAACCTGCAGGTGTTCCAATATCTGCAGAAGTTATCGCAGCTAGAGATCATATCGGGCGGCTATGATATCAAGCCGGTTGGCACCAACAAAGCGCGGGCTGCTGTTCCGCAGTACAGCTACGATAAAGCTACCGATACCATCACCGATAAGCAGACGGGTATTACCTATAAGCCAGTAGAGGGCACCTTTGTGGATGCGCAAGGCAACCCGATCCAGGATGCCTCCGGGTTCTCCACGATAGTGGGGTTCCGGAACTTCACCAGGGTGGTGACGGATAAAAATATCCGCGGGCCCTTCTTCCAGGTGTTCTTGTGGACGGTGGTCTTTGCTTTCTTCAGCGTGCTGCTGAACTTCTCATTAGGGCTGGCTTTTGCCCTGGTGTTCAACGATGCCCGCCTGCCGTTTAAGTCCATGTTCCGTTCGTTTGCCATTATTCCCTATGCCATTCCCGGATTCATCAGTGTGCTGATGTGGGTCGGCCTGCTCAACCCAATCTACGGCCCCTTCAACATGCTGATTAAATCGGTCACCGGATACTCCCCAGAATGGTTCTCAAACGGAACGCTGACCAAAGTTGCCATCCTGTTCATCAACATGTGGCTGGGCTATCCCTACATGATGCTGATCAGCCTGGGCGCGCTGCAATCCATCCCAACCGATATGTATGAGGCGGCAAACCTGGATGGGGCCGGCCCGTGGGCCACCTTCCGCTACCTGACGCTGCCGCTCCTGCTGATCTCGGTGGGGCCGTTGTTGATCGGCACCTTTGCCTATAACTTCAACAACTTCACCATCATCGACCTGGTCAACCAGGGCGGTCCGCCTATACCCGGCGCGAATACGCCTGCCGGGCAGACGGACATCCTCATATCCTATACCTTCCGCCTGGCGTTTGCCGGCGGGCGCGGAGCGGACTTCGGCCTGGCATCTGCCATCGCGATTTTCATCTTCATCCTGATTGCCACCCTCACTGCATTCAACTTCCGCTTTACCAAGCAGCTTGAGGAGGTGATGCGCTAATGGCCGATACAAAATCTACTGAACTGACCGCGGCAAAGTCAAAGGTTAACTACACAGAAGCTTCTCTGACACGCTCGCGCCGGATAGGCCTGGCCTTTAAGATTCTGGTAGCGACCTTCGCCGGGGTCTTTGCGCTTTATCCCGTGTTGTGGATCATCTCTGCGGCGCTCAGCCCAACCAATTCGCTGACCAACCAGCGCCTGATCCCGGAGAATGCCAGTCTCGCCAACTTTCAAAGTCTGGTGAATGACCCGCAGCATCCCTTTGTCCTGTGGATGTGGAACTCGATCGTGGTTTCCTCGATCAGCGCGGTGATCACTGTGGCATTGTGCGCGCTGGCTGCTTATTCTTTCAGCCGCTTCCGCTACCGGGGACGGCGCCAGGGCCTGCTGATCATTCTGCTGGTGCAGTTATTCCCCAACATGCTGGCAATTGTTTCGCTGTTCCTGCTGCTCCAGCAGATCGGCAAAATTCCCGGCCTGGAATGGCTGGGCCTGAACACCCTGGGCGGGCTGATCCTCATCTACTGCGGCGGGGCGCTCGGCTTCAACACATGGCTGATGAAAGGCTTTTTCGACTCCATACCAAAGGATCTTGATGAATCGGCCATGATTGATGGGGCGTCTCCTACGCAAACGTTCCTGAATATCATCCTGCCGCTGGTGCGTCCTATCCTGGCGGTGATCGCTATCCTGTCGTTCATCGGCACCTACTCCGACTTCCTGATTGCCCGGGTGATGATCAAAAGCTCCGAGTACTACACCCTGGCATTAGGCATGACGCTGTTCATCCGCGGGCAGTACACCCAGCAGTGGGGCGTATTTGCTGCCGCGGCAGTGATGGGCGCGGTGCCTATTGTAATTGTCTTCATGGTCCTGCAAAAGCAGCTCATTGGTGGGTTGGCGGCAGGCGCTGTGAAAGGCTAGCTCCATCTTCAATCTAACTTTTGACACAACCATGCGTTTCGAACAGTGAGGCGCATGGTTGTGTCTCAAATTGAGCTTATGCAACCAAAAACTGAATCTATCAGCCGCGCTGCGGCGCGCGCTTTACGCAAGGGCATATTGCCGCATGTTCCACCGCCCGCATCGCCGGTATCGACGCGCGTAACGCTGGAACTGGAAGCCGGGCCGCAGGCCTATCCGGAAATTTCCTTCACCGATCCCATGCGAGAGGAAGGCTGGCAGGTTGCCATGCAGGCGGGCGAGGCGGTTCCTGGTAAAACGTCTGTTGTTTGGACGGCTGAAATCCTGCTTCCACAGGCGCCCACCATGCTGTACTACCATTTTTTATTGGCGGATGGCACGCGGATTCGGGAAAGACGGCAGAAGGAAGGCGTGGAACGACCGCAGTTTGGGGTCTGGGATGAACAGGACTTTCGCATTGCTGTTTACCTGCCGGACGGCGCGCCGCCTGCCTGGACACGCGGGCAGGTAATCTACCAGATCGTCCCAGACCGCTTTGCACGCGGTGCGGAAACGCCCCGCATTGATCAATCTTACCAGCACAAGACGCTGCACCTGGCCTGGGGCGACCCACCGGAGCACCCGCCGAAGAGCCGCGACTTTTACGGTGGAAATTTGCAGGGAGTCATCCAAAAACTGGATTACCTTCAGGATTTAGGAGTCTCGTGTATTTACTTTACCCCCATTTTCGCCTCACCCACCAATCACCGCTACGATGCACTTAATTACCGCTTGATCGACCCGCAGTTGGGCACGCTGGAGGATTTGCAGGAGCTCATAAATCAGGCCGGGCAGCGCGGCATCCGAGTGATGCTGGATGGGGTCTTCAACCACTGTTCGAGTGACAGCATTTACTTTAAGGAAGCCCAGGCCAGCAAGCTTTCGCCGTACTACCGCTGGTTCCACTTTAACCACTGGCCGGATGATTATGTGGGCTGGCTGAAGGTGAAGACTATGCCCGAGTTTGTAGAATGCCCGGAGGTAGAGGCATTTTTCTTCGGCGACGACGGCCCAGAACGCGGCATTGCCCAATACTGGCTGTCGTTTGGGACCGCTGGCTGGCGCACTGATGTTACGCCCTGGATCACCGGCCGGTACTGGAGGCGCTTCCGCGCGGCGGTGCGTAAGGCGTTCCCGGAGGCTTTTCTGGTCGCGGAGGATTGGGGAGATGCTTCGAAGCGCCTGTTAGGTGACAGCTTCGACGCGACGATGAACTACCGTTTTTGCTACACGGTGGTGGGTTTTGCTGGCAGCCACATCAACCCGTTGGAATTGGATGACCGGCTGGAAACCCTAAGGCGTGACACACCCCCCGGCCCGTTCCACGCGCAGCTCAACCTGCTCGATTCGCACGATACGGCGCGTGCTTTCACGCTGCTCAAGAAGAATCATAAGCGTATGGTTCTCTCGGCAGCGCTGCAACTTGCCTACCCGGGCATGCCGATGCTGTATTCAGGGGACGAGGCGGGGCAGGAGGGCGCCTATGCCGAAAACAGCCGGCGGGCCTACCCGTGGGACAATCCCGACCCGGCATTGCTCGACTTTTACCGGCGGGCAATTAAGATGCGCAGGCAGAGCCAGGCGCTGAGCGTGGGGGAGGTGGAAACGGTCTGGATCGACCCGCGCGGCGGGTACGGCTTCCTGCGCCGGGAGGGCGGGGAAGCCGTGCTGGCCCTGTTCAATAACGGGAGCCGGGCGCTGCGGGCGGAGATTGCGGTGAGCGCGCCTGATGGTGAGTGGCCTGACCTGTTGGGGCTGCTGGCCCCGGCAGCAATCCAGAATGGTTTGCTGAAGGCCACGCTCCCACCCCTGGGCGCGGGTTGGTATCAAATTACGCCCGGCGGCGGATAAGCCTCGATCCGCAAAAACGCGCAACTTCTGCTATAATCACCAACCGGTATCGTTCTCGGATACTGGCTTATTTCTTGGTGGCAAGCAATGAATGGAGGAGATTTTTATGTCTGATTTTTTACGAGGCCCGTTGTTATCTGGGTTTATCTATTACGAGGATAAAGAAGCCGGGTTTGGGGTATGGCTCCCGCAAGATTGGTATAAGCACGCATTAAATCCCGGGCATCCGGGGATATTGGTTAGCCCATACCAGGATGATATCAATACCTTCTTCCTGGCCGAAAAGCGCACGCTGGAAATCGAAGTAAATAAGGAAGATGTGGATACGCTGCGCCAGGGCTTTAACCAGGGCATGTTAGATTTACCCGGGGTCGAGGTCATCTCTACGGATGAAACCCTGTCAGATACGGGGCAGCTGTTTGACGCGATTTATACCTACCTTGAAGGAACCGAGCGGCGCAAACGCTGGATGCGGTGCGTCTACCTGGGGAAAACGCAGTTGATTTTAATTGGTCAGGGTCGCAATGCGGCAGATTTCGAGCTTCACCTGTCGTCATTCTATAAGATCATGACCACCCCGAAGATCCTATAAACAGGCCCTAAGATTATCCATCCTTGCCCGGTGGGGGGACGATATTCTCTGGCTCTTTCGACTGTTTTGCCAGCAGGATGACCGCGCGAGTGCCTTTTTCGGGTAAGGGCTGCACTTCCATCCGCGCGCCCACGGCAGCCAGCATAGTGCTGTGCAGGCGAATGCCGCTCCCAGCGCCGCCGTTGCGCGGGTCCGCTAATCCGCTGCGGGCTGTGTCCCCAGTCCCTGGCTCCAGGTGATACCCGGCGCCGTCATCTTCGATGGACAGGCAGAGGGTATCGGTAAGAGAAAGAGAGATTTTCAGGCGCACCTCGGCCTCGGCATTTTTCCCTCGCCCGTGGGTGGATGCGTTGCGCAGCAGCTCTCGGGCGGCAAAGTACAGCACTTCATTCACAAATAACGGCAGGCCGCGAGCATATTCAGCGGCCTGCTGTTCAATTTGCCAGGCAACGCCGCTGAAATCACTGGCAAAATCGCGCTCTACCAGTCCGCGCAGAGCGGGTACCAACCCGCCCTGCACCAGTTGGTGAGGAACCGGTATGGGCATATCCCGCATAAGGTCGGCAATTTTGCGGTGCGCGGCTGCAATGCCTGCCATGGCCTGCTGGATGGGAGTATCACTTTGCACTTTTGCGTCTTTCTCCCCTCGTGAATCATTGGCACTGCGTTGCTCTTTCGCCGCCAGGCCGCTGAGCTGGAGCAGCGCCGTGTGCAGCTCTGGAAGCACTTCATCGTGCAGCACGCGGCGGCCCTGCCCTTCGATGACCCGCGTTTGGGCGAGGCGCTGGCGAAGCATATCCATCGCTATGCGCGCCATCTCCGTACCGGCCAACAGGTCGAGCAGGCGTTCCCCGGCGGTTTGGGCAATTTCAATTTCTTCTTCCGTAAATGGATTACGGTTGGTCTTCTCTCCGAGAAAGAGGACCCCGTCTAGTCCGCGGCTGCTCCACAGGGGTACTGCCCATTCGGCGGCGGCTGGACCGCTGCCCGGTTGAACGGGCAGGCAGCGCACCTGGCGGGAAAAGCGGATCTGCCAATCGGAGAGGTGGATTGCGGGCGGCTGCTCGCCTGCCGGGTAGGTCAGCGGCGGGCCAGCGAAGGCCGCCAGTGCGCCAGTGGGCGCCAGGACAGCCTGGCGAATTTCGAGCACTTCGCGGCAGAGGGTTTCGAACAGCGCGGTGGGGGAAGGGCTTTCGCTGGCGTCGATTCGCGTGGAGGCTTTCGCTTCGGGCGCCTGCGCGGCGGTTAGCTGGCTGTACAGGTTCTGGCTGGACACGAAGGGCCGCAGGCGCTGCATGAATTCTTCCCTTTCCGCGAAGGAACGCCAACTGTAGAGCGCATAAAATAACGTCATCAGGCCGGTTGCCAGCATCAGGCTGTAGATCGGGCGCAGGTTAATTGCGATGGTGAAGGCGGCTGCGGCGCCGAACCCCCCGGCCAGGATCACTGTGCTGCGCCACTGGCGCAGCAGGCGGTTGCGAGGCAGGGGGCGCCCGGTGAATACCTCGAAGGCGACAATCGTGCGCCCTAACAGGGTGGTGGCCAGCGCGACCAGCGTTTCGACGGCCAGGTCAAAGGTGAGTACCGTTCTGACTGTCTGGATATTGCTCAGGCTGGGCAAGGGGCGCGCGGTGAGCGCCCACAAGGCCGTCCAGGCCAGGAGGATGCCGGCGCCGAGCAGCGAGACGGATGCGGCGATCAGGTAAGGCCTGGCGCGTTGGCGGGCGCGGCTGTCGAGCGGAGAGATGCTGGGGTTGCGGCGCAGAACGCCCAGCGGCAGCAGGTAGCACAGGAGGGAATAGACAACGTACACAATAATCAGCAGCGGGACGCCGGCAATACTGGGGGTTAGCGCCAGGGTGCGGCCAACCACATCCTGGTAGGTAGGAAGCGGGTTGGCGAAGATCAGCAGCAGCGGCAGGCAGGCTGCCAGGAAGATAATCAACACCGTCCAGGTGTGATACGGATGCGGGCGGTCCAACCGGTAGCCGGAATACCACAACAGCGAGCCATACCAGGCCAGCGGAGCGATGACCGCCGGGGCCCAACTGATCCACCACCAGAAGTCCATGCCAAAGCTGGTATTCGACAGCCCGCGCCCAAGGATGGCGGTATGGCTGGTGAAGAATAGCGCGCCCAGCAGCAGACCGCTGCCAGTGAGCCAGGTGCCAGCAGAGCGCCGGTTTCCCGCCAGCACTACCATGATGCCCAGCCAGAACAGGGAAATTGTTATAAAAAATGATACCGTGAGAACGGCCCACTGCAAGGTCCAATCGGTCACAGCGACTGCCATTTCCCATCCGGCCCGCAAACGTGCGGGATGCCGTTTTCATTCCAGACGATCAGTTCGCGGCGCTGGTAAATCAACGCAGCGCGTGTGCGGGCGACTTTTTCATCGGTGGTCGAGTCGTTCAGCCCCCAGGCGGTGTAAATTTGCCCATTGGTGCGCGCCACGGCGCGGGCATCGTGATACCCCAGGCGCGCGGCGATCTGCTCGTTGGTCAGCCCCATAGACAGCAGGCGAATGACGGCCTGCTCATTGGGCTCTAGCAGCGCCAGCGGGTCATTGGCATCTTTATGGCGCACAGCCTGCACGCGCGCCTCAATTTCGGGATCGATAAAACTGCGCCCGGCGGCGGCATCCCGCAGCAGGGGCACGATGCTTTCTGGCAGAAGGTAATTGCTCTTGCGCACGTAGGCGTAATGGCTGAGGATGCCCGAGCGCAGGAAGTCGCGGTAATACTCCTCATCATCCTGGATGGAATAAAACACTACCGGCAGCCGCGGGTATTCGCGGCGCAGGGCCACCGCGGCCTGGATGCCATTCATCTCACCGGCCAGAGCAACATCCATCAATACCGCGCCAGGGGGGTCGGCGTACTGCGCTGAAAGGGCTTCTTCTCCGCTGGAAAAGCCGGCAATCACCTGTACGGCTCCGGTAGCTTCCAGCCCGGTTTTCAGCGCCCGGCGCAGGTTGGTGTTGTCTTCGACATGGAGGATGGTGAGCATAAGCGGTTCCTGTATGTAGTTTACATGAAATTCGAAGCGATGGATGAAAAAGTTTTCTTTCCATTGTTGTCATTTCCCTTTGGTGAGCAAGTACTCGAGTGCGTGGAAGGCGGCACGTGGCTGATGGATTGGCCGGTTGAGAATGGGTATGGTTAGGTGAGTTGAAGTGCGAACCGGACAGCTCATTTTGGATCAAAGGTGAGATATGCGTGCTAAGTTTATTCTTCCTGCGCTGACGGAGGCCATCAGCCCTTATTACCGGCCAATCAAGTATGCGCTGTTTCCGCCGCTGGGGTTGGCGACGCTGGCGGGCTACATGGACGATGACGACGATATTGTGCTGGAAGATGAGCACGTGCAGCCGCTGAGGCTGGACGACCAACCAGAGCTGGTTGCGATCGAGGTGTACATTACTTCGGCCCGCCGGGCGTACGCGCTGGCCGATCATTACCGGCGCAAAGGCGCGCACGTCTGCCTGGGCGGGCTGCACGTGACCGCGCTGCCGGAAGAGGCGGCGGCCCATGCTGATACGATCTTTACCGGGCCGGGCGAAGATACCTGGCCGGCGTTTCTGGCAGATTTCCGCGCAGGTCGTCCCGGACGGGTGTACCGCTCTACCATGCGCACGCTGGAAAATCTTCCGCGTGCCCGCCGGGATTTGTTCGCCCGCGACCGCTACCTGGTGCCGAACTCGCTGGTGGTCTCGCGTGGCTGCCCACACAGCTGCGATTTTTGCTATAAAGATGCTTTCTATCAAGGGGGGAAATCTTTTTACACGCTCGCCGTAGATGCCGCTTTGGCTGAAATCGAGCGCCTGCCCGGCAGGCACCTGTACTTTCTGGATGACCACCTGTTTGGCAACCCGCGCTTTGCCAGGGCCTTGTTTGATGGGATGCGCGGGATGGGCCGGCTGTGGCAGGCCGCCGGCACCGTGCGCTCTGTGCTGCAGGGCGACCTGCTGGAGAGAGCGGCAGCTTGCGGCCTGCGCAGCCTGTTTGTAGGCTTTGAAACGCTAAGCCCGGCCAACCTAGCCATGCAGCACAAGCGGCATAACCTGTCACTCGATTACACGAACGCAATCCGGCGCCTGCACAGCATGGGCGTCATGATCAACGGCAGCTTCGTTTTTGGCATGGATGATGACGATGAAGGCGTCTTCCAGCGCACGGTGGATTGGGCTATCGAGCAGGGGATCGAGACCGCCACGTTTCACATTTTGACCCCCTATCCGGGCACAGCCCTGCACCGGCGAATGCAAGAGCAGGGCCGCGTGCTTCACAATGATTGGGACCGGTACGATACACGCCACGCGGTATTTCGTCCGGCGCGGATGTCGGCGGAGAGGCTGGAAGCTGGATACTGGAGCGCCTACCAATCTTTTTACCGCTGGGGCGCAATTTTTCAGGCGGCATGGACCAAGCCGGATATCCCCGGCAAACTGCGTCACCTGGCCTACAGTGGGGGTTGGAAAAAGGCCGAGCCGCTGTGGGATTGGGTAATCCGCCACGGGCGCCTGCCGCGCTTTCTGCCGGTGCTGGAAACCGTGCTGGGCGGGTTGGATATGTTCACCCGCGCAGCTTCTGATAGGCTTTCTCACCCAGCAGGTAGCGAAGCTCAGGCTCAAAGGTCTCGATCAGCGGTATGGGGTGATCGGCAGGGCGCAGGCAGGAGCCCGGTTCTGCCAGCATCAACTCGGTTTCGTCCAGGGTGATGCGGCCCTGCTCGTCCAGGTCGAGCGGGTGCAGGATGCAGTAAAACGGCTTGAACCGCCACGGGTGCAGGTTATTGGCGACCGCGGCGACCTGCAAAGCGCACAGGTGATCTTTGCGCAGGAAGATGCAGGCCGTCTCCCCATAATGATCCGGGTCAGGTAGGACCGTGGAGTGCACCGTCCAGCCAGATATCGCATTCGAATCCGGTTCCTCGCGTTCGTCGAACCAGTCGCCGGGATCGCGGTTTTCTGCTTCCATGTGGGGGATAATCAGAGCTGCGTTGGTTTGAATTTCGCGCGCCTCCAGGCGGTCGATCCACACGCCATACAGGCAGCAGGCCGCGCGACATTCACCTAAGGCGCAGCGCCGCATTGGCTCGGATTTGAACATGCGGGGGTTGATGCGTTTTTCCATGTTCGTCGATTGTATCAAGGGGGAAGGAGATCCGTCAATCAGTCAATTCGCCAACCAATTGGATGGCGGGAGGCAGGAGATAGGCACCGCAGAGAAGGTGCCTTTTTTCTCCATCCCTGGATTTGAGATGAAGTTGTCTGGACAACTGGATGGGGATGATTACTCATTGTGGGACAAATTGAGGTAAAATCATGCGTACATAGGTAAGTCAAAGAAATGAGGAAATCATAGGGTTGTAAGGAGTCTTCATATGGCTGCGTGGAAAGTCTTATTGACGGATGGCCTGGAAGAAAATGGCCAGGAAATTTTAAGAAAATCCGCCGAGGTTGTGGATCGCACAGGCATCTCGGCGGATGAGTTATTAAAGGTAGTTGGTGAATATGATGCGCTCATCGTACGCGGGCGCACCAAGGTGATCCCTGCTGTTTTTGATGCCGCGGCGAAATTAAAGGTAGTTGGGCGGGCCGGCGTCGGGGTGGATAACATTGATTTGAATGCCGCCAAGCAGCACGGCGTCACAGTGGTCAACTCGCCGCTGGCGACAACCGTGGCGGTAGCAGAGCTGACGATGGGATTGCTGCTTTCACTGGTGCGCGATATTCCACGCGCCGACGCGGCAATGAAAAATGCAAAATGGCTGAAGAAAGAGCTGGAAGGCGCCGAACTGTACAAGAAAACGTTGGGCATCATCGGCTATGGGCGCATTGGGCAGACGGTAGCCAAACGCGCGCAGGCCTTTGACATGCGCATCGTCGCCTTCGACCCCCTGCGGCCTTCCGAAGATATTTGCCAGGATGGCTGTGATTCACTCAGCCTGGACGAAGTGCTGGCGCAGGCGGATATCATTTCCCTGCATACGCCGCTGACTCCCCAGACCCGCGGGATGCTGGGCGCGGATCAGTTCGCGAAGATGAAGGACGGCGTGTACGTTATTGATGCGGCCCGCGGCGGCGTATTAGACGAAAGCGCGCTCCTGGATGCGCTCAATTCCGGTAAGGTGGCAGGCGCCGCGCTGGACGTGTTTGCGGCGGAACCCCCTGGAGCAACCGAACTGGTGAACCACCCGCGCGTGATCTGCACCCCGCATATCGGCGCGCAAACGGTTGAAGCCCAGCAGCGCGCCGCGAATGATATCGCCACAGAGGTTGTGCGGGCGCTGCGCGGTGAAGAACTGCGCTGGCGGGTAGCTTAGGCTTTCATCAACTGAGGATATATTCTTATGGAAGAACGGCTTCAGCGGCTGCGAGAAATCCTGGCTGAAATCTATGACCTGGAGCACGTTATCAATCTGCTGGAATGGGATCAGCAGACGTATATGCCCGCGGGTGGCGATGAAGACCGCAGCTACCAGCGTGCGACCATCGCGCGCCTGGCTCACCAGCGCTGGACGAATGATGAAACCAGGCGGCTGGTCGAAGACTTGAGCAGCCGCCTGGATGAAATGGGCGCGGAATCAGATTCTGCCGGGCTGGTGCGTTTCGCGCAGCACCAGGTGGGCAAGCGCACGCGCGTTCCGGAAAGTTTTGTCGCTGAACGGACCCAGGCATCGGTGCTGGCGCACGATGCCTGGGTCCGTTCGCGCAAGGAATCGGATTTCGCCGCCTTTCAGCCGTACCTTGAACGCGTGGTTGACCTGCGCCGCCAGTATGCCGGCTATTTTGCCCCTTACCAGCACGTATACGACCCCCTGCTGGACGATTTTGAGCGCGGTATGAAGACGGCTGAGGTGCAGCAAATCTTCGCCGCGCTGCGCCCTCAGCAGGTGACGCTGATCCAGGCCATTTCGCGGCGCCCACAGGTGGAAGATCGCTTCCTGCACGGCGAATATTCCGAGCAGGGCATGTGGAATTACGCCGTCGAGGCGATTTCCCGGATTGGGTATGATTGGAAGCGCGGCAGGATGGATCGCGCTGCGCACCCATTTTCGATCGATTTCAGCATCGATGATGTTCGAATCACCACGCGGTTTGTCTCGTCACTTCCCTTTTCCCTGCTGTTTGGTACCCTGCATGAAGCCGGGCATGCCATGTATGAGCAGGGGGTTGACCCAAAACTGCGCCGTTCGCCGCTGGCAGGCGGTGCTTCGATGGCCCTGCACGAATCACAGTCGCGCATGTGGGAGAACCTGGTTGGTCGCTCGCTCCCCTTCTGGAAGTTCTTCTTCCCGCGTTTGAAGGAAGCATTCCCAACCCAGCTTGGCAATGTGGATTTGCTGGCGTTTTACCGGGCCATCAATAAGGTACAGCCCTCCTTCATTCGTGTAGAAGCGGATGAGGCCACCTACAACCTGCACATTATGCTGCGTCTGGAGCTGGAGATTGCCTTGATGGAAGGCAGCCTGGCGGTGAAAGATCTGCCGGAAGCCTGGAATACGCGCATGCAGGAAACGCTTGGCCTGACTCCGCCGAGCCATGCCCTGGGGGTACTGCAAGACGTTCACTGGTCCAGCGGGTTGATCGGCTATTTCCCGACTTACGCGCTGGGCAACCTGGTTTCAGCCCAGTTGTGGGAGGCGGTTCAACGCGAGATCCCCGACCTGGAAAGCCTGATGGAGCACGGCGAATTTTCGCCCTTGTTGAGCTGGCTGCGCGAGAAAATCCACCGCCATGGGACAAAATACGAGCCTCAGACATTGATCCAACAGGTGACCGGTTCGAAAATAGACCCGCAGCCTTATATGCGCTATCTAGAGGGAAAGTTCGGCAAGATCTACGGCCTGTAACAGTTTCTTATGAATCCCTGGCACCGCTCACCGCACGCCGACATGCAATTTACGGGCACCACTGGAACCAAAGGGATCCGGTTTGCGCTGGCTTTTCTAGCCCTGGCCCTGGTTCTGGTGTGGATGACAGGGTGCGTGCTGCCCGGGCGCGAGAACCAGGTTCAGCCGACCCTGGTGCCAACCCTGGCGCTGGTGATCCCACCCAGCCCCACGGCTACCCTTTCGCCGACGCCCGCACCAGACACGCCAACCCCCCCGCCCTCCGATACGCCCCTCCCTACC
>CAYTHO010000057.1:0-36917 GCA_964437595.1 uncultured Anaerolineaceae bacterium
GCAGTTCGATCAGGTCTTCTCGGGTCAGTTGGCTCAGTTCGCTTTCGCTCATCTGACCCTATCTTACCAGACTGCTTCTCGCTCCGCCACTCGGCGCGAGTAGATACTCTTTGCCGGCTTGCGCTTCAACAGCAGCAGGCGCTGGATATCTTCCACATCGCGCGGGTCCTGCACGCGGATCCATAACCAGCACCCATCGTGAAACATCGGTGAGGTTTCCAGGCAGGCGCGCACATTTGGACCAAAGCTGTCGAGCATGGTCTTGGCCTGCGTGGTTTCTTTGCCTCCCAGCACCACCAGCGCGGTAAAGGCGCCGTTCTCAGGGAACATGTCGCACAGCGGTCGCCCGCCCTTGCGGAACGTTAGAAACCAGCCGTATTTTGCGCTGCCGATTTTTAGCTCCCCCTCGATCTTGTACGTCTCTGCGATATACCTGCGAAGCGCTGTCCAGCATCCGGCTGGCGCTCCAATAGTGGACAGAATCTCTTCTTCTGTGGGCTGTTTGGATTTATCCGACATTCGCTCGTATGCCATTTTCCTTCCCTCCCTTGCGGGTGCATTCCAGCAATACAGCCAGCACTGCCGCGATATTCCATGCATCATCGTCCCCGCGGTGATGCGTGCCTTCCAGGTTAAGCCCGCACATCGCTGTTGCCCGGTCCAGGCCAACTTCGCGAGGCAGATTGAAGCTGATCGCCAGCAGGTTCTTCACGTTCAGGTGCGTACGCCCGAACGGATAGATTACTCCGCGCTGCTCGCACTGGCGCTGGAGGGCGATCCGGTCATAATCGCCGTAGCTGGCCCAGGTACGTTCCGCGGGGCGGTACTCCCGGCGCAGGGTTTCAATCGCTTCGGCAAAGGACAAGCCCTGTTCGACCTGCTCCTGGGTCAGGGTGGTCAGGCGGGTGCAAAAGGGACTGATCGCCGACCGCTCTGGGCGGACCAGCAGGCTGCGCTTGCCCGAACGCCCGCCGCTGGCAATATCCAGTACACACACCCCAATCTCGATGATCTCTTGCTCCTGCCCCGGCGGCGGGTCGCCCTCCCAGCAGGTTGCTTCCAGGTCGACAACGATGATTTGATCGAGTTTCTTTGCCATGGAGTGGTTCTCCCCATTTAGTATAGCAGGTAAATGCGGTCCTCGTGGCGCCGCAAAATGATCGCTGACCGTCTGTAGACAAAATGTGTCATAAAAAAAGTTCATCCTTTCAGAAACGTAAGCTTTAATCTATCTGATATTACGTAAATATATAATCAAAAAATAACCAAAACAATACCTTACGCATTGCAGGGGGATATATGCTTTACAGGGTGATTATTCCACTAATCGCTGTCCTTATTGTGTTTTCCAACATCACTTCACCAGTTCCATACGCAGCAGCTGCCGTTCCAGAACACAATACCGATCCTATATTGATTACCTTTTCTGCAGGCAGCGGAGTGCGGGATGTGTCTATCCACCCCGCTGTGCCGGACCGGGAAGGCGCTGGCCCTTCAGCGATCGCCATGAAGGGAGAGGATGATTTTTATATTCTTGATTCCGGCAATGACCGCATCCTGTATTACGATCGTGTTGCCCAAACCATCGATACTATCTCGCTGCCATCCGGGATCGGGGCAGGCGATCTTGTTGTAGCCCCAGATGGCTTTTTTGTCCTGGACGTTCCAAACAGTATCGTGCTTGGTTTGGATACTGCCGGGAATGTCACGTCTCGCTATCCATTGCCTGATACTCCCGGCGCTTTGAGTAGCCAGATTGTGCTCGCTCCCAGTGGCCAGCCGCGTTTGCGCCTTCTCAACCGCACGGATATTGATTTGCTGGAAGAACGAATCATAAACGGGGGTGTGAATGATAGCCCACGTGATCCGCTTGCTGCTCCTTTATTGCGCCCAGCGATAGACAATTTAACTGCTCAACCTGGCCTGTCGGTAGCGGGCTTGCCAGGGGTTTACACCAGTACCCAGCGGGTCAGCAGCCAGCAAGGTCACATTTTCCTGACAGACCCGCTAACTGGTACGCAGCAAACATTCACGATCCGAGTGAACCATTTTCTTGGCTCGAGCACTCTCTTGACCGTGGACCATCTGGGCAATGCCTATGTGCTGGTCGAGGAACTGCTCGATCAAGTCCCGGTCATTCTCGCTGAAACTTCTGTCTGGCGTTTTGGCGCGGATGGCGCGTTTACCGGTATGGCGCGGCTGCCGTTGGAGGCCAGCCCGCTGCTGCCCAATCGTTTTGTAGCCGTAAGTCCGGCGGGCAGCGTCTATTTTCTGCAAGTTGATAACCAATCTGCCGCGGTGATCGAGGTTCCTTTTACCACCAGGTACAGCAGCGATGGCCTGGAAGCGCGCTGGGCTCAGTGGAGCCAGCAGCACCCTGTGTCCCAACTGGAAGCCAGCCTGGATACCCCTGCTCGTGCCGACAGGGCCGTCTCCCGTTCGCAAATCATTCAGAACGCTCAGGCATACATGAGCGTAAACTGGACCCTGGGCGCGGCCAATTATCACAATGGACCAACTGGGGACACGGATTGGAGCCCCTGCGCGACCAGCGAGCATTGGAAGCTGCCGCGCTACCTTTCGAATCGGCTCAACCAGGTAATTGCCGAGATGCCTTATGAATATGGTGGAAAAGTCTCAATTTCCACCTTCCGCAGCCGGATTGCATCCGGAGCCTGGGCGGGAAACATTTGCATGGAGGGCGGCGACATTGCATCTGCCACCGGTATCGACTGTTCTGGCCTGGTGCAAAATGCCTGGCAACTTGGTTATAACCAGCAGTGGCTGCCCAGCTATTCGCATGTTATCAATTGGAGCGAGCTGCTGGCTGGCGATATGCTCCGTACAGACGGACACACCATTCTGTTCGAGTCTTTTGTCAACGGCAGCGACATCAGTGGCGGTGCCTGGTTGTACGAAGCCACCATGACTAACCGGGTGGATCGCGTGGTGCACTGGACCCGTACCTACAGCGCTATCAGTGGGTACACTCCTTATCGCTTCAACGATGCGATCGGTGACCAGCCCACCATCCCGCCTTACCAGAACGTAATCCTCAACAGCGGCTTTGACGGGGACAGTTTCGCTAACTGGTGGCAGTGGGGGGATATCGACCGGGCCTTTTACGGCAACGGCGTGCTGTATTTCAAACGCCGCGCCACCACCAATGGCGGTAATGTTGGACAGAATGTTACTGCCTATCGCGTCCCGGCAGGATGGCCCCTGGAGATGCGTTTAAAACTGGGTAATACCAGCGGTGTGACCAAAACGCCAGGCGTATTTATCCGTTATAACGATTATTGGGATATCGGCTGCCACTTTGAGATTCCACCGAATACCCCTCTGCAGGAATATATTGTCCGAGGTCTTCCCAGCGTCGATTGGGCGGGATTCAACATCGAAGTCTGGCCTGATCCACCGGATGGCATCCCAGATATGATGATGGATGATGTCACCGTGCAGTACCGTCCAGACCTCTCCCTGTCGGGTACCCAGTGCATCCCCCCCAGCACCGACACAACCAACCCGGGAGGTGAAGTCACGACGCCGGTGAATGGCAGCACCATTCATCCTGGGCAGGTGACCTTTGTAGCCAACGCCTGGGATAGCCCGGGTGGCAGTGGTGTGGAGCGCGTGCGCTTTTACGTCTATTACAATGACGCATGGCAGCCCGTTGGTGAGGTTACCACGCCGCCCTACCAGGTCACCTGGACGGCGCCGGCTGGGCTGCAAGATCAGCAGATGAGCTTCACCGTCCACGTGGTAGACAAGGCTGGAAACGTTGTGATGGACCCCGGAGGATACCGTAATGTATGGTATTACAGTTGCGCCACCTGTGGCCCAGCCGCGAGTTCCTGGGCTCAGCACCGCGGCAACGCCGCGCACTTTGGGCGCAGCTCGCATGTGGTAAGCAAAAGCCCGGGGAAAATCTGGCAGGTGAATGATGATGGTGTCGCCACAGGTCTGGTGCACGATCCGCAGGGCAACCTGTATGTTGGTATGCACAACAGCCTGGTTTCGCTCACGCCCGGCGGGAGCATACGCTGGAGTTACGATGGAACGAAAGAGTTTGTCGTTGCTCCCGCCGTTTCAGCGCACGGGCAGGTGTACGCGGGCAGCGCCGATTTTAAGGTCTACGCCTTTACCACTGCGGGCAAATTGTTATGGTCCTACACCCTGGGCGACATTGCCAGCAGCGCGCCCACCATCGGAGCGGATGGCACCGTGTATATTGGTTCGTTTGATGGTTACCTGTACGCATTGACCCCCGGAGGTAAGCTCAAGTGGCGCTACCAGGTTGGTTCATGGGTTCAAACGGCCCCGGCGATCGATGCCAATGGCGACCTATACATAGGCTCGGCAAACCACAACATCTACGGCATCCGCGCGGATGGGACCCTCAAGTGGAGCTATACCACCCAGGGTTACGTGGATGGCGCCGGGGCGCTCAGCAACGACTTCAGCACGCTTTACATGGCCTCAACCGACCACTACCTGTACGCGCTGAATACGGCCAACGGCCAGGTGCGCTGGAAGTACGATGCGGGCACGACCATGAGCTGGTCGTACCCGGCGGTTGGCGCGGATGGCGTGATTTATGTGGGCACAGCGGACGACCTGCCCGGGCATCCCACTGCGGCGCTACATGCCATCAATCCCAACGGCACCAAGCGCTGGTCACATGCCTTTACTGCGAACGTCCACGGCTCGCCAACCATTGACCGCGATGGCATGATCCTGATTACGGTAGATGATGGCTACGTCTATATCATGAAGCCCGATGGCGCCGTGCGGGCCTCGTACTATCCCGATCCATATCCGTATGGCCGTTGGCTGCGCTGGAATCCCGTTATCCGCCCGGACGGCGGTTTCTATCTGATTTCTTACTGGCCGGCTTCGGTGTACGCCTATGCGCCTTTGCCGCACCACACATACCTGCCTTCGCTGAAAAAGTAGGCTATGTCGCAATAATTTTCAGCCCGCTTCGTTCCGCGTCCGCGCAGGTCTGCGCATCCCAACCGCCAAAGGTCTGCGCGGCCAGGCGAAGGTGCCCCACGCTGTTCGGGTCGCGCCCGTACAGTGCAGTGGCAAAGGCATCCAGCGAAACGGTATCCTGGCTGGCAAGGGCCTTCCCGCCGCCGGGATACACCTGGGTCGGCTCACCGTCTTTTTCCAGGTGCCCGGCGGAATGCGCTGCCTCGATGATCCCTTTTACCGCGAACAGGCTGTGGTAGATCTTGTTAATGTCCACGATGCTCTGGTCCAGGTAGGTGTGCTCGCTGCCGTGGAATTTCCCGCGGCTGGGGCCAGGGATCAGCCCAAACAGGTTTTTCACCGCCATCGAGATACCCAGCGGGTAAAAAACGATCTTGTACTTTGCCAGGCTCAACAGCGTTCCCCCGCGCAGTTCGTACAGCCGCGCCGGAACCTTCTCGTACATCTCAGGAAACTGCACCGGCTCAAACTTTGCTTCTACGGCCTGCCGGATCAATGCCGGGTCTGCCGCCCGCCCGGCCCAGATTTCCTCCGTCAGGTTCAGGTATTCCACATCGTGCTTTTCCAGCACCTTGCCGATCCCCGAATGGTCCAGGAACCAGCGGTCGCTCTTGCGCAGGTAAGCTTTGGTCAGCTTAACCGGGCCAGTGTTCAACAGGGTATCCTCGTTGCGCGCCCATCCGTGGCTTTCGATCACCATCTTTTCACCCGGGATTGCCGCCAGGGTCCAGTCCAGCACCTCTGCTTCGCTGTAACACTCCACCGTTCCCCAGTTGGGCTTAATCAACACCGGCGGCTGAAGGTTAAGCGCGCCGATCAGCGCTGCAAAAGATTTTGCGTTGAGCGCAGTTTCAACGAGTACTTTCCCATAGGTTTTCATAAACCTGCTCTCCGTAATTCGTCCATGAAGGCAGGCAGGCGCCGGTATTCCTGGCGCAGCCCGCTGAGAATTTGCTGCCAGCGGTCTTCCTCGCCTACTGCCCGGTACAGCTTGCGGACCTGCTGCAGCAGGCGGGCAGCTTCAGCATAGCTGCCTCGCGTGCGGTGTTCGATCAAGTCCTCGGTCAACAGCAGGTACTGGCGAATGGCTTCGTGCGGGCGCGGTCCCTCTACCGCCTGGGCCACCTGGCGGCGTAGGATCGAGATGCGGCTCGACCAGATATTGGGGTTCACTCGTTCCAGCGCGCCCAGCGCCAGGTCGATCTCATTTTCCAGCAGGTAGATCTCCACCAGCAGCGAGAAGTTCCCCGCGCTCTCCAGCCGCGCCAGCACGCGCGCCCGTACGGTGTCGCGCTGGCCCAGCGCCGCGGATGCCTCCAGCAGCGCGTAATAATTTTCCAGCGTTTGCGCCTGCCAGAACAATGTTTCAGCCAGGCGCAGGGCCTCTTCAGGCTGCTCATGGCGGTGCGCGTACTGCTTCAACCACTCCAGCAGTTGGATGTCGTTTTCGCTCTGTGATTGAGTCTGCACCAGTTGTAAGGCAATTTCAGAATGCCCGTGTTCTTCAAACAAATCGGCAATGGTCGTGATACTGGTGCGCCCGGCCTGCTTCGCGGTCGAAACGGCTTCCTCAACCCTGCCCAGGTACAGCAGCCGGTCGATCAGATCTTGCGTGCGGTGGGTCTCGCGGCATATTCGCAGGTATTCTTCATCGTCCAGTTGGTCGCCCAACAGTATCAGCCACAGCCCGCCCATCGCGCGGCGCTGGTAATCTTCGTCCCAATCCTCGCCGTTGGGCAGCTCGGCCTGCACCCATTCCGCGATTTGCTGCTTCTCCTCGGCGGTTGCCTGGGCAGAAAGAATGGAGGGGGTTTCATCGGCGTATCCTAACCCGCCTGCCTGCAGGTCCCACAGGAACAGGTCAAACAAGGTATGCAGTAAGCCCAGGCGAATCTCCGGGAAGCGCGCATCCCGGTCGCGCGGCAGCGGTTTTTGCGTGCTTTGCAGGCATTCTTCAATGCCCTGTTCGCACTCGGCCACCACCTGCCCTAAATCGCCGCCCTCATCGTTATACAGGCAGTCATCATAGCTCAGGATCGTTTCCATCAGCGCCTGGTAAACGGTGGATGCGCTGATCCCATTTTCTCGGTCGAGTAAATCCTCGCCCAGGTCCAAAATCGGCTGCAGGTTATCGGCGATTTGCGCGTTATCGCCGCCGCTGTCTCCCCCGGCGCTGGTAAAAGCCCGCCGTACCTGCTGGGCGATCAGTTCGGCAGGCAGCGGTTTGCCCGGCTCCATGTCAATCAGCACAGACAGTTCCAGCATCTGCTCCAGGTCGGGGTGCCGAGAGACCATCTGCTGGATCAGCGAAATCAATTCTTCTTTGCTGCGGTTTTCCAGCAGCTTGTCCAGCTCGGGCACCTCCACAAAGCTATCTGGCTCGTGCAGCCAGGTGAGCAGGAGGGCCGCCGCATGCTTGCAGTGCCCGCCTTCTCCCGCCGTGCAGGTGCAGCTTCCCCACTGGATCCCTTCCGGCGCCAGGCGAATTTCCACCCGATAGGGGGTGGGCAGCGACCCCTGGCACTCCGCGATCAGGCTTTGCCCGCGCAGGCGTGGGTTGAGAATAGCCTCATCCTCATAGTAGCGGTAGCCTTTTTGATATGACTTGGTCCCCACCCAATTCTGCACATCGATCTCGGAAATCACCGGAGCCCGATCCATATCTTCCCTTTCCCGGGGGCCGCCCGCTTTGCTTTCCCAGCAGGCTTTCCCGAACCACAGGACTTACTATAGAGATTATAAGGCAAAATATCGCCCCGGCGATAATCGCTTACTTGATCTCCCGGTGCGCCTGGAAATTCTCGATCATCGCCAGCATGTGCTCGTAATGCGAACCCTTCCAATAGATCTGCCCGCAGGCCGGGCAGCGGTGAAATTCATCGAAATACTGTCTGGTCAGCGGCTCCAGCCGGTCGAGAACGGCTTCTTTCCGGGTGGGTTCCAGGGAGGTGTTACAGCGCAGGCAGCGCTGAAAAGGGGCAATGGACTGGAACAGGTTATAGCGCCGCAGCACTTCAATGGCCTGCTCGCACGAATCGAGCGAGCGCAGGCAGTAGCCCCAGCGCACCGCTTTGCGCATCAGCAGGCGCCGGTCGCGGGTGAGCAGGATGCGCTCTTCCTCCGCGGCGATCCGCGCCAGCTCCACATCGTCGAAGTCGTTGCGGTAAATTACATCGAAGCCCAGCATGCGCAGGTACGCCGCCAGCCGCCCCAGGTGATTATCGAGCACAAAACGCGCCGCGCCCGGCGGGCGGTTTTCGGTGGAGGGCGGGAAGACGGTCACCTGATCACCCTCCTGTACCTGGTAATCCAGGCCCACCGGCTGTTCATTAACGATCACCTGCCCGATTTCCGTGTGCGGCACCCCCGCCGCCTCTATCAGGTGCTTCACCGACTGCCCGCGCTCGAAAGCGTACCGAAAACTTCCCTCCCGGCGATCTGTTGCGAGGAAGGTATTTAGGTCAGGTAGAAAGGTGAAGCGGGCGTTAAGCATAATTCGCTTCGATACATAAAAGCGTGAATTTAGAAGAAGGAATCGATCAAAGAAAGGTCAATTAGATGGCAAAAGGAGAAGGAAAATGATAATAATGGTAACAACAATAACGAGATCAACAAACAAGAATGGGCCTAACTTTTTAAAGAACTGCTTGGGGGTAGAGAATAGAGCCTTCAGGAGCAGGAGCCTTCTGTAATGCATTCTTCCGATGCTCTG
This sequence comes from uncultured Anaerolineaceae bacterium, assembly GCA_964437595.1. Classification (GTDB taxonomy): domain Bacteria; phylum Chloroflexota; class Anaerolineae; order Anaerolineales; family Anaerolineaceae; genus DSYU01. The sequence continues at coordinate 8,708 of CAYTHO010000057.1, forward strand.
TTTTGTCTGGGGTTCGAACCACAAATCAATCAAATCTTCTTCATCTTCATCATTCATGCTTCAAATTATAGAACAATAAAAACGAATCGAAGTTCGTGCATGCGCCCTTTTCAGACCCGCCTCTACCCCCTTTGGCTGGTTACCACCCAGGTCTTCCGTTTCAGCGCCAAGGCAAAGGGAACCTGTGGCACCCGATGGCTAGTACCCGGCGGCATAAATACCTTTATGGTTAGCGCGCAGCGCCGGGTACTTGCGCCAGGCGGCCTGGCGAAAACAGTCGGGCAGAACCGACGAATAACAACATAGGTATTTACGCCCGACTGTACTAGGGCAAGGGGTGCCACAGTTGCCCCAGCGCGAAAGCCAGCCATGCCAGCACCAGGCCTCCTGCAGCAAACAGCGCGCTCAGTTCCTCCGTTCCGTGCCGGCTGATAAAGTGCGTGGGCAGGCTTAGGAAGACTTCTTGCAGCTCGCTGGCGCTGGCTGCAGCATAATATTTCCCATCCGTCATATCCGCGATTTCTTTCAAAGTAGCCTCATCGATGCCGCGGCGGAACCTGGCCGGCGGCGGCCCGCCGCCAAAGGGATCGGGTCCGCTGCCGAATGCCCCACCGTACTCTCCCGGCCCTGGACCTGCGGCGGTTCCAAAGCCGATGGTGTAAATGCGTATCCCGCGGTTGGCCGCCTGCTGTGCCGCCTCCAGCGGCTCAACCCCGGCGTTGCTGACCCCGTCCGTCAGCAGCACAATGATCGCCGGAACGTAAGCGCCCGTCGCCACAGGCGGCGGTTCGGCGGCGGATGCACCATCCCGCGTGCTGGGGGGAACGCTGTTGTCCACTTCGGCGATCGCATCGATCGCTTCCAGGATACCACTGCCAATGGCGGTGGCCCGCCCGGTGGTAAGGCTCTCGATGGCGAACTGCAGCATTTCCTGGTCGGTGGTGGGCGGCATGATTAATTCCGCGAATCCCGAGAAAGCGACCAGGCCAATGCTGGTGGTGACTTTCTGCTTCTGGATGAACTCGATCGCGGCATCCTCCGCGGCTGCCAGCCGGCTGGGCCGTACATCGCGGAAGCGCATGCTGCCCGACACATCCATGGTGAGGATAATGGTGGTCTGGTCCGTTGGCAGAGTGACAATCGCTGCCGGGCGCGTCAGCGTAACTACCAGTAAAGCCAGGGCCAACAGAAAGAGTGCAAAGGGCAAGTGCTGCCGGATCCGGGACGGATGAGGAAGCGCTTCGCGCACCAGCATCAGGCTGGAAAAACGCAGCGCGGACCGCCGCCGCCTGCGCAGCATCCAGATGTAGACCCCAATCAGCAGCGGGATCAATCCCAGCAGGGCAAGAAATCCAGGCCAGAGCAAAACCATCGATTACCTCCAAAACCGCTTACACATCGCCACGATTAAGGCAGCCGGCTGAACCACAGCATAGAGAATGCTCCCCCGATCAACATCACCAGGATGCTGGCCCCGGCAAACAGCGATGTCACCTCCATCTTTTCGGGTTTGATGAATAACTGGGGGTTGAGATTGGTATAAATTGCTTTTAGATCTTCTTCACTGGTGGCGTTGTAATAGGTACCATCGGTGATCTGCGAGATTTGTTTGAGCATGGCCTCGTCAAGCTGTGTATGAACGGTAAAGCCATTGATCTTCAGGATCGTTCCCTGTGCGCTGCCTACGCCTACGGTGTGGATGCGCACGCCCCGGTCGGACGCCACGAGCGCTGCCTGCCTGGGGTCCGGATTCTGGTTATTTTCGCCATCGCTGAGCAGCACGATCACGGCGGATGTATAGGTGCCATTGGGCATGGGGGTTGGCGTGGGCGGCGGGCCGGGGGGAGGGTCGCTCAGGTGTTCCGGTTCGTCCGGGGCCTGGCCCTGATTTCCCTGGCCCATTCCAATGGCGATGGTGTTGAGGGATGCCTCGATGCCGTGCGCCAGAGAAGTACCGCGCTGCGGCGATAGACGGTCGATTGCGGCAAGGATATCCATCTGGTTGTTGGTAGGGGGCAGCGCCGCGAACCCGCTGTCACTGAACCCAACTACCCCAATCTGCACAGTGGAAGGCTGCTGCTCCACAAAGGCGCGCGCGGCTGCCTTGGCCGCATCCATGCGGGTTGGCTGCATGTCATCTGCCGCCATGCTGCCGGAAACATCGAAGGTCAGGATCACCGTGCCCAGCACCCGGGGCATGCTTACCACTGCCTGCGGGCGCGCCAGCGAAAAGATCAGAATGACCAGCGCGGTCAGGAACAGGGCCGGCGGGATATGGCGGCGAACATCCCTCGCAAATTTTGGCGCCGCCAGGTTTGGCGATGCCTTCTCTGGCGTCCCCGGCCCGGTTCCGTAACTGCCAAAATACCGGGTCAGCCGCCTCCGCCGCCGCTGCATGTGCAGGTAAAACAGCACGAACAGCGGCGCCAGCACCAGCAGAAATAGCATCGTCGGCCAGATAAAGGTCATAGACGGGTTTCCTGTAAAGGCAATAGCTTCATTTCTATTGCCTCCTTTGCTTGCGCATCGCTGCAAACCGTACCAGGGCGCGGACCATATCTTCCTCGGTGGAAAGCGACAGCAGGTCGACCCCGGCATGTTTGACCGCTTCGGACAGCACGGTTTCACGCTGGCGCGCCGCCGCCTCGAACCGGGCGCGGAACTTGCGGTCGGACGTATCCACGTACATCTGCTCGCCGGTTTCTGCGTCTTCAATGATTACCGGGCCAACATCCGGCAGCTCCACCTCGCGCGGGTCCCACAGCCGTACCGCCAGCACTTCATGGCGCTGGTTCAGCAGGCTGAGCGGTCGCTCCCAGCCCGGCGCGCTGATAAAGTCGGAAATCACGAACACCAGCGAGCGCCGTTTGATGGCATGCAGCCCGCCCTCCAGCAGCGGCGTCAGGTTGGTGAAGGGCGCGCGCGGGATATGCGGCTGTTTGAGCAGGTTGCTCGCCAGCAGCAGTACCTGGTTGCGCCCGCCCCGCGCCGGGATGGTCCGGTCGATGTGCGCCTCCGCGGCATGCTTTACTGCCGCGGCATGCTCCTCATCCGCACCCTGGCCTTTGCGCCCGCTGGCTTTCGCCCCGTTCGGCGCGCGCGAGTGCCAGTCCTTCTGCCCGGTGTAGAACATGGCGCCCACCCGGTTGCCGTGCCGCGTGAGGATGCGCGCCAGGGTGGTGACCAAGTCAATCAGCACCGCCCGTTTATCATTCTGCACGTTGCCAAAATCCATGGATGGGCTGAGGTCCAGCAGGAACCAGGCGGTAACCTCGCGATCCTCCACGTACTGGCGCACGTACGGCGTATCCATCCGCGCGGTCACGTTCCAGTCGATATAGCGGATGTCATCCTCAGGCTGGTACTCGCGCAGGTCGGCAAAGTCGATCCCGTAGCCGTAGAACAGGCTGCGGTAATCGCCCTGGAGCAGCCCGTCCAGCCTGCGGATCACCTTCCAATCCAGGCGCTGCAGGATGCGTTCAGGCGTTAATGCGGGTGTTTGTGTGTTCATGCAGCGGGACCACTGGGATCGGGATGCGGTCGAGAATCCTTTTCAGGATATCGTCGCCGGTTACGTTGTCCGAAAGCGCTTCGTAAGTCAGCACCATGCGGTGGCGCATCACGTCCAGCGCCATATCCAACACATCCTGCGGTAGGGCGTAATTGCGCCCGCGCACAAAGGCCAGCGCCCGCGCGGTGAGGATCAAATTGATCGAAGCACGCGGGCTGGCGCCGAACATGATGTAATGCTCAAGGTCTTTCAGACCAAAATCCTTCGGTGAGCGCGTGGCTGTGACCATGCGTACGGCGTACTCGATCAGCGCCGGGTCTACGTACACCTGGTCGGTACGTTTTTGCAGTTCCACCAGTTCGTCGGTGGTCAGCACCTTTTGCACCGCCTGAAGCGTGCTGGTCATGCGCTCCACGATGACGAACTCTTCGTTCGCATTGGGGTAACCGACCAGCACCTTAAGCATAAAGCGGTCCACCTGCGCTTCTGGCAGGGCATAGGTGCCTTCGGTCTCGATTGGGTTCTGGGTCGCCAGCACCAGGAAGGGGGTGGGCACCCTGTACGTCTCGCGCCCAATGGTCACCTGGCGCTCCTGCATTACCTCCAGCAGCGCGCTCTGTACCTTGGCTGGGGCGCGGTTGATCTCGTCCGCCAGCAGCAGGTTAGTAAACACCGGGCCAAGTGAGGTATTGAACTCGCCCAGCTTCTGGTTATAAATGCGCGTGCCAATCAAGTCGGCGGGCACCAGGTCTGGGGTGAACTGGATGCGCTTGAACTCGCCGCCGATGGCTTCCGCCAGGGTTTTGATCGCCATCGTTTTGGCCAGCCCGGGGACGCCTTCGACCAGGATGTGCCCGCGCGCTAGCAAGGCCACTACCAGCCGCTCCAGCAGGTGATCCTGACCGACGATGATTTTCTTCACCTCGTACAGCACGCGTTCCATCGGCTTTTGGTTGTCCAGCAATGTTCTCTGATCCATCAGCACTCTCTCCTTGATGATTGGGCGATTAGGCGCAAAACCGCTGCTCCTTCAATCGCAAAAACCGCTGCCGGGGCAGTGGCCCCGGTAACTAATACGGCGGCGAGCCTGCCGCGCCGCCCGCCACATCGATTGGCACGGCAAAGCCTATGCCGATAAATACATCCTGTTCGGTGGGGTTGACCAGCCCGGTGATAATGCCGATCACCTGCCCGCCGCGGTTAAGCAGCGGCCCCCCAGAGTTGCCCGGATTAACCGCCGCGTCGAACTGGATCAGGCCTTCCAGTTTTTGGTTGCTGCCTTCAGGAGTGAACGACCGTTCAAATCCCGAAATCACCCCGGCGGTCATGGTCCCGTACAGGCCAAATGGACTGCCTACCACGTAGGCCTCATCGCCAACGCGCATTGCGCCTGGGTTGCCCAGCACCGCCGGAAATATTTGCGCCGGGGGTTCGTCGGCGCGCAGCACGGCAATATCGTTTTCAGGCTCTTCCGCTACCACCTGAGCAATCGAATCGCTGCCGTCCGCGAAGATCACCAGGATTTCATCGGCGTTTGCCACCACATGCAAAGCGGTCAGAATATCACCCTGGTCACTGACCACCACGCCACTGCCCAGCCCATCGTACTCTTCTCCCTCGGCTTCCGGACTATGCACCTGGATCAGCACCAGCGAGGGCCGGATCGCCTGGTACACCCCGGCGGAATAGGCCGGTGGGGCGGTAGCCGAAGCCATCACCTGGGCCGCCAGCGTGTTGACCTCGCGCTCGGTCAACGGCGGCTCGGGTGGAAATACCGCCCGGTACAGCAGCAGTGCGGCGAATGCGGCTGCCATGCCTGCGGCAAACGGAGCCGCCTTGCGCAGCAGGCCCCCGAGCCGCCGCAGGCGCTCCCGCCACAGTTCCAGATGAGAGTGTGTTGATCCATTCATTTGCATTTACCTGAGGAAAACAGTCGTCCTACCGGGCCGGAGCGACGATTAATGGGCATGGAGGTTTCTCCGCGGCTAGTAATTCGGTCTATTATGTATTAATTATTATAGATCGAATAAATGAATTATTGATGACAATGCCTGAAATCTGTAAGCTCCAGCTCAAACTGGTTGGAATGGGAATTCTACCTTACCTGCCAGGCGCGGTTTACGAACCACACAGAAACGGCTGCATCTCCCGCAGGGTTGCCCGCGCCCACTGCTCGATCAGCGCGCGGTAGCTCTCCGCATCCTGGTACTGCGCGGCCACATCGGCGATGGTCATCGACCAGGCGACCTCTGGCAGCGGCGGAGCATCTGGAGCGCGGGTCACTTTCCATTTCCGCTGGGCCGAGCCGGCCTCTTTTGCGGCCTGTTGACGAATCTGGTCAGCGGTCATTCCGTGTTCCAGGTATAAGCGTAGCTTATCGGCGATCCAGGCCATTCCCGAATCGCTGTACCGTCTGTGCTGGATCATGAAGCAGGCCACAGTCAGGAAGTGCACCGCGCCGTACCCCGGGTCGGTGAATTCCTGTGCCAGAAATGCGTCGAAAATCTCTTGGCAGCTAGCGGCTTTGTTATGCACCGCGCCGCATTCTGGACATATACTCGCCATCTTGCTCTCCTGAAAGTGCGTTCCGTATCTTTCGAGGGGCGGATATTACCGGCGCGCCGGTTGCCAAGGGGTTCACCCGCCCGGCGTTTGTTTCAGCATCGCACGCAGTCGACCAACCTGCTCGCGCAGCCCTTCTTCATTGCGAACGTATTCCAGCGTTACCACCTGCGGCTGGCACCCGCCCAGGATGAATTCCAGCAGGCCGTAATCTTCCTCCTGCAGCGACTGGTGCGCATCGTACAGGCGACCGTTTTTCTCGCGCGGGCCGCTGATATGCACCTGCAGTGCGCGCTCCAGCGGAAGCTGGTCAAGATATGCCGTTGTTTCCATTCCAAGATGTGCTGCAGCGATCCGCGCGTGGCCCGTATCCAGCAGCAGGGCGCAGTCCGTTTGCTCCAGCACGCGCCGAATCCAGCCCGGGTCGCAGTGATAATCATAGCCGGGCCAGGGCAGGGGATCGTTGTTTTCGAGCAGGACCCGCGCGGGCACTGCGCGCGCCACGCGCCGCACCTGCCATACCAGGCGGCGCGCGTCGAGCCCGGGGTTAGGCTTGGGCAGCCGCCAGCCGCGCCGCAGCAGAGCTCGCAGCCAGCGGGGCAGCCAGGCGCTCATGTGCAGCGACAGCCAGCGACTTTCGCTGGCGTTCAGGTGAGCGCGCATCCGGGCGATGGCGCCGGGGCGTATGCCCACCGTTTGCACCATCTCCGCCCCGTGAAAGTAGAACGGCAGGTCGGGCAGTTTTTGGCGGTACCAGCGGATGCTGCTCTGCGGATGCCAGGAACCCACCTCTACGCCGTCCACGAATCCCGGTTCGCGCAGCAGGATTTCTAGCAGCGGTCTGGATAAATCCGCGGTAAGTTGCGTCACGTTGCCTTCATTCCAGGTCGATGACCAGGCCTTCGTACGGGCGCAGATCCAACCTGTCTACCGGGATGTCTCCCGCCCGGTCCATGTGTGTCGACAGCAGCAGGCGCCCGCTGCCCTTGAGCCCGGTTGCAACTGCCAGCGGCTGCCCGGCAAAGTTCAGCGCGATCAGCTTGCGTTCGGTTTTTTGCACGTGCCGCTCTCCCGGCGCTTCTTCTCGCAGGTAAAGGTAACAGTTGCCCTCCACATCGATAGGCCGGTAGCTGCCGCCCGAAAGCGCCGCGGAACGCCTCCGCATCCACAGCAGGCGGCGGTAAAAGCTCAGCATGGAGGTGGAATCCTGGCTTTGCACAGCCACGTTGCGTGTGGCATAGTCAGCGCTGACTGGCAGCCACGGCTCGACCGTAGAGAACCCGGCCTGCGGGCTGGCGTCCCACTGCATGGGGGTGCGCTCCATATCGCGCGAGCGGTGCGCGCCCAGGTTGATGCCCTGCGGGTCCTGGATCTTCTCCGGCGGGATCACACCGTTCTCCAGCCCGATTTCGTCGCCGTAGTAGCAGGTGGGCGTGCCGCGCAGAGTCAGCAGCAGCATCGCCGCCAGGCGCGACTGGGCTTGCCCGCCGAAGCGCGTTGCCAGGCGGGCCTGGTCGTGGTTGCCGAGCACGTAGTTAGGCCAGGCAAAGGGCGGCAGCGCTGCTTCCATTGCATCGACCGAGGCGCGCATGGCTTTTGCGCTCCACGGCTGCCACATCAGGCGGAAGTTGAAAGGTAGGTGCAGCTCGTTGCCATTCTCGCCGTAATAGCGCACCCAGCGGTCCAGTTCGCCCCACAGCTCGCCGATGCCCACCCGCTCGTCAAATTCGTCCAGCACCTGGCGGATCTCGCGGATCACCGCGTGGACTTCGTCCTGGTTTTCGTTGTAGAGATGAAGCTGCCGCCCGAACAGGTCGTTTTCCGGCAGGTCGGCGGGCGCGTCCGGGTTGGGCGGGTTATCGCGCAGGTCTTGATCCTTGATCAGCAGCCCCACCACGTCCATGCGAAAACCGTCCACGCCGCGCTTCATCCAGAAGCGCAGCACGTTCAGCATGGCCTGTTTCACCTCAGGGTTGCGCCAGTTCAGCTCGGGCTGCTCCTTAACGAACTGGTGCATATAGTACTGCCCGGTTTTCTCGTCCAGCGTCCAGGCCGGGCCGCCAAAGAAGCTGCCCCAGTTGTTGGGCGGCGAGCCGTCCGGTTTGGGGTCGCGCCAGATGTACCAGTCGCGTTTGGGATCGTCGCGGCTGGAGCGCGACTCGATAAACCAGGGATGCTGGTCGGAGGTGTGGTTGGGCACGTAGTCGATGATGATCTTGATCCCGCGCCGGTGCGCTTCCTGCACCAGCCGGTCGAAATCGTCCAGCGTGCCAAACAGCGGGTCCACGTCGCAGTAATCGGCCACATCGTAGCCAAAATCTTTCTGCGGCGAGCGCTGGAACGGGCTCAGCCAGATGGCATCGATGCCCAGCGATCGTTCGGTATTATTGTTGAGATAATCCAGCCGCTGAATAATGCCGTTGATATCGCCGACCCCATCGGCGTTCGAGTCCATAAAGCTGCGCGGGTATATCTGGTACACGACACCCGTCTGCCACCAGTGCAGTCCGGCGTGCTTGCGGATAGCGTTCGTTTCCTGGGTCACGTGGCTCCTTTCCCCTCTGCGGTTGTCAGATCCCTTTCCGTATTGTACTCCACTTCCCGCCGGGCCAACTATTTTTACTATTTCCATGTATAATCTGCCCGTTTATTATTTTATACCGGACCGTTTTTCTTCTAAACGAATCGCATGATGGAACCCACATGCATATCAGGCGGCAATGATGCAGATTTTAACTTGCGATTTGTTTCGTCCTGATCGACCAATTGACTGCTCACGGATTGACTTTCCCACAGGATCTCCCTTGCAATCTTCCAATTCCCCTCGCTTCTTTGACCTCATCATGGCCTTGTTCGTCACGGTGCTGATCGTCAGCAACATCGCCTCCGCCGCCAAGATCATCGACCTGGGCTTCCAGATCTTTGAGGTGCCCATGGCCTTCGACGCCGGCACCCTGCTCTTCCCGGTCAGCTACATCTTCGGCGACGTGCTCACCGAGGTGTACGGTTACAAGCGCTCGCGCCGCGTCATCTGGACCGGCTTTGCCTGCCTGGCGCTGACCGCGCTGGTGCTGGGCATCGTGCGCCTGCTGCCGGGCGAGGCGACCTGGCAGGAGTACGCCGGGCAAGAAGCCTATAACGCTATCCTGGGCGGCATCAGTTCGGGCGGCATCGTGCTGGCTTCCCTGGCGGGCTACTGGGCGGGCAGCTTCTCCAACGCCTTCATCATGGCAAAAATGAAGGTGCTGACCCAGGGTCGCCATCTGTGGGCGCGCACCATTGGCAGCACCCTGGTCGGTGAGGGCGTCGACACGCTCGCCTTTATGCTGGTGGCTACCCTGGCGGGCGTCTTCCCCTGGGACATTTTCGTCAGCCTGGTACTGACCAACTACCTGTTCAAAGTCAGCGTAGAAGCGGTGATGACGCCCATCACCTACATCGTGGTGGGCTTCCTCAAGCGCGCCGAGCAGGTGGATGCTTACGACATGCAGACCAATTTCAATCCGTTTCACGGATAATTGTTTTTGTAAAAAATTGTTCCGCCCAGCCGCTGCCCCACTGTTTCGAACGGTGCGAATAAGCATATTATTTCTAAACATGTAACCCGATAGTCCATTTACTAGAAATTCTGTAAATCAAGATTATTGACAAAGGGTTTCAAAAATCGTAATATATACTTGCATAAAATACCCGGGGGGGGTAAAAGTAAGTTACAAAATTCATTTATTTTATCCATAAGCTTGGCAGTATATATTTAAATTTCTATACCTCGGGAGGGGCTTACGTGATGCTGTCAACCTACATCGTAACAATGGCGCTTGGATTTTCTTTCTTATGGGGCGGTTTACTTTCCGGTTTTTCACAATCTGCTCCTGAATGTGTACCCTATCAACCTGGACTGGAAATTCCAGAGGATAACACCTGGCTCTCCGTGTGCATCACCGACCCGGTTGCGCCAGAAAATGGAACGGTTTCTAGTGTATCTATCAAATACGTAATCGAAGATCCTGATCCAAACCTATTAGAGATTCGCTTATCAAAAAAAGATGCGAAGGCGGAAAGTAATTTATGGGAACCCAAGAATCTCAAAGGATCACAGTTCGGAAGGGCAAATGCGCTACCCGAATGGACAGGTGTTGCCGCGAAGGGTGATTGGATACTCAGGATTCACAATACAGGCCATGGGAAGAAAAACAAACTGATCGAAGTGGAGCTGGCAATCGATTACACGCCAATGGGACCAGCTCTAATCCCAATCTCAGAAGGCGCTAAAGCTGGCCGTACGGTATCCTTAAGACTCCCAGAAGGAACTGTATTATCAGATTTCCACGAAGCTAACTCCGATAAATCTGAGCCAATTACATCTTCGCCTACCGCAGATGCGGTTCTTGCATCAACTAGTGGTTGGCAGCAGATCATAAGTGAGCCGTTTGAGGGAGCTTTCCCAAACAGTAAGTGGCGGGTAGCGGATTCGAATGGTTACTATCCGTCTGGCATAGAGTGCACCTATGATAGAGAATATGGGTCTTGTACTCAATATTTATGGGATCGTTCAGATTTTAAAAAACATAACGGGACCTATGCTGCTTGGCCTGCCAGAGGGGGAGCAAACGGGAGAGGTCTTACAAATGTAAACGTCTATAAAAAAGAGATTGACAGTTGGATGATTTATGGGCCCATTGATTTGCGAGATGCGAAAGCAGTGGAGATATCATATTATTTATGGCATCATGTCGAACCTGTATTTGATTATTTCTATTTTGGAATTGCCACTGTTGATCCAGGATCATCACCGAGAATAGGTAATTTCACTGGCGAGAAATATTCCTTGAATGCGGAGTATTGGGACACAATGGATTATAAATTAAATCCAGATGATTTCAAGGACACCCCAACGGTGTATCTTGCCTGGTATTTTCACAGTGATTCCAGCACAGAATATGATGGTCCCTGGGTCGATGATATTTCAGTAAGGAAATATGTTCCGGGCCAGGTAACTGTACAAGGAAATTTTTCTTACACAAATCGTTGGGGGAACAAACAACCGGCGAAGGATGTAAGAGTTGAGCTTTATGATATCGACCCAAATGGAAGTGAAGATCTGCTCGCTACCGAGTTGGTAAATCAATATGGTGACTTCCAATTCCCTGCACTTGACAATTGGGATGATGATTACTTAGAGCAGACAGTTGAGGAGCAGAAGTTGGATTTGAAAGTAAAATGGATAGCCATCCAGGATTACGCCTATCCATCACCAACAAAGGTGACCTATCAGGTTACAAATTTCAGTAAGATACCGTATTATTGGGAAAGCTCTACACAAACAAACATTGGGGATGGAACAACCGAATTCACTCTTGACCTTTCGGATACCGATACAAACATCAGGTCAATGTGGCTTTTCCAGGATATTCGGTGGGCCAGGGAATTCTGGCTCCTTGCAGCACCACAGCTTGATCCTGGATCAGTCACAGTGCGTTGGCAATATGGAGCTGAGACCTTTGGCCCCTGCCTTGGTGGCTCCTGCTTTTACGCAGGAGATGAATACAACCCATATGTTTTTATTAGCTATAGTGGCGCCAATCGTCCCGATGAGGTAGCGCATGAAGTTGGACATGCGATTATGTATAATTTAACAAATAATTGGCACGCGGAATTGTCCTGTCTTCATCATAGTATGTGGAGCGAAGAGAGTCAAAGTTGTGCTTTTTCAGAGGGGTGGGCGGATTTCTTTGCGGTCGTCTCAAATGGTGATGTGTGTTATGATTTCGATAAGGCCTCCTGCGGAGGGACCAGCTACAACCTTGAGCTCCCTAACGTACTGGATCAGAACTCAAATCCGCCTAATCCGTATAAAAACTACCCACACGGTGATGATGTGGAAGGCCGGGTAGCAAGCGCCTTGCTAGATTTGATGGACACGAACAATGACGCTCCATACGACAAGTCGTCGGTTGGATTTGCCTCGTTGGCATACATAATGAAACGAACATCTAAAAATTTTGGAACGTTTTGGTATTTTTACCATTTCTTTAAGGCAAACGCAGGAGAGGACGAGCACCGGTCTGTCCAGTCGATTTACCAGAATACAATTGATTATGATGATGCTCCTATAATTACGAATACGACCAGGGGTATACCCCAGAATATGCCAAGAGTTCATCTTGTCGATCTGTGGGAAATTTCGAGCGACTATCAAAGCAATGATTTCGACCTTCGTTTTCAAGTTTTGAACGTCTCCGATGCCCGGTGCAAAATAGTTTTGGATGCAAATCGCTGGTTGAACGCCACCCCCCTAACAGGTTGGACGGGCTCGTGTAATATCACAGTCAGTGTGAGTGATTCCATAAAATCATCAACAGGCATCGTTCATATCGATGTATATCCCGTAGCGGGGCGGAATTATCTGCCCGTAGTTATCAAGGATTAATCATGTACTTGCCTGATATAAGGAGGAATCTATGAGACGCCTTGTTTCCTTATTATCACTGCTTTTGGTGCTATTTCTCACGGCTTGTTCGCAGGCGCAAGGGAAATGCAATAACGGGCTGTGCGTTGAAGTGAAAAGCATCGGCCCGATCAAAAAGGGCGAATCGATACCCATCCAGATAAAAGTCAAGGCAGATAAGGATGGCGATATCGCGATTAGCATGCAAACCAGCCCAAGGGTGATTATTGAAGAGGTATCAGACAAAGCTGGTTTGGTATCCACAGATAGAAGAAGTAAAGGTTTATCATCGATGAGTTGGGTCAAAAGTGTGAAAGCCAAACAGGAAATCACAATCATCCAGAATATTCGCTTTGAACGTACAGGTAATTTCGATGTATCTGTAGTGGCGCTTCTTCCTGATGCTGTTGTAACGGACACAGTTCTTTTCTCCATGACCGAAAAAGGCGGGACCGAATTACCGCCTGGTTTTGTTCCGACGCCTGTAAATGGAGCGATTCTGGATACACAGGAACCCGGCGCACTCAAGATAACCTTCTCCACCTCCACGCCATTTCCTACGCCAATCGTGTTTTTTACCATCACCCCTTTGCCTACGCTCACGCCCACTAACACCGCGGCGCCCTACCCTTAGCCCGCCCGGCAGAGATGGGGCGAACGAAACACCGGGCCTGACTCCTTCGCCAGGCCCGGTGCTCATCCTTTCGTTTGGGCTGTTCTATGCTGGGCGCACGCCGTACAGACCAAATGGATCAGCGCGCCGCCATGCTTCATATATGCCGACGACGGTCCTTGCTTTGAACAGCGCGCATTGGGCCTGCCCAATCGGTTGTTGTTTTATGGCTCCCTGCTGGATCGCTCGCTCCCAGACCTTTTGCCAGGCGTCGTCGGGCGTTCCGCCGAAACCGATGGACCACTGCTCCGGTGGATAATCGCGGCGCAGTTCTTCAGGTGGTTCGAATAACCGGCGGATTTCATCGGGGAGTCGAACGCTTTCCTCCGCCAGGTGCATGCTGGAGCAGCGGTCGATGCCCACGCCGATCAGCAGCACCCAGCCATCGTTGTCCACCAGGTAGCGGTAGCCGTGGCTGTGCCGCTCCGCGTCTTTGCCCCAGGCGCATACCCGGTGCAGGCCGCTGCCCAGCACGGTCCCGGGCCGGCGGCAGAAAGTCTCTGGGATGATGCCCATTCCGCTTTGCATGGGTTGTGGGCCCAGGTAAAAATCATCCGGCAGAATGCGCACCTTCCAGGTGATGCCCCGCCGGGTCTCTTCCTCGCTGAGCGGGATGGCCGGGCTGACCGGGTAGGCCGACATGACCAGCGCGCCCTGAGGCCCAACCACCTCCATCAACGCATCGATCACCGTTTCAGCGCCGCCGGAGACATATCCCAGGCTGCTTAATGAAGAATGCACTTCAACCATATCCCCCTGCCGCAGGCCCAACGATTGCAGCCCGGCGACCAGATCCGTTCTTTGAAGGTGGGGTATTCCGTTTTGCATGGACGCTCCTCTATAATGAAGCTAAAGCTTGATCCAGTAACGCCTGCGGACTTCCGGATAGCCCAGGCTGGTGCGGTCTTTTAGCTCGCTTTCAAAAATGCCGCCGTTGGCCTCGATAATTTTGCGCGATGGCGCGTTATCCTCCCGGCAGGTGATCAGCACGTACTGCTGGCCAAGCTGCCGGTAGCGTTCCAGCAGCAGGCGCAGCAGCAGCCTGCCGTACCCCTGCTGGCGTTTGGTAGGGCGGATCCAGTAATCCACCTGCCCGTCGGTGAGCAGCCGCCGCTTGTTCAGCCAGTGCAGGAAGAACGCCCGCCCGATAAATTCGCCCTGGTCGACCAGCCACAGGTACTCTTCCGGGGGCTCCTCCGGCATCCCGTCGAAGATCACCCGGCAGGTATCTTCGACCAGCCAGGTAAAGGACTGGTGGTTCCAGACGCGCAGCTCGGGGTTGTCCTGCATCTCGCTGAAATCGATCTCACGCGTAGCGGCGAGGTAGCTGTCTTCGTAAACCAGCGCCGGGCGGGTGAGAAAGGCGCTGGAAGGTAGGCCCAGGCTGGCTGCCGGGATGTGAATATCGTCCGGGCGGCTGGTGACCTCCAGCGTATCGGCCAGCGCGCGCGCCAGCTTCCATGCCAGCGCGCCCGGGCGCGCCTCCCCTGGAACATCCGGGGCCGGCTGGCGGAAGGGAAATTTCATCTCCAGGTGTAGGGCCGGGATGCCGATCTCCCCGGCGTAAATGAGCGACAGCGTCTCCAGGGCCGGGTTTTGCAGCCGCCCGCCGGTGTGCTGACCGTTGTGGTACAGCACGCCGGTGTTAGCCCCCGGTTTCTCCTGAATGGCAAAAATCCAGTCGCCGTTCAGGTGATAGGCCAGCACTTTACCAAAGATCAGCGGGTTTGCCGCCGCATTGCGCCCCGCCGAAAGTTCCAGCGCATGGCGGCGGTGCTTGCCCGCCCCGTGCAGCTCCAGCAGCAGCCCCGGCGGTCCATCGCCGCGGTCAAATACCCGCTCCCAGTAGGGGCTGCCGGGCGTCTTGTTCGGGTCGTGGTCGGTGGCGTGCGCGGCGATGACCAGCCGGGTGGAAATGCCCCTCTCGCGCAGCGCGCTGAAGGCGGCCAGCCCCGCCAGCCCGGTGGTTTCATCCGCCGCCCGGCCATTCTGCCCTGTCTTTGGATGAACCCAGTCCTCGGCGATGCGGTCGATGCCCGCGCCGGCGTGATGCGGCACGCCCAGCACCACCGCATACGGCGGCGCGCCGCCCGCTATTTCGATCAGCAGATCCTTTTGGTGCAGCAACTCCCACAGTCGCGGGTGCAGCGAAGCCCCCTGCCAGATCGCGTCCGTGTACTGGAGGACTTGCATCCGTTCCATATTCATTCAATCATTGTACTATAGGACCTGCCGCGGTTTTTTAGAGATTCAGCAGCCGGGCCAGGTTGCCGCCCAGGATCTTTTCCCGGTCTGGCGCGGGAGTGTCGCGCAGCAGGGCCTGGTACATGGCCAGTTGAACGTGCATCAGGCGGAAGGGCGTATCGCTGCCGAAACATACCCGCTCTGCTCCCAGCGTGCGGATCGCGCGCAGGATGGCCATTTCGTTGATGCTGCTGCCGGTCAGGGTGATGTTGGAGTGCTGCTGGGCCGTCTCGATCGCGGAGCGGTCCAGGGTGGGGATGGATGCGCCGCCCATGTGTACCATCAGGAAGCGCGTCTCCGGGAAGCGCGCGGCGATATGCCCTAAGCGGTAGGGGTGGGTGTTCTCGTAATAATCCGAGCCAATATGGAAGGCGATCGGTTTGCCGTAAGCCGCCGCCGCCTCGATATACGGCAGGATCGCCGCGTCGTCGATGACGTAATAGTCCTGCGCGCCGTTGAATTTGATCCCGTAAAAGCCGTACTCCTCAAAGCAGCGCCGGATGGTGTCGAGGGTGTGCTGTTTGCCCAACTGCGGGTTGGCCCAGCCAAAGCCCAGCAGCCGCCCCGGGTAGGCGCGCATCGCCTCGTAGACCGCCCGGTTTTCCGGGTCGATGTCTTTGTTATACGGCGGCTTGAGCCACACCAGCGCCCGGTCGACCCCGGCCCGGTCCATCTGCTCGATCAACTCCCCGGCCTGCAGGCACAGCGGGTCAAACTTTTGTGAAGAAAGGTGGCAGTCGGCGTCAATAATCATCGCTTAATCCTCCATCAGCCCGCGTAGTTTTTCTCCGTTAGCGTTCAGCCAGTTATACAGGATCGCCAGGTCGTTGCCCAGGCTGAAGTGGCGCACGCCCAGGTCCAGGTAGTAGCGCGCTTCGTCCGGGGTGACGATTTCCGCGCGCGGCGGAACGCCGGCCTTCAGGCAGGTTTCGATCACCGCCCGTTCAACGGCCATCACTTCCGGGCTTTTGCGCTGTCCGGGCTTGCCAATGCTCATCGCGTAATCGGCGGGGCCCCACTGCACCATGTCGATCCCGCCCACCGCCAGGATCTCCTCCAGGTGTTCCACCGCCGGGCCTTTTTCGACCATCAGCACTACCACCACGTCGCGCAGCGCCTGGACGTATTCCGGGGTGCCGCCGTAGCCCATAAACGCGAAGCGCCGCATGGCTACCCCGTACTGGCCCGCATCGCTGGGTGTGTCGGGCCGCACCACGCGCACGCACTCGCGGGCATCATCAGCGCTGCGGCAGTCGGCGAACAACACGCTCTGGAAGCCAGCCCCGATGGCGCGCTGGGCCAGGTAAGCGCGCGGTTCGGCGTCGATTTTGATCATCGTCCCCAGGTTGTACAGCTCCGCGGCCCGGCAGAAGTTTTCCAGGTCGGGCAGGGTATGCGGCGCGTATTCCGCCAGAAATTCAACATAATCAAACAGCCCGGTATGGCCGATCACCTCCACCATTGAGGGCCACACACTCTGCACGCGCGTTCCCAGGGTGGCTTTGCCGGATTTGAGCAGTTCGCGGAGTTTGTTGGGTCTCATAAGGTAAATTTTGTCTCCATCTGCCGTTTGCCTCCTGCGGTGATCGGCCCGCCGTGCGCGAAGCAAACGATCTCATAATCGAACCCGAGCAGCATTTTCAGCGTCTGCTGGGCTGTGGACCTGTCTTCATAGATCGGGGAGAGCCCCAGGCGCCCCAGGTGATTGCACGCATCCCCCAGAATGAGCACGCCCCCACCCACCGGCGCCAGGAACGCCACGTGCCCGCGGGTGTGCCCCGGCGCGTGGATGACTCGCAGCCCGCCGGCAAAGTCGAGCACCTGGCCATCTTCCAGCGTCTGGTCTATGGGCGCGGGATCGACGCGCTGGTTCTGCTCCCTGGCGAACATGCCAGCCATCAGCCCGCTCATCAACCCACGGCTTCGCTGGATCTGGCGCATGGTAATGCCCTGCTGATAGTCGGCAACATCCAGCGCATGCATATAGGTGGTGGCCCCGCTGGCTTTCTTCAGCGCTGCCAACCCGCCGGTATGGTCGGAATGCAGGTGCGTGATCAAAATGTGGCGCAGGTCAAAGGCGCTTTTACCCAGTTCTTCCAACGCGCGCAAGATTTTTCGATCGCTCCCCTCAACGCCGGTGTCGATCAGCGTCAGCTCGCCGGAATCGACCAGGAAGGTATTTACCAAGCCCAGGGAAATTTGGTGAATCCCGGGCGCAATCTGTCTGGCAATCATCAGGTTCCCTCGATTTATACTGAGTTCTTCTTGAATTATATCCCTTCCGTGTCATAATAAGTCATTCGCGATAGATCCCAAGAAGCTGCTTTTCATCGGGCATGAAACAAGGATTTCTACCATGACCTCTGCTCAAACCTTTCACATCCGCCCGCTTTCTCCCGAAACCGATTTTGACGCCTGGGTGCGCCTGATCCATGCCGTTGAGTTGGAGAAGAAAGGCGCGATCGAAACCACCGAGGAACACCTGCGCCGGGTGCTGGCCTGGCCGAAAACCCGCCGCTGGGTGGCCGAGTCTCCAGACGACCCGCGGGCGCTGGTGGGTTATGCCCTGTATTTTCCCCAGATCCCGGAACGCATCTACGTGGATGTCATGGTTCACCCGGTCTGGCGCCGCCGGGGCCTGGGCAGCCGCATGCTGGCACTGCTCAACGCCGAAGCGCGCGGCGCTGGCGCGCGCTGGACGTACAATGAACTCGATGAGCGTGAAGCAATCGCCCTGGCCTTCGCCCGCCGCAACGGTTTTCATCCGGCTGGCGATGCCTGGGTGCTGCGCGCGCCCGCCGAGGCCGACTTCGCCGAGCCGGTCTGGCCGGAAGGCTATGTTACCCGCAGCTATGCCGAAGTCAACGATTTGCAGATCCTCGTCGATGCCTGCAACCGCGGTTTTGGCGATATGTGGGGTCATTCTGAAAACACCGCCGGAGGGATTACGACAGAACGTGCCGCCCACTGGCTGGATTATTGGACACCCGAAAGCATCTTTCTCACCTTTGCCCCGGATGGCTCCGTGATCGGAAACTGCCGCGCCATGCCGGGTGAAACCGAAGACGTGGTGGATGAGCCGGGCGTAGCGCCACAGCACCGCGCCCACCGACTCCAGCGTCCTATGGTGCTCAACGCCCTGTGCTGGCTGCGCGCAAAAGGCCGCCGTCCGGTGCGCCTTGAATCCTGGGGCGACACGCCTGAAACGGTGGCGCTGTACGAAGAGATTGGTTTTAAGCTGGCCGAGCATTCTCTCTCCATGACGTACCAGCTCGAAACCTTTGTCAGACATACTGCTGATTAAGTAGTTTTGCGATACAATAACAGTCCAAGGAGAGATATTTGGATGACGAAAAAACTTGCTGTCATCGCCATTGGTGGCAATTCGCTGATCAAAGATGAAAAGCATTACACCGTTGAAGACCAGTACCAGGCTGCCAAAGAAACCTGCAATCACGTCGCCGACCTGATCGAACAGGGTTGGGAGGTGGCAATCGGCCATGGCAATGGGCCGCAGGTGGGCTTCATCCTGCGCCGCTCCGAGATCGCCGCGAAACACGAAGGGATGCACGAGATTCCCCTGGATGTGTGCGGCGCCGACAGCCAGGGTGCCATCGGTTATGCGCTCCAGCAGAACCTGCAAAACATCCTCTACCAGCGCGGGATTCGCAAGAAGGTGGTCACTGTCATCACCCAGACCCTGGTGGACAAAGACGACCCGGCCTTCCTCAAGCCGACCAAACCCATCGGCGGCTTCATGACCGAGGCCGAGGCAAAACGCCGCCAGCAGGAACAGGGCTGGACGGTGATCGAAGATGCCGGTCGCGGCTGGCGGCGGGTGGTGGCTTCCCCGCTCCCCAAGGAGATTGTGGAACTCGAAACGGTCGAGACCGTGCTCAAGAGAGGCATCGTCACCATTACCGTGGGCGGCGGGGGCATCCCGGTGATCGACCCCGGCGACGGCAATTACTGCGGGGTTGCCGCCGTCATTGATAAAGATTATGCCTCATCCCTGCTGGCGCGCGAGCTCAAGGCCGAGCTGTTTGTCATCTCTACCTCGGTTGAAAAAGTAGCCATCAACTTCGGCAAACCCGACCAGCGCTGGCTAGACAAAGTGACGCTTTCCGAGGCCAGGCAGTACCTGGCCGAAGGCACCCATTTTGCCAAAGGCTCCATGGCCCCCAAAATTCAGGCTATTATCTGGTACCTGGAAGCGGGCGGCAAACAGGCCCTGGTGACCAACCCGGAAAATATTGGCCGCGCACTGAGAGGCGAAACCGGAACCTGGTTCTACCCGGATTAGATTTGAGCAGCAGCCTGCTTTAGCCGGTCCCTATCCAGCGTGCTGGGCAGCGATGGGCCAACTTGCTGTTCAAACTCATCCAGCTTTTCTTGCACCACCTGCGCGCCAACCACTTTCGCAATCCGGCTGCGGGCATTCTCCAGCAGGTCAGAGAGAATGCGGGAGAGTTCTTCTCCCTCATAATCTTCAGAGATGGCGATGTTATCCTCGCTGACCTCGATCTGTGCATTCTTCAATTTAATCATCTGGTTAATACCGGCGATGATTTCATCTTTCTGCCCATCGCCGCCAAACTGATAAAGCACAGAGAACAGCAGCCGCATCGTTTCTAGAAAGTATGAACGCAGCGCCTGGTCTCTTTCCTTCACCTCCGCGCCTGATTCAGCCAGCACGTAGCGGGTGATTGACTGCAAATCCCGGCTCTGGGGCAGTTGTAGACCTTCGGGCGCCTTCATATCCGATCGGAACACAAAGTTGACCCCAGTGAATTCTTTTTCAGTATCATAGGTGGCCAGGCCAGACAGCAAAACTTCGCGGGTTTTTCGATCCGCAGTGGTGATGGTCAATGGTTCCAGGTAGATCGAACCCTTATTTAAAAGTTTATCCATCAGCCGCTGCACGGTTTTAACATCCATTCCGCAGGCATCCGCCAGGGGAAGACGGAAATACGAACTGGCAGGCTTGTCATTCAGTAATAAGGAAAGATTTTCACTTGTAGATATCACCTGGTTTTCCCGATTGGTCCCCGCAAAGGCATGGTAGTAGCCGCTAGGAGTCAGCGTAATACGCATATCAGGAAGTTCTTTAATTCCCCATAAAAGGCTATAGATATATGCGCCAAACCCGCTCACTAAATATGCCAGAACATAGGAAGTATCGGAAAGGTTGGAAACGAGATTGGCCCTGCCCTCGGGGTAATACAGATCATTCCAGCTCGCATAATTGTAGAGAATATCGGAGAATGCCATGATGAGCATGCCGGTGAGAATCAGCCGCCAGCTTAGGGAATACCGCCCCCTTCCCAACAAGAAGAGGATCAGCGAAGCAACAATCACCAGGCCCAAATCTCCCAGCGGGTACATCAGGTAAACGATCCCTTCAAAGGCAACCTCTGGGTCGAAATTGACCATGATCGGGCGCACAGCCGCCAGCAGCGCAAATACCGTCCATGCCGTATTAATCACGCCGATAATGGCCCTTTGCCGGATAGTTACATTGGCGTCAATGGTTCTCCGGCGGGCAATGATGGCTGCATAGAGAGGCACATATCCGATGATGTACACCAGATCAGCAATGGATACCGCAGGTACTTCACTGCTAGTCACAGTGTAGATAGCCCAGATAAGATCAGCCAGCCCCCATAGCCCAAACCCCATGCCCATCCAGAGCCACATTTGCTGAAAACGAGGATCTTTTACGATAGCCCGGTTGCGGAAGAACAGGGCACTCGCCGCCAGCGCCACAATGGGCGACGCTATGGTGGTGATCATCTCAAAGCCTTCATCGCCGCCAAATAGAAAGATGGCGTTCAGCAGGAAAAACCCGCTAATGATGCCAAAAATGGTGAAAGCAATGGAGAAACGCTCATTGCGCAGCAAACTATTTAATCCCATCGCATGCACCTGCCTTCTGGTGTGTCTTCAAATGGATAACTATTTGAAATTATACAACTTTTTAACCAGCGTGTTGTTCCATTGGAAAGAATTTGGATCGTTTTAACAGGATACTTTGTCTCCCTCTCCTGCTAGCCAGATCATGTGCTGCCCGGCTTGCCCCTTCCTTCGTTTCGCTGTACACTACCATTGAACACAGGAGGTTCCCATGGATCTTTTCGGTTCCAACA
The DNA here is from genome assembly GCA_964437595.1 of uncultured Anaerolineaceae bacterium. Taxonomy (GTDB): domain Bacteria; phylum Chloroflexota; class Anaerolineae; order Anaerolineales; family Anaerolineaceae; genus DSYU01. The sequence continues at coordinate 30,292 of CAYTHO010000057.1, forward strand.
ATATTGAAAAAATGGCTGCCGAACGGGATATGGAAGGCCTGTACCGTCTTCTGGAGCATGCCAACCCTGCCACGCGCCTGGAGGCTGCCATGGCCCTGGCCGACATGGATGACGGCGCTGGCTGGCGCTACCTGCTGGATGCCGTCCGCCGGACGGATGACCCGGAGAGCCAGCAGGTGGCGGCTGCCATGTTAGGCGACCTGGGCCATCACCGGGCCATTCCTGTGCTGGGAGAGGTGCTCATCAGGGCGCGCGGCGAGCTTGCCGATGTCATCAAAGAGGCGCTGCAGGCCATCGGCGGGCAGGAAGCCGATGGGGCTCTGCGGCGGGCCGGGTATGAGCCGATCCTGCCGCACATGTCTGGCAACCAGCAGTTGATGGAGTACGAGGGCGATTACGTGCGCGCCATTGTCCCGGATACCGCGCAAATTGAAATTCTGACCGCTGAACAGCACCTCAACACCGCCGTCGAGCTGCGCGAGGCCGAAATGGCCGAGCGCGGGCTGGTGGAAGATTCGCTGGCGTTGTGGCTCCAACCCGAATGGGCCTATGCCTGGTACCTGCGCGGCGTCCTCTACGAAGACCTGGAGCGGCCCTACGAGGCATACCTGTGCTACCAATGGGCCCTTGAACTGGACCCTGTCCAAGCCGAAGCGCGCGAGGCAATAGCAGACCTGAAGCGAAGCCAGTCATTTTCTCTGCTCGAGCCCGCTATGCTGATGGTGACCCTGACCGCTCGCGAATGGTCCGAGCGCCGCGATGCCGCCGCCGGGCTGGGCGAGCTGGGCGAAAACGCCCCCGAGGGTTCCGTTGACCCGCTGATCGCCCTGTTGGACGATGAGGAGCGCGAGGTGCGCCACGCGGCGGTGGAGGCCCTGGCCAGCATAGGCGACCGCAGCGCTGTCCCGTGGCTGCTGAAGCGCGAGGAAGGCTCCTGGCTGCTGCGCTTTGCCATTATCGAAGCCCTGGCCCAACTGGGTTCGGTGGACGGCCTGGTTGCTGTGCTGCGCCGCGAGATGAACCGCGTCCAGGAGCGCAACCCGGTTTTTTCCAGCCGCAAGGACCCCCTCCTCGAAGTCGAATATGAACGGCTGATGGAGATTGGCGTGCTGGCCTTTGAGCGAACGGGCGATTTGCCGTCTCTGCTGAGTCTGGCGGAAGGCAACGCGTGGGAAGAGGTGGCCCGCATCGAGGCCGTGGATGAAGTCGAAAGCGCCCGCCGGGCAGTGGAGATGGATGAGACGGAGGACCTGGAGGACGAAGAAGACGTTGAAGCCGACGAAAACCTCGACATCTACGTGGATGAAGTGGCCCAAATGTCCAGCCTGGCCCTCGAGCGCCTGGCGCTGTCGAAGCTGGTAGACCTAGACGAAGAAACCCTGCGCCGCCTTGCCGCCGTCCCCGACCTGACCCTGCTGGATGTTTCGGCAGACGAAGAGAGCGAGCCGCAGCCAACGGTCATCCATGATCTTTCAGCCCTGCGTGAAGCCGCCCAGGCAGAGCTGGATAAGCGGTAATCGCCTGACCAGCACCGTGCGCGTGCTGGCTCTGCTCCAGTAGGTGCCGCGGGGAATAACAATAGAAGCCGTTCTGCCCCTGGTATATGGGAGAACGGCTTCTATATGTATGCGGATTGGAAGAACTGTGCGGTCCGCTGATCTGGCCGCGCCACCAGGAGGCGCTTACTTTAAGAAAAGTTCAATCACCGGCACGGCCACATCCGGCTTCTGAATGGGCAGTTCCAGCGTCAGCGTACCGGCGCTGCCGCTCATGGTAATGTTCTGCGCTTGCTGGTGCGGATCGATCTCCAGCATCTTGATCTCCGATGCATCGTTGAGCAGTTGAGCGTATTCCACCCGCCCCGCCAGCCCATCCAGGTGGATGTGGCGGAAAGGCCAGGCGAACACGTGCAGGTACAGGCGCTTGCCGTTCTGGGTAAAGCGGCAGTCGGGCGGCGGGGTAAATTCGCTGGCGGTACAGCCGTAAATGGAGCGGTTGTGCAGCCGCATCCACTCCCCGATCCCGCGCAGTCGTTCCACCGCGCGCGGCTCAAACTCGCCCCGCGCATTGGGGCCTACATTGAGCAGCAGGTTGCCGCCCTTGGAGACGGTGTCGATTAACATACGCACCAGCATCACCACCGGCTTCCAATCCAGGTTGTCGCGGTGGTAGCCCCAGCTTCCGTTTAGCGTCTGGCAGGCTTCCCACACCACACGCTTTCCGTCTATCTCCATCCACCCCTTGGGCTGGTACTGTTCCGGCGTGCGTACATCGCCGCCGATCTCCAGCCGGTCGTTGACAATGATCCCCGGCTGCAGCTTGCGCACCATCTTCATTAACGTTTCCGAGTCCCAGTCCTCCTTGCCCCTGCCTTTCGACCAGCCCCAGTCGTTCTTGGAGTAGGAGAAATCGAACCACATGATATCGATCTTGCCGAACTGCGTCAGCAGCTCGCGCGTCTGCCCGTGCAGGTACGCCCGATACTGGCTGATATCGCGGCTCTTCTCCTGCTCACGGAAGGCCAGGTCGTCGCGCATGGGGTGCAGCCCGTCGATGGGGTAATTGGGGTGGTGCCAGTCGAGCAGCGAATGGTAGAAACCAACCTTGAACCCCTCTCCGCGGAAGGCATCCACCCACGGGTGCAGCAGGTCGCGTTTGGCGGGGGTGTTGGGGGCTTTGTAATCGGTCAGCGCGCTGTCCCACAGCGGAAAACCTTCGTGGTGTTTGGATGTGATCACCGCGTACTTCATCCCCGCGTTTTTGGCCTCTTGCGCCCACACGCGCGGGTCGTACAGGTCGGGGTCGAAGTGATCGAAGTATTTCTGGTAATCCTCGTTGCTGATCTTTTCCATGTTGCGCACCCATTCATGCCTGGCAGGCAGCGCGTACAGGCCCCAGTGGATGAACAGGCCAAAACGGTCGTGGATGAACCAGTCGAGGTTGGGAGGGGTAGCACTCATGTTTTGCTCCTTTTAGGTTAACCATTTGGATGTTTGGCTGGATAATAGGGACAGAAGGTTATGAGCAATGATAGCGCAAAGTAATCGCCTGATGTTAGCTCTGTCGGCATTGATCACGATTTGGCTGCTCTTTACATCTGGCTGCCAGGCGCGAACGGCGCCGTCAGATGTTGCGCCGACGGCCACACCCACCTGCCAGATTATGACGCCCATGCCAACCGCTACAGCGCTGTTCAGAGCGACCAGGATTTCTGGCCATTACAATCAACAGTTAATTCTGTATGTTGGAGATACCTTTATTCTGGACAATTTACAAGATAGCATTTCCCCAGTTGCCTTTGACCCCAATGTACTCCGGTTGATTTCGGACCCTGCGGCAGATTCTACTGAGCCAAAAATGTTTCAAGCCATCCAGCCTGGCACCACGAAGATCACGGCTGATGTAGCATATCCTTGCCCGAATAGTCCGGTGGGATGCAAACCGCCCGAAAAAGATCAAATCCTTGTAGTAGTTACCGTGATCGTAAAGTGATTTCTGCCGTTTCTGTAGAAATATGCGGCAACACAGCTAACATTAGGCATTGCATAATATCGCTAATGGACATGCTTTACATTTGTAGTATAGCTCGGCTCCCCCTTCTCTTACCGCTTGCCAAAACCCGCTTTTAGCATTATGATGCAAACCATCAATCCGAAATGTATCGGCATGGGATACTGCTGGTTCCGTGACGTGCAGCTTCGTCAAAACCGTGGAGGTCGTTGAGAATGAGTGATGTGCCAGCTATCTTGGGGGGAGTGCCAGCGTTCCAGTCCAAGATCAATATTGTCCGCCCGGTAATGCCCGATTTCTCTGAAATGGCGGATAGCATACAAAGCATTCTCCGCTCCGGGATGGTTACCAAGGGCAGCTATCTTAAGCAGTTTGAGCAGGCAATCCGCGAGCATCTGGGCGTCAAGCACGCCGTTGCGGTATCCTCATGCACCTCCGGGCTGATGCTCACCTACCGCGGCCTGGGCCTGACCGGTGACGTGGTGGTGCCCAGCTTTACCTTTATGGCTACCGTCAGCGCGCTGGTATGGAGCGGGCTGCGCCCTATCTATGCCGATGTTGACGCCGGCACCACCAACCTCGACCCGGCTGCCGCCGAAGCCGCCATTACCCCCCAGACCAGCGCTATCGTCGCCGTGCACAACTTTGGAAACCCGGCGGAGATCGATGCCCTGTGGGATGTTGCCAAACGCCACAACCTCAAGCTGATCTTCGACGCGGCCCATGGTTTTGGTGCGCTGTACCAGGGCCAGCCGGTGGGCAGCCAGGCCGACGCGCACGTGTTCAGCCTCAGCCCCACCAAGCTGCTGATCACCGGCGAAGGCGGCATCGTTGCCACTAACAACGACGCGCTGGCCGAATCTATCATCATGGGCCGCGAGTACGGCAACAGCGGCAATTACGACAGCGCCTTTGCCGGTCTCAACGCGCGCATGCCCGAATTCAACGCCTTACTGGGCCTGCGCAGTTTGGAGCGCCTGGAAGACGCCGCCCGCAGCCGCAACCAGGCCGTCGACATGTTCCAGGAAATGCTGGGCGCGCTGCCGGGTGTGGCTTTTCAGGAAGTTCGCCCTGGCAATCGCTGTTCCTACAAGGATCTCTCCGTCACCTTCGACCCCGATGCCTTTGGCCTCACTCGCGATGAGCTGGCCCAGGCCCTGGCAGCCGAGAATATCGATACCCGCAAATACTACGAGCCTCCCGTCCACCGCCAGACCGCATACCAGTCGTTCTACGATGGCCGCCCCCTTCCCAATACCGAATGGTTAGCGCGCACCAGCCTGAGCTTTCCCATGTGGTCAAATATGGAACCCCAGGTAGTGGTGAACATCTGCCAGGCGGTTCAGCGCATCTATCAAAACCGCGCGGCGGTACGAGCCAGCCTGTCCGGAAAATAACAGCGCCATGCCTGGCGCCTGTGCCCGCCGGGATGCGATCGATTTATTTGTTAAGTCTGGAGACTGAGATTGAAACCTTTTTGGCAGCAAGATCTGAAGAGTGGGATCAACCTGACCGGGTTTTTAAAGCTCTGCGCGGACATTATTCTGGTTAACCTGTCCGTTTTGGCGTCATTGGTTTTTCGCCTGTTGTGGATCATTGCCTACTCCCCAGAGGCGAACATCGATTACAAGCAGACCCTGTGGAACTACTGGCACATTTACAACGACAGCGCCTGGCTGTTGTCGATTATCTGCGTGGTGAGTTTTTTCCTCACCGGCTTTTACACCGAAGGGCGTCTTTACCGCGGGCGCTATAAACCGCTGGTGGTAGCCCAGGCCGTTGCTATCGCCTACCTGGTCTTCGGCGCATTAACCTACCTTTCCCAGGGTATTTTCTTCGATTTCCTTAAAAATTACCTGAATATGCCCCGCGGCGCGCTGATGGTGTCTTGGGTGCTCAGCACTGTCTTCCTCGTTGTCGCCCGCCTGTGGAGCAACTTCTGGAAGCAGACTCTGCATAAAGAGAACCAGAAGAGTGAAGCCAGCCTGCCCAAGGTGCGCCGCGCGCTGGTGATTGGCGGCGCGGGGTTCATCGGTTCGGCGCTGGTACCGCTGCTGCTCGAAAAGGGTTACAGCGTGCGCGTGCTGGACCTGCTCATCTTTGGCAACGAGCCCCTCGGGCCGTGGCTGGATGATCCCCGCCTGGAGGTAATCCAGGCCGATTTCCGCCAGATCGACGCCGTCGTGCAGGCCATGCAAGATGTGGACGCGGTGATCCACCTGGGCGCCATCGTCGGCGATCCGGCCTGCGCGCTGGACGAGGGCCTGACCACCGAAATAAACCTGATGGCCACTCGCATCATTGCCGAAGTGGCCAAGGGTTACGGCGTGCGCTACTTCGTGTTTGCCAGCACCTGCGCTGTCTACGGCGCAAGCGAGCAGGTGTTGGATGAGCATTCTGCCCTCAAGCCCAACACGCTCTATGCGCGCAGCAAGGCCGCATCGGAAAAAGTGCTGCTCAAGATGGCTGATGAGAACTTTGCCCCGGTCATCCTGCGTTTTGGTACGGTCTACGGTCTCTCCGGGCGCTACCGCTTCGACCTGGTGGTCAATCTGCTCACTGCCAAGGCCCTGATCGACGGTGAAATCACCATCTTTGGCGGCAACCAGTGGCGCTCCTTCGTGCACGTGGAAGACGCCGCCCGGTCCATCATGCACGTGTTGGCGGCTCCGCTGGAAGCCGTGCGCGGGCAGATTTTCAACGTAGGCTCCGACGAGCAGAATTACACCATCACCCGCATCGGTGAGATGATCCACAGCAATGTGCCCACCGCTCAGATCATTAATAAAGGCGACGAGGTAGACCCCAATAACTTCCGCGTCGGCTTCAGCAAGATCCGCAAAGTGCTTGGCTTTACCCCCAAGTGGACGGTGCAGATGGGCATCGAACAGGTGCGAGATGCCATCCTCAGCGGGCAGATCGCCGATTATAAATCGCCCCAGTACAGCAACATCAAGTTCCTCACCCTGGAGGGCATCACCCGCCTCGACCGCCACGAAAACGGCTGGGCTTCGCGCCTGCTGGATGAGTTGAATGAAGTAATGATCACCCAGGTCGAGCGCGTCCCCTGAACGGGATAGAAATTAAAAGAGGGCGAGCTTCCGCGCGCGGAAGCT
>CAYTHO010000058.1:0-36224 GCA_964437595.1 uncultured Anaerolineaceae bacterium
CCTGGCCTGTGGCCAGGGCTGCATCGTTATCTGAATACACCCCCAGCAAAGCAGCGGCATGAGATGCAAGCACCTTCCCGATTCATTTGAAAGATCAGGGTGGGGCAATTTGTTAAAAGCTCTTGACATTCTCAAATTTGATAATATAATATGATTATATTATCAAATTTGATAATTAACGATAATAAAGGAGTTGCATGAAAAAAGACTCTGCAAAGCAAATTCTCGATGATATGCTCCACCCCGTGCGAATGCGCGTGCTGATGGCTCTGGCTGGAAGTCCGGGAATGACCCCTCTCCAGATTGCGGAGCAGCTAGCCGATGTGCCGCAGGCAACGCTCTACCGACATATCAACCGCTTGGCAAAATCGGGGCTTTTACAGGTGGTTGATGAGCGCCCGGTGCGCGGCACATTGGAGAAAGTTTATGCGCTCAACCAATTGAGCCGTACCCATCTTGGGCAAGAAGATATCGAACACCTGACCAAAGAAGAGCATCTGAATTACTTTTCCGCCTTCATGGTCTCTTTGCTGGATCAGTTCTCGCGCTATCTTCACCACCAGCCAACCGTTAACCTGGCTGCGGACGGCGTCGGCTTTGTCCAGATACCGGTCTTTATGACCGACGAAGAACTGGTTCAGTTCTCGCAAGCCATCAACCAGGTTATTCTGCCTTATCTCCAACCAGCGGAAGGGATCAAGCAGAAAAAGCGGATTTTAGCCACAATCATGATGCCGGACGATTCCGGCGAGTAGAAAGGAAATGATGGAAACGCTGTTTTGGAACATGTATTGGATCTTACTTACTGCAGGGCTGCTTTCTGCAGTCGCTGTACTACCCTATTCCCTGGCAATGAACCCGGATGCCAGCGAGCAGTTAAAGGCAAAACTAGCCGAGAAAGGCAGCCCCCTCCCCGCGATGCTGGTCATCACCCTTGCCAGCACGGTACAGGCCGGCTTGATTATTGCCATTGCCATATTCCTTGGCCTGCGCGCCGCCACGGCGGTTGGCCTGCGCTTACCCGTTCTCGAAGCCCTTCTTATGGGCCAACCCGCGCTGCCTGCCCTGCTCGCCGCGCTCCCAGCCGTGCTGCTGGTAGGGTTTGGGGCCGGCCTGGTCATCGTCCTGCTGGAACGCTACTACTTCCAGCCCCGTTTGCCGGAAGCCTTTCATGATGTTAAGGGCAAGCAGGCCACCTGGAAGCGCGCGCTGGCCTGCTTCTATGGCGGAATTTATGAGGAACTGCTACTGCGGTTGTTTGTGATGAGCGGGCTGATCTGGTTGATCGGACGGGTATGGTCAGCGCCAGCCGGACAGGTGAATCTGGGCACATTTTGGGCAGCGAACATTATTTCTTCACTGCTCTTTGGCCTGGGTCACTTACCCGCCACGGCGCGCATGGCGCGGCTTACCCCACTGATCATCGCCCGGGCCATTCTGCTCAACGGCATCGCGGGTCTATTCTTCGGAGTCCTGTTCCTGAACTACGGCCTGGAGTCCGCCATGATCGCGCATTTTTGCATGGACATCGTGCTGCACCTCCTCCTTCCAGAGTGGATGCAGGCCAGCGAAAAGAAACTGCAGGTACAGCAAGCCTGACGCGCCGCCTGAGAACAACGCGAACACAACCAGGCAGGCTGAAAACTGTCATGAAGCGTTTTCAGCCTGCTTTTCTTTTCGGGAAAATGATCTGCGCCATAATGCTATAAAAACAGCGGGCCGCGGCCCGCTGTGGAAACGACCAGGTAACGCAATCCAATCACTCGATGTAGGCCGAATCGACGATGCCAACAATGACGGAGATGACGGCAGCATCCGGGTTGTTGAGCACCTGGCGCGCGCCGCCGCCCTCGCGGTTGATCAGCACTGTGTCGCCAATGCCAGCCTGGGTGTTATCCAGGGCAATAAAATCCTCGTCGGCGGCCTGCCCCTCCATTGTTAAAGGCTGAACCACCAGCAGGCGGCGGTGTTTATAATCGCTGATGCTGATGGTGGTGACGACCGTGCCGATCACTTTGGCTAAGATCATCGCGCCTCTCACGTAAAGCGGTTGGACCCGCGCTTAAGCGTAAAGTCAAATTCACTGTCCGGGCGGATGCTCAGTTCATCCACAATACCCACCAGGGCCAGGTCGATGGGCACGAATTTTACGTCGGGCATCGCCAGGGCCGCCTCGCGCGAGCGCACCATCACGCACAGGTCGCCCGGCCCGGCTTGCACCACATCCACAGCCACCTGCAGCGGGCCGAGCGGCTCCAGCCGTTTATTAAGCGGCTGGACGACCAGGAGCTTCAGCCCCTCGGTGCCCGGGTACTTGAGCGTGCAGATGGCGGTGCCTTTGACGCGGCCAAACAGCATGGCAGTCCCTGACTCTTGTTACTTAATGCCGGTGCTCTGCAGCACGCGGGTGATGATCACATCCAGGAGCTTTTCGTCCACCTGGCTGCCCAAGCGGGCCGTTACCGCGCTGCGGATGCGCTGGCGCAGATCGGCCCCGTCCACCTGGGGCGGCGGAACCACGCCCGCCGTGGAAGCCGCCGGGATGGGCGCAGACGCCGCAGCAGACCCGGCGGCAGGCGGGGCGCCTGTGGGCCGGGCAGCGCCTTGCTGCACCTGGGCGATGTAAGGGCGTACCGGCGCGCCGGGCGGGTTTTCGGGCTTATCGCGCAGCAGGCGCATCCCCAGCCGGTTGGCCTTTTCATAGGCCAGGTCAGTCAGCACCACGTTATCGTTGAGCTGCAGCGACAGGATGCCGCGCTTGACCATATCCTCGATATCACGTTCCGTGTAAAATTCTTTGGGCATACACTCTCCTTGGCTCACGCCCCCTCGCGGCCTTCCAGGCTTTCCAGGGCGCGGATGGCGGCATCCCGGGCGGTCATAATTTCCGCCTCGGAGCCCGACAGCCACATGCGGCCAAAGCGCCCCACCGACGAAACGTGGATCAGCTTGATCGAGGCTTTCTTCTCTGCCTCGTTGCAGGCATAGTTGATATACGCCGCCGGGGCGCACTCCAGCACCAGCATCGTTTCGCCGGGCACCAGCATGCTGCCGCGCCGGAAGCGGTTCAGCAGTTGGGACTGGTAAGGGTCGATGCGGGTGATGACCTGGGTGGAGACCACCTGCGGGCGGATGCGGTCCGCCACGCTCAGGCCCAGCCGGTCTAGCACCACACGGCCCGCTTCCTGCACGGCGGCCTGGCTGGAGGAATGCACCTCAAACATGCCAAACTCGCGCTCCACAATCTGCGCGCCGGGGCGGGCCTCGGTGGCCTTTACCGCGATATCAACCACGCGGAATACTTCGTTGCCCGGGGCCATCTCCACGTACAAGGCCGCCATGCCCTCGGTGGGCAGGTCGCCCTGGGTGACCGTGCCCACAAAAGCAGCGTACTGGGGCTGCATGCGGTCCAGATAACAGTAGCAGCGTAACGAAAATGCGTCAGCCATGCTCCTCCTCGGAGTTGCCTAAATTCTGCGCCTTCAGCGCCATACCCGCCGACGGGCGACTGCCCGGGCAAGCCCGCACTGCGCCCGCCAGCGGATGACCGTTTTCTTGAATTACTTGGTGCTGCGGCCGCCGACGGATGCCCTGCATCCTCATCTACTTGGCGGAGCGGCCGCCGATGCTGCCCTTGGTTTCCTTGGGCAGGATCATCTCCACATCGGTATGGGGGCGGGGGATCACGTGGACCGAAACCACTTCGCCAACCCGCTTGGCAGCGGCAGCCCCGGCATCGGTAGCAGCCTTGACCGCGCCTACGTCACCGCGCACCATCACGGTGACATAACCGCCGCCTACGTATTCGGAGCCAATCAGGTTCACGTTGGCGGCCTTGACCATCGCGTCCGCTGCTTCAATGGCGGCCACCAGGCCGCGTGTTTCGACCATACCGAGGGCAATGAGAGAAGTATCTTGAGCCATTTTTTCCTTCCTTACGACTGTGATTAGTAATTCGTGATTGGTGAGCAGTAATTAGGGATCAGGGTTTCCTGTGGTATGCTGCTCGTAATCAGGTTCCCGAGCTAGCCAGGATTTCAGTGAGAATCTGCCGCACGGTTTTCTCAATCTCCGCGGGCGAGGGACCGCCGGGGGCATCGCCGGGCAGCAGCGCCTCCAGGGGCGGGGTAAGCGTCTCATAAGCCAGGCGCTTGGTGTTGATTAGGTGGGATGCGGTGATATTATCGCCGGTGATCGCGCCGCCGATCCCGCCCGAACCCAGGGTGAGCGAGGGCATCAGGCCGGTCGTCAGGCCAATGGCGCCCAGGGTGCCCATGGTATTGACCAGGATGCGGAAGACGGGCTTTTCCAGGCCAAAGGCCATAATCACCTGCGGATTGTTAGCGTAGATAATCTGGGTGTGACCGCGCCCGCCGGTCTGGATCAGTTCAATGGAAGTATCGCAGCCCTGCTCCCAGCCATCCACCTCGTACCAGCCCAGCACGGTGGTGAGCTTTTCGTGCGAAAGCACCTCGTCGCGCCCGGCCTTCACCAGCGGGGTGACCAGGATGCGCGCACCGGGGGGTGCCGAAATGCCAGCGTACCCGGCCACATAAGCCGCCGATTTTCCCACCACATCCGTATTGAGGCTGCCATCCGGGCGGAACAGCGCTTCGCGCAGCGCGTTGGTCTCCTGCGGGTTGGTAAAATAGGCCCCCTCGGCGCGCATGCGTTCGGCCAACTGTCGCGCAATAGGCCGGTCGGCGATGACCGACTGCTCGGTGGCGCAGATGGTGGAGTGGTCAAAAGCCTTGGAGGCCACGATATAGCGGGCGGCTTTATCGCAGTCGGCGCTGCGGTCCACATACACCGGCACGTTGCCCGGGCCTACGCCGTAGGCAGGCTTGCCGGTGGAATGCGCCGCCCGCACCATGGGCGCCCCACCGGTCGCCAGGATCAGGGCGGTATAGCGGTGCGACATCAGCTCCTGGGTGCCGGTCAGGGAGACCTGCTGGAGGCAGTTGATCAGCCCCGGCGGCGCTCCGGCATTTTCCGCGGCGGCGGCCATCGTCTGCACGGCATCCAAAATACAGCGCTTCGCCGAGGGATGCGGCGAAAAGATGATGGCGTTGCGCGCTTTTACGGCGATCAGGGCCTTAAAAAAGGCAGTGGAAGTGGGGTTGGTAGAAGGCACCAGGGCTACCACCACCCCCATCGGCCAGGCGATTTCGAACAGGCGCCGGTCTGGGTCATGGCGGATGACGCCCACCGTCTTGAGATCGCGGATGCTCTGCCAGACGTTCCGTGAGGCAAACTCGTTTTTCAGCTTCTTATGCGCGGCCACCCCGAAGCCCGTCTCCTCCACCGCCATGCGGCCCAGGCGCTCGGAGGCGCGGTAGGCGGCGTCGGCCATTGCGGCGCACACCCGGTCCACATCTTCCTGGGATGCGTGGCTCCAGGCCTTCCAGGCATTAAAAGCCCGGGTGGCCAGGTCGCGTGCTTCTTGAATGGAGGAAAGGTCAGTATCCATAGGGATCAAGACTTGCGGAAGGTGATTTCCCCTTCAACTTCAAGGGAGTCAATGATCGACATAATCACAGCGTCCACGGGCGTATCTTTGGTGATGTTGGTCTGGCGGGCGGAGGAGCCAGCGCAGGTCAGCACCAGGTCGCCAACGCCCGCGTCGACCGTGTCAACGGCCACATAGGGCTTACCCACCGGGCTGCCGCGCTCGTCCGTCTGGCGCACGATGAGCAGCTTGCGCCCGTGGAGCTTTTCATCTTTGATAGTGGAAACGGTGTTTCCAATGACCCTGGCAATCAGCATAGGAGATCCTTTAATAGCTTTTCGCAGCGGGGGCCGCTGGCGCAGGTGAGGTAGGTTTTTCAGCCGATGGGCCTTGAATGATTTTGACTCCGGCGCTGGCGCCAATGCGGGTGGCCCCAGCTTTGACCATGCTGGCGGCGTCTTCGTAGGTGCGCACGCCGCCGGAGGCCTTAACGCCCATCTCCGGACCAACCACGCGGCGCATCAGGGCCACATCGTGAACGGTAGCGCCGCCGCCCGCAAACCCGGTGGAGGTTTTGACAAAATCAGCCCCGGCCTCTTTGGAGAGCAGGCAGGCAATGGTTTTCTCTTCATCGGAGAGCAGCACCGTCTCGATGATGACCTTGGTCAGCACCCCGCGGGCGTGCGCCGTGGTCACTACGCCGCGGATATCGCGGGCTACCAATTCCAGGTCGCGGGCCTTGAGCGCGCCGATGTTGATGACCATATCAATTTCGGTCGCGCCCTGATCAATGGCATGCTGGGTTTCATAGGCTTTCACTTCGGGCGCCGATGCTCCCAGTGGAAAGCCGATCACCGTGCAAACCTTGACCGGCGAGCCTTTCAAAAGCTGCGCGCACAGCTCCACCCAGGCCGGGTTGATACAAACCGAGGCAAAGTTGTGTTTGCGCGCCTCAAAACAAAGCTGGGCAATCTGGTCAGGAGTGGCGTCGGGTTTCAGGAGGGTGTGGTCGATCATCCCGGCCAGGTTCTGGTCGGCGGGGACTCCGCCCAGGGTGGTGGAGATGCGGTCCGCTCCGGCGCTGATCACGTGGCCGGTGCGGTCAAAGCAGGTTTTGACGCACAGCCCTTCCGCGCAGTTGTACTGGCACAGATGCGCCTCGCCCCCGGCAGCCGCCGCGGCGGCTTTATCTTGCTGCTCAGCCAGGGCGATCAGCACCTCGCGGGTGATGATTTCAATGAGTTGTTCCGCCGTTTTCAGGTCAGGGTTCATTCGTTTATCTCTATTTCAAATGCATCTTTTCGATGATAGCGATTTTATTCACCCGGCGCTCGTGCCGCCCGCCGCCAAAAGGCGTGGACAGCCAGACGCCGGCAATCTGTTTGGCCAGGTTGACGCCGATCAGCCCGGCGCCCAGGGTCAGCACGTTGGTGTCGTTGTGCTCGCGGCTGTTAAGCGCGGAGGAGTAGTCGTAGGCCATCCCTGCGCGCACGCCGGGCACCTTGTTGGCGACAATGCAGCTCCCGATGCCCGCGCCATCGATGGCGATGCCGCGCCAGGCCTTACCCGTGCTGACCAGACGAGCCACATCGTAGGCAAAGTCGGGGTAGTCCACGGCTTCCTTACTGTTGGTGCCAACGTCGATAACCTCATACCCCTGGGCAGACAGGTCCGATTTTAGGATCTCTTTAAGCTCGTAACCGCCGTGGTCCGCGCCAATAGCAACCACTTTACGCCCGGTGGGCGCAGGTTTCGCCTCCCCTGCCGGAGCAGGTGCACCTGCCGGAACAGATCCAGCAGTAGGAGCAACTGCGGGCGCATGGGTGCTGGCGCCCGTAGGCCGCGGATTGGACATCCCGGCATATTGGCTGAGCACGCGCTGGACAATCTGGTGAATTTCAGCGTCCGATGGGTTTGGCACCTGCAACTCCCCAAATAAAAATCCGTTTCGTACTGTATTATGCGCCTTTCCGCGGCACGGGTCAAGTCGATTCAGACCATCATCAAGCCGCCGTTCACCCACCAGGTCTGGCCGGTGATATAGGCGGCGCGCTCGCTGAGCAAAAAATCGACCACTTCAGCCACATCCTCCGGCTGACCAATGCGCCTGAGCGGGATAGCCGCCGTGCGTCCGGCGCGCTCGAGCGGGTCATCCAGGTGCAGGCGGGAGCGGGTTTCATCGGTCTCGATCAGCCCGGGCACGATCACGTTGGCGCGCACGTCCGGGGCCAGTTCCTGGGCGATGCACTTGGTCAAGGCGACGACCCCGGCTTTGGCGGCGCAGTAGTTGGCCCCATTGGCGCGGCCCTTGAAGGCGGTTTGTGAAGCAAAGGTAACAATGGCGCCCTGGCTGGCTTTTAGCGCGGGCGCGGCAGCCTGGCAGGCGAGGAAGGTACCGGTCAGGCTCACCTCCAGTACTTCATGCCAGTCATTCAGCGACATCGTCAGGAAAGGGCGGTCGATGTTGATCCCCGCGGCGCACACCAGCCCATCCAGGCGGCCCCAGGTCTGCCACACCGCCTGCACCATTTCGCGCACGCAGCGCGGATCGCTGACATCGGCGGGGAAGAAGCGCGCCTCGCCGCCAGCAGCATCGATTTCCGCCAGCAGCGCTTCCACCCGTGCGGACATCGCGCGTCCATTTACCGCCACGCAGGCGCCCCCGGCGGCTAACTTTTTCGCCGCGGCAGCGCCAATGCCGCGCGTTCCACCGGTAATGATCACTACCCGCTGCGATGAATTCATAGCTATGATTCCTCCGGTTGATCTATTTTATCATTCACCCAGCGCCGCGCGCGAAGCGCGTAAATATTCGTGTTTTCCAGATTTCTATATGCTCTATAGATAGAGTAAGCTTTGCAATTCATTATTTGGGTTCATTAATTCGTTACCCCCCTGTCAGGTATATCGATGTAACACGCGCATGTTACATCATTGGGACGCGTTCGCGCCGATATCGGGCAGGGCGGTCTTTCAACAGTCCCCTCATTGAATGAGAATCTCTCCCAATGCAGGAGAAGAGCAGCATGCGGGCGAAGAGCGCCGGAAGCCACCCTGCCCCGCTGCAACCAAAACCAACCTGGCGCGTATATGGATTAAAAGGCACTGCCGCCCCGCGCATTTTGTGTAGGGCGCAGAAAAAGGGAGCTGACATGGAAAACACAGGAACAGTAACGATTGAGACACAGGAACGGCCAGGCTGCCTGCTGCAGATCTTGTGGTTCGCGTTTGTCGGGGTCTGGCTGGGCCAGGCCTGGATGATCGCGGCGTGGATCCTGATGCTGACCATCATCGGCATTCCGCTGGCAGTGGTTATGCTGAATATGCTCCCCCAGGTGATGGCGCTGCGCGAGCCGGTGCGCAAGGTAATGGTGCGCACGGGTGAAAACGGCGCGCTGGTGGAGCGGACGCTGGAACCGGCGCAGGTCAACTTCCTGCTGCGGGCAGTGTACTTCCTGCTGATCGGCTGGTGGTTATCGGCGCTGTGGATGGAAGCGGCCTACCTGATCAGCCTGACCATCATAGGCCTGCCGGTAGGCTTCTGGATGTTCGACCGGGTGCCGGCGCTGGTGTCGCTGAAGCAGTAGATAGATTCTAAAGAGACCCCAAAGGTTTTTACCCTTTGGGGTCTCTTTTTAAACGAACTCAGGATACTTTTTCGAACTTGGAAGCGGGGGCGCCGCAGACGGGGCATTTCTCCGGGGCGCTGCGCGGGTGGGTGTGCCCGCAGAAGGGGCAGATGTAGTAATCGTACACCTCTTCCTTAACTTCCAGGCAGTTGAGCGCTTCGCGGTATAACGCTTCGTGGGTCTGCTCCACCTGCCAGGCCCATTCGAAACTGGTCTGGGCGCGCTTGGCGCCTTCGGCTTTGGCGGCCTCGATCATCGGCGGGTACATAACGGCAGATTCGTAGTGCTCGCCCTCAATGGCCGACTGAAGATTTTCGGCGGTCGATTTAATCGCGCCCATGGCCTTGAAATGGTTCTGGGCATGGATGAGCTCTGCCTGGGCTGCCGCCCGGAACAGGCGGGCCGCCTGGGGATAGCCCTCTTCATCGGCTTTCTTGGCAAAAGCCAGGTACTTATTACGTGCCTGCGACTCTCCAGCAAAGGCTTCAGCGAGGCCTTCCATTGTCTTTTCCATCTATTCCTCCAATATTGATTTATGGTTATACGCTCTGGGTAAGGTTAATGGTTTCGCCGCTTCTGGTCAACGGGCGCGCGCAGTGAATCTGTAACCGTTTCGAGCGGATAAACGTCACGTTTTACTGGCGGATTTTTGGCGGGGGAGGTTATGCTATAATCACAACTGATATGGGAAACACTCATCTTTTCTTCCCTGACGGACTTTGCACATGCGTTATTTAATCACTGGCGCGGCTGGATTCCTGGGAGCGGCGCTGGCCAACCGCCTGGTACGCGAAAATAATATGGTGCGCGGGCTGGACGATCTTTCCACCGGCGATCCGAACGCGCTGCTGCAAGAAGTTCACCTGACCCGCGGCGATATCAACGACCGGCCCCGGCTGTGGACTCTGCTGCAGGATGTTGACTGCGTCTACCACCTGGCGGCGCGGGTGTCGGTGCCCGAATCGGTGCTGTACCCGCGCGAGTACAACCAGGTAAACGTGGGCGGAACGGTGACCCTGATGGAAGCCATGCGCGATGTGGGGGTGCGGCGGGTGGTGTTTATCTCCTCGGGGGCGGTGTACGGCGAGCAGGACGAGCAGCCGCTGCATGAAGATGCCATGCCCAACCCTCGCTCTCCTTACGCGGTATCCAAGCTGTCGGCGGAGTACTATGTGCGCACCATCGGGCACCTGTGGGGGATCGAGACGGTCACCCTGCGGGTGTTCAACGCCTACGGGCCGGGGCAGCACCTGCCGCCGGTGCACGCGCCGGTGATCCCCTATTTCCTGCGCCAGGCCTGCTACAACGGCACGCTGGTGCTGCACGGAGATGGCAGCCAGGCGCGCGATTACGTGTACGTGGATGATGTGGTAAACGCTATGACAACCGCGGCAACTGCACCGGGGATCAGCCAGAAAATCATCAACATCGGCAGCGGCAAGGAAACCAGCGTTCACGATCTGGTCAACCTGGTGCTGGAGACCGCCAGTGGAAGCCCGGAGGTTGTGTATAACCCGCGCAACGAGGGCGGGCCGCGGCATATGCGCGCTGACATTGCCCTGGCGGAAAAGCTGCTCGGCTACCACCCGGCGGTGGATCTCAAAACCGGCCTGCGCCTGACGCTGGAGAAAGACCAGCGTCTGAGGCAGCGACCCGCCTGAGGACAGCGGATCCACGCAAACCCTTCAATAACGCATGGGCCCTTATTCGCACTATTTCCTCGCCGCCAAGCTGGCGCCGATTCTCAAGCCAGGCGACCCAGCAGCGTATCACTGGGGCGCGATTGTACCGGATATTCGCTACCTGGCTAAAATACCGCGCACCGATACTCACCTGGAACAAGACCGCATTAGAGAGATGGCTGCCCGCTACCCGCATCTCTCCTCTTTTCTGCTGGGCTACCAGGTGCACTGCCTGATCGACGAAATCGACGTGATCGAGGTGGTAGGCAAGGCCTTTCCCCTCAATGTGTTCCAGTGGGCGGCGCGCAATAAGCTTTCGCTGCCGCAGGTAACGATGCTGGTTGAAATGTACTTCTTGCAGCGCCCGCCCGTGGGCGGTACGCTTTCTGGCGGCTGCAATGAGGCTCTGGCGGATCTGGGCATCACGCTAGAGCAGGCCAGCGCATATTATGAGGCCATGCAGGCGTATCTCCAGAGCCGTTCGATGGCAAGCGGGGCGGCGGCCTTCCAGAAGATCGGGATGAACCGGGAAGGAACCGTGGAGAAATATCGCCGCGCGTATGAAGCCGCGCAGCGAAGCCGGGTTATGAAGCCGGTGCTGCTTTCCAGCGTGCAAAATGCGCGCCTGGAAGCCCACACGTTGAACCACGTGCAGGCGCGACTGCGAGCGTTTTAGCCGGCCAAACGCTCCAATGAACGCGAGAAGGCAGGAGCCCTCTTTTGTTTTACCGCGCCAGCAGCAGGCCGATGGCCGTCAGCACCGGAGTGAGGATGTTAATCAGTACGTTCATGCCCATGGCAGGCACCAGCCGGGGGATATCATCGCTGTGGGCAAGCGCGGTGCGGGAGGCAGGCACCGCCAGAACGATGGTCAGCAGGCCCAGCAGGGCCAGCACGGGCAGCAGCCCTGTAACCACGCCTAAAAGGATGGAGAGGTAGGCCAGCGCCAGGAAGGCCGTATAGATGTAAGCGGCTTTATGCCGCCCGAGGGTGATCACATAATGCCTGCGGTTCACCGTCTGGTCGGCCTCCCGGTCAGGGAATTGGTTTAGCAGCAGCAGGTTGCTGACCAGGAAGAAGGGCGCCAGCGAGGCAGCGAAGGCCGTCCAGGTGTAACGCCCAGCAAGTGCAAAAACGGTGCCCATGACCATCAACGTGCCAAAGCCCAGCCCGGGGGAAAGGAGCGACAGGAGCGGGCTGCGCAGAAAAACGTTGGTGTAGATCACAATAACCAGTATGCCTGCCAGCCCTAACGGAAGCAGGCCCATGCCGCGCGTAATAAGGAAGAATAGGCCCACCAGAGCCACTACCGCCAGCGATGCCAGCGCGGTGACCAGCGCGGGGCGCGCGGCGCCGGGGTTGGCGGGCAGCGTGCCGCTGCCGCCGCTGAACGGGGTACGTTGGGTGCGAGTATCCAGGCCGCTCTTGAAATCAAAATACTCGTTAAAGGCATTTACGCTGATATGGGCCGCCAGCGCGCCAGCCAGGACCAGGAGTACGTGCCCGATGTTGACCGGTTCCCCGGACCAGACGGATACGCCCAGGCCAAGCAGCACAATGGCCAGTGTGAGCAGCAGAAACGGCGGGCGCATGGGCCCGGTGATATCTTTGAGCGTTGTCATAGAATTTCTCCTTCTTTATGAATATTTTCAACGCAGTTGGCCCACTGGACGGCCCGCGCGAAATTATTTTCCACCGGCTGAACGGCGTCCAGCAGCAGTGCCTCTCCAGGAGGCCAGGGTTCAAACACATCTCGCAGGCGCAGCACCTCGTCCCAGCCGACGGGGATCCAGCCGGGCACATACTGGGTGCGGTTCTGCATGCGCACCTGCCAGAGGGCCTCGTCTGAGCAGAAACAACAGATAGCCCGGAACCGCGCGCCAGTCTGCTCCGCCAGGCGCGTAGCTTCACCGCGAAAGCCGGGCATGGGGAAAACCCCATTCAGGATGGCGCTGACGCCCAAACCTAACTGCTCGCCGGCCAGGTCGAGGATCAGGCGGTAGCCTTCCGGGCCGGAGCGTGGGGCCAACCCATCGCGGCGCAGGGCCGACTGGAGGCGGTCCTTGGCAAACAGCGGAATGCCGAAATGCTGCGCCAACCGGCGGGCCAGGGTGGTCTTGCCGCAGCCGGGCAGGCCGGAAAAGAGGATCAAGGAAAGGGGTAGGGTAGGCATAGAAAGTTATCACACCTATTGTACAATATAGGCATGCTGGTTTCCCCTTTACCGGTATCTTTCTACAACCGTCCAGTGGTCGCGGTGGCCCGGGAACTGCTGGGCGCGCGGCTGGTGCGGCGGATCGACGGGCAGCGCGTGGGCGGGTACATTATCGAGACGGAGGCCTATCAGGGCGAAAGCGACCAGGCCTGCCACGCGCGGGCGGGGCGCACGGCGCGCACCGCAGTCATGTACGGCGCGCCGGGTAGGGCGTACGTTTACTTTATTTACGGCATGCACTGGATGCTCAATGCGGTCGCCGAGCCGGAGGGGCAGCCAGCGGCGGTGCTGATCCGGGCCATCGCGCCGTGCGAGGGATTGGAAATCATTGCACGGCGGCGGAACGGGGCGGCCCCGCGTGATTGGACCAACGGCCCCGCCCGGCTGTGCATGGCGCTGGGCATCGACGGCAAGATGAACGGCATCGATTTCACCGACCCGCTGGGAGAACTGGTGATCGAAGCCGGGCAGCCGGTGACCGAGAATCAGGTGGTGATCGGGCCAAGAGTCGGGATCGAGCGGGTGCCAGAACCCTGGCGGAGTATGCCCTGGCGGTTTCGAGTTGTGGATGACGGGCAAGAACGATCCAGCCCGAGAGAAGGGTAAAAAACCATGAAAACGCATAAAGCTCGCGAAAACCAGGCCGGTTCGAAGCATGAGGAGGAGGAAACAGTGCAGTACGCAGCCGTTGCAATTCCCAATCTACCGGAAGAACCGGCCTTCTGGCTGGCCGCTTTGGCGATCCAGGATGGACAGCAGGTAAAAAAGGGGCAAACGCTGGCGCGCCTGGAAGGGAAAGACATCAGCCAGGACCTGACCAGCCCCGAAGAAGGTTATGTGGTGGGCCTGCACGCGCTGCCGGGGCAAATTGTGCACGCCGGGCAGGTTTTGTGCTATATTTGCAGCCAGCCTTCGATCGCAACATCCCAGACCAGTTCGCGGTTAATTTCACCGGGCGTGGCGCCCATCGACCCGACGGCGCTGATCGTTTTTGGCGGCGGCGGGCATGGCAAAACGCTGATCGACCTGGTACGGGCAATGGGCACCTACCGGATTGTCGGCGTGATCGATGACCGGCTGCCGGCAGGCAGCGAGGTGCTGGGCGCGCCCGTGCTGGGAGGGGCCAGCGACCTGGAAGCCTGGCACAGCCGCGGCGTGCGGATGGCAGTGAATGCGGTGGGCGGCATCGGCAATGTCGGTGTGCGGATTAAGATCTTTGACATTCTTTCCAATGCGGGCTTTTCCTGCCCAACGCTGGTGCACCCCACGGCAGTGGTGGAGCCAAGCGCCACGCTGGAAGCCGGTGTGCAGGTACTGGCCCATGCCTATATAGGCAGCGCGGCGCGGGTAGGCTTTGGGACGGTGCTCAATGTAGGGGCCATTGTCTCGCATGACTGCGTGCTGGGCAAAGTGGTGAACCTGTCGCCGGGGGCTACCCTGGCCGGGAACGTGAAAGTGGAAAACTACGTCCAGATTGGCATGTGCGCCACGGTCAACCTGCAAATCACGGTAGGCGAAAGATCGCTGCTGGGCAATGGTTGCACGGTGAAAGCCGATGTACCGCCGGGCACGCGGGTGCGGGCTGGAACCATCTGGCCGGCGCCCAAAGGCACCGAGACCAGAGGCTAAACTCGGCAAAAGGAGAACGATATGTTTCGAAAAACAGCCCCAACCCAACCTGTCGCGGCGGCGCCAACCGAGCGGGTAACCTCGGTATTGGGACCCGGCATTAACTGGAAAGGCAACCTGCGCGGAAGCGGCGGGGTGCGCATCGAAGGGGCATTTGAAGGGGAGATCACCGTGCGCGGGCTAATTGTAGTGGGTGAAACCGGGCGAGTGACCTGTGAGAATCTGAAAGCCAACAGTGTCATTGTAGCGGGGACAGTCAACGGCTGCATCACCGCCGAAAAGCTGGACATCCGCAGCACCGGGCGGGTGTGGGGCGATGTGGTGGTAGTCGCGCTGGCTACCGAGGAAGGCGCGTTCTTGCGCGGCCAGGTGCGCATGGAGGAGAAGATCGAGTTTGAAGAGGCTGGCAATTCCGCCGCGGATGAGAGCCACCCGCAGGCCGGGCAGCCGGGCGCCTCAACCGAGGCCACCCAACCAGTGCGCAGCGACGCCGAATAAGACAGCGGTTTGGCCTTTTGGGCTGGAAAATAACTTTGCAACAAGGTGGTGCGGTTTGTCATTTCAAATACTGGTAGCGCAGGTCAGTGAATGGTTGGGAGCGATCGCCGTTGCCTGGCTGTTTTTGCTCAGCCCGCGGCTGAAATTTCCGCCTATAGGATTCAAGTTTGCCCGCCGGGATGGGATCACGGCGCTGTCGATGTTTGCTCTGATCCTGCTGCTGGCGGTTATCGTTTACGCGGGCAATCCGCCGGATTTCCCGGCGGAGATCCGTCCCGCGCCGGCGCCGGTGGCGGACCTGAGTCGGGCGCTGCTGACGGCAGCGATGGCGCTGGCGGCATTTATGGCCGCACTGGTGATGCGCAAACAGCCGCTGCGCAGTATGGGCTGGAACTTCCGGGCCAAAAGCGCGGAGACAGCGGATCAGACAGGCGTTAAAAAGGCGGGTGTAAAACCGGCAGGCAAGAACGCGCCCCCGGCCCCTGCGGCAAAAACGGCGGGCGCGAAGGCCCCCAACGTTTTTATGCCGGCGCTGCAAATAGGCATTGCCCTGGCGATTCTGACCATCTTCCTGCGTAACCGGGTGATGGACGTGCTGGCGGGGGTAACCACCGCGGAGTTGAACCTGCTGCTGCTGGCAATTGGCATTGGCCTGGCGGAAGAGACCATCTTCCGCGGATACATCCAGCCGCGGTTGAGCTGGTGGCTGGGTGAATGGGCGGGGATCGGGCTGACGGCGCTGCTGTTTACACTGTGGCACGTACCGGCCTGGTTCAACCGCATTCCGCTGGAAACCGGGCTAATCGTGTCTGGGATGACGCTGATCCACGGGTTGGTGCTGGGCTGGATCATGCGTACGAGTAAAAACGTGATTGCCCCAGCGATGTACCGCTCGATTTCCATCTGGATGAACTTTCTTGGATGAGTGAAACGGCTGTCTTTTACCCACCGCGCCGCCGCGGGCTGTTATTCCACGCCCTGGTGCTGCTGGTATTGGGTGGAGCGAGCACGCTGGCCTTTCTTTTCGGGCTGAGCCCGCAGGCCGGGACGTTATTTGCACCGCTGTTGGTGCTGGCGCTGGTCCTTTTTGCGCCGCTGCCCTGGGTGGTTTACCGGGCTTTTGCACTGGCGCGGGCTGTCTACCGACTGGAACGAGACGGGCTACAACTGCGCTGGGGGATGCGAGCTGAAGATATCCCGCTGCCGGAGATCGAGTGGGTGCGCCGGCCAGACGAGCTGGTGGCACACCTGCCGCGCCCGCGCCTGCAGTGGCCGGGAGCCTTGCTGGGCGTGGCCCATTCCCCCGAATTGGGACCGGTGGAATATATTGCATCGGAAAAGAAAGGCATGCTGCTGATCGCCACCGCGCGTCGGATCTACGCTATTTCGCCAGAAGACCCAGAGGCGTTTTTACGCACCTTCCAGCGGGCGCTGGAAATGGGCAGCCTGACGCCCATCTCTTCGGTGTCGGTGCTGCCAGCAGCTTACCTGGCCCAAATCTGGGCCGACAAAATAACGCGAGCGCTGCTGTCCGCCGGATTGATCCTGAACTTGCTGCTGCTGGTGGGCGTGAGCCTGCTGGTTTCCGGGCAGGTGCGTGTCATGCTGGGGATTGAAGCGGCGCAGTCCGCGCAGTTACTGCTGCTGCCCATCCTGAGCGCATTCGTATTCGTCGTGGACCTGGCGATGGGGTTGTTCTTTTACCGGCGCGCGGAACAGCGCCAGATTGCGTACCTGATCTGGTGCAGCGCTCCGGTCAGCGCAGCGCTGCTGATTGCAGGCATGCTGCGCACGGCGGGCTTATGGTGATAAACACGCTGACCAATCTGCTGGCGGGGGCGGCGCTGGCCTCCCTGATTGCCTGGGCAGCTTGGCGCGCCCGCTCGCTCAACCGGTCCGGAGCGCTGGCTGCGCTGGCGCTGGGTACGGTGATCTTTGGCCTGGGCGGCTTCGGTTGGGCGGTGCTGCTGCTGGGGTTTTTTATCTCTTCCAGTTTGCTGTCCAGGCTGTTTGGTCGGCGGAAAGCGATGTTTGAGGAAAAGTTTTCCAAGAGCGCGCAGCGCGACGCGGGGCAGGTGCTGGCTAACGGCGGAGTCGCTGGGCTGTTCGTGCTGCTGCACCTGTTGTGGCCAGATGCGGCCTGGCCGTGGGTGGGGTTTGCCGGAGCGCTGGCGGCGGCCAACGCGGATACCTGGGCCACCGAGCTGGGCGTGCTGAGCCGCGCCGCGCCGCGGCTGATTACTACCGGGCGCGAGGTGGAGCCGGGCACGTCCGGTGGCATTTCCGCGCTGGGGACGGCGGCTTCCACCAGCGGGGCGCTGTTCATCGCGCTGCTGGCGGTGGTATGCTGGCAGGGGCAGGTATTTGCCATCCCCGCCCACTGGCCGCTGTGGCTGGCGGCGATCAACCTGGGCGGCCTGGCCGGCAGCCTGTTCGACTCGCTGCTGGGCGCCACCACGCAGGCTATCTACCGCTGCCCGGTTTGCCAGAAGGAAACCGAGCGCCACCCGCTGCACACCTGCGGGGCGCAAACGGCGCTGGTGCGCGGCTGGGCCTGGCTGGACAACGACTGGGTGAACACGGCCTGCACGGCGGTGGGAGCTGCTGTGGGAGTGATGATTGCGCTGCTTTAGCTGTATGTTAATCTCGACGAAATAGATCGGGTTTGGGTTTTGTTAAATCGCGAAGATCTGTTTCATGCTAAAATACTACTACCTGTAATACTCCGCATATCTAAAACTACTTTTCCATTACGAAGGGATTCAAGATAGAATTGAATCCAGTGATTCCCCTGGCTATGTTTGATTTCGTACCGAACCTGGCATTCCTGATCGGCGCGTATTTCTTGGTGCGAACGGCATACCTGGCCCGAGGAAAAACCTGCGGCAGTGTGTTAATTGTCGGAGCGGCGCTGATCCTGCTAGGCGGCCTTTTACAGGCGATATGGAAGCTGCTCTACGCTACCGGCGCGGCAAACATCTCCCTGCTCAGCAATCTGCAGTTTGTGCTGATGGCGCCGGGCTTCGTGCTACTGCTACTCTCCGTGATTTTGCTGGCCTGGCAATCCAAGAAGAAAAGTTCCGCGCCACTGCTGGCCATTGCTCCCTGGAAGCTGCCCTTATTGATCGTTATGGTATTGGCCAGCCTGGCAGCGCAGGGTTTGCTGGCGTATATTTCCATCCGGCGGCGCGCATTCGCTGCTGGCGCGGGGTTCATTTTGGCCTTCCTCTGCCTGCTAGCCATGGGAGGCATGTCGGGGGCAGAACAGACCCTCGCGCAGCAGTGGATGGAGGAAGGCATAAACGCGTTTGGGCAAATCGCCTTTGCCGCAGCAAGTTTCTTGCTCTACCGGAATTATCAGACACATGGGTGCTAAAAATGGTGACCGGTTCCAGGTACACATCGTTTTGAAGACGCTTGCTTTCTGGGGCGTTTTCATGGCACTGTACGGCGCCTATAAATTTTTCCCGGTTTTTCCGCTGTCACTCATCGCAGGGATAAATGAGTCGAACTTCCAGCATTACAAGGCGGCCTTTTTCGCTTACCTGATTGTCAATCTCCTGGAATACGCCTGGAAGCGCCGGAAATTAGCGGACCGGGAGCCATTTGTTTTTTCTCGCCTGATGGCGACTGTTTTCTTGCCTTGGATTATTTTCTTAATCTGGTATACTGCCCCGGCGCTGATCGGGCGCTGGGCCAACAACGTGTATGAGATCGTGTATGCCAACCTGATCGTGTTGATGGTTGGCGCCTGCACAGTAATCCTGGAAGCGGGGTTGGAAAAAATGCCCTACGGCAGGGCGCAAAAAGCAGTGCTGATCGCGCTTTTCCTGATTTCACTCGTATTGTATATTGTGTTTACTTACCGCCTACCCTGGGCAGATGTGTTTGTAGAACCAAAATGGCGGTAAAAATCCGGAGGATACGGTAATGAACAATTCACTCAACGAATACCTGCAATTTGCCCGCCGGATTGCATTTGAAGCCGGGCAGCTTACGCTGGAACACTTCCAAAAAGAACTGCAGCCGGATACCAAGCAGGATGGCTCGCCGGTGACGATCGCCGACCGCAAGTCGGAGGAGTCGATTCGCAAGGCCATCGAGACCGCCTACCCCGAACACGGTATCCTGGGTGAGGAATATGGCAACCGCGACCGGAACAGCGCCTGCCGCTGGATCGTTGACCCCATCGACGGGACGCAGTCGTTCATCCACGGCGTGCCGCTGTACAGCGTGCTGATCGGGCTGGAGATCGATGGTCAGGTGGAGGTGGGAGTAGCCTACTTCCCGGCGCTGAACGAGATGGTGTCTGCGGCCAGCGGGCTGGGCTGCTGGTGGAATGACCGGCCCTGCAAGGTATCCACCGTACGCGATTTGAGCAAGGCCGTGGTATCGCATACCGATATCATGAACTTCCGGCGCTACGGTGGGATAGATGCCTTTATGAGCCTGGCACAGCGGGCGTGGTACAACCCGGGCTGGGGCGATGCCTACGGCTACCTGCTGGCGGCGACCGGGCGCATCGAGGTGATGATCGACCCGATCATGGCGATCTGGGACTGCGGTCCGTTCCCACCCATCTTCCGCGAGGCGGGCGGGTATTTCGGCGACTGGCAGGGCAACGAGACCATCTATGCCGGGCGCGGGATGGCAACCTCCCAGGCGCTGCTGCCCGAGGTGTTGAAGATCTTAAACGGGGAATGAACCCAAGCGAACGGCTCATTCCACTGCCGGTCCTGCATACCCCACGCCTGATCCTGCGCGCTTTGCGCTGGACGAATGTCGCGCCATCAGATAGCGCGCCATCTGATGGCGAGGCTTATTTCGCCTTTGCTTCTGACCCCCAGGTGGTGCGCTACCTGCGATGGGGGCCGCACGCCTCGCTGCAGGACACGGAGGCATACCTGGCCGGGGTGGTCGAGGGCTACCGGCAGCGACCGGACGGGCTGTGGGGTATCGAGCTGGCGGCAGAGGGGCGCCTGGTGGGGGCCATCCACCTGATGGAGATCGACGCCCACCACCGCAAAGCGGATGTGGGCGTGGTGCTGACTGCCCGGTATTGGGGACAGGGGATCGCCAGCGAGGCGCTGCGGCGCGTGCTGGATTTTGCCTTTAACGAACTTGAACTGGTGCGCGTGCAGGGGCTGGTCATCACGGAGAACACAGCCGCCTGCCGCTTGATGGAACGCTGCGGGATGGCGCGTGAAGGCGTGCTGCGCTGCTTTGCCCTGCAAAAGGGCCAGTGGTGGGATTTTGCGATTTATTCTATTCTTGCGGACGAACCGGGCTAGCCGGTCAAGGCCAGAGCAGCCCGGTGACAAGTACAACGAATGCGACCAGGGTGAGAACTACCGAGAATAGGGAAAGGCGGTTTTCAAGACTGTCGTGACGGCCGGGATGCATCAGCGCGCCAAACAGGATGCCGCACCAGCCCATCATCACCGTGCCAACTCCCAGCAGCACGGGCTTGACCTCGCCGCCGATAGCGTACAGGAAGACCAGACCGGCGAAAACCACCAGCGCCCCACCGATAATGAGGAACCAGCGCATCGCGGTCAGCGATGACCCATTTGAAGACGTGCTGGGGGACCGGGCGAAAAGGTTGCGCCGGAAGATCAACCAGAAAATCAGCCCACAGGCCAGCAGCGGCAGTATCAGATCAAACAGATATTCCAACAGGAAGCTGTCCTCCGCCTGGGCGGGCCGGTTGATTGCCACCAGGTGCAGCAGCGCTCCGGTGAGCAGACCGCCCGCCAGCCAGCGGAGCAGTCCCCTCCAGCCAAAAGCATCGTCTTCCATACCCATGATCACCCAGCGGGAGAAAGCAAATGCGAATACCAGCAGAAAGGCCGCGGGGACCAGCCAGAGCGGCCCCCCGGTAAACCATTCGCTCAACACAAATTGCGGGTCCGGAACAAGCAGGTATCCAAGAAAACCAGAGAGAAATGCAATCACAGACAGGATAAAAGCGCTGGTTTTATTTTTGGCAAGCATGATGTTCTCCCTGAATGCTGGTATACCTTATTATGGCACGGTTCCGAAAAGGAATATTAAAAAGCGATTCGGCATCCAAACTGCGGATGCCGAATCGCTTACCAGTTCCTCTTTACGGCAGCCGGAACACCGCCCGCGCCGCCAGGTTGAACAGCGGGTAGGGGAAGGCCGCCAGCAGCACAACCGCCGCGGCGGAGGCGATGGTGACCAGGTTGACCCACGTATTTTGATGAACGGGCGCTTCCTCGCCGGGCTGCATGTACATGATCACCAGCACGCGCAGGTAGTAGTAGGCGGAAATGAGCGAGGTGAGCAGCCCCAGCAGGGCCAGCCCCACCGCCCCGCCCTGCAGGGCGGCCTGGAAGATGTAGAACTTGCCCCAAAAGCCGAGGGTGAGCGGGATGCCGGTGAAGGAGAACATCGCCGCCATCATAGCCAGGCCCAACCAGGGGTATTTGCGCCCCAGGCCGGCGTAATCGCGCAGGGCCAGGCCGCGGCCCTCTTTCTGCTCGGCGGCAATGACCACGCCCCAGGCGGCAAAACTGGTGAGACCGTAGGCCACCAGGTAGAAGAGCGTGGCGGTGATCGTGTCTGATATGGCGCTTTCGCCCATTATGGCCGAGCCGCGCCCGTAGGGCACAAAGGCCAGCAGCAGGTAGCCGACATGGGCGATGGAGGAATAGGCTAGCAGGCGCTTGATGCTGCTCTGGATGATCGCCAGCAGGTTGCCAAAGATCATGGTCAGCGCGGCCAGGCCGCCGATGATAGGGGTCAGCCCTTCGGCGAAGGAGGGAAAGGCGACGATAAAGACGCGCAGCAGCGCAGCAAAGCCGGCCACCTTGACGCTGACCGCCATCCAGGCCGTCACCGGGGTGGGCGCGCCCTCATAAACATCCGGGGTCCACATGTGGAAGGGCACCGCGGAAATCTTAAAGCCCAGCGCCACCAGAATGAGCGCCGCGCCAACCATCAGCAGCAGGGGATTCGCCGCTGGCCCACCCGTCTGAATCGCGGCGATGATGCCGGTCAGTCCGGTGTGGGCCGTAGCGCCGTAGATCAACGCAGAGCCGTAGAGGAAGAAAGCCGCGGAAAATGCGCCCAGCAGGAAGTATTTCAGCGCGGACTCTTCCGATTCGGGGCGCGGGCGGGCGAAACCGGCCATCACGTACAGCGGGATCGAGAGCAGTTCGAGGGCCAGGAAAAACACGATCAGGTCATAGGCCTGAACCATCAGCATCATCCCGGCGGTGGAGATGAGCAGCAGAACGTAGTACTCGCCGCGGTCGATGCCCATGCGCTTCAGGTAATCGTAGGCCAGGGCCACGCCCAGCAGCCCGCTGACCAGGATGAGAATGTTGGCAAAGACAGCAAAACCATCCAGAACGACCATGCCAAAGAAGCCCGGACCAGCCTGAGGGCCACCGCCCAAAGCGAGCGTCACGCCCAGGGCAGCGCCCAATCCCAGGACAGCCAGCAGGGCAGTGATGCCCTTACGATCGGCGGGTAGGAAAAGGTCGACGATCAGGAGGAGAATGGCCCAGGCAGCCACGATCACGGGGGGCAGGATGATGAGAAATTCACTGGAGAGCATGGGTTCCTCCGGTTAACGCACCGCTACGGCGGCGGTCTGGATGATGGCAACGAACTGCTCGACGGTGGGGTTGATCAGGTCGAAGAAGGGCTTGGGGTACAGGCCGATCCAGAAGATCAGCACCAGCAGCGGCAGCAGGATCAGCACCTCGCGCGCAGTAATGTCGCGCAGGCGGGCGGTCTCGGGATCGGTCACCGCGCCCATGAATACGCGCTGGAACCAGACCAGCAGGTACACAGCGGCCAGAATGACGCCCAGGGCAGCTACCCCGGCGAACCAGGGGCTGAGAATGGGCTGCGCGCCAAACGCGCCCAGCAAGATGGTGAATTCGCCGACAAAGCCATTGAGCCCGGGCAGGCCAACCGAAGAGAGGGCCACCACCAGCGCCAGCCCGCCCAGCAGGGGCATGACCTTCCAGACCCCGCCAAAAGCGGACATTTCGCGGGTGTGGCGGCGCTCGTAGAGCATGCCGACGATCAGGAAGAGCGCGCCGGTGCTCAGCCCGTGGTTTACCATCTGCAGGATGGCGCCCGAAATGCCCTGGGCGTTGAGGGCAAAGATGCCCAGCATGACGAAACCCAGGTGGCTGACGGACGAATACGCCACCAGTTTTTTCATGTCGCGCTGCGCGTAGGAGACGATGGCGCCGTAGAGAATGCCGATGACCGCCAGCCCGGCGATCCAGGGGGCAGCCTGTACAGCCACCTCGGGGAAGAGCGCTACGTTGAAGCGCAGGAAGCCGTAGGTGCCCATCTTGAGCAGCACGCCCGCCAGGATCACCGACCCGGCGGTGGGCGCCTCAACGTGCGCATCGGGCAGCCAGGTATGGAAGGGCCACATGGGCACCTTGATGGCAAAGGCGGCGGCAAAGGCCAGGAAGAGCCACAGGGCCGCCGGGGCAAAATCGGCGCGGCGGGCAAGCAGGTCGGGCAGGTAGAAGGTGCCGGAGGTCAGGCCAAGGTAGAGGATAGCCAGCAGCATCAGCAGTGAGCCAGACATGGTGAAGATGAAGAACTTCACCGCGGCATATACGCGGCGCTCGCCGCCCCACATGCCGATCAGGAAATACATGGGGACCAGGGTGAATTCCCAGAAAATGAAGAATAGGATTAAATCCGTGGCGAGGAAGACGCCTAACATGCCCGTTTCGAGGGAAAGGAAGAAGAGCATAAAGCCCTTCACCCGCTCCTGGACGGAGCTCCAGGTGGAAAGAATCGCCAGTGGGGTCAGAAAGGTGGTGAGCAGCACCATCATCAGGCCCAGGCCGTCCACACCAAAACCGAAGACCACGCGCAGGTCCGGGCCAGCCAGCACCCAGGGCGCGTTGTACACCCACTGCAGGTTCGGATCGGCAGGGTTGAAGATCGCCACGAGCCACAGCGAGATGCCAAAGGTGAGCAGGGAGGTCGCCAGAGCCACCCAACGGATAGCGGCTTTTTGCTCGGACTTCAGGAAAGCAATGACCAGGCAGCCAAGCAGCGGGAAGAAGGTAAGTAGAACGAGGGGATTGATCATGGCATCACCATAGGGCGGAAACGGCCAGATAGGTGAGGATGACAGCCGCGCCGAAGACAACCATCAACGCATAGGAACGGACAAAGCCGGTCTGAAAGCGGCTGAAGAACTGCGCCGCCCAGCGGGTGAGGTAACCAAAGCCATTGACGATTCCGTCGATCAGGCCTTCATCAAAGGCGGCGGACATGAAGGCCGCCAGGGATTGGTAGCCCTTGACGATCGTCTGGTAGTAGGCGCTGTTTACGCCCCAGGCATTGGCTAAAGCGCTGAACAGGGCCGGCTGGCGAACCTGGAGAGGATCAATAAACGGGGCGAGGGAGCCGGTGACGCGGCCACTCCGCGCGGCAGGGGCGCGCCGCCCGTAAACCAGCCAGGCAATGTACACGCCGATCAAAGAGATGAGCAGGGCCAGCCCCGCCACAAGGGGCATGAACTCGGCAGCGTGAGCGATTTCAATGGTGTGCTCCAGCCAGGTTTCCAGGGTATGCACGCCGGGCAGGTTGAGCAGGCCGCCGAAGAAGGACAGCAGCGCCAGGAGGATCAAGGGCACCGTGATAATCGGGCGGTTTTCGCGGGCCGCTCCAGCGGCGCGGGTGC
The DNA here is from genome assembly GCA_964437595.1 of uncultured Anaerolineaceae bacterium. Lineage (GTDB taxonomy): Bacteria > Chloroflexota > Anaerolineae > Anaerolineales > Anaerolineaceae > DSYU01. The sequence continues at coordinate 24,800 of CAYTHO010000058.1, forward strand.
GGGTAGCGCCGAAAAAGACCAGCAGAAGCTGGCGCCCCATGTAGAAGGCGGTCAGGAACGCCGCCAGGATCAGCAGGACAAAAATGCCCAGGTTGTAATCGGTGGCGGCGGCGAGAATCTCATCTTTGGAGAAAAAGCCAGACAGCGGGGCAATCCCGGCCAGGGCCAGCGCGCCGGTCAGGTAGACCCAGAAGGTCACCGGCATCTTTGCGCGCAGGCCGCCCATGTTGCGCATATCCTGGGGATCGAAATCGGCATGGCTGTCGTCAGAATTCACCTTGCCATGGCTGTTACTGCCGTGGCTGTGATAGGCCGCTTCCTGTCCATGCTCCATGCCAAGGATCACCGAGCCAGCAGAGAGGAAGAGCAGGGCTTTGAAGAAGGCATGCGTGATCAGGTGGAACATCCCAGCCACGTACGCGCCCATGCCAACCGCGGCGACCATAAAGCCCAACTGAGAGATAGTCGAATAGGCCAGCACGCGCTTGATATCATACTGGCCCACGGCGATAGTCGCCGCGAAGAGCGCCGTAGCCGCGCCGACCCAGGCCACCGCGGAACCTGCGGTTCCGTTAGCAGCATAAAGCGGGTTGGAGCGCGCCACCAGGTAGACGCCCGCGGTGACCATCGTGGCGGCATGGATGAGGGCCGAGACCGGGGTAGGACCAGCCATGGCGTCTGGCAGCCAGACGTAGAGCGGGATCTGCGCGGATTTGCCGGTGACGCCGAGCAGCAGGAAGAGAGTAATCGCCAGGATCACGCCCTGCGATACCTCGGGGACCTTTTCAAAGACTGCATCGAACTGGAGCGAGCCAAAGTTCCAGAAGATGAGGAACATGGCGATCAGCAGGCCAAAGTCGCCGATGCGGTTGACCACAAAGGCTTTCTTGGCTGCCAGCGCATTGCCAATGCCGCCCTCGCCCTTCTCAAACCAGAAGCCGATCAGCAGGTAGGAGCACAGCCCCACCCCTTCCCAACCGACAAACAGCATGAGGAAGTTGTCGGCGGAAACCAGGATCATCATGGCCGCGATAAACAGGTTGAGGAACACAAAGAAACGACGGTACCTGGCCGGGTCGCCGTTGTGGCGCACATCCTGGTGCATGTAACCGGCGGCGTAAATGTGAATCAGCGCGCCAACGCCGGAGACTACCAACATCATGGTCACCGAGAGGGTATCCACGCGAAAAGCCCAGGCCACGTTGAGCGTGCCAATGGTAATCCAGTCCAGGAAAGGCACGGTTTTCGGTTCCGGGCTACCGGCCAGAGAAACAGCCAGCAGGGCGGCAACCACGAAGGAACCAACCACTGACAGGCTGGCAATGGCGCTGATGCCCTTTTCGCCCAGGCGGCTGCCGATCAGCAGGTTGATCAGCAAGCCCGCGACGGGCAGCAGGACGACCAGGGGCACCAGGTTCAGATAGGGGGCGGACAATGCTTCTTGGAAAACCATATTCCCTCCGCTGGATCAGCCTTTCAGGCTGTTCAGGTCGTCCATATCGATGCTGCGCTTGCGGCGGAAGATCTCCACCATCAGCGCCAGGCCAATGGCTACCTCAGCGGCGGCCACCGTCATGACAAAGAACACGATCAACTGCCCGTTGAGGTTGCCGTACATGCGAGCAAAAGTGACAAAGGCCAGGTTGCTGGCGTTGAACATCAGCTCAAGTGACATAAACATCACCAGCGCATTGCGGCGGATGAGCACCCCCAGGATGCCGACAACAAATAAAACCGCGGATAAAGCCAGGTAGTACGAAACAGGGATCATCTCTTTATTCTCCTGGGGGTTACTTCGGTTCAGCAAGCGGTTCCGGCACAGCCGGTTCTTGAGGCAAGGGAGTGGGTTCCACTGGCAGTGAATCCGCCAGCTTCTCTCCAACAATCTGGCGGCGCAACCCGCCGCGCCCGGCGGGACGGTCTGGCCGGGCCAGGATGATGGCGCCGATCACGGCGGACAGCAGGATCACGGCGGTGATCTCAAACGGCAGGGCGTACTCAGTGAAGAGCAGCTGGCCGATGGCGTCCGGCGCGCCAAAACTGGCCGGGGGTTCGGCCACCGCCACCATCTGGCTGGTCGAGCTGATCAGAATATAGGCAAAATCGGCGGCGAGCAGCAGGCCCAGCAGAACAGCCAGGTACGGATGCCAGCGCAGATTCTCGCTCTTGGCCAGCCGCTCAGCGCCCAGCAGCATAATGACGAACAGAAAGAGCACCATGATCGACCCGGCGTAAACAGTAATCTGCGAGAGGGCAATAAACGGCGCACCCAGGATCAGGTACAGGACAGCGACGGTGGCAAAATTGAGCACCAACAACATGGCCGAATAGATGGCGTTGCGGCTGAAAATGGTTCCCAGCGCGGTGGCGACCGCGACGGCGGCCAGGATGAAAAAGACGATGGGCAAACCGGGCATGCGGGCCTCCTGGGGAAGCAGTTAGTCGGTAGGGTCCTTCATGATCGGGACGGACTTGGTGAATTTGCCAGGCTCGGTGACCTGGGGAGTGGGCTTCGCGCCGGGCGGTACGGGCTCAAGAAGCATCTCTTTGGGATAGATCGAGCCGGGGCGGTCGAGGAAGGTCAGCTCGTACTGGTCGCGCAAGACAATGGCTTCGGTGGGGCAGGCGTCTTCACAGTAACCGCAGAAGATGCAGCGCAGCATGTTGATCTCATACACGCGAGCATAGCGCTCGCCGGGCGAATAACGCTCCGCGTCGGTGTTCTCCGCGGCCTCCACGAAGATGGCGTCAGCAGGGCAGGCAGCCGCGCACAACGAGCAGCCGATGCACTTCTCCAGCCCGTTCTCGTAGCGTTGGAGCACGTGTCTCCCCCGGAAGCGGTTGCGCACCGGGCGCTTTTGCTCCGGATACATAATCGTGACCGGTTTTTTGAAAAACTCTTTCAGGGTCTGGACTAAACCTTTGAGCATCTGTCTACCTTCCTACCAGCAAGATGGCCGCGGCGGTAACCAGCACGCTGAGCAGCGAAAGCGGGAACGTGACCTTCCAACCGAAGGCCATCAGGCGATCATAACGGATGCGCGGCAGCGTGGCGCGGATCCAGATAAAGACGAACAGGATCAGCGCCACCTTAATGAACAGCACCAGCGGTCCCAGGTATGGCAGCACCACATTGAACCAGCTCAACCAGGGCACCCCGGCGGTGAAGGCTTCGATGGCGCTCTGGAAGGGCAGGTAATAGCCGCCCAGGAAGAGAGTGGCGAAGATCATTGAGACGGCGATGATCTTGATGTATTCAGCCATAAAGAACAAGGCGAACTTCATGCCGGAATATTCGGTGTGGTAACCGGCGGTCAGTTCCTGCTCAGCCTCGGGCATATCGAAGGGGGCGCGGTTGGTCTCAGCCAGCATGGAGATAAAGAGGATGAAGGCCGCGCCGGGCTGCAGGAGGATGAACCACCAGTCCTTCTGGGCATCCACGATGGTCTGAAGGCTCATCGAGCCAGCCAGCAGCACCGGGACGATGAAGCTGAAGCCCATGGCAATCTCGTAACTGATCATCTGCGCGGTGGAGCGCAAGCCGCCCAGGGTGGCGTATTTATTATTGGAAGACCAGCCCGCCAGGGTGATGCCATAGACCGAAATGGACGTTACTGCCATTACATACAGCACGCCCACGTTAACATCGGTGAGCCGCAGGGCCACCTGGCGTCCAAACAGGTTGACCGTGCCGCCCAGGGGGGTGGTGGCGGTAATAATCAGGGCAGGGAATACGGTGATCACCGGGGCGATGATGAAGATGAGCTTGTCCGCGTTGGCAGGGATCAGCTCTTCCTTAAAAATCAGCTTGATGGCATCCGCCACTGGATGGAGCAGCCCAAATGGACCGGCGCGGTTGGGGCCGATGCGAGCCTGGATTCTGGCCAGGGCTTTGCGCTCGTACAGCGTCATATAGGCAAAGCCAATGGTGCTGGCGATCAAGATGAAGATGGCTTTGAATACCCATTCCCAAATCATTGAGGCATCCATAATCAGGTTCCTAGTGAGCAGTCGGTCAATCAGTCAATCGGTCGATCAGTGAAAAGTGAACGGTCAAACCGGCTTTGCGCAGTGTGATGGGTGCGGCGCTGTGGATCATTCCGTCAGCCGGTAATGGGTGTTTCTTCAACCCGCGCCGGGGTGACTGCCAGAGGGGCGGCAAGGGGAATGCCGGTGCTGCGCGGGACCAGGGCAACGGACGGCGGGAGCGCATCGTCCAGGCGGACAGGAAGGCGGAATTCTTTGCCCTCCAAAACAATGGAAACCTGAGACTCCGCGGCGAGGTGCAGCGCGCTGGCAGTGGCAGGGTGCAGCCAAAGCGCGGGTTGGGCAATGCGCTGGCGCAAGATCGCAGAAGGAGACACCGTGCGCCCGCTGTCATACAGGCGGGTGACGGGCACAAGCCACAGTTCGCCCGGCTGCGGCACGGGTGGGGCCGCCGGGGCGGGAACGGGCAGGCTGGCGGGGTCATACGCCCAGCGGCCATCCGCCACGGCGGGCGAAAGCTGGACGCCCAGTCCCTGGCGGTTTTCGTAAGATGTGCCGCCGTAGTACAGGTCGGCGCGCCCCATGATGGGCCACTGCGGTTTGACTTTGGCCAGCTCGGGGTAGGTCGCCCCGGCGTAGCCGCCCACTTCCCCGGCAATGCGAGCCATCACCAGTGAAGCGGCGCGGCCTTCCACATCCAGGCCCAGGCGGGCGGCGATATCTGCGATAACGCGGAAATCGGCTTTTGGCCCGTGGGACGCCGGAGCGGGAACCGCCGGGTAGAAGCGCTGCACGCGGCGCTCGCCGGAGGTAAAGGTACCCTCACGCTCGATAAAGCTCTGCACCGGCAGCACCACATCCGCCAGACGAGCGGTTTCGGTCAGGAACAGCTCCTGAACCACCACGAACGCGGCTTCATCCAGCGCCTGGGCCAGGGCAGGGCTGTCGCCAGCCGGATCTGCGGCGGCGATAAGAGCCAGCGGAGCGCGGCGCAGGGTGGCGGGCAGGTCATCCAGCGGGGCAAAGCCCATATCATAGGCGCCCTGCAGGTTGGCCTTAGACCACACGCCGACCAGCCCGTTGTTTGGGCGTCCGGTGTGGTTGGTCGCCAGCAGCACCGCCGCGCAGGCATTCGCCAGGGCGCGGGAACCTTCCAGTCCCAGGCCTTCGCTGCCGAAGAAGATCACCGCGTTTTCAGCGGAGGCGAAATCTTCCACAGCGGTCCGATCGCTTTCAGCAACCTCCGCCCCGGGCAGGAAGGCGCGCAGCGCAGCGGCTTCGTTACCATAGGCATAACGGATGGTGTGTTTGGCAGCGCCATCCAGCTTGGTGGAACGCGGGTTGAGCACGATCAGGCGCGCGCCGCGTTTGGCAGCCTGACGCAGGCGCAGGTACCAGAGGGGCGCTTCGTTTTCCAGGTCGCTGGCAACTACGATGATGGCTGTTTCGGCGCCCATCGCGGCTATGTTTGAGCCCGGCGCAAGGCCAATGCGGGCAGTCCATTCGCCGCCAGCCATATCGGTATATAGGGCCGTGTTCGCGCCCAGGCCTTCGGCCAGCTTGCGCAGGTTGAACAGGTCTTCGTTGGGCAGGCGCCCGCCAGCCAGGAAGAGCGGCTTCGCGCCCGTGCTGCCCGATTCCTTCAGCCGCTGCGCGACCAAATCCAGGGCTTCGTCCCAGGTGGCCTTGACCAGCTCGCTGTTGCGGCGGATGAGCGGCTCATTGATGCGCTCGCCTTCCTCGGCAAAGTGGTAAGCCCAACGGCCTTTGTCACAGATCCAGATTTCGTTGACTTCTTCATTCTGGCGGGGCATCACCCGCTTGATCACCGGCTGCCCGGTGGGGCCCGTCATTTTTGGCGCCGCCATTTTTGGCGCAGCCTCCCGGCGAACGTTGAGGGTCAGGTTGCAGCCAACCGGGCACTGCGTGCAGATTGAAGCGACCGGCTTGAGCTCCCACGGGCGGGCCTGGAAGCGGAAATCGGTGGTGGTCAGGGCGCCAACCGGGCAGATATCGGTGGTGTTACCGGAGAAGTACGAGTCGAAACCGGGTTCGGAGAAGGTGACGATCTGGAGCGCGCGGCCACGCTGCGAAAAACCAATCACCGGGTCGCCAGCAACATCGCTCTGGAAGCGCACGCAGCGGGCGCACTGGATGCAGCGCTCGCGGTCGAGTACGATCTGTTCGCCCAGCGGATAGTGCTTGGCCAGGTGAATTTTCTCATCCAGCGGGAAGCGGCTGGTGCCGGGGCCGTGGGCCAGGGTCAGGTTCTGCAGAGGGCACTCCCCGCCTTTGTCGCAGATGGGGCAGTCGAGGGGATGCGAGGTGAGCAGGAACTCGAGGATTTCGCGGCGCCCATCGATGACCTTTGGGGTGGAGGTGCGCACCACCATGCCCTCGGAGACGGGGGTGGTGCAGGCAGTCTCCAGCTTGGGGCCATACTGGATGCGTGGGGAGCCATCCTCGTTCAGCACCGGCTGGTTGGTGGCGCGGTCGATCATGGGGCGGCCAATCTCCACCAGGCACATGCGGCACATCCCCACCGGCTCCATCTTGGGATGGTAGCAAAAGACGGGGATGTCGTTGCCAACCTGCCTGGCAGCCTCGACCACCAGGGTCCCGGCAGGCACGGAGACGGGCCGATCATCAATGAAGAGGTTGATCATGTTGGGCATACGCTACTTCTCCCCATGCGCCGGCGCGAGCGCGGATTCAGGTTGGGCGGCCCGCCGGGTTTCAGCAGGCTTGAGGCTGGCTTCAAAATCGGGGCGGAACTGGCTGATACCGGTCTGCACAGCCATTACCGAGAACTCGCCCAGCGCGCACAGGCATTTTCCGGCAATCTGCCCGGCGACGGTGTTGAGCAGGTCGATATCGCCCGAGTCAGCCTGGCCAGAGGCGATGCGGCGGGCCAGGTGGTTCATCCAGTAGGTACCTTCGCGGCAGGGGGTACATTTGCCGCAGGACTCGTGTTTGAAGAAGTTGACCGTTTTCTCCACCAGCCAGGCCATATTGACGGTATCATCGATGACAATTACCGAAGCCGAACCAAGCTGGGAACCAATGGCACCCACCGATTCGTAATCCATAGGCGTATCCAGCAGCGCTTCGTTATCTTCCACGCGAATGATCGAGGAGGATGCCCCGGCGGGCATAATGGCCTTGACCGGGCGGTCGTCGATGATGCCGCCGCCGTGGGTGTAGATCAGGTCGCGGAAGGTAGCGCCCAGGGGCAGCTCATAATTGCCGGGACGCCTGACGCGGCCTGACAGGCTGAAGATTTTGACGCCCGGGCTCTTCTCGGTGCCGTAGGATTTGTACCACTCGGCGCCGTTCTGGATGATGGGCGGCAGGTTGGTCAGCGTTTCCACGTTATTGATCACGGTGGGTTTACCGTACAGGCCGTAAACCGCCGGGAAGGGCGGGCGCAGGCGAGGCTGGCCCAGCTTGCCTTCCAACGATTCGAGCAGGGCCGTTTCCTCGCCGCAGATATAAGCGCCTGCGCCCAGGTGGGTGTACAGGCGCAGGGAATACGAGGTGCCAAAGAGGTTGTCGCCCAGGTAGCCGGCCTGTTCCAGCTCGCGGATGCACCGGTCGAGCCCGGCGGCGATAGTCCAGAATTCGCCGCGCAGGTAGATATAGGCGTCGTTGGCCTGCACGCCGTAGGCGCACAGCATTACCCCTTCAAGGAACTGGAAGGGATTGCCCTCCATAATCTCGCGATCTTTGAAGGTGCCCGGCTCGGACTCGTCGGCGTTGCACACCACGTAGTGGGGCCAGATATTGGACGGCAGGAACGACCACTTAAGCCCGGTAGGAAAGCCCGCGCCGCCGCGACCGCGCAGCCCGGAGTTTTTCACCGCGCCGCTGACTTCGGCGGGGGTCATGTCGGTGAGGGCCTTTTTGAAGGCCTGGAACCCGCCGTGCTGGAGATACACGTCCAACTGGCTGATGTTGGGGATATCGCGGTGGCGCAGGAGGATATGCTTGTTCAGGGCATTTCGATTCTGTTCGCTCATGGCTGACCTCCGGCATAATGGATGGCAGCCTCGGAACCGGCAGCGCGCCGGACTTCCTCGATCCAGGCCCGAGTCGATTCCATCATGCGGGTGATGCGGTTGTCGATATCCTGAGCGGTATCAGCATCCTCGCCGCCAGCCAGCTCGCGGTAGACGATATCGCCATCGCCCTGCACCTGGAACATAGGCGCGCGGTGGCAGGCCGCCAGGCATTTAACCGCTTCCACGGTGAACAGGCCGTCGGCAGTGGTCTCGCCAGCGTTGACCTCAAGATAGTCACACAACTGCTGGAGGAAGGCATCCGCCCCGCGCATGGCGCAGGGCAGGTCATTGCATACCTGGATGTGATACCGCCCATGCGGCTCTTCATAATATAGGCTGTAGAAACCGGCTACTTCCCCCACCTGGGTGGTCGAAACGCTGGTAATTTCGGCGATCTCGGCCATAGCTTGCTGAGAGACATAGCCGCGCTGGCGCTGGGCCAGGTGCAGCAGTGGCATCACGGCAGAACGTTTAAAACCCGGCGGGTACTTGGCCAGGATTTGTTCGATCTCGGCGCCGTACTGGCTGGCAAGGGAAGGGGTGTTGGCAGTCTCGTTCACCGGTCGCAGTCTCCCAGAACAATATCAATGCTGCCGATCACGCCCACCACGTCGGCAACAAAGTGTCCGCGGGTGAGAAGGGGCATGATCTGCAGGTTAACAAACGATGGGGTATGGTAGTGGACGCGCATCGGCTTCGGAGAACCGTCGCTTTCCATATAGACGCCTAACTCTCCGCGGGGCGACTCGATGGTGGCGTAGACGCTGCCCGCTGGCGGGGAAAAGCCCTCAGTCCACAGTTTAAAGTGGTGGATGAGCGCTTCCATGCTGACGCCCAGTTCCGAGCGGGGAGGCGGGACGTACTTGCGGTTGTTACTGCGCACAGGCCCCATAGGCAGCTTATCCAGTGCCTGCTCGATAATTCGCAGGGACTGGCGCATTTCTTCTACACGCACCTTGTAACGCGAGTAGATATCGCCATCGGGCATAGTGGGAATGTTAAAGTCGTACAGTTCGTAGCCGGAATAAGGAACGGCTTTGCGCATGTCATAAGGCATGCCGCTGGCGCGCAGGATTGGGCCGGTGATGCCCCATTCCAGGCACTGCTGGGTGTTGATCACGCCGATGTTCTTGGTGCGGTCGAGGAAGAGCTCGTTGTTGGTCAGGTAACCCTCGTACTCGTCGATCTTTTCCGGCATGTCTTTAATGAAATTACGCACCGCGGTTTCGAATTCCACCGGTACATCACGCCACAACCCGCCAGGGCGGATGTAAGTGGTCATCATTCGCGCGCCGGAGATCAGCTCAAAGATATCGAGGATGCGCTCGCGTTCGCGCATGCAGTACAGGAAGACCGACATCGCCGCCAGGTCGAGGCCCGAGGTACCCAACCAGACCAGGTGCGAGTTGATGCGGGTCAGTTCGGCGAGGATGACGCGGATGGCCTGGGCGCGGGGAGGAACATCCAGCTCGCACAGTTTCTCCACAGCAAGAGAGTAAACGAGGTTGTTGCCCAGCGGGCTGAGGTAGTCCAGGCGGTCGGTCATTACCTCGGCCTTCTGGTAAGTCTTGGCTTCCATGTTCTTTTCGACGCCGGTGTGCAGGAAACCGATATCGGGGATGCAGTTGAGGACAATCTCGCCATCCAGCTCGAGCAGCAGGCGCAGCACGCCGTGCGTGCTGGGGTGCTGCGGGCCCATGTTGAGCAGCATAGTCTCGCCGGTCAGGGCGCGCTCGGAAACCAGGTTTTTTAGCTCGTCAACACTTACTTCACGGATTTCGGTCATAGGGTGTCCTGTGAAAACCTACCGCTGTCAATCTATCGTCCACAAAGAGGATCGTCATCTGGCAATCAACGGCAAATCGTAAACGGTCAGCCTTTGGGGTGCGGCTTGCGTGCCTGGATCTCATCCTGATTAAACGTGAACTGCACTTCTTCGTAGCCAAGGGGGTAATCCTTGCGCAGGGGGTGGCCCTCCCAGTCGTAGGGCATAATGATGCGGCGCAGGTCGGGGTGCCCAGGGAAGGCGATGCCGAACATATCCCAGATTTCGCGTTCCAGCCAGTTGGCATTGGAATAAACCGGCGTCAGGCTGGGTACGGCAGGTGTGGGACCGCTGACCGGCACCCGCAGGGTGATCAGCAGGTTACGGGTAACATCCCGGATCTGGTAAACCACATGGAAACGCGGGTCGGCTTCCACGCCGTAATCCACGGCGGTCTGGGCGCTGAGCATGGCAAAGCCAAACTCGTCACGCAGGGCCTGGGCCGCCGGGATAATGTTTTCCGGGGATACGATCAGGATGGCCTGGTCGCGGAAGTCCTGGCGGCTGGCAGAAAACCTGGCTTGCAGGGTCGTGGCAATATCGTTTAGCTGTTCGTTCATCGTTAAGCCCACTTCTTCAACTGCTCGCGCTGGACTTTTTCATGGAGGGTGATGACGCCGTGGATCAGGCCTTCAGGGCGCGGCGGGCAGCCCGCCACGTAAATGTCGACCGGGACAATTTCGTCCACGCCCTGAAGGATGGCGTAGTTGTTGAAGACGCCGCCGCAGGAGGCGCAGTCACCCATGGCGATGACCCACTTGGGGGCGGGCATCTGGTCGTACAACTGGCGAAGCACGGGGGCCATCTTGCGGCTCACCCGCCCGGCGACAATCATCAGGTCTGACTGGCGCGGGCTGGCACGCATCAACTCCATGCCAAAGCGGCTCATATCATAATTGGCGGCCTGTGCCGACATCATTTCAATCGCGCAGCAGGCCAGACCAAACAGCATGGGCCACATAGAGTAGGTACGGGCCCAGTTGACGGCCTTTTCCAGGGGGACCGTCACCACACCCATGGTACCCAGTTTTTGCTCTAATCCCATTCCAGCGCTCCTTTCTTCCAGGCGTACAGGTGGGCTACCTCTAAGATTACGACAAAGATCAGGATGAGCACCAGCCCCGGGATCCCCAACACACGGAAGGAGACGGCCCAGGGCAGGAAGAAGACGACTTCGATATCAAAGAGGATAAAGAGCACGGCGATCAGGTAGTAGCGGACGTTCATGCGGCGCGTGCCAGGCCCGTAAGGCACCATGCCCGATTCATAGGGCATCGACTTTTTCTCGGTCGGGCGGCGGGGGCCAAAGATGGTGCCCAGAACGACAACGAGAAACCCCAGGACAACCGCGAGCGCGATAAGGATCAAGATGGGAATATAATCGTTCAGCATGAGAATATCCTTACATGTTTTATCCAAATTATCGTGCTACAACGAGAAAAGTATATCACAGGTTAGAGTTGGTGGCAATTTTCACAAAGACAGCAATCGGGTAAATATAAGGTTTGGGCTAAGAATAACAAAGAGGGCGAGCTTCCGCGCGCGGAAGCTC
>CAYTHO010000059.1:0-17846 GCA_964437595.1 uncultured Anaerolineaceae bacterium
AAACCTTTCAAGTTGCTTCGGCTTCTTAGGTGCATTTCACATCAGACGTATCATAGGAGGCTGCGCATGCATCTGCGATCCGTCGACCCCGAGCGCGATTATGCAGCCATCGCGGCTCTCATCAACCTGGATGTGGCTGAACCGTACACCGTGGAGCAGGTCCGCCACTGGCTGCGCGAGGAACCCGGGCGCATCTACCGGGTAAAGATTGCCGCGGACGAGGCCCGCGGCGGAGAGATGATCGGTTACAGCGAGGTGGTTCGCCAGAAGTGGTATGAACCGGGCAGCTTTGAAATCTGGGCCGGGGTGTACCCGGAACGGCGCTGCCAGGGCGTGGGCGGCGCGCTTTATGAGGATGCAGAGGCTTACGCCCGCACGCAGGGCGCGGAAAACCTGCGCGTGGAAGTGCTGGAGAACGACGCGGCCTCGCTGCGCTTCGCCACCCGGCGCGGGTTCACCATCGACCGCCTGCTGTTTGAGTCAACCCTCAACCTGGAAACGTTCGACGAGACGCCCTTTGTGGGCTGTATCGCCGCGCTGAATGCTGCCGGAATCCGGTTCTGCTCGCTGGCCGATTTCGGCAACAGCCTCGAAGCGCGCCGCAAGCTGTACGAGGTCAACCGCATCACCGCCCTGCAGATCCCCGGCTACTCCGGCGCGTTCACCCCCTGGGAAGATTTTGACAAGGAAATCTGCGGCAGCGACTGGTTCCGCCCGGCGGGCCAGTTGTTGGCAATGGACGGGGAGGCCTGCGTCGCGCTTTCGGCGGTGCGCCTGTACCCCGATTCGGGCGGGTCGTACAACCTGATGACCGGCGTACTGCCCGAATACCGCGGGCGCAAGATCGCCCTGGCGCTCAAGCTGCTCGCCATCCGTTACGCGCGGGCCAGCGGCGCGCGTACCATGCGCACCCACAACGACTCGCTCAACGCGCCGATGCTGGCGATCAACCGCAAGCTGGGCTACCAGCCGCAGTCCGGAAAATACGTTATGCGTAAGAAGCTCTTTTAAAAAAGGAAAAACCATGCCGCATTACCGCCTCGCCGTCCTGGCCGATATCCATGGAAATCTGAACGCCTTCGAAGCCGTCCTTACCGACCTGGAACAGCGCGGGCCGCTGGATGGCATCCTGGCAGCGGGCGACATCATCACCGGCCCGGGCCAGCAGGAGGTGGTGAACCGGCTGGTGAATATGAACGCGGCGATGATCAAGGGCAACAACGAACAGGCTGTGGCGCGCCTGGCCGACGGCACCGCCCCCGATTACCTGTACACCGCCAAACAGTACGCCCTGCGCCGCTGGGCGCACGACCACCTGGATGAATCAACCCGCCGCCTGATCTGCGACCTGCCCGAGCAGCGCGTAATCACCCTGCCCGGCGCGCAGCCCATCCGCATGGTGCACGGCTCGCCGCGTAGCATCAACGAGCTGGTCATCCCGCCCAGCCAGGAGCCGTTTGCCCACCGCTTCATGTTTTCCAATGGGCACGGTCACCCCATTCCCCTGGACGAAATCTTCGGCATGGCCCCCGAGCCGGTGATGGTCTTCGGCCACACGCACCTGCCCTGGTGCGAACGCCTGGATGGGCGCATGGCGATGAACCCCGGCGCGGTGTGCTTCCCGGAGAACGGCTTTGTAGGCGCGCAGTACGCCCTGTTGAACTGGGACGGCAGCCGCTGGACGCCCGAACACCACGCCATCCCCTACGACATCGAAGGCTTCCGCCGCGCAAATAAAGAGAGCGAGTTTTTAGACGCCAGCTTCCTGGCCGAGGTTTTCCTGGCTGAGGCCCTCAGCGGCGAGGATATCTGCCCCAGGTTCTTTAAATTCGCCAATGCGCTTGCCGAACAAGCCGGCTGCGCTGATTTACCCTACATCCCCGACGAAATCTGGGACGAGGCGGCGCGGTTATTCGTGATCTAAAAACAGCGTATGCACGCTGGAAACATCCACGTTATAGCCCATTTCACTCGCAATTTTGAAGATGTTCAGCAGGGTTTGCTGGTCCACCTTCCGGTTAAAGGGAAATTTGCGCTGCCCATGATCCATCTCGACCAGCAGAACCTGGCCGCGCTTCAACGCGGTCCACAGCAGGAAGCCCCCGATGCCTCCTGGGATGACCAGTCCGGCAATCGTCTCGATATAAATCGTTCCCCCGGTGGTTGCGGTGAGGATAATTTGAAGCATCATCCAGAGCATCACCAGCAAGAATGCCGCCCCAATGATAATCTGTAACAGCGGGCGTTCTGCCTGGAACATATACCGCGCGGTGATGCTGCGGACATTTTCTTTCTTCACCGATGCAACGGGCGATCCTCCCTGAATCAGGTCGATGCGCTCCGGCAGCAAGCGCACGCCGCAACATTCAATGCCCATCTGCGATGTCATCTTCTCTCCCCGGTGGTTATTCCGTCCTGAGCCAGACGCGCATTTCGCCCGGTTCGCGGTTGTCCCATACGCAGTAGGGGACGGCGGTCAGTGAAATTTCCCGTTCATCCGGCGGTTCAGAGCGGTACAATTCGCCGCCCCAATCGTTATCTACGATCACGCTGCCCCTCCCGCGGATCACCGCCACCCCGCCCAGCAGGTCGGGATCGTATTCGACTGTAAACGCTCGTGCGATTTCGTCGGCATTCACCGCGATGCGGTCGAGGATGATGCCGCCGTGGTCGGCGCCTTCCAGGCAGTACACCACCGGCCCGCGCTGGATGGCCACGCGCCCTTCCAGGTGGCGCACCGCCGGGTTGGCAAACACGGTCTGAATGGGCATTTCCATGCGGTAGGCGATGCTGTCGCCGTCCTGCCATTCGCGCGTGATCGCCAGGTAGCCGTTGGTTTCCGGCTCAATCTCCAGGTCTTCGCCGTTGACTGCCAGGTGGAACTGCGAACACCAACCCGGCATGCGCAGGTACAGGGTGAAGGTCTGCGCTTTCTCCAAACCCAGGTTGATGAGCACCGCGCCATCCCAGGGGTAATCCGTCTCCTGGAACACGTCCACCGGCGCGCCGTCCACATCCAGGGCGGCTTCGTTCCCGCCGTACAGGTGCACCCACAGGCTGCCCGGGCCAGTCGAGTAGAAATAGCTGCCGATGCTGGCGATGGTGCGGGCCACGTTGGGCGGGCAGCACGGGCACACGAACCAGTCTTCATGGTGGCGCGTGCCGTTGGTGGAGAGCGGGTTCTCGTACAGGAACTTCGTGCCGTCCAGCGATACGCCGCTTAAAAAGCCGTTGTACAGGCCGCGCTCCATCACGTCGGCAAAGCGGCTTTCGGCTTTTAGCTGGAGCAGGCGGTGGTTCCACATCACCAGCCCAATCGTCGCGCAGGTTTCGGCGTAGGCGGTTTCATCGGGCAGGTCGTAATCTTCGGTAAAGCCTTCGTTATGCCGCGATGGGCCAATGCCGCCGGTCAGGTACATGCGTTTGGTGATCAGGTTATCCCACAGCCGCTCGCAGGTTTCCAGCAGGCTGGCATCGTCATTCTCGGCGGAAAGATCGGCGGCGGCGCTGTACAGGTACATGGCGCGCACCGCGTGGCCCACCACCTTCTGCTGCTCGCGGATGGGCACCTGCGCCTGGCAGTAATCGTACGTTTTGGCCCAGAACCTGGCCGGGTCATCGCCGCGCTCGCGGGCTTCAAGATCGTAATAGTGCGGGGTTTCCGGGCCGTGCTGGCCGCGCTCGTCGATGAAATAGCTGGACAGCTCCAGGTAGCGGCGTTCGCCGGTGGCCTGGTACAGCCTGACCAGCGCCAGCTCGATCTCCGGGTGCCCGGGGTAGCCGCGCTTCTTGCCCGGCCCGTGTCCAAAAGTGCTGTCGATATGATCTGCGTAGCGGCACAGGGCATCCAGCAGTTTACTCTGGCCGGTAGCCTGGTAATGCGCCACCGCGCCTTCCATCAGGTGCCCGGCGCAGTACAGCTCGTGCCAGTCGCGCAGGTTCTTCCAGCGCATGTCCGGCTGGGTGCGAATGAAGTGCGTGTTCAGGTAGCCGTCCGGCTGCTGGGCGCGGATGATCTTATCCGCCACATAATCCAACTTGGCTTCCAGGTCGGGGTCGGGGTGGGTGGCCAGCGAGTAGCTGGCGGCCTCGACCCATTTGGCCGGGTCCGAGTCACCAAAAATCGACACGATGGGGGATGGCACGGGCCGCTCGAAGTTCAGGTCGAACGCGCCGATGCGGCCCGTCTCTTCCAGCCTGTTATAGATATGCGACAGGCTGGCGCTGCGGTTGGTTTCGATGCGCGGCGCCCAGAAGGCGTCGGTAAAAGATACCTGCGTAAAAGAAACAGGGCTGAGTTTACGTTCTTTGATGGACATGGACATCTCCCGGAAGGTGAACGAATACGGCTCTATTTTAACAGATTATGCGATCTTCCTGGCTCCCATCAGCCTTTGATCCCGCTCATTACAACGCCCTTAATAAAGTAGCGCTGTAAAAAGAAGAAAACGATGACGATAGGAGCCGTCATGGCGACGGAGGCCGCCATCAACAGGTCCCAGCGCGTGCGACCAACGCCCATCATGCTGCGGTAGGTTGAAAGGCCGAGCGCAATGGTGAATTTATCGGGCGAGTTGATGTATAGCAGCGGGCCGATGAAATCGTTCCAACTGCCCATAAAGGTGAAGATGGCTACGGTGATGAACACGGATGTGGACAGAGGAACGAAGATCCGCCAGAAAATGCCAAACTCGCTGCAGCCATCGATGCGGGCGGCGTCCGAGAAATCTTCTGGGATGGTGCGGAAGAACTGGCGGAAGAGGAATACGTTAAATGCGCCTCCCCCGAAGAAGATGGGAATGGTCAAGGGTTTGTAAGTATCCATCCAGTGCAGGATGTTGGTCATCAGAATGAACTGGGGAACCATCGTCACGTAGTAGGGCAGCATCATGGTTGCCAGGGCAATGCCAAACCAAAAGTCCCGCCCTGGGAACTTAATCCGCGCAAAACCGTAGCCGCACAGCGCCGAAGTTACCAGAACGGCGACCTGGTTCAGCAGTACGATAATCATCGTATTGGTGAAATAGCGCAGGAACGGCTTCTGGGTCAGGGCGTCCACGTAATTCATCCAGCGCACCGGGTTAGGGATCCATTGGATGGGCACCTGGAATACCTGGGTTTCTACCTTTAAGGAACTGCTGATCAAGAATGCAAATGGCGCGAACATAATGACCGCCCCAATCAGCAGGATGACGAAAACTGTGGCGCGGCCAATTCGCTCCGCGGTGAAACGCTTTTTCTGGTAGGCTGGCTGCAGCGGTGTGTTAATGGTTATGGGTGCGTTTTCTACGCTCATCGTATCCTCTCTGTGTGGCTGTATCGCAGGACGGTTATTGGTAATACACTCTGCGCCCCACGGTTCTGAAGATAATCAGGGTGAACGCCAGTATGATGAAGAACAGCACCCACGATAGGGCGGAGGCATACCCCATCTTCAAGAACCGGAAACCAACCTGATAGAGGTACAGCACGTAAAACAGGGTGGCATTCTGCGGGCCGCCGCTGGTGATCAGGTAGCCCGCGGTAAAGACTTGAAACGAGCCGATTACGCCCAGGATCAGGTTAAAGAAGATCACCGATGACATCATGGGGATGGTGATGTGCAGCATTTGCTGCCACCACCCGGCGCCATCAATCTTCGCGGCCTCGTAATAAACATCGTCGATTCCTTGCAGCCCGGCCAGGAAGATGATCATTACCTGCCCAACCCCCCACAGGCTCATTAAAATCAAACCGGGCAGGGCAAACGCTTTTTCTTGCAGCCAGGCCACTTTGGGTATCCCAAAGTAATAGAGAATGGAATTCAACAGGCCAAAGTCGGTGTTCAAAATCCAGGCCCACAGTACCGCATTCGCGACCGCCGGGACAATACTGGGCAGGTAATAGATGGTCCGGAACAGCGCGAGCCCGCGTACTTTTGTATTTATCAACAGAGCCATCAAAAAGCTAATCATTAAACTGAGCGGTACGGAAAATATGGTGTAGATAAAGGTTACTCTTAACGAAGTCCAGAACAGTGGGTCTTCCGCCATGGTCTTAAAATTTTGGAAGCCGACGAACTTCGCAGGTGTAATCAGGTTCCAGCTTTGGAAGGTCAGCCAGGCAGCCATGGCAGCCGGGTAAACGACCCAAAAGAACACGCCCAGGATAAACGGCGCGATAAACAGGTAGCCGGTGATGGCGCGCCGCCCGCGGGGCGTTTTGAACCAATGGAAGAACCTGCCAAACCAAGAAAGAATGAGAAACGATGAAGGCCCTGCAACGTTTGTTGTTTGACTCATGCCAACCTCACTTTTCTGGGGGTGTTTTTAGTGGGTATGGTCTAAAAACACCCCCATCCATGCGCGTGGCGAAATACATCGCCACGGATCATCCTTACTTCGCTGCGTCTTGCAGTATCTTGTTCGCCTGAGGCACAACCTCTTTCATGGCGGCTTCCGCGGTCTTATCGCCAATCCAGATGGCATCCAGGCCAGGGGTGATGATGTTTGAGGCTTCGGCATTACCCGGAGGCGCGTACAGGATCTGCCCATATTTCGGCACGTACTCTTTGACGATCAGATCGTACCCGGCGGGATGCACGCCCTGCCCTGGGGCAACGCGTTCGGTGTACCACTTCTTCATCCCTTCATCGGTCATCAGCGCCGTCTGGCTGGGTAGCCACAGGCCCATCTTCAGGAAGCCGAGCTGGTAGTATTCGGTGCCCAGGAAGCGCACCCACTGCCAGGCCGCGTCTGGGTATTTGCTCTTGGCGAACGCGGAGTGGATGTGGGCCTGCATATCGGTCGCTGGGGCCTTGAACATGGGGCATACCGCGGTGCCGAGCTTGGCGTTGATCTTGGTGATCCACGACAGCGCCCACGAGCCATCTACTGCCATTGCCAGCTTGCCGTTTTCCAGCATCTGGGTGTTGGTCAGGCCCAAAGCGGAGAACGCCGCGCCGCGCGGGTTGACGTTTTCCACCAGCATCAGGTCGGCGACTTTCTGGAGCGCCTCATAGGCTTCTGGCTTATCCAGCTCGAACAGGCCGGTATCAATGTTGATCCAATTACCGCCGTTGGAAGCAATCGCCGTGTGCAGCGGGATCGACCAGGTGGGCCACTGGATCGCCCAGCGCTCCATATTGTCTTTGTCGAAACCAGCCTCGTCGGGGTGCTTCCCATTGACGTCGATCGTCAGTTTGCGGGCGATTTCCAGGAATTGGTCCCACGTCCAGGCCTTGGCTGGGTCGTTGCTGGGCGGCTCGATACCTTCTTTTTCAAAGATATCCATGTTGTAATAAAGGTGCGGGGCTACCCAGCACGAGCCGATACCGTACCATTTACCGTCGCGGGTGCAGCGCTGCGATTCCTGCGGCTCGATGAAGTAGTTCGGAGCGCCCACCACCGGGTCGGACTTGATCTGGTTGGTGATATCCATCAAAAGCCCGTCCCGGGCGTAGGTTTGGAAGTTGCCGCTGTCCACGAAGGCTGTGTCTGGTGGGGTTCCGGCAGCCACCATTGCCATGGTTTTTTCTTGATAGTTCTCCGGGATCTGAATCCAGGTGACCTTGATGTTGGGGGTCTGGGACTCGAAAAACGTGATGGCGTCCTTTACTCCCTGGTCTTCTTCGGTCCCACCCCAACCGGTGAAGGTAATGGTCACGGTTTCAGCTACTGGGGCAGCCGCCGCTGGTTCCGTGGCTTTCACTGCTGCTGGTGTGGGGGTCGCGGCTGGCTGGCACGCCGCGAGAATGCTCGCTCCACTCGCCATGCCCGCCATCCTGATAAAATCGCGCCTGCTTAAGTGTTTCTTCATGATTCGTTCTCCTCTTGATGGGTCTTGAACAGTAGGTTTGGGTATGCGTACATGGGCAGATATAGGTTTGGGTTGGTTTTTCTCCTCCTTCCAATACAAAATACGCTACAAAAACCTTCAGCTTGGTTTTGCAGTATGGGAAAGGCTCTTAAATTTTTTCAGAACGTGGCTTTTAGAGGTTTATTTTTCTATGTTTTACTGTTTTGCGCCGCAAGAGTCACGAATGATCAACTTTCCAGGTATCTGGGTGGCATCCTCCATCTCTTCACCGGCAAATTGCTCCAGCAGCAGCCGCGCTGCCGCCAGACCCATTTCGTAGGATGGCATGCGGATTGTCGTCAATGCGGGCCTGATCCATTCCGCGAAATCACGATCATCATATCCAACCAGAGCGATATCGCCGGGGATTTGCAGCCCGGCTTCTTGTGTCGCGTAGATGGCGCCTAAAGCCATGATATCGTTAGCGGCAAAAATCGCCGTGGGGCGCTCCTTGCTCGCCAGCAGTTCCTGTGCGCCTCGATAACCGCTGTCCACGCCCCAATCCCCCCTGGCAATCAGTGTTTCATCCACCGGCAGCCCATTCTTCTGTAACACATCCTGGTAACCCGATAGGCGGTCCCGGGCTTCGATCCAGTTCTCCACGCCGTTGATATAACCAATCCTTTTGTGGCCCAGGTCGACCAGGTGCTGCGTGGCTATCTGCGCGCCAACGCGGTCGCCGGGTCCCACGCAGTTTTTTAAGCAGGCGCCAAACAGGCGGTTTACAAAGACGAACGGCCTGTTTTGCATTGCCAGAATGGGGTCGTTGTAGGTGTGCAGCCAGGAGTTAATCACTACAATTCCATCCGCTTGCCTGCTGTAAAACGAATTGATGGCCTCGATTGCCAGAGCCTGGTCCCGGTTGGAATAGGCGATAGAGATTGAGTATCCGGCGGACCTTAATCCGTCCTGAATGCCCTGGACGGTGGTGGGCGAAAAAGGGGACTGCATCCGGTCGACAATCACCCCAACCAGGTGCGAACGGTTGGTTTGCAGGCTCCTGGCGACCAGGTTGGGCTTGTATCCCAGTTCTTCCGCCAGCTTCAGGATACGATTGCGCGTTTCCTCCTTAAGCGGGTAATTGCTGTTTGATAAGGCTCGCGAAACAGTAGAAACCGAAACATTTGCCAGTTGGGCAATTTCAGAAATGGTAACAGTCACAGATAAAATCCTTTGGGAAATCAAGCAAACGTTTGTTGCAAACGTTTGCTTGATACAGTATAGAAGCAAACGTTTGCTTTGTCAATAGGGTGGTTTGCGATGAAATCGTAATCGTAAATTTTTACACCCTTCTTCAGAATAATTTTTATGGTTCAAGAAAGTTATGGAATAATGTCGGATGCGCCGGATCATCATTCTCCACTACCACATCCGCTCGCTCCCGCGGCTTGCACGTTTCCAGGTAATGGCGCTGCGCCGGAATATAACGCCGCCGGTACTTCTGGATCACTGCTTGTTCGTCGCCCAGGTAATCCCGGTCGCGCTCGACCACCCGCTTCAGCACCGTCTCGAAGGATACCTGCACGAAAATAGTGAAATCGAAGCAGCCCGCCAGCTCCGGGCGCATGAGGAAGATGCCGTCGAGCAGCAGGATGGCATTTTCTTCCACCTGGATAGGCTCCCTCTGCACCGATGCATTGGCGCGGAAGTCGAACAGCGCGGTGCGTATCACGCGGCTCCCGCCGGGGCCGAGGGGATCGAGCAGGCTGCGCCTGAACTCTGCCAGGTTGAACGAGTCCTGGTAATAGCCCTCCGGCGAGTCGGGTCCCTGGCGGTAACGCACCTCACGCGGGTTGTGGAAGTGATCGATGGAGGAGCGGATGATGCGGCGGCTGGTCAGGCCGGGGAGAAATGCCGCCAGCCCATCGGCCAGGGTCGTTTTCCCGGCGGCGTCCACGCCGTCGAATGCCACGCGGAGGGGGTGGGGGCGCTGAACCGCCAGGATGCGTGTAGCCAATTTGTGAAATAGGATCGCACTGGACATTGATTTACCCATCCTCAGAGGCGCTGCGCCTTTATTAGAAAACAACCCCGAATAGCAACGCCCGGCGCTCATGCGCCGGGCGTGATCTTATTTCCCTGTTCCGTGTTGATCCGCGGGCCGGTACCCGCCGCCTGGGCGCGGGCTGCCGGGGCGCCTGCCCGAATTGGGCCGCCTGCCCGAGTTGGGGTGGCCGTATGCCGGGCGGGCCGGCGCTGCCGCCGGAGGCGTCTCGCACACTGGCGCGGCGTGCGTGACTGGAGCTGCTGGCCGGGCTGCCGCGGCTGGCCTGCCAGCAGCAATAGGCGCGCCCATCGACGCGGGCGCTGCGGCTGCGCCTTCGAAACCATCCATCTTCCTTCGTTCCAGCCCTCTTCCCAGCAGCCGTTCGATGGTGCGTACCATCACCTGGTCGTCTGGAGTCACCAGCGAGAGCGCCGTGCCCAGGTTTTCCATGCGCCCGGTGCGCCCGGTGCGGTGGGTGTAAGCTTCGGAGGTATCCGGAAGGTCGAAGTTGATCACGTGCGTGATCTGCGACACATCGATGCCGCGCGCGGCGATGTCCGTGGCTACCATGATGCGCACTCGCCCGCTGCGGAAGCCGTCCATGGCCGCCTGGCGCGCGTTCTGCGACAGGTTGCCCTGCAGCGAGGTCGCCGATAGCCCATTTTGCGTAAGCTGTTGAGCCAGTTTTTTGGCGCGGTGCTTGGTGCGGGTGAAGACCAGCACCTTTCCGCTGCCAGACTGGCGCAGCAGCGCCAGCAGCATTTCCACCTTGCGAGTCGAGTCGACCGGGTAAATGGCATGGCTGACCGTTTTCAGCGGTTGGGAAATGGCAATTTCCACCGTCACCGGGTGGATGAGCATCTCCGTTGCCAGCTGGCGAATCTCAGTGGGCATGGTGGCGGAAAAGAGCAGGGTCTGGCGCGTCTTGGGCAGGGCGGCGATGATGCGGCGGATGGCGGGCAGGAAGCCCATATCGAACATCATATCGGCCTCGTCCAGCACCAATATCTGCACCGTATCCAGCTTCGCCTCGCCCTGGGCCATCAGGTCGAGCAGGCGCCCAGGGCAGGCCACTACGATCTCATACCCGGCGCGCAGGCTTTTTACCTGCGGCAGCGCGCTGACGCCGCCGTAGACGGTCTGGCTGCGCAGCCCGGTCTGGCGGCCCAGCTTGCTGATGGAGACGTGCGTCTGTTCAGCCAGCTCGCGGGTTGGCGAAAGGATCAGCGCGCGCAGTTGGTTGCGCGGCCCTTTCATCAAGCGCTGCAAGATAGGCAGGCCAAAGGCGGCGGTTTTGCCGGTGCCGGTCTGGGCCAGGCCCAATACATCGCGCCCTTCCATGATGGGCGGGATGCTCTGGTGTTGGATGGGAGTAGGGTCAGAATACCCGGCAGCAGAAATACCCGCCTTGATCTGCGGGTGGAAGGCAAATGTTTCGAAACTCACAGTAATTCCTTGTTTCCTTTATATGGTTGATGCGCAGCCGGCGCGTAAACCATTATTGGAAAGGTTGGAAGCGCGAGCAAAGTTTGGCGCAAAATGAAGCCAGGGTGCTGCCCTGGCGAGGTAACCATCGTATTTGGACTTTTGTAGGCCAATTACAATAACAACAACGGGTTCAGTATACCACACTTTTGGTTATGGTACGCTCAGGCGCGAAAGTACCTTAATCGCCGCTACAGTGGCGGAGGCGGCGAAGGCCGGGCCATCTTCCGATCCCCACGAGCCGTCCGCGGCGCGGCGCTGCTGCAAAGCCTCCAGCCCAGCCTGGACGAAGGGGTGCGCGGCGGACAGCCCGGCGCGCGTCAGACAGTCCAACGCCCAGGCGATCTGCGAGTCTACGTAATCGCTCATCGGGCGCGATTGGAGATAAGCCAGCCCCAGGCGAGCATTTTCTTCGTAGCCCGCGCCAGCCAGCAGAAAAGTGCTGGTACCCAGCCAGTTGTTGTGCAGGTAGCCGGGCATCTGCCCGGGGGCCGCCGGTTCGCCGCTGGCACGCAGCGCGCCGGTGCCTCTGCGCTGCAAGCGCTGGCTGTCGATCAGTGTGGCGTTTTCCCGGGCATCGCCTTCCAGCCCCTGCCAGGCGGCCAGGAAAGCCGCCGCTTTTTGCAGCGCGGGCTGGTATTCCGCACCGCCCAGCCCCAGCCAATAAGCCGCGTAGGTGGAAAGGTAAAGGCGCGT
Organism: uncultured Anaerolineaceae bacterium; assembly: GCA_964437595.1. Lineage (GTDB taxonomy): Bacteria > Chloroflexota > Anaerolineae > Anaerolineales > Anaerolineaceae > DSYU01. Next base: position 12,005 of record CAYTHO010000059.1, read on the forward strand.
GGCCGTTTCACCAGGCCGGATCCAGGGCGGCAGATCGTGCGCTGGCAGGCTGGGGTTCTCATCCCACCCACCGTAGGCGCGCTGCATATTCACCAGGAACCCCAGCGCCCGGCGGACCGGTTTTTCTTCGAACATGCCCAGCTCGTCTAACTGCCAGATGGCGGTCAGCGTGCTGTCGAGCGAGCTGGCGCTGCCGGGCCTTGGCCGGGACGGGAATCCGCCGTCCTTATTCTGCATGCTGAGCAGCTTCTCGTAAACCGGTTTGGAGGGCGTTTCGTTCAGCAGAATGCGCAGCAGGCGCGCTTTTTCAAGCAGCGAGCCGTTCTCGTCAACGAACAGGATGGAAGATGTGAGGTTCATGTAGGTTGAACGGGGATTTCCTTTAGATTGTTGATAAACTTAGTATATCACAAAGGAAACCGCGCATGGTTTAAAACTGCCCGTCTTGAGTGCTGTCTCCCGCTTCTGCATCCCTCTCTTCAAAACTGAGCACCTCGCGCACCTGGCTGGTCGGTTGGGCGGGGCCGATGATGCCCTGTTCTTCCAGCGCATCCACCAGGCGGGCGGCGCGGGTGTAGCCGATGCGCAGCTTGCGTTGCAGCATGGAAATCGAAGCCTTGCCTTCTTCGCGGACGATCTTGGTTGCCTCGTTCAGGATGGGATCGCCGGTCTTATCGCTGTCGCCAAACAGCGGGCCCTGCTTGAGCGGCGCGTTGAGCGGCATATCCATATTCACCGGCGTGGCGGTGGGCGTTTGCAGGTTGACGTTGCGTAGCTCGTAGGCCTGCTGGCGCCAGTATTCCACCAGCATCTGGCTCTCCGCGTCGGAAACGTACACGCCCTGCAGGCGCACCGGCGCGGCTGCATCGGGGGCCTGGAACAGCATATCGCCACGCCCCAGCAGCCGTTCCGCGCCGGGCTGGTCGAGGATGACGCGGCTGTCTACCCCGGAGGCCACCGCGAAGGCCACCCGGGCGGGGAAGTTGGCCTTGATCAAGCCGGTCACCACGTCCACCGAGGGCCGCTGGGTGGCAATCACCAGGTGGATGCCAGTTGCGCGGGCCAGTTGGGCCAGGCGGGTCAGCGAGCGTTCGGTTTCATCCGGCGCCAGCATCATCAGGTCGGCCAATTCGTCGATCAGCACCAGCATGTAGGGCAGCGGCGGGCCAAAGCGCGCGTTGTAATCGGCGATATTGCGCGTGCCCACCTGTGAGAAGCGGTGGTAGCGGGCGTCCATCTCGCGCTGTACCCACTGCAGGGCGCCGACCACCTGCTCGGCTTCCACCACCACCGGGGCCAGCAGGTGCGGGATGCCGTTGTAACCGGTCAGCTCCACCCGCTTGGGGTCCACCAGGATCATACGCAGGTCGGTGGGGGTATTGTTGAGCAGCAGGCAGGTGAGGATGGCGTTGACCAGCACGGATTTACCAGAGCCGGTAGTACCGGCGATCAACAGGTGCGGCATGGAGGCCAGGTCGTAGCACTTGGCGTGCCCGGCCACATCCTTGCCCAGCGCGAAGCGCAGCGGCGACTTGATCTTCTTGAAGGCGTCCGATTCCATCACTTCGCGCAGCGCCACCCGCGAAACTTCCAGGTTGGGCACTTCGATGCCCACGTAATTGCGCCCGGGCACCGGCGCCTGGATGCGGATGCGCGGCGCGGCCAGCGCCAGGGCCAGGTCATCGGCCAGCGACACGATTTTTCCCACCCGCACGCGCATCTTCTTTTCATCGCCCTGCGCGTTGCGCGTGATGATCAACTGCGGCTCGACCCCAAACTGGGTCACCGTTGGCCCGTGGTTGGTGGCGACCACCTTCACCGGCACGCCAAAGGAGGCCAGGGTCTGTTCAATCAGCTCGCCGCGCTCTTTATCCTGATTCGTCGTGGCAGCTTCCTGAGAAGCCGGTTCCAGGATTTCGGCGATGATGGGATGCCTCCAGGGCGGTAGGGGCGCTGCCGGGCGGTGGGCCGCATGCGACCCGGCGGCCCGAGCGGAACGCGCGCGGCTGGATGGGTCCGCCGCGGCCTGCGCGCCGGCGGCGCCCGGCCCTGCCGCGCCGGACCGGCTGCGCAGATGGCGTTCGGCCACCGTCATCGGCTGCGCGGATTGCGGGCCAGTGTTCAGCGGCCTGAAATCCGGCGGCAGCTCGGAGCTGATCCGCGGCAGGCCCTTTGCATCCAGCTCGGGGACGAAGTTGATGTCCTCGTCGGAAATGTCATCGTAAAGGTCGTCTATGCCGGGCAGTGTTTTGGGCTGCAGCGCGGGCTGGCGAATGGCGCTGTCTTCTGCCAGGCGCGTTCTTACCCGGCGGGCCAGGCTCGCCAGTAACATCTGGACGAATTGAAAAATTTCGGAAATCGAAATATCGAGGGTGAGCGCCACGGCCACCAGCGACCAGGCCGAAAACGCCACATAGGCGCCAATCTCTCCCAGCGCGCCGACGGTTAGCTGTTCGAAGAACGCGCCGAGAAAACCGCCGCCAATGCCCTGCGCGGCAATGTCAAAGCCGCCGCCCGCCAGCAAGTGCATCCAGGCCAGCACGTTCAGGTAAAGCAGCACCACCCCCACCATGCGCTCGGTGGAGAGCATGGGCAGGCGCTCCACATTGCGCAGCACCAGCCACACCCCTACCAGGATCAGCGCCACAGGGAGAATGAACGATCCCCACCCCGCGATGCTGGTCACAAAATTTACCCACCAGCCGGTGACGGTAGAATGCGCGTCTCTGGGCGAGAACAGGCTCAGCAGGGTGAGCAGGCCGGTCAGGGCCAGCACCACGCCGACGATATCGAGCTTGCGGTCGAGCGACAGGCGGTTCCAGCTTTGGAAGCGCGCTGGCGGCCCGCTGCGGGTTTTCGCCGTGCTCCGCCTCGATTTCGCGATCCCCGCGCGGCCTGTGGCACTCCGCCCGGTGGTGCCGCTGCGGCGCGCTGTGCCAGGCCGGGCCGTGCTGCTTGGCCGGGCTGTGCTGCTCGGGCGGGCCGGGGTGCTTTTTCGAACATAAGAAGAGCGAAGGGGCTTTTGCTTCGAACGCGTCACCGTTTGACCTCGTAGGATATTTTTTCTACTATGTTCCATTATAGCATGCCGCCTTTAAAATAACACAGCTTCCCAATCCCATGGCTTCCATGCTACAATTGCATGCGGGTTTCGGGATTTGCCGCCTGGAATCCCCAATGGGAAAGAGACCTTTTTCTGATGAAAATTTGCCCGTATTGCCATGCGGAAAACCCGGATGAAGCCGCCGCCTGTTCCTTCTGCGGCAGCCATCTGGAGATAAGGAGCAGCGCGCCCGGCGCTTCAGGTGCGGCGAACCGCGCGGAACCCACCCAGCCGGTACGCCCGCGCGCACCCCGGCGGGTATCGAGCGCGCCTGGGTCGTATAATACCCAGCCGATGCCGTCCAACCCGTCGCCGACCTTGTACCCGCGCTCCACCACGGCATACCCTCCGGGCGGCACGCAGCCCCAGGTGTACGTTCCCCCGCCCCCCGCGCCGCCCCCGCCGTCTCGGCCTGCCAGCAACCCGTCCGCGAGCCATTTTCTGCCGGTGTTAGTGATTGGACTGGCCGCGGTGCTGCTGTTTGCCTGCGGGTTGGCCGTGTGGACGCTCACCTCGGCCACCGGAAGCGCGGCAGCCCGGCTGCGCGCCGATCTGGCAACCCAGGCAGCGGGCATCTTCCCACCGGCGGCCACCTCCCGGCCTACCGAAACAGCCCAACCCGCGCAGCCCACGCCCTGGCCGACGTTTACCGCGCTGCCACAGCCAGCCACTCCGCCCAGCGCCTCCGACCCAACGCCCGACGCAACCCAATCGGCTATCACCGATAAGCTGCTCTCCGAGGGCTGTTCGAATGCGCTGGATGCCCTGAGCAGCTTAGGCGAACAGGTGACCAACCAGCCCACCATTGCCTTCGACTCGCAGTGGCGCGCCAGCCTGAACCAGGCCATCGCTGATATGAAAACCCACTGCGGCACGCTCGACGCTGCCAGCCCGGTGCCGGGGCAAATCGGCCAGGTTCAGCAAAACCTGGGCAAGGCCCAGACCGAATTCGATCAGGCCAGCAAGCTGTTCGATGAGGGCGTGCAAGAACTGGCCCCGGGCAAACTGCTGGAGGCGGGCAAGCACGTGGTCGAGGCAGTGAAATACCTCAACCAGGCGATTTCAGACCTTCGAAAGATTGGCAATTAGCGGAGCGGCTAAGACAGGTCCAGGTCCTGGATGAAGCGTTCGAAGGGAGCCAGGTAAGGGTCCATCAAACTGCTTGGGTCAAACGCCTCTTCGGCGGATTCAGGCTCGATGAAGGTGCTGCTCTCGGGCTCTACCTGCTTCATTTCAGCCGGTTTCACGCCGCCGGTGTGAACGGCAGCTTCATCGCCGGGTTCCAAAATGGTGCGATGGTAGTTCGGCGGCCACTGCATGATAAAGCGCCTTCCGCAGGTTGGGCAATGCCACTCTTGCGATCCATCTTCGTGCTGGTGCACGATCACCATTTGATGCTGGTTATCCGTATCCATTTTTACATTCTCCTATACCGAATAAGGCTACCAATAAAGACTATCTGAGGGTACGCCCTGACGATGTTTTGTTGTAGACTTACCCGGATAAACCTTCTGTATAATTTAGCATGCTTCAAACCAAAATACAATGAGGGTAATACCAACAAATTTGTTAGGAAATATCCGATTCAAAACGAAGGTTTCCCCTACCTGCCTGTATGCGGCGCGGTGCGGGGAAACCCTCGAAAGCGGTTGAAGAAGGATTATTTGACTTCTTCGCCCAGTTCCACCAGCACTTTGGTTTGGGTGACCGCGCGGGTGGTGGTGTCGATCATGCTCACTTTGCGCTGGCCCTCCTGCGCGTAAACGATGACCAGGTTTTTGGGCCCGGTCATTTCCGTCCAGTACACGCGCTCCACCCCGGTGAATAAATCGGTATAACCATGCCCGCCAGAATCGGTGATCCCCACGGTTAGCTCGTCCTCAGTGGTCAGGTAGCCATCCATATCCGTATCTTTCTCTACATACTGAAAAAGCATGCAACTTACCGTGATGATGTTCTCCCCGGCCTTTTCTCCGGCCTGAACGATGGCCTGGATCTGCGCTTCGTTGAGGTTGGGCTGCGGGAACTGGCTGACGGCGGTAATCACGTAATCGTTCGAATCAAACAGCCGGCGCGAATCCAGGCTGTCGCCATCCATAAAGACGAGATTGCGCATGCTGCCCCCCGCGCCTGGGTTATAGTCGAACCAGCGCGAGCTGCCGTAAGAGCTTTTGCTGCGGTATTCTTCATTCACCTCGGCGACCAGGTAGCTGGTGCCCTGCACCGCGCGGAAGGTTCCCAGGTAGAGAGAATCCGGCGAGAGGGTGTTGATCGGCGGCGGTGTGCCGCCCGAGGTCTTGGTCCGCGCGGGTGCGGAGCGGCTCGCCAAAAACGCAGCAGCGGCAACAGCAAAGCAAATACCGATGATAATAAAAATGCTCACGAAAAGGATCTTGTTCTTTGTCTGACTCTCCATCACGTTTCCTTCACTGTCTGTAAACACAGAAAATATTGGCAACCTGTTACCCAAAATGGTTTATCCTGATTATACAACAGCGATCAACTTCGCTATAATACGGTAGGATTTGCGTGAGATCAGGAGGCTGTCTTGTTTAGTCAACGTTTTCAACGCGCGAAAATCTGGTTCATCCTGTCCGTGGTGTGCTTCACGCTGAGCTGCTGTGGGATGTTCCTTTTCCAGATGCCTGGCGGCGTGACCAACCCAGGGCTGGAATTTCCCAATCCATCCGGCAGTAATTCCGGCTCGTCTGGGTCGAACTCGGGCAGTTGGGATTGGGG
>CAYTHO010000059.1:17946-36200 GCA_964437595.1 uncultured Anaerolineaceae bacterium
TCGTGGAATTCGGGCGGTTCGAATTCGGGTTCGTGGTAAGGAGGGCACATGTCGGGCTGCTTTTTCCTTTTAGGTTTGTTGTTCCTCGTCATCGCTGTGGTGACCATGTTCTCCCCCGCGCCGGGCGAGCGCACGCCTTACCCGGCGGTGCAAGCGCAAAAGCCCGCCGCGCCGGCGTTTACCCGTTCTATGCCGCAGCCGTCCACGGCGCCTGGCGCGGCTCGGGCGGCGCAAAATCCATCTGCGAATATTGGAGGTGTTATGGCAGGCACGCCCTCTCTTTCCCAGGTGCAGGTTGGCGGGCGAATCCGCGTTCGCCATCCCGTTCAAGGGGAGTTGAATGTTCATGTGATGGGCCGCGTCGTGTACGACGAACTGTGGCAGGCCCGGCGCGGCGCGCAGGTGCCCTGGACCCCCACCGGCAACGCCTTCAGCGCTTTCTGGCTGGAGACTAACCTGCTGCTGCTCAACTGGCAGAACCGCTACTACCTGCTGGACGAAGTGACCATGATTTCCGGCGCGGAAATCCAGCGTTACTTTGCCCCCCACGCGCGTAAATTCGCCGAATCGGACCAGACCGCGGATGTGTATTTCGCGTACCCGCCCGCCTCCTGGCACATCGACGATATTGGCAAGTTCAGCATCCGCGGCGTGGATGGCGAAGGCCTGCGCCACGTGCCCGGTTCGGTCGGGCGCTTTATCCACTGCTCCGGCGACGGGAAGCGCGCGCTGGTACTGGAGGATTATGAAACCGGCGGGCAAGACGTGGTCTGGACGGGCTACCAGATCAACGAGGAAGATATCACGGCATAACCACCTTATCTTGTGGCTTTTATACCATCTGGGAGAATCATCATGACAAAACCGAACCGTTCGTATCTTGTGTCCGCTGCCATCGTGATCGGGGTGATCTTGCTCGGTCAGGTCGTCGCTTACCTGCTCAACCCACCCTCCTGGCAGGCCTTCATCGGCCAACTGCCGGTCATCCTCTCGATGATCGCCTTCTGGGGCCCGATTATCGCCTTCATCGCCGGGCTGTTCATGTGGGCCGCGCTGCGCCTGCTGGGCTTCACCAGCATGGAAATCCTGCGCCAGGAGACCATCGAGCAGAATAACCCCGCCCCCGCTATCGTCTTCACCGGCACGCTGATCGCCACGATCCTATTTTTAATGCTGGTGATCAAGCCGTAAGCGGAAAAGCTCCGGTTAAATTCAGGCGGGTGTGCGGCAGCATACCCGCCTAAAAACGCCATGCTCGTACAATTCCTCTTCAAAGCCCGCCCGGTCCTGCTCAACCTGCTCTTTATCGTCTATCTGCTGGTGGCGCAGCCGGGCATCATGGCGCGCCTCGCGGTCTCCCAGAAACACGGCGGCGATTGGCCCCTGGCCTATCTGCTGATGCTTATTCCACTGCTGGAAATCATGGGCATCGCGCTCAAACGCCCGGTCGCCGCGTATTTTGCGCGCTATTATCCAAAAACAGGGGGAGGCGCTTATCTGGTTGCGGCCTACCTGGTCATGGCGATCTTTCATATCGGGCTGGCGGTGTTCCTGGTGGTGGTTGCGTTTCAGGTAGGCGGCGGTCGCCCGACTGGCGATCAACCAGGGGCCACGCAGATGGCCATGTTTGGGGTGGGCTTTGCAATCTTGATTAAAGAGACATTCCTAGTTGTGCTGGCCTATCCCGCGGACCGACCACTCTTTGGCGCGCCGGTTTTCCCGAACCCTCGCAATATCTTCGAGCGCGTGGTGGGTTACCTGACTGCGGATCAGACGCCGCCACAGATCACGCTCAAGGTCTTCCTGGTGGACCTGCTGGGCAGCCTGCTGCTGCTGGCTTTCTCGGCCATCGCGTACACTGCGTTGTGGGAGTTCTTCTTTACCCGGAGCGGCCAGATCGATCCCTTGTCGAAGACCATTGCCTTCCCGTTCATCTACCTGCCGCTGAGCTTTGTGTCTTTCATGGAAGAGCTGGCGATCGAAATCAGTCCAAGGCAGCGCATCATCTCGCTGGCGAGTACGGCGGCGGTGTGGTTATTTGCCGTGCTGGCATAAAAAAGACCTCCCGGTTCGGAATGATTCAGCCGTTTACGGCCCGCAACACCATCCACGCCGCCAGCGCTGCCGCCAGCACCCAGATCGCAACCACCACCCAGGCCATAAAGCGGAACTCCGGGCGATCCTGGCCCAGCGCATCCTGGGCTTTGGCCCGGCTTTCTTCCATCACCTGCGCGGGGATCATTTTCAGCGCCAGCAGCACCCCCAGCGGGATGAGCACGAAATCATCCAGGTAGCCCAGTACGGGGATAAAGTCCGGGATCAGGTCGATCGGGCTGAAGGCATACGCCACCACCACGGCGATCCAGCCTTTGGCGTACCAGGGCACGCGCGGGTCACGGTAAGCAAAATACAGCGCCAGGGTCTGCACCTTCAGATCCCTGGCTTTTTCATCCCAGATGGCTCGCCAGCCCGGCTGGCGCATCAATCCTTCTTGCCGTTGACCCAGCGGTGGGGCAGCACCGTCTTGGGCACGTTTTGGATATCATACGCCAGCGCCTGGAGCAGCATCTGGAAGGCCAGGATTACCGGCACCACGGCGATCATCACCGTGCCGGTGGAGGCCGGTACGCCGGTGCGGATGGATTTCTCCCAGAAATACCCGCCCCAGATCGTACCAAACAGGCCCATCAGCAGCCCGGCCACCAGGAACAGCGAGCCGAGCGAGAAATCGAGCACGAAGTACTGCAGCCACAGGCGGCGGAAAAATCCGCGCAGCAGGTAGTAGGAAAACTGAAATAACGAACGGCCCACCGACAGCGAGCTGATCTCGCCCCGGTAGCGGGCGGGCATGGGCACTTCGGCCACCACCGCGCGGGCCAGGTTCAGCTCGATCAACATGCTGGTTTCGAAGAAGTAGCGCCGGTGGATATAGCGCGTGTCCAGGCCGCGGAATACTTCCAGGTTTACGGCGATATACCCGTTGGTGGGGTCGAATACATTCCAGTATCCGCTGGCAAGCTTGGTTAAGAAAGACAGCCCCAGGTTGCCCGCCCGCCGCACGAACGGCATGCGCACGATCTCATCGATATGGAAGAAGCGGTTGCCCTTGGTGTAGTCGGCACGGCCCGCGATGACCGGCTCCACCATGTCCCACAGGAATTCCGGGGCCATCTGGCCGTCGCCGTCCATCTTCACCGCCACCCGCCCGCCGATTTCCGCCGCTCTGGCAAACCCGGTCAGCATGGCCCCGCCTACACCCTGGTTCTTTTCGTGGCGCACCAAGATCACCCGCGGGTCGCCGCAAGCCAGGGCCTTACCGGCGCTGTCGTCTGGCGAGGCATCGTCTACCACAATGATGCGCCAGATCCAGTCAGGGATGCCGGCGAGCACTTCCCGAATATACGGCTCCACCCGGTACATGGGGATCACCACGCAGACCCGCTCCTGGGCGGGGAGGTCGGTATGGGTTGAAAGTCCGGAAATGGCCTGTGCTGGCTGCTGCATCCTGTTTCCCAATCTGCCTCAAGAATGACGGACAGCGCCCATTATCCTATAAGAACGGCAGGACAACAAGGTGCGGAAAACGCTTTAATAGTACACTTAACGCATTCATCTACCTGCTCAACCCGCCCTCTGATGTGAAAATGCCTGGCCCCGACCTGTTCGAATTCCTCCAAGCCCATTACACCGCCGGTCCGTTCGAGCTCGCGGCGCAACTGCAAACGAACGGCCAGCGCGAGGCCTACGCGCTGCGGTCCCCGTCCGGGTCGTTTGTGGTCAAGGTCACCGACCCGGGCCGCCCGGAATCCGTGGTGCGCGCCGATGTTGGCACGCCGCAGGTTCTGTGCGCTGCGGGCTTCCCGGCTCCGCGCCCGCTGCCGGCCCGCGATGGGCGCCTGTACCTGCCGTACGGCGACCGCTTTGTGTACGTTTACGAGTACATCGAAGGATCGCACCCTACTCCGCGGGATGATTTCTACCCCCGCCTGGGCGCGCTGCTGGCTCGGCTGCACGCCATCCCGCCGTCTCCGGAGGTCCCGCGCTCGGAGTACCGCCCGCCGAATATCCTGGCGGAAGCGCGCGAGAGTCTGCTGCGGATCAATTCGTTCGTCGGCGACCCCGGCGACCTGACCCTCGCAGCACGGCAGGCCATCCTCCCCGAACTGCTGGCGATGATCGACCGCTTCCCGTCTTTCGATGGCCTGCCGGTGGGCATCATCCACACCGACCCCTGGCTCACTAACCTGATCGAAACGCCGTCCGGCGCGCTGTACCTGATCGATTGGGAAGACGGCGGTATCTCTTACCCGCTGCTGGATGTGGGTTATGCCCTGGCATTTCTCTGTACGTTTACCGCCCGCGACCGGCGCAACTGGGATGCTCCCAACTCGGCAGAGGGCCTGCTGGCCCGTCCGGACTGGGCCAGGGCTTTTCTGTCGGCTTATGAGGCCATCCGCCCGCTGAGCGTACTGGAGCGCCGCCTGCTGCGGGATGCCATTCATATCAGCTTCCTCGCCTACATGGTCGAATTTGACAGCGGCGCGCTGATCCTGGATAATTACCGGCGAATGAAGCTGACCGGTACGTTCTTGTTGGGATAACTACCCGGGCATGAAGCTCGGAATGAATGATCATTGAATAACTGGTGAAAATGGATCGGACATCGTGCCCCAACTCGCTGCGACATGCTCCAATTTCTTGCTAAATCTTCTACGTGAAAAGAAGCGTATCATCGACGGGGTTGAGTTGACACCCTGGCAGGTCAATTCCTCGCTGCCTGGAACCCTGTCAACGGTAGCGGGCTACCCGCTGTATTTCCACGGCAGTAACTTAGCCGCTCAAACGATGCTCATTCCAGACGCACGGTCACGGCTCTCGAAAACGCTTTCGCAGACTGGCTCCCAATGGTTTTCAACCCATATATCTCTTTTGCCGCCTGGATGGCGGTGGCTTTCAGTAAAGTTCAATATTCAACTCCCTTATCCGCCAGTTGAGCAGCTTTTATCCAGGTTTATCCGCAGTGTAGAACGGTTGAAGAAATATCATCCTATTCCACTGCTCCTGGAGAATATGCCGCTGGACCCGGGAAATTACGATAAAAAGCTAAAGAGCCCGGAGGTTATTCGGGAAGTCATCGAGAGGACAAGCTGCGGGCTTCTCCTTGATTTACCCCACGCGCGAATTGTGGCTGAAGCATTTGGTCTGGAAACTACAGAATTTATCCGGCAACTGCCAATGGATCGCATCGTTGAAATTCACACCAGTGGACCTGAACGCCGCCAGGATGGTTGTTTGATCGACAGGCACGCCATAATGCAGGAGGCAGACTATCAGTTACTGGAATGGGTATTGGCAAACACTCCTGCACAACTGGTAACACTCGAATATTTCAAGGATGAGGATAATTTGCAGAACCAATTATCTGAACTTTCTTCTATCATTAAGACTGTTGTAGAATAATAAATCAACAATAAGGACCCTACACCATGCCACAAGCCACCTTCACTTTCCCAGCCGGTTTTCTATGGGGCGCGGCGACTGCCTCGCACCAGGTTGAGGGCAATAACACCAACAACAACTGGGCGTATTGGGAAAACCAGCCCAACCGCATCCACAACGGAGACAAGGCCGGGCAGGCCTGTGATTGGTGGGGCGGGCGCTGGCGCGATGATTTCGACCGCGTCAAAGAAACCCACCAGAACGCCCACCGCCTGTCGATTGAGTGGAGCCGCATCCAGCCCGAACCCGACCGCTGGAACGAAGATGCCCTGGACGTGTACCGGGAGATGCTGCGCGGGCTGTACCACCGCGGGATCACGCCGTTTGTCACCCTGCACCATTTCTCCGAGCCGCTGTGGCTGTTCGAGCGCGGCGGCTGGGAAAACCCCGATACCCCCGCGCTGTTCGAAGCCTTTGTGCGCCGGGCAGTGGAAGCCTTGCGCGAATACTGCACCAACTGGATTCCGATCAACGAGCCGAACATCTTTACCTACTCAGCCTACCTCGATCGCTCAGGTGCCTTCCCGCCCGGTAAGAACGATTTGAACGCGGCTTTCAGCGTGATAGCGAATATGGTGCGCGGGCATGCCCTGGCGTACCGGGCGATCAAATCCATCCAGCCTGAAGCACGGGTGGGTACGGCGATTCATACCCGCCACATGCGTCCCGCTCACACCTGGAATCCGCTGGAGAAGTTCATCGCCGGGCAGGTGTTTACCAATTTCAACGCCTCATTCCTCGATGCGCTGGTGGACGGGCGCCTGCGCTTTGCCACCAAATCGACCCGCATCCCGGAGGCCATCGGCACCAGCGATTTCATCGGGATCAACTATTACACCGGCGACCTGGTGTATTTCAACCTGTTCAACCCAATGGAGCTGTTCAGCAAGCGCGCCTACCCCAAGGACGCGCTGCTCAGTGACACCGGCTTCATCGCCAACTATCCGGAGGGGCTGTTTGATGTCATTCGCTGGGCGCGGGGCTACAACCTGCCCATCATCATCACCGAAAACGGCGTGGAAGACGCGAATGACCAGATGCGCCCGCGCTACCTGATCGAGCACCTGTACCAGGTCTGGCGCGCAGTCAGCTTTAGCTGGCCGGTCAAAGGCTACTTCCACTGGTCGCTGGTCGACAATTTCGAGTGGGAGCGCGGCTGGTCGCAGCGCTTCGGCCTGTGGGGGCTGGATAACGCCACCCAGGCGCGCATTCGCCGCCCCAGCGTCGACCTGTACGCGGCCATCTGCAAGCAGAACGCCATTTCGTCCGACCTGATCGAGAAGTACGCCCCGGATCTGGTGAAAAAGCTCCTGCCGGGTTAGCCCGTCCTAATACCCTCTGCCGATCACCATCACCGGCGAGCGGGCCAGGACGTCCTCTTCGCCAATCGTGTCGGTGAAGCAGTCGACCACCCAGGTCTCATTCTTGGCGGCCCAGTTGGGCAGCTTGATCGAAACCCGCGCGCTGCCGCGGGCGTCGGTGGTCGCTTCAACAAAGATGCTGAAATTGTCGCTGCGCACAATGTCTTCCGGCCCGGCGTCCACATTGCCTTCGGAGGCTTCCTTGCTGTTCAGCTCGTGCAGGCGGAACTGTACCGGCGCGTAGGGCGGAAAATCCACCACCCGCACCTGGATCGTGCTCTGGAATGCCGGCCCCAGCGCGGAAACCCCCACCCAGCCCTTTTTGCGTCGCGCATCCGACGGCAGGCGGATCGCCTGGCCGGTTCGCACGGTTGTGCCGCTGCCCAGCTCGGGGTTCACCTGCTGCAGCTCCCAGATTGTGGTGCTGTACAGGTAGGCAATACGCGCCAGCGAGTCGCCCGGGCGCACGATGTAGATGCCATCCGGCTGCAACCCGTCCGGCTGGTCGGGGCCTTCGACCGGCTGGTTGTACGCGTCCAACGGCTCCTCCGCCGCCAGGCGGATCACCTGGCCCGGGCGGATCAGGTCCGGGTCAGAGATTTCATAATTGATGTTGATCAGCACCCAATAGCGCAGGTTGCACTTTTTGGCGATGGAATACAGCGATTCCCCTTTGCCGACCGTGTACGTCGCGCCGCACGCGGCATGGGCCGGGGTGGTGCCAGCGCTGGCGACCAAAGAAGCAGCCAGGATGGCGGCGATCAGCCGCAGCGCAATAAACCTCATCGATACGTCCCGTTTCGTCCACATGGTTGATTTTATTATACATGCACAGGCAAGCGCCTGCATCGTGGCGCGGCTACTGCCCGCCGATGCCCCACAGCCGGATGGTGCCCTCGGCGCCCTGCGAGGCCAGCAGCGTACCGTCGCGGGTGAAAGCCAGGCGCTGGACGGCTTCGGGATGCGCCTGCCAGGCTTGCTTGAACTCGCCGGTCTCAGCCCAGTAAAAATGGAGCTGTCCATCGCTCCAGCCGACCACCAGGAAGGCATTATCCGGCGAGAAGGCCACCGACCAGGGCAGTGCTCCGTTGGGTCGCGCTTGGATGGTGTAGGCCGTGGCACGGGTAGCGGGCAGGATCACCCGCACAATGCCGCTGCCAACCAGGGCCAGGTTCTCTTGCCCTGGCGAATAGATCATGTCGGACAGGCCCACGCCGCCCACGTTGCCCACCAGGTCGAACTCGGCCTGGCGCTCGGTGCCGGTGATCTTGTACAAGTTCACGCCGGAGGTAGTCAGCGAGGCAAGCTGGTCGCTGTTGGGGGAGAAGAGGATTTTATAGCCCACAAAGGGCTGGCGGAAGCCGTTGATTTGCTCGCCATCATCGAGGCGGAAGATGCGTATAGCCATGTCCTCGCCGGAAGATGCGATCCAGAAGCTGTGTGTCGAAAACGCCACGCTGCGGATCGGGTACGTGGCATCGCCGAGCATATCCAGGTAGCGCCCGTCGGATGCGCGGTACAGGCGGGTGGTGCCGTCCTGGCACCCGGCAGCCAGGTAATTGCCGTCCGGGCTGAAGGACAGCCCGTTTACCGCGCCGGTCATCCCGGTGATGGTCATGGCGCTGCTGCCGTTCAGCACCGAGCGGAAATCGATCTGGTTGTGCTCGGCCAGCGCAAGCTGCGATCCGTTGGGGGTGAACTGCATATCGAACAGGCCGGGCAGGTAGCTGTCGTCCGCGCCAACCCGCAGCGCCTCGCCGCCAGCCAGCGCGCTGCTCATGCGCCAGATTTCCAGCCCCCCGACCGCCAGCCGGATGCCCTCTGGGCTGCTGCTTGCGCCGCCGGGCGGCTCGAAAGCCAGCGCGCGCGGCATGGCCCCGCTGGCCAGGCGCCGGTATGCCGGGCCGGGTTGCGCCAGCCACACATGCACGGTCTGGTCCGCGGAACCCGCGCTGATAAAGCGCCCATCCTCCGACCAGTCCAGGCTGATGATCCTTTCCTCGATGCCCTCCGGGCGGGTCACATCGTCCAGGCTGTAGGCCAGGTCAGAAAGCTCGCCCAGCTCCGCCGGAACGCGCCAGACCCGCACCAGGTTGGTATTCAGCCCCTCTTCTTTATCGTCAGGATAGCCAACCGCCAGCAGCGTGCCGTCTGGTGAGAATGCCAGCGGCCCGGCCCGCTCCCCGGACTCTTTCGTCGTCGCCAGGTTGGCCCCGTCTGAAGTGCGCCAAAGGCGCACCGGGCCGTTCTGACCGCGGGTGACCGCGCGCGAAAAATCGCTGGAGATGTCGCCCGCGGCGGCGTTTTCTCCGCCGTGCAGGCTAACCGCCTCCAGCCGCTGCCCGGTGGTTACGTCCCAGCGCTGGAAGCTCGCGCCGTCTTGCGCGCGGGCCATGATTACCAGCTCGGTCGGGCTGCGGAAGCGCATGGCTACCGCCTGCGTGCCGGTATCCAGGGTGGCGAGCAGCGCGGGGTTGGGACCGGCATCCCAGATTTGCACCTGGTGCGGCGGGATCGATGTATTGGCCCCAGACCCTGGCCCGGCGGTGTCCACTGCCAGGCGCGCGCCGTCCGTCGACCAGGCCAGCCGGTAGGCCGGTTCCTGCGTTTGCAGCCAGAGCGGCTCGGACAGCGGCTCGGCGTTGTACAGGAACACGCCCAGCGGCGTCGCCACGGCAACCCGCGCCGCATCCGGCGACCAGGCCAGCCCTTCCACCCGCCCGCGCCCCCATTGGGCGAGCATGCGCAGGCGCTCCAGGTTGGCCTCGATAATCTGCTCATTCGCCAGCGGCAGCGCGGTCCCCGCGCTGGCGGGGATGGGCGTGGCGGTGCTGGTGAAGGTGGGCGTGATGGTGGGGGTGGGCGTGCGCGTAGGGGTATGGGTGGGTGTAGGCGTGACGGTGCTGGTCATGGTTGGGGGCGGCGCGGGCGTATCCGTCAGCGTGCGCGTAGGGCGCGGGGTCAGCATCACCGGCGTAGGCGTTCCGCAGGCGGTGAGGATGATGAGCAGGAAGAGGAAGCAAAAGGGGCGTCTGCTAAAGAGGATTGGCGCTGGCGAGCCCTTTTCTTTACCCCCCTTCCTTTTAGGTAAGGGGGGAAGGGGGGATAGGTCCTTCCTTACCATGCCCATTTCCTCAACGGTTCCAGCAGGTTATGCGCGGTCAGGTCGAGCTGCACCGGAGTGATCGACACGTACCCCTGGTGCAGGGCGCCGATGTCGGTGCCTTCGTCGGGCACGCCGCCGGGGGCTTCGCCGCCGATCCAGTAATACGGCCTGCCGCGCGGATCGTCGCGCTCGACCAGCGCGTCGCGGTAGATGCGCAGGCCCTGGCGGGTGATCTGTATGCCGAGGATTTCCTCCAGCGGCAGGTAGGGTACGTTGACGTTGAGCAGAATGCTGGGGGGCAGGCCGTTCGCGATTACATTGGCTGCCACCCGCCTGGCGATTTCCGCCGCCGGGGTAAAATCCACCGCGCCTTCCATCCTGGGCGGCTTGTCGAGCGAAACGGCAATTCCTGGCAGCCCGGCGATCACCGCTTCCATCGCCGCGGTGACCGTTCCGGAGTAGGTCAGGTCGTGGCCCAGGTTCGGCCCGGCGTTGATCCCCGATATCACCAGGTCGACCGGCTCGGGCAGCAGGCCCAAAATCGCCAGCGCCACGCAGTCTGATGGGGCGCCGTCGGATGCCAGCGCCTGAGAGCCGTCGCCCAGCACTGCGTTCTTTACCCGCAGCGGGCGTTCCATCGTCTTTACGTGCCCGGAAGCCGACCAGTTGTGGTCGGGCGCCAGCACGGTAACCTTGCCAAGCGCGCGCACGGCCTGGGCCACTGCCAGCAGCCCGGGCGCGTTTATCCCATCATCGTTGGTAACCAGAATGTGCATGCGGAAATTTTCCTCTTTGATAGGAAATTTTACCGCAAAAGCAGCTCCAGCCTGTGGGAAATGCGCAGGAGATACGCTCTCAACAGGCCTCAGGGCAGTTCCACCGTCCTGAACCAGTAGCGCTGTATGTTCCTCATCAGCTCCACCAGCTTGTGGTAAGAGTCGGGCTTAGTGACAAACCCGTTGCCGCCCAGCTCATAAGAGCGCGAGATATGTTCCGGCTCGCGAGATGTGGTCAGCACCACCACGGGGGTAGCGCGCAGGGCCGGGTCGCGTTTGATCTCTTCCAGCACTTCCATGCCGCTCTTCTTGGGCATGTTCAGGTCCAGCAGCACCAGTTCCGGGTGGGGCGCAAGGCTCAAATCGCTGTACCGGCCCCGGTGGTACAGGTAATCGAGCATTTCCGCGCCATCGTGTACAAAAATCACCTCCACCGGCTGCAGGCTGGCCTCCTGCAGAGCATCTTTAATCAGCAGGCGGTCGTCTGGATCGTCCTCAGCGATAATGACCACGGTTCTTTTGGATGGGGGGTTGTCCATAATCGGTAAGGTTCCTTATGCGGTCTATTATGAATCGTGCTTATGCGGCGGGTGCATGGGGAGGGTGATCAGGAAGGTTGTGCCTTCGCCTGGGATGCTGCGGGCAGTGATGGCCCCGGAATGGCGCTCGACGATTTTCCGGCAGATGGCAAGGCCCATGCCGCTGCCCTCGTACTGGCTCATGCCGTGCAGGCGCTGGAACGGCTGGAAAATCCGGTCCAGGTACTGGTCGTCAAACCCGATGCCGTCGTCTTCCACATAGATCCGCACCTGCTGGCTGTCCTTGAGGCATTCGGCATATACGCGCACGCTCGGAGGCTGGTCTGGCTGATGGAACTTGAGCGCATTGCTGATCAGGTTTTGGAACAACTGGTGCATTTGGAGGGGGTCTGCCTCGATCTCGGGCAAGTCATCCACTTCGATTTTGCCCCTGCTGCGCTCAATGCGCGTTTCCAGGTCCGAGAGCACCTCCTGGGCGACCTCATTCAATGCTACGCGTTGAAACGGCTGGCCCTGGGTGGTGACGCGCGAAAGCGACAGCAGGTCGTTGATCATGGCGCGCATCCGGACCGCCGCATTCAACATGCGCTCCATGTAATCGCGGGTATTTTCATCCAGCCGGTCAGCCATGCGCTCCCGCACCCGCTCGCCAAAGGCCTGGATCTTGCGCAGCGGTTCTTGCAAGTCGTGGGATGCCACAAAGGCAAAGTCCTGCAGCTCGCGGTTCGACCGCTCCAACTGGGCCGCATATTCGCGGACGGCATCTTCGGCGCGCTTTTGAGGGGTCAGATCGAGGATGAAACCCACGTAGGGAGCCATCTCATCATCGGCGAAGTAGGCATAGCCTGCCAGCACCGGCACGCGCGTCCCATCTTTACGGATGAATTCTTTTTCGTATGGCGTGCAGGCTCCGCGCTCGGCGACTTCTGCCATGGCGTTCTTATCCAACGGCAAGTATTCCACGGGCGTGATGCTGTTCCAATCGATCTGCCCGCTCTTGAATTCGGCGTGCGTGTAACCGATGATTTCCAGCAGGGCGTCGTTTGCCAGGGTGACGTTGCCGCCGCCGCGCGAGTATATGATGCCGATGATGTTCGAATCTACCAGCCGTCTCAGGCGCGCCTCGCTCTGGCGCAGCGCCTCCTGGCTGCGGCGGCGCTCGGTGATATCCACGGTCAGCGTGGCAAAAAAGTTGCCCTCAATGGGGTTCACCAGCACTTCCAGGTATTTATCGGCCAGGTGGCTGTAATCTTCCACGCGCGCGGGCTTGCCGCTTTGGACTGCCCCGGCGAAATGCCGCACCCACACCGGAAAGCCGCCGGAAACATCACTGTCCTGGCTGACCACACTGCGCTTCTTGCCGACCATTTGCTCGCGCGTGATGCCAAACATCTGTTCAAAGGCCGGGTTGATTTCATAACACAGGTAATCGGAGGGCTGGCCTTGTTCGTCGTAAAGCAGCTCGAATAACCCAAAGCCTTCGGCCATCCCCTCAAACAGGCTGCGGTAGCGCTGCTCGCTCTCGTGCAGCGCTTCGGTGTAGCGGCGCAGCTCTTGTTCGGCGTGCACCCTGGCGGTGATATCCGTAAAGGCCCCAACCGCCCCCTCAGGCTGACCGTTTTCATCCAGCAGCGGAATGATACTGCCGTACAGGTGTCGCTCCGTGCCGTCTTCCTTTGAGATGACCGACTGTTGGAAATTGCGGACGGATTTACCCGTGGCCGCTGCCAAGTGCAGCGGCAATGTATCCAGGGTCAGCTCGTTTCCGCTCACGTCGAAGAATTGGAACCGCTCGGATACTTCTGGCAGGTAGCGCGAGTGGTTGGCGTTGGGCGGCAGCTTCAGCAGCTCGGCGGAGGCGCGGTTGCCGGTAACGTTGCGGGCGCCGGGGTCGTGGGCGATCCACACGATCGCCGGTACCACATCCATTAATGCCTCAATCTCCGCCGCGCGGGCGCGCTCGCGGGCTTCGCTGGCGCGCTGGGCCTTTTCGCGCTGGGCCAGCTCGCGGAAGAGCAGGCTGTACGGGCGCAGCAGCCCGGTGACGATGATGGCTTCGTAGATCAGGTACACCGCCCCGACTTTGAAGAAGTGCCCCGCCAGGTTGATGAAATCCATCACCTGCAGGTAGCCGGTAAAGGCAATTTCAGCCAGCACATTCAGGATGATGGAAAGGGCCAGCAGGTTGCGCACATTCCGGTCGAAGGCGTTGGATGTTAATCGCTTGCTAAAGATCAGCAGGAACCCGATGATGAAAAACAGGATGATGATGTACTCGCTGGCGATTTTGAAGGGCGTCAGCCCGGTCGCGTCGAGCAGGCTGTCTGGGAATATCCCCCGGTAGATGGCAAACAGCAGCGCCGCGGTGACCACCAGGTAGGCTGCCAGCACCGCCCCCGGGCGAACGCGCATCTGCCTGCCGTCTAGGAACAGCAGCGGGGCAATTGCCATGGTGATGCTCTGCACGTAGCGGGCCGCGAGCCACAGTTGGGTAGCCAGGTTGGCCGCGTTGGCCTGCCCTTGCTGGGTGCCAGGGAACACGCCCATGCCCTGATAGGACAGGGTGTGTAGCAGGTCGAACAGGCCGATAAACAGCGAGGCGATGCCCAGCACCATCAGGTAGCGATTTTCGATGAAGCTGCGCGAACTCCATACCAGCACGAAGATCGTGATGGAGATGACCACGCTGAACAGCTCCACCAGGGCGTGGAACAGCAGGTAATTCACCCGGCTCACCAGGAAAAGGCCGATCAGGATCAGCACGCCCAGCACAATGGCGCTTGCCCGCTCGCGGATGAAAAGTACCAACCGATTTTCCCTGGGAGAGGTATCCACCATCTTACAGCACCTCCACGCGGTTCCGCCCATGCTCCTTGGCTTCGTACAGCGCCTTATCGGCAGCCGCGAGCAGATCTTCCAGGATGTGGTGCTCTTTGGTGGCGTGCGCCACGCCCAGGCTGGCCGAAATGTGTACTGGCCCGTGTTCCGTCATCCACGGGCTGCTGGTCAATGACTCGCGGATGCGGGTGGCAATATTGGCGGCGGTTTCCAGGTCGGTATCCGGCAGCAGCAGGGCGAATTCGTCCCCACCGTAGCGCCCAAAGATGTCCTCCTCGCGGATGATGGAGTGGCAGCGCTCAGCCATCACGCGCAGCAGGTGGTCGCCAATAGTGTGACCGTACGTGTCGTTGATGCGTTTGAAATTATCCAGGTCGATCATTACCGCCGATAGGGGATGATTGAAGCGCAGGAAACGTTCCATCTCGCGCTGGCCCAGGTCGAAGAAGGCCCGCCGGTTGTACTGCCCGGTCAGCGGGTCGGTGACGGCTAACTGCTTGATCTCCGAATGCAGGATGGCGTTTTGCAGCGCGGCGGTGGTGGTGGCGGCAAAGCTAGCCAGCAGGCGCAGGTTCGATTCGCTGAAGGCCTGGGGTTTCTGGGCGCTGAGGGAGAGCGTGCCCAGCACCTGCTCTCCAAAGTACAGCGGCGCCAGAATGATCGAGCGCACCTGCCCCATTTCCGGCACTATGCCCTCCAGCGACCCCTCCGGCATGGCCCCGGGCTGGATGTTGTTGACCAGCAGCGGTTTACGCTCGCGGGCCACCTGGGCGGGGAAGCCCGGCCCTTTAGTCGAGCGGATGACGGAGATGCGCCGGTCGTGGAAGCCCAGGGTGGCGCGCACCTGAAGCTGCCCGGTGCTGGGAGAAATCAGGTGCAGCATGCCGGCTTCCGCGGCGGGGATGGCGCTCTGCGCGGCATCCAGGATTTGACGCAGCAGTTCATCCAGGTCCAGGGTGGAGAGCAGCGCCGCGGTGGCGCGGTGCAGCCCTTCCAGTTCCTCCGCCCGCTGCTGCGCCTCGCGCGCGGCAGCCTGGGCGCGCTGTTCCAGGTGGCGCTGGACCGAAATATCCTGGGTTACCGCCAGGCCCCCGGCGATGCGCCCCTGCGGGTCCATGATGGGGGTGGCGGAAAACAGGATGGTTTTACGGGCGCCGCTGAGGCTGAGGATATCCAACCTCTTGCCCAGCACGGTGTCGCCGCGCCGCACGGTAACATCGACCATCCAATCGCGCAGCGACATCGCGTTGTTTGTTTCGGCATCCCAGGCGCGCAGCGGGGGCCAGGTGTTCACATCGGATGGCAGCGGCTCCGGCGCATCCCACAGCGCGCGGAAGTCGGCATTACCCTCCACGATCCGCCCGTCCTGGTCGGCGATGACGATGCCCACTGGCAGCGTGCGCAGCACCGTCTCGAAGCGCTGGCTCGCGGCCTGGATCTCGGCGTTGCGCCTGGAAAGCTCAGCAGTGCGGTCGGCGACGCGCTCTTCCAGTTCGTCGCGCGCCCGGCGCAGCTTGGCTTCGCTCTGCCGCAGCGATTGTTCGGCCTTATCGCGTTCGGTAATGTCGAAGGCCGTGTACACCAGCGCTGGTTGGCCCTCATACTGCATGTTCCCGGCGGTCAAATCCACCCAGCGTTCCTCGCCGTTCTTGGTGATGATTTTCATCTCATAGCGCGCCGGGTGATTATCCATCCAGTGGGTAGGCAGGCGCGACTCGCGTAGCGGGTCGTGGTAGGCGGGGTGCGCCAGCCGCCAGATCTCTCTGCCGAGCAGTTCCTCGGGTAGGTAGCCGGTGACGAAGCGCGCCGCCGGGTTGGCATAGCAGATCAGGCCGTTCTGGACGATGAAAATGGCCGCCGAGGTGGTCTCCGCCAGGGCCCGGAAGCGCGATTCGCTCTCGGTCAGCGCCCGGGTGCGCTCGCGCACGCGCCGTTCCAGCTCTTCCTCGGTCTGCCAGCGCTCCAGCGCATAGCGAATGGTGCGCTCCAGCAGCGCCTCATTGATCTGGTCTTTCAGCAGGTAATCATACACGCCCTGCTGCATGGCAGCCAGGTCCAGTTCGTAGCTGCCCTGCCCGGTCATCAGGATCGAAGGGGCCTGGCAGCCGCGCTCCACGGTGGCCCGCAGCAGATCCAGGCCGTTGTGGCTGCCCAGGTGATAATCGACGAGGTAAATGTCAAATTTCCTGCGCGCGCAGGCTTCCAGAGCGCTGTCGTAGCCTGACGCCCATTCAAGAATATAGCGCGCCCGTTTTCCCTGCCCGGGAAGGCGCGCAAACATTTCCTTCATCAGGATATATTCATCTTCGTCATCGTCAATTAACAGAACGTGAAGATCCTTGTCCATCTTTTTGAAACAAGACCTGCTGGATTAACGATCTGGAGCATTCTATCCCCCCGCGAAGTGCTTTTCATGGAGAGTCATGCGTCTCTGAGCATGCCCTCTATGAAAACCGGAAAGGTTTCCGTTATTATACACGATTATCAATCCCGGCGGCTTATGCTACAATTCCTATAACGTTTCATTTGTTCTGAGCGCCTCACTTCCCATTTCTAAACTGGAGGTCCTCTTATGATCATCGTCCGCCCAGAAGAAGCGCAGCATGCCGAAGGGGTATACCGGGTTGAAGAGAAGGCCTTCGACAGGCCGAACGAAGCTGATCTGTGCGCCAGTATGCGCAAACGCCGCGCGGTAACCCTCTCGCTGGTCGCGCTGGAGGATGGCGATGTGATCGGCCACGTGCTGTTCACCCCGGTGACCATCCACGGCGAAAGCGGGGACATTCCCGCCGTTGGCCTGGGCCCGCTGGCCGTGCTGCCCGGGCGCCAGAAGCAGGGCATTGGCGCGCGGCTGATCCGCGCCGGGTTGGAAGAAATCCGCCAGCAGGGGCATTCCGTGGTGGTGGTGCTGGGCGACCCGGCCTATTACACGCGCTTTGGCTTTGAGCCCGCCAGCCGCTATGCAGTCAGTTTCTCCGATCCCAACGCTCCCGCCGATGCCTTCATGCTGCTTGAGCTGCGCCGCGGCGCCATGGAAGACCGCGGCGGCGTGGCCCATTACCAGCCCGAGTTCAATGAAGTGTAAGGATGTCCCGCATCCTTGTTTCTGGCCTGATTAATATCGAAACGACCCTGCGCGTGGAAGGCTTCCCGATTCCCTACACGCCGGTGGTATACCCGTTCTTCCGCATCAACGAAACGGTATCTGGGGTGGGCTATAACATTGCCCGCGCGCTGACCCTGCTGGGCGACGAGGTGCGCCTGCTCTCCATCATTGGGCGCGACCCGCAGGCCGGTCTGGTGCGCATGGCCCTGGAACGAGAATCCATCTCGGGCGAAAACGTGCTCGACCTGGTGGGGCAGACCGCGCAGTCGGTCATCCTCTACGACGGCGAGGGCCGCCGCATGATCAACGCCGACCTGAAAGACGTGCAGGAGACCGCTTACCCGCCGACCAATTACACCCGGGCGGCTTCCGGCTGCGACCTGCTGGTGCTGTGCAACATCAACTTCTCGCGGCCCTTCCTCGACCAGGCCCGCAAGGCCGGCAGGCGTATCGCCACCGACGTGCACGCCATCTCCGACCTGAACGATTCCTACAACGCCGACTTTATGCGCGCCGCCAGCGTGCTGTTTATGAGCCACGAGTGGCTGCCCGTGCCGCCCGAAGAGTGGGCCAAACGGGTGTGGAACCGCTACGGGCCGGATGTGCTGGTGATCGGCATGGGCAAAGAGGGCGCGCTGCTGGCGGTGAAGAAGGATAACTTCATCGAGCGCATCCCCGCCGTACGCACCCGTACCCCGGCCAACACCGTCGGCGCGGGCGATGCGCTGTTCTCGGCCTTCCTGCACGGTTACGTCAAGACTAACGATCCCTACCTCTCCCTGCGCAAAGCCATGGTCTTCGCCTCCTACAAAATCGGCGAAACCTCCGCCTCCCAGGGCTTCCTCACCGAGCCTGAGCTGGAAGAGCTGTTCAAGAAAGTCGTTAAGATGGATGAGTAAGGGTGTTAATAAGCAACAAGGATTTAACGCTGATGACGCTGATGGACTGATTACGCTGATAATAAGAAATAGAATTTTTCTAGCCACCCGACAGTTTGAGAAATCATAGATAGGTACACAGCGAAAGATG
>CAYTHO010000060.1:0-2655 GCA_964437595.1 uncultured Anaerolineaceae bacterium
CCGAGGCATAAGCAGATGCCGCGGCATCGGCCCCCTCATTTTGAGAAGAATGCGCGAAGAGCGCATTGGCCAGGGCCGTGAAGGTTGGCGCAAAACGCTCGGGAAAAGGGCCGCCCACCCACTGCCCGCGCACCAGCTGGCGGGCGGACGGCAGGGCGGGCAAAATGGGTCGTTCGGGCGCGAGCAGGCGGAGATTTGGAAAGCGATCTTTGAGCGCCTGCTGCCAACCGGAGAGCAGCTCCGCCTCCCACTTCGCGCTCCCTACCCCCACTGGCGCCAGCCCGGCCAGGGGTTTCCCCTGGCGATGCTGCATCGCCAGGGTGTTCGCTGTGGGTTTGATCGCCTGCGGAGAGAGCATGGTGTGGTGGGCACCAGCACCGCGTTCGCCGCGGCGATGCCTAAGTCAACCAGAGCATGGGCCGTACCGGTGTCAATCAGGAAGATGGACTGCCCGCCAAAGGCGGCGGCATCCAGTACATCTCGCAACGCATGCTGCGGCAGACCTTGCCGGGCGATTTGCCCGAGACGGCTGTCTCCAGGGAGGACGAAAACCGATGGGACATAGGGCGTGGGTTGGAAGGCTTCACGGCAAAGGGCCGGCTCCAGGGCCCCGCTCGCACTTGCCTGGAGGAGATCCGATACGCTGAGACCCGGCGTTTTCCCATACAGGAACAGCGCGGTGGTGCCAACCTGCGCGTCCAGGTCGACCAGCATCACCGAACGCCTGCAGCGCTGGACCAGGTAGAGGGCCAGCAGGCCCGTCAGGGTCGTTTTGGCCGTCCCGCCTTTGAGCGAGGTAATGGTGAGGATGTGCGCCGGATCTTGCATGGATCTCCGCAAGCTCTCGTTGGCTGGAATGCAGCTGCGTTGAACCAACTTCTGGACGGTCCGTTCAGGGGCGAATGGACAACAGAAGGAATGGGGGAAATAAATTTTCCAGTACTTCTAAAAGGAGGAGCACCGGTTACCCGAAGCGGGCGGGAATGGTGTGGTGATCCCGTCGATTCCATCCTGGCGCTCCCCCGGAGTTCACCAGGGATCTAACACCATTATAACGACAGGATGTGGCAAATTTCAACCTTTTTGTCCAAATAAGCGTGAGAGATCCGTGAGATAGGGTCAGACCACACAAAGTAATTTTTAAAGCAATCGGACGGCATAAACGTCGCCGTTTACGGCACCGTGTGCGCACGTAAAATAGGGGCTGCGAAACCGAAAGCAAACGGAGGCACTCTGAAGGGAAATTCCATTGCTTACTCCATTCCCCAATAACCACATATAATTGATTGACAATATATTCGCATAAAATAACGATTTCCTAATTCTCTACCGTTCGGATAAAGGGGAAAACATCCATGATCCGCGTTGTACTGTGTTCCGAACATCCTTTTGTAAGAGCCTGCATCCGCTGGTTTTTATCGTTTGATCCAAACCTCAACATCGTTGGTGAAGCAAAATGTACGGCAGAAACCATCCAGATGTGCGCATCGTTTGATCCGCATATTCTTCTGGTGGATATAAGAAACGCGGAAGATGCTCTGGCGATCCATCAGGAATTGCAGTGTTCCTGCCCGCAGATGGGAATCATCCTGCTTGGAAGCTGGGATCAGTCTTCCTCCGTTCTTGAATTGCTGAGAACCGGAATCAAAGGCTATCTCCTCTGCGAAGAGGCAGGTGTCCACTTTTTGGAAGCGATCCATACCGTTCGGGATGGGGGAACGTGGATCAGTGAAACGATTTCGGATCTGCCACAGACAAGACCCTGTGCTTCAAATAACCATGTGGTCCTTCCAACAAAACGGGAAGTAGACGTAATCCACCTGCTTGGCCAGGGACTGAGCAACGTTCAAATTGCCGAACACATGAAACTCTCGGAGAGCACCGTTCGCTTTCACCTGAGAAACCTGATGAAAAAACTATGCGTCCGCAACCGGACCGAAATGATCATCGCAGCCATACGCAGGGGCTGGATCGACGTGCAAAAGCCACCGGAATACACCCTGTCGGAAGCGACAGGGGGAAACTGTCGGATCGGACAGTTGTCTTCCATGCCTCAGTTATGGTAAGATTTTTCAATCCCACCAAATTCGCCAGGGTGAATGGCGGAGAAACCTAGTATTGCTTGCAGGATTCGCACGGTTATTCAATCGTGCCATCATTGCCATGCCTGATAGGGGGGAAGGCTTCACCTCATCTTATCGTTCGTAATTTCATGATGTGATTGGATTACAAGAACCGAATAACCGTGGGGAAGGTCAAATGCAATGCGCGTGCAATCTGCTTTTGATTCGTATTCCCCAAAAAACGAGGAGTACAGGCAATGACTTTTATGAGAAGCATGTTGGGAAAGTTAGTGCGCATCGTGGGCATCCTTACCCTCCTGGTCTTTACTCAAAATCATGAAGCAAGCGCCAGGACGGATATGCCAAACCCACATTTTACCAGTACGATCCGTTCGGGTTTTTCAAAAAGTATTCCTCGCGATGTACAGGAACAAGGGATGGGGAACATCGTCAATCCGACTCCCTGGTTACAGTCTTTGGAAGAAACGGCCATCGCCGCCGGATATTATCATTCCTGTGGTTTGACCAGCAGCGGTGGGGTCAAGTGTTGGGGAGATAATGATTACGGCCAGCTGGGAGATAACAGCACCAC
>CAYTHO010000060.1:2755-7382 GCA_964437595.1 uncultured Anaerolineaceae bacterium
GTCAAGTGTTGGGGCCGGAATAATTATGGCCAGTTGGGGGATAACAGCACCACAGACAAGTGGATCGCGGTGGATGTTAGTGGATTGAGCAGCGAGATCACCGCTATCACGGCCGGGTACCACCACACCTGTGTGCTGACCAGCGGCAGTGGCATCAAGTGCTGGGGCCGGAATAATTATGGCCAGTTGGGGGATAACAGCACGACCCAGCGGTTGTCGCCGGTGGATGTCAGTGGATTGAGTAGCGGGGTAATGGCCATTGATGGTGGTTACTACCATACCTGTGCGCTGACCAGCAGCGGAGGAGTGCGGTGTTGGGGATATAACGGGGAGGGCCAACTGGGGGACAACAGCATCACCCGGCGGTTGACCCCAGTGGATGTTAATGGGATGAGTAGTGGGGTGACGGCCATATCGGCGGGTGAATTGCACACCTGCGCGGTGACCAACAGCGAGCGAGCGAAGTGCTGGGGTAGTAATGATTATGGACAATTGGGAGATGGGGGCGCTCAATATTACATGACCCCGGTGGATGTCTATGGTTCGTGGCCAGCACCGCAATTCGCGTGGAGCGCTGAAGGGGACCAGGCTTTTGCTTCCTTGGGGATTTCGATCAGTCGGGTTGGGAATTTGAGAGGCAATGGCGATGGCGCCATCCTTGTTGGTGCGCCGCATTATGGGAGCGGAGGTGCAGTTTTCGTTTATTACGAGTCGGGCGGTGTGCTTTCAACCACCCCTGACCTGGTAATTACCTCCACCGAGGCTTCGGCTTTGTTGGGATGGTCCGTGGCTTCCGCGGGAGATGTGAATCTGGATGGTTTTGAAGATGTGATCGTGGGAGCCACTGGTTGCAGCCACCCGGAAGTGGATGAGGGCTGTGCGTATGTTTATTTGGGATCGTCCGCCGGATTAAGCACCACACCGGCCTGGTCGGCAGAGAGCAACCAGAAATATGCCGGTTTTGGGTATACCGTGGGCAGCGCTGGGGATGTCAATAACGATGGTGTGAGCGATGTGTTCGTGAGTGCACCAAACTTTACCAATGGGCATTCTAGCGAAGGCAAAATATCTGTCTACTACGGATCACAAACGAATGGTCTGAGCACGACACCCAATTGGGAAAAAGAGGGTGACCAAAGCAATGCTTATTTTGGTTTTTCCGCCAATGCTGCGGGAGATATGAATGGCGATGGCATGGATGATCTGCTCATCGGCGCGCCGAATGCCAGGCAGAACCTGCCCGGCGAAGGGAAAGCGTTTATTTTCTATGGCTCCTCCAATGGATTGGCGAACATCGCGGGCTGGTCGGTTTTGGGAGGACAGGCGAATGCTCATTTGGGTGAGGCGGTCGCTGCGGGGGATTTTACCGGAGACGGACGGAATGATCTTGTGATCGGCGCGCCGGGATACGATCACGGCGAGATCGACGAAGGCGTCGCGTTTGTCTACCTGAATTCCCTTGATGGGCTGCGCACCGTTGCCGGTTGGGCGGGAGAGGGCAACCAATCAGGGGCAAATTATGGCATCGCCCTGGCACACGCAGGGGACGTGAACCAGGATGGGTATGATGATTTTCTGGTGGGAGCCAGCCGGTTTCCCGTCAGTTCGGTAAGCAACGGAAAGGTGTTTCTCCACTTTGGAACCGGTAATGGGATCAATACCATCCATACCTGGAACATGGAAGGCAACCAGGCTTACAGCAATTATGGCTATTCCGTGGGCTCCGCTGGCGATGTTAATGGGGATGGCTTCGATGACATCCTGGTAGCTGCGCCGTTATGGGATCAGGGCCAGGTAGATGAGGGCCTGATCCAGATATTCTATGGAAATTAAGAAACCGGGAATCCACCACTCTTGAACCTTCATTTTGCAGCATGAAAGCAATTTCCTTTCCGTTATTAAACCGCACATCATACAAGAATCTTTCGCTCGGGAACCAATACGAAAAAGGCATCGAAACGATATGAAGCAACCATTTTTCTATACCCGTTTCATTGGCATCAGGAGAAACTGCCTGGTCTGTATTTCCATTCTCACCTTCCTTCTCCTAGTGAATCTGGCGGGAGCAGTGGATGCTTCAAATGACAAAACGGGTTTCAATGCGGCAGAAGAAAGGAATCAGGCAGCCGATATTCTACATGTGATGGAACCCATCGAAGCTAAAGAAGCAGATTCTGTTCTATCTTCCATAACGGGAAATCCAACCTACCAGTCTGGAAACATTATATTAAAGCACTGTCCCCCGGGTTCTGGCTCCGAATACTGTTACTTCAGCGATGGCGGCTTTTTTTCAGTGGAAGATTCTCACGAGACGACAGATCCCGAAGGTATATTTTTTCCGGAAGAATATACTGGATACTGTTGCCGTACCATCGTTAATTTTCACTTTCACAATGATAGCGCCTGGGTCGTTTACGATTTGGGCGAGGTATTCGAGATCACAAAATTTCTCTCGTGGCAGGCTACGGAAGGGGACACCTGGTGGATAGAGTATTCAGAGGATGGCACGACATGGAATCTTTTTGGTTCTGGCGGCTCTAGTTCCAACTGCGAGGAATTTCTTTATGATTTATCTTCTGCTCCCGCAAGCGTTCGGTATATCCGTTACCGAACGGAGATGGACCAAATTAATCAAATAGACGGGAGAATTTTTATTGGGTACTTCTCTTTCTTATCGAATACCCCTTCCGTACTGCACCCCCCTTTATTGCCTAAAAATCAACTGTCGGATGGGAAACCTAAAAACGGCAGTGGCGATCCACGCGAATGTTCATTAGGATTATATTGCGCGGATACAACTGGGCACGCTGGGGATCCGGTCAATACATCGACGGGCAGTTTTAACTACAGTCTGGAAGACTTTTCCATCGCTACGGTCGCAGGGCCATTCGTGTTCCAGCGGTCCTATTCTTCGGGAGCGCTGGCGCTAAATCTCTATACACCCAACGTTGACACGACCCTTGGATATGGCTGGACACACAATCAAGACATGCGCCTCATTTTCTCTTCACCGAACGAGGTTTGGTTCAAGGCGGAGTCTGCCAACCAGTATCGATTCACCAAAAACGCGGACGATTCCTACACCCCAAATCCAGGGGTCACAGCTTCACTGCAGTATGATTCTGGCGCCAGTCAGTATATTCTGGTGGACATGGCGCAAAACACGTATAGGTTTAACAGCGCCGGCAGGATTTTAACCTGGACAAGCGCCGCAGGCCACGCTTTTGCATACAGCTATAATGCGAATAACCAGTTAAGCCGTGTGGCAGCTCCTGGCGAGAATCGCTACCTCGATTTGACCTATACCAATGGATTGCTCACCGGCGTCAGCGACCACACCGGGCGCAGTGTATCGTATTCGTACCATGCGAACAACGATCTTGCTTCCTACACGGATGTGCTTGGCACTGTCTGGCAGTACAGCTACGATACCAGCCACCATTTGACGATGGTAACGCGCACGGATACCGCCAATCCCCCGCAGGCCCAGACCGAGCTGCGCAACCTGTATGACACCCAAGGGCGCGTTGTTTGCCAGCAGGAGGGCGATACGTATCCGCCGCTTGTAGATTACGCATACACTTACGATTCCGTTGGATTAGTGGATAGTTTACAATGTTTTCAGGCTGATTATGAAGCTGCGGTAGCAACGGAAATTTTCTATAATGAATTCACCGGAAAGACGATCATCATGGATCCGAACGGCAGCCAAACTGTTCATAATTATTATGCCAACCAGGGCACCCTTTCCGGCGAAGCCGATCCGCTCGGGGGGGCGACAAGCAAGACCCTGGACACCAATTTCCGCCCGCTGAGCATCACCGACCCAGCCGGGCACCAACAGCAAATGACCTGGAGCGCGGATGGCGCGAACCTGGAAACGGTGGCGGATGCGCTGGGCAATACCACCGGCCTGTCCTATAACGGCCTGAATAATGTAGAATCGATCACCGACCCGCTGGGAAATCGAATGGAGTATACGTATAGCGGTACACTCGTCACTAGTTCGATCGAGCATATCGAGGGGAACAGCCTCACCACCATCTATGCATATACCAATTCCGTGGATGATCCAGATGAACCGCCGAACCTCCTGAAGCAGGTAATGGATCCGGCAGGGAACGAAACAAATTACCAGTATTCCCCAAGCGGGGATCTGTACACCATTACCCAGAACGGGCTAACCACCACGTATGCGTATGATGCACTTGGGCGGGTGAAGAGCGTCACTTCTCCGGACGGCAGGACCAGCACCACCTGTTATGACAATGCCGACCGGGTCACCCGCTCCGTGAGCAGCCGGCCAGGCGCGGCAGTCCCCTTGAATGTATGCGAAACGACGTTTGTATCCACGGCAGACCACCGCGCAAGCGATTATCGATACAACGCGGCGGGTAACCAGATCGCGGTGATCGAAAATCCAAATACAGGCGCAAACCAGCGCATCACCCGCACGTATTATGACCAAAGCGACCGCGCAATCGCTGTGGTTCGCAATCTCAAAAATTGGACCATCGAAGAAACAACATTACCGCCAGCCAATTTGCGCACCAATATAGAGAACATTACCAGCGAAACAATTTATGACAGCGCCAGCAATTTGATCGCCACAATTGCTCCGGATGGC
>CAYTHO010000060.1:7482-36058 GCA_964437595.1 uncultured Anaerolineaceae bacterium
CCGGATGGCGTGATTACCCGCACCTACTATGATGCCGCCAATCGTCCAGTAACGGTTACCCAGAATCTGGTTGGCCAGGATGTGGATCCTGCTTTTATGGCCCCGCCGGCCTATGACCCCAATTACCCGGATCGCAATGTCTCCACGCGCACCATCTACGATGCGGGTGGTAATGTCATTGCCAGCGTTCCCCTGAGCCTGGGCTGCACGATTACCGATGATGGCCAGGGGAACCTGACCGCCAGCGCCGCCTGCCGCGTCATGCGCAGCTACTATGATGCGCTTAACCGCCCGGTGACCGTGGTCCAGAACTTGAGCGGGCAGGCGATTACCGCCGCAAACCCACCCAGTTTTGGCGCGGGCGATCAGAACATCCGTATGGACACCGTGTACGATGTGGTGGGCAATGCCATTGCTTCAATCGCGGCGCGCGAACCAGGCTGCGCCGTCGCCACCAACCTGCAGGGCAACGTAACCGCCAATGAGCACTGCCTGGTGACCCGCACGTATTTTGATGCGCTGAACCGGCAGGAGTTTGTCGTCCAGAACCTGGTGGGGAAGGCCATCAACGAAGACGCTTACGTGAACGGCGCTTTTACCCTCAACAATCTGGTGCGCAGCGAACAGCAGAACCTGATCACCCAGACGGTGTACGATGATACAGGGAAAACGATTGCCGGCATCTTCTACGATTATGACCCGGCCAACCCCAGCGCGGACTGCGAAGTCACCTACATCGACGGCGAAGCCACCACCTTCACCGAACTGTGCATCGTCACGCGCAATTATTACGATGAACAGGGCCGCTCGCTGCAAACGGTCCAGCGCCTCTACGGCCAATCCATCCAGGATTCAGCCCGCCCGGTGTATGATGCCAACTTCCCCGATCGCAACGTGCCCGGCGCCACGCCCTATTACGATGCGCTGGGACGCGCGGCGGCCAGCACCAACCCGCTGGGTGTGATCACGCGCACGTACTTTGACGATTTGGGCCGCTCCTGGCTCTCCATTCACAAC
This sequence comes from uncultured Anaerolineaceae bacterium, assembly GCA_964437595.1. GTDB lineage: Bacteria > Chloroflexota > Anaerolineae > Anaerolineales > Anaerolineaceae > DSYU01. Next base: position 8,500 of record CAYTHO010000060.1, read on the forward strand.
CTGATCGTCCAGCCCAAGGAGACGGCTACACCGCCATCCGTGCAGGCATACGACCCGCAGGATCCCAAGGATGTGCGGGCCGCACAAAGCCATTACGACCGCGCGGGCCGCGCCTATGCGACCCAGGATGCGCTGGGGCATATCACCCGCCAGTATTATGATGGGTTGGGCCGAGTGGTGTATTCCACCCGCAATCTCACCGGCCAGCCCATCGATGAAAGCTACACCACCCCACCCGCGTTCAATGCGGATTACCTCGACCAGAATATCACCACCCGGACCGTCTACGACAGCGCCGGGCAGGCCATTGCCAGCATCTTCCTTGGCGCTGGCTGCACGGTTTCCGAAGCAGGTGGCCAGGTGTACGCCAGCGCGGAATGCGTCGTCACGCGTGCCTATTATGACAGCCTGGGTCGAACGGTCATCACGGTACACAACCTGGTCGTGCCGGACGCCAACCACAATGGCGCGACAAACATTAGCAACCCGGCTGCTCCGGTACGCAACCCTGATTTCCCCGAACAGAACGTGCGTACGGATATTATCTACGATTCGCACGGCCAGGCACTTGCCACCATCGACCCGGCGGGGGTGGTTACCCGCACCTATTACGATCGCCTGGGCCAAGCGCGGAGGGTCACACGCAACCTGATCAACCAGCCCATCGACGAGGGCCTGGAGACGCCGCCAGGTTTCGATGAAAACCTGCCGGACCAGAACATCACGACGGAAACGGTGTACGATGTCTCCGGGAACGTGACCGGCCAGATCGATGGCAGCGGCGTGGTCACGCACTTCGCATATGATGCTTTGCAGCGGCTCACGGCGGTGGTTGAGAATTACCTTCCCGGCCAGACAGCCTCTCCCACGGTGAACGTGCGCACCGAGTACAGCTATGATGCGCGGGGCAACCGGCTGACCATCGAGAATGCGCGGGCGAAGGTGACCCGCTTTGGCTATGATGCCCTGGGCAGGCTCGCCCAGGAACAAGACCCGCTGGAAAACGGCAGTACCTTTGCCTATGACATCCTGGGCAGGCGCAGCAGCGTCACGGACGCCAATGGCGTTACCACCGCGTATGGCTATGACCCGCTTGGCCGCCTCAAAACCATCGACTACCCGGGGGTGAGTGAGGATGTGACCTTCCTGTACAACCCGCTCGACCAGCGCATCCACATGACCGACAACACCGGCGCGACCACCTGGAGCTATGATGATATGGGGCGGGTTGTCGCGATCGATGACCCGCTCAACCCGGCGGTGGGTTATGGTTACGATGGCATGGGCCATCGCACCGCGCTGACCTACCCCGACGGGCGCAAGCTTGTGTACCTGCTCAACGCGCTGGGACAGATCCAGGAGGTGCAGGAGCGCGCCGCCAACGGCTGGAGCGCCGACCGGGAGGTGGTCTATACGTATACCCCCTCCGGGCAAATCCACACCACCACCCTGCCCAACGGGGTCGTCTCGCGGTACGCGTACGACAACGTTGGCCGGCTGACCGATCTCACCCACCAGATTGGGGAACAGACCTTGTCGGCATATCACTATGCCTACAACCCGGCGGGCAGCCGCACCCAGGCGGTGGAGACCTTTGCGCAGGCCTCTTCCGGGAGCCTGCCCGCCCAGCTCACCGCCGAAGCGCGGGGGTATGCCTCCCTGCGCCTGGCCTGGCCGGAGAGCACCATCGCGGAGGAGGGCTACCACCTGGACCGCAGCACGGATGGGCAGAACTGGCAGCGCATCGCCGAGCTGAGCGCCGACACGCAACGCTTCATCGATGATGGGCTGCTCCGCCACAGCGAGTACTGGTACCGCCTGACGGCCTGGAACAGCCAGGGGCAGAGCCAGGAGCAGGCGCTGCACAGCCAAACGGGCATGGACCCGGTCGAGGATCTCGCGATGGTGACCACCACCATTGACTACGCCTACGACCCGCTCCACCGCTTGACCGAAGCCAACTACAGCGATGGCGCGTATTACCACTACGACTATGATGCGGTGGGCAACCGCCTGGCGGAAACCATCCCGCTGGGGACGACGGCGTATCAATATGATGACGCCAACCGGCTGGAAAGCGTGGGTGGGGTGAGCTACACCTGGGACGATAACGGAAACCTGCTCTCGGATGGGGTGAAAAGCTACGCCTTCGATCATGCCAACCGGCTGGTAGCGATCACCGAGGGAAGCGGTACGGCCAGTTTCGTCTATAACGGACTGGGAGATCGGGTGCAAGAAACGATCAACGGGGTAACCACCTCATTTGCCAATGATCTGGCAGCGGGGCTGACCCAGGTTTTGGAGGATGGCACCAATACCTACCTGTATGGCAATGGCAGGATCGCCCAGTACGGGGCAAGTGGCGCAGCTTACTTCCTGGGCGATGCGCTGGGCAGCGTGCGGCAGATGGTGGACGAAACCGGCGCGGTGACGCTGACCAGAAATTATGAACCCTACGGAGAAGAGACGAGCAGCCTGGGAACGGGACGTTCAAACTATGGATACACGGGCGAGTGGGAAAGTAGTTACACCAACTTGCTGTACCTCAGGGCTCGCTTCTACAACGCTTCGACTGGTCGATTTTTAAGTAGTGATTCTTGGAAAGGCAGCACGAAAAAACCGATTTCGTATAATGCCTGGTTATACGGATATAGCAATCCGGTGAATTATACTGACCGAAGCGGTTTGTGTGCAGATCAATATGATAAGCACCCATATTCATGTATAGTGTGGCCAGATGACACCTTATCGGAAATAGCACAAAATAGAGGGCTTGATATGCAAGTCCTTGTAGCTTGGAACCATATAGAGGATCCAGATCACATCTTAGCAGGCGATATTCTCTATCTGGAAGATCCCACTCCATTTCTACAAAATTCAGAACCAACATTGAGAGCAGATCCAGGAATAATGACTGGATATGTGGAAGGAGTAAGCGCAAAATCATCATTCCTTTTCCTAACCTTCGGTGTAACAGGGAGGGAGGTGGTTTACAACTTTATGACTAGAGAACGTGCGGAATTTACTTACAAGGGATATCCTTTCATAAAAGACTGGGCTTGTGGAGTTACATCCAATATTTGGGAGGCGAGTAATGCCATTTACGCAGGGTTTTATCATTTCCCACAAGATAATGATATTTATGAGTATTCTGGCAAAACTTTTATTATCTCTGCTTCTGCAGGGATACCGATCCCAGCATTAGACGAAAGATTAGGGGAGGCTGTAAGTTTGGGCGCTTTTGCTGACGGAGTTGAACTGGATTGGTCTTTTAGCACCTCTGGATCGCCAATAGAGATTGGTGAAATGGCAAGTATTCCTACAGTTGCAAACATAAATAATCCTCTGTATGGTGGCTCAGTAGGGATAACCGCAGGCGCTTCAAAGTCTGTCAGCCGTACATCTCCATTAGGCGTTTCAGTCATGTTTATAGAATATTCAGGGCCAATAAACTATAAGCAGTTCGATACTGTTGATGAAATGGCTGAGGAACTGCTCAAAGGGACATATAGTCCTATAATAGGTGCTGGTGATAATTCTGCGATGCGGAACGTTTTCGCTGAAAAACTTCGCTGGATGTATTCCCAATGAACAATAAGTATTACAACATTGTAGCTATAAGCCTGTTGATGATCCTGGTAACATCTTGCCAATCTTCTCAGTCATCATCGCCATTAATCGGACGCCGGCAGGTGACCGAATCATCTCTAGGCTTGGTTGAACAATGGCGAGTGAGCACATCGCGCGAGGATTACTCAGCCTATTATCCTCCTCCATTGGCGATTATTGGTGATTGTGTGGTTATTGGTTTTGACTCAGAACAAGACAAGGCCATTAGCCGATTAGAAGGGATTTCGCTAGAATCTGGTAAAGTGTTGTGGAAAAGCCTCTTCAAGGGGAATATATCTGCTTCTTTTCATGATTCGCAACGTATTTTTCTCATGTCCGCATATCATATTGGTGCTTATCGATTGTCGGATGGAAAACGCCTCTGGGAAAATGATTTAAAAGAGCACCAATCTTATTGGTTCTTACCTTGGGATCCCGTTAGCCCACTGAAGATTTATAGCTCCGAGCATGAATTATTCCAGGTGGATCCAGAAACAGGAAAAGTGTTGAGCATAGAAAATACGATTGTTTATATGCAGTATGACAAGTATCAATTTGTTTATACGGTGGAAGGGCTTTATCGTTCAATCAACGCCGTCGATCCGACCATTAATCGAGTTATCTGGAGTCATCAGATCGACAGTAAAACTAGATGGCAACCTGGGATAGTGGACAACAACTTGGTGTTTTTTGAAAAATCAGTGGCTAGCAAAATCGTTAGCATCGACATCCCTTCTGGAAAGGAGAATTGGGAAACGTCGGAGGAATTTGTTTCGAATTATGCAATTGTCAATGAACAATTATTTGCCCTAACGCGTGAGGGGGCATTAGTGGCCTTAAATCCAGCAACAGGGCAAAGGATAGGGCAAATGTCTTTTAGTAACCCATCTCCGCAAGATCCAGGCGGGTATCCTTTCTGGGTGGCTGGAAACGAAAATTATGTACTGATATATTTTGGCGATAGTCAAGAACTGATCGCCTTTAAAAGCGATTAGTGAAATTCTCCTTGTACTTGTTGTAAGAGTCATTACAAAGGTAAACCGCTCACCGCCTAACCCCCTACTTACTTATGCCTCCATGCTAGTGTGGTTTCAGATGCCTCCCACTGCGCCCATATTCGTTTCGCTCGGACTCTTACAGAATTGTAAATAATTAGATATCAGGTTATTAATTTCTTGGTATATTATTGTTATAAAAAAGTTAGTCGGTTTGGGGGCTCCTTTGACTCATCAACAGCGTCTTTTGAAACTTTCAGCGTTCCATTTAATCATAATATTCACCATTCTTTCTCTGATCCTCACTAACGCAGTTGCCCCGGTGCAGGCTGCCAGCCAGAGTTGGAAAAGCTCGTTTCAGTTTGATGGCTTTACCGGAATTATTCAGGCTCTGGCAAAAGATAGTCAGGGAAACTTATACGCAGCTGGTACTTTCACAGGGGTAGGGGGGCAGGTGGTGAATGGCATTGCCCGTTGGGATGGCCTGAACTGGAATCCTGTTGGGTCTGGCATCCAGGGATATGTAATGTCCCTGGCGATCGCCCCGGATAATAGTATCTATGTTGGAGGCAGCTTTTCTGCAGCGGGTGGGATGCCATGCAGGAATATCGCGCGCTGGGACCAATCTTCCTGGTATTGCCTGGGCAGCGGGACCAGCGGAACCGTCCGGGCGCTGGCGGTGGACAATGCTGGGACGCTTTACGTGGGCGGGTATTTCACGACTGCCGGTGGCCTTGCCGCGAAAAATATTGCGAAATGGGATGGAACGAGCTGGTCAGCAATGGGCACGCAAATTCAGCGAACGGTCTTCGCCCTCACGATTGACAACCTGAATCGGTTATATGCTGCGGCGGATATGGATATATACCGTTGGAATGGCTCGAGTTGGGGTTCCCCGCTTGGCAGCACAGCGGCCACCATCATGGCATTGGCTGCCGCGCCGGATGGGAGCCTGTATGTTGGCGGCAATTTCCCATACGCAGGACCTTCAACCGTCAATCACATTGCTCGTCTCAATGGTACCACCTGGTCCGACCTGAATATGGGAACGGACGGCCCGGTTAATGCGCTGGCACTTGACAGCAGTGGGAACCTTTACGCAGGCGGTTCTTTCGCAAATGCGGGCGGCGTTCCCGCCAGTAGCGTTGCTCGTTGGGATGGGACAGCCTGGCACGCGCTGGATACGGGTACGAATTCCGATGTGGAGGCACTGCTTGTCGAGAACGATGGAGGCCTGGTCGTCGGTGGGGCTTTTTCACGGGCTGGAAACACCACAGCCTATCGGGTTGCCCGCTGGAGTGGTTCCGCCTGGTCGGCGATTGGCAGTACCGTCAGCAATACGGTCAACGATCAGATCCAGACATTTGCCCTTGATTCACAGAATAACCTCATCATGGGGGGACGATTCACTACCGCGGCGGGGCAAAACTCGGGCCCACTGGCGAGTTGGGATGGCAGCGATTGGATCGGCTATGGAAGTAACATGACCGGCTTTCCATCCATTTCATATGCTGTCGAGCGGGATGGAGGCAATGGTTTTTACGTGGGTGGATGGATTGACCAGATTGGCACGCAGACCATTAACAACATTGCGCATTGGAATGGCTCGAGCTGGCAACCCATGTCGACTGGTATGACCGGGATCATATCCACCGGGGCAGAAAAGGTCAACGCTCTTGAATTAACCAGCCAGGGGATCCTGTTTGCCGGGGGTGGGTTTGTCTATTCTGGCGGAACCACGACGAACGGTGTGGCGCGCTGGAACGGCAGTGTCTGGGAGGCATTGGGGTCCGGGCTGAGCGGAACCAACTGGCAAGCGAACGCCCTTGCAGCAGATTCAGCTGGAAATGTGTATGTGGGTGGGGTATTTTCGAGCGCGGGAGGGACCAGCGCCAGTAATATTGCTTTATGGAATGATACCACCCATACCTGGTCTGCCCTGGGGAGCGGGGTGAACGGCAGTGTTTCTGCCCTGGTGGTTGCTTCCGATGGAAGTTTATACGCAGGTGGAAATTTTGTCAGCGCGGGAGGGGCGGCCTGCAATCATGTTGCCCGTTGGGATGGAAGTATCTGGTCCTGCCTGGGTTTGGGCACGGATGGAGCCGTCAACGCTCTGGCAATCGATCCGGATGGTCGTTTGGTTGTGGGCGGGAATTTCACGAATGCAGGTGGTTCTGCGGCGAACAATATCGCCCTCTGGGATGGCAGCAGTTTTGCTGCCCTGGATGTTGGTACCGATGGTCCGGTCAATACCCTGGTGTTCGCGTCTGCCAGCACCTTGTATGTGGGTGGAAATTTTGTATTTGCCGGGGGGCAATATTCGCCGTTCTTCGCCGCCTGGGGCAGTGATAGCACCCCCCCGGGCGCGATCGCTGATTTAAGTGTCACCCCAGGGCCGCAGTCTGGGCAGGCTGTGCTTTCCTGGACGGCTCCCGCGGACGATGGCTATAGCGGAGCCCCGGTTCAAGCGTACGAAATTCGCTATCTGCAAGATACACCCATCGCTGGGGCGGCAGCTTGGTCATCCGCAACTTCCATCAGTGGCTCGCCGATCCCAGCGCTGGACAATCCAGGTACGCCACAAACGGTGACGTTGACCGGACTGCCGGTTGGCAAGCAGCTGTTTTTTAACATCCGCTCTCGCGATAGTGCGCTCAACATCTCGGATGTTTCCAACACTCGCTTCCTTTCCGATATTGGCTTTCGGCCAAATCCGGATGGGTATCCGTTCCGTAATCTTTATGGCTGGAAACAGGGTGATCTGACCTTTGCGGATTTGCAGGCTGTTTATCAATGGCAGGATGTCTGCACGAATACCGACCCGGCCAAAGGATGCACCCGAAACAGCGTCGCTCAGAAATGGTTCAACTATTTTAAGAGACAGCTGTTGGTTGGGGGACATTGTTTAGGCGAAGCGATTACCAGTGCGCGACTGTATGGTCAGGTGGATGGAGATCAGCCCTCAAGTTTTGGGGCGAGCACAACCTTTGACCTGACCGCTTCAACCCCTGTTCGCCAGTATATCAGCGGCTACCATATTCGACAGAAATCGACGAATTATCTGGGCGCGATCAATGATGCCAAAGGGCAGAAGTTCAGCGATGTGGTGGCCCAGCTGATCACTTATCTGAAAGGGCCGGCCTCGGATTGGCCCGTTCTGGTTTCGTATTTTGGACCCAAAGGCACGCATGCCGTGATGCCTTACGCGGTGAATGATCTTGGAAACGGACAGTATCAGGTGTGGGTTTATGAAAATGAAAGTCCATGGAAGGAAACGAACCCAGAGGAAAGTGCCGTTTTCGTCATGATTAATACGGCCGAGGGTACGTGGAGCTATAATCCCAATACGTATCCTGCAAAAACCGGGACAGAAACTGAAGAGCCATTGGCAGTTATTCCGATGTCACACCTGAACGCCCCGCTGAAATTACTGAACAGCAACTGGATCCCAGTGCAAAACAAAATCCAGGTGGGCCAGACCGGGGGTGGCGATATGTTGATCATCGATCCCCAGGGGCAGCGGACGGGCACCCTGAATGGCGTTGAAATCAATGAAATACCTGGCGCCGTTCTGTATCCATCCACGCAGGATGCGGGCGTCAGCGCACTGCCACTGTATGAGCTTCCCGCTGGCATTGCGTATACCATCCGCATTGCCGGTAATGCCGATAGTGCTACCCAACCTTCCAATGTATTCTTATTTCAAAAGGGGCAGGTGGTTTCCGTGGAAGACATCACCGTGCCCACAGAATCGACGGCGCAAATAAGCCTTTCTGCTGATGGAACGCAAATCACGCAGCAGGCCAGCACCAATCAGAATGTTCATCTCAGCCTGGCGCAAGATGAGATCACCACCAGCACCCTGATGGATATTTACGCTGGCGTCCAGGCCGGGCACTCCGTGCAGGCCAGCGTGGATCAGGTTAGCCATACGTTGATTTTCTCCAACCCTTACCCAACCAGTGGGTCTTACGAGTTGGATATCCAGCAGTCGAATCAAACTGGCGAGCTGGTTTTTGCGAATCAGCAGGTTCCCATCGCGCCATTTGAAACGCACCGGATTGATTACAGCCAGGTGGGTCAATCAACCGTTCAGGTTCAAATCGATCAAGGCAGTGACGGCGGTGTGGACAAGACCATTTCCGTGTCGAACCAGGTTTATCAGCTAACGGGTACGATCGATACGGCGGCTGGGGCAGGACTCCCGGATGTGACGATATCCCTGTCAAATGGGCAGACAACCATTTCCGACAGTACCGGTGGCTATTCCTTCACCGGGCTATCCCAAGGAACCTATACCATTACCCCTTCCCAGGCGGGCATGGCCTTTAATCCAGCGAGCCGGACCGTGACTTTGAATGCCGATACCCCAGGGCAAGACTTTATTCGGTTAGAAAGCAGGGTCATTTTTGTGAAACCCGGGGGTGTTGGGTCTCAAGATGGCGCTTCATGGGAGAACGCCAGCGATTTACAGGCCGCCCTGACCGGCGCGATCAAGGGGGATGAAATCTGGGTGGCCGCAGGCACCTACAAACCAACCACTGGCAGCGACCGGTTATCTACGTTTACGCTCAAAAATGGGGTGGCCCTGTATGGCGGGTTTGTTGGGCATCGCCCCATCTGCAAGTAAATTCGGGGGGACAGACTTTCAGGTCAGATTGAGGCTTGAAAGACTGTCGAAACGCGCCTTAGGGCGCGATTTTTGCTTTTTAAAGGACTTTTCTTGTCTGTTGGGGCCATTTTACAACGGGTTGTGTAAAACAGCAAGAAAGATTTACATTTTTGTAATGTTGTTTCCAATGATTTTATAGCTGGAGTAAGGATATTTCATTTATACGAATTCTGTTGTTTAAAATTTGGTAAAACCTTTTTGGAAAACTAGAATAATTCAAACCAAACCAGCTGGGAGAAAACGTTGCCAATTGAAGAATTTCCAACTTATTGAATCGTCGTTTGTTCGCCAGTTTCCGTGGTAGATCGGCGAGCGGCCAGGCGATCGCGGTGTAGCTCGCCCCGCCAGCGCCAGTTAAGCCAGAACAGCACCGCAACCAGCGCCATCGGTAGGACGAAGAGCAGCAGGTTTCCGAAGGCATAAATGCCCCTCGGGATGACGGTGCGTAGGAAGAAGAGCGCCCCCAACCCAAAGATCAGCGCGCCGATCCACTCGCGCCACCATGCTAGTGCGACCAGCGCTAGCATGATCAGCGCGGGCGCTGCGTGGATGAGGAAAGCACCGATTTTCATCCACAGGCTGCCCTCCATCTCGAACACGTCCAGGGCGAACAGGCCGGTGAAGAGCGCCACTACCACTCCGCCGATGCGCGGCGCGAAATAAATGAAGCGCGCCAGTCCGGCAGTGAGCTGACCCCCGGCGCGTCGCACCCGCCAGGCCTCTACGACCAGGCCGATCATCCAATACAGCAGCGCCAGCGGCACAGCCAGGAGCAGCGTATTGGCGATCAGAATCCCAATGGGCATCCCGCCCTGGACATTCCCGTAGGTGAAATAGGCCAGTGACAGGATGAACAGCACCGCCAGGACTCCTGGCAGAACCAACCGTTGCACGAGAACCTTCATAGCACAACCCTCCCATGTCTATTATGGCATACAATGGGCAAATGGATGGTTATCTATTGGTCCAGTAATTTTGATGATTGTTCCTTTTCCAGACGAGGAACGGATTTGGAACTTAGAACGCTGTATGGGCTGCATCTGCCCGTTCATTCATGCCAATGATTCCAAACCAAATGATTGGGGCTGTCTAAAACGTACCTTTGGGCAGCCCGTTTTTTCGTTTTCCGCTTCACAGAAATTGCTTCCGCTCCTATCTAACGAGGATGAAAAATTTCTTGTCGATCGTATCGATAGCCCCCTCAGGCGGATCTTCCGCCTTAATGATCCGAAGCAGTGTATTCCCATTTACAGTTTCTTGTTCGATGAGTAGCTCGGCCAGCCGCCGCAGCCCGTTCGGGTGCTGGTCGAGCAGCTTCCATGCCTCATCCAGCGCATCTTCCACAATCCGGCGCGTTTCCTGATCAACCTGGGCAGCAGTTTGCGGACTGACCCACGCATCCAACCCGGCCTGCCCATAGAGAAAACCACTTCCCTCATCGGCTGCAAGGCGGACTCGCCCGGCTGCTAGGCTCATGCCACATTCCGTCACCATCCGGCGTGCCAGGTCGGTCGTGCGGGTAAGATCGTCTGAAGCGCCTGTTGAGACTTTCCCAAAAGTAAGCGCTTCAGCGGCTCGGCCGCGCAGCAGTACCGCCAAGCGACCTTTCAACTCGACTTCATTCAGCAGATAGCGGTCCTGGCCGGGCAGCTGCATGGTATAGCCCAGTGCACGCCCACGTGGAACGATCGTTACTTTATGAACCGGGTCCATTCCGGGCAGCAGGCTGGCTACAACTGCATGCCCGGCCTCATGATAGGCCACGGTGCGCTTCCTGCGAGCTCATCAACCGCGTGCGCCGCTCCGAGCCGGCTATGACCCGTTCGATGGCTTCCTCCAGGTCAGCCATTTCCACTGAACCCCGCTCGGTTCGTGCTGCCAGCCAGGCAGCTTCATTGATGATGTTGGCCAGGTCCGCGCCTGAGAAGCCGGGCGTGATCCGGTCGAGATCGACTTCCAGGGCAAACTTGACCCCCGCGCGTGGATCTGTAAAATCTGCGCGCGCCCTTCCACATCTGGCAGATCGACCATTCCCTGCCGGTCAAAGCGTCCGGGACGCAGCAGCGCCCGGCCCAGCATCTCAGGCCGAATTGTATTTCTTCAGAGCAGTTTGAATGCGTCGCTCGCGCATAAACGTTTGTTCAAAGATCAAAATAGGAAAGTCAGTCCGTCTGAACCGTATCGCCGGGAACGATACGGCGGGATGCGCGCTCCATTCGCTCAGTACCTACTTTGGCGCGGGCATACAGCTCCAGCAGCATGGGTATCAGCGCCGCGAACCAGAAGAAGAAGGCTCCGGCGCGCAGCCCCGCCTGAATGCTGGGCAGGAACAGCCCCAGCCAGAACAAGATGCTGCCCAGGTGCATGGCGATCATGCTCCACCAGCTGCCGCCCAGCGCGGGCGTGCGGTTGGGCTGGAACACTTGGGTGAAAAAGTAGGGGATGATCGCCAGGAGGAAGGTCAAAATCCAGCCGTAGATCAAGATCGGCCCGCCATTGCCAGCCACTTCGCCAACCGGGAAAAATTCGGACGCTTTCGCCACGATGAACGGCGCGACGAGGGTTGGGATGAGCATCCACAGGTAGGAACTGACGATATGCGCGGCCCCTGGGTGGCGCAGCCGGCGCTCGCGGATCACCATGAGGACGAACGCACCCAGCAGAAGCAGGGTCCCGAGGGTATGCAGGGTCAGGCCGTAGACAGCGGGCCAGCCAATATCTAGCCAGGGGCCGGTGACCAGTCCCAGCGCCCCCAACGCCATTGCGCCAAAGACCAGCATATCCAATCGGGCTTTGCCGAACAGGCGCTGCTTGGTCAGTTTGGGGAATAGGTCAAAAATCAGCCCGGCAAAGATCAGCGCGGTATAGCCCCACAGGTTTGTATGGACGTGAACCTCTTTTGGAATGGCGATGCCCAGCGGCGCAGACCAGCCAATCCACAGCCCAGTGCCAACCAGCACGCCGACCAGCAGGTAGACCAGCCCGCCCAGGTAGAAGCGGGTCGTCGCGTAGGTAGAGCAGACGCCGCGCCCCTGTACGGCAATCGCTTCGCGGCGCAAGCTAATCAAGTCTTTCATCAGTAGCAACACGGCGAAGAAGATCATCGTTCCCCCAGCGATGATCGATTCGCGATGGACACTGGGGAGGCCAATCAGCAGGATGATCAGACCGCCGTTGTAGACCAGCCAGGAAAACCAGTTCGTTTTCGGTTTTGGCAGGTTCAACCCCCTGGCTGTCAGCGTGGGCAGCAGGCCAAAGACCAGCTGGGTCAGCACGCCTAGTGTGATAAAGTGGACGCGCATCCATTTAAGCCCGGCGAGTGCCGGCATCCAACCCAGGCTGGCCAGCGAGGAATCGAGCGTCACCAGTGCGGTGAGCAGCAGGTACAGCCCGGTCATCAAGAAATACGGTGCTTGCATGGTTCCCTCTTTATTTATTCAGGATTTATTCATTCAGGCCAGGCGAACGGCCATAAATACGAGCTGCGTTTCAGCCAGCAGGCCGCGCTGGGCGCCCTCCTCCATCACGATCACGGTTCCCTGCTGGACGGGGAACTGCGCGCCATCTACAGTCATCACTCCCTGACCTTCCAGAAAGTGATACACCGCAGCTGCTTCCGGATGCACCGGGATGCGCTGGCCGGGTTTGAGTCCGGCGATAATTACCCGCACGCGGTCATTCTCGAGCATCGTTTGCGGGCTGGGTCGCTCGTCGCCATAGGTGACAAAGCCTTGCCACATTGCAGTCATTGTCGTTTCCATCCAAACCTCCTCGAAAGAAACTGGCAGGAAAAGTCGATCGTGTTCTTATTCCTGTTTCTTACAGCCTATCAGCGGAAGGAATCAAAGTCTTCGACATTTATCGGATTTATTCATAATCCAAAAACCGACCAAAGTCATTGTCCTGGTGCGCGATTTTTTCTATATTTCTGCATGAAAGGCTTATGGAAAATCGAGGAAAAGAATCAATGAACATGGATACGGAATTACAGCACTGCAATGGATTGAAAGGGGCAGATGTGAAAATTATGACCCAGGCCAGCATTTCTTTATCAGGCGAACCGGCAACCGTTGTGGAGGTCCGGCGCGGAATGACAATCATCAGCAGTGAGCGGTGGGAGGTTGGAAAGGTGGCTGGCGTGGCGATCCATCCGGACAGCCGGAAGGCAGTCTGCCTGATCCTCGGTCATTTGCCGGAAGAAGCCAGTTATCAATCGCTTCCGATCGCCTGGATCGCATGCGTGGAAGTGGAAACTATTCTATTGAATGTATCGTTTGAGCAAATTTTAGCCGCCCCAGGCTGGCATCCGATGAACGCCTGATCCTGAACGGATCGCAAGGAGAAATCTATCCGATTTCTCCAGAAAAGTTGGCGGGTTTTATGATGCGATTCGTTTAACCTTCACTGGCCGGTGCTTCACTCAGGTTTGCGATGGCGCTGAGCTTCTCTCGATCCAGTACAGTAATTTCGCTGCGGGTCACTTGCAGTATCCCCAACTCGGTCATTTTTCGGATGGTCCGGCTGACCACATCTGGCACCGTGCCTAACCGGGCGGCGATTTCTGGCTGCGTGGCCCACCGCTGTCGCGGAATGATGTTATCCTGCGCTTCTTCCAGTAGCAGCCGGGCGAAACGGCTCTCCACTTTACGTAGAGACAGATCTTCCACCAGTGTGATCAGGTGCAGCACGCGACCGGCCAGATCCTGGATGATCATTCGCGCCAGAGGAGGGTGTGTTTCCAGCAGGTCAAGCATCTTCTCCCTCGGAATTATCCACACTGTTGATAGCTCAAGCGCGGTGACCGTTGCCGGGGTGAGGGTGACCGTAAAGACGCCAACCGCGTTGAAAGCTTCCCCGCGGCCCAAGAACTGTAAAATTTGCTCACGCCCATCCAGCGAGATTTTGGATACCTTGAGCCAGCCGGCCTGGATAATATACAGCCCGCTGGCCGGTTCGCCTTCCAGTAAGATGATCTGGTCGGGTTCGTAAACGCGGCGAATGGCCACCTGCGCGATGACCTGGGTGATTGCTACATCCAAGTTTTGAAAGTATGGCAGGGCTGCGAATAGGTCAGTGACTTCAAACAGGCTGTGACTGGACATTGAAATACCCCTCCTTATCCATCCATTCTCTATCTATCGTACCACTTTTACAGGAAACCGACAAAAGTCTTGGATCACGCTAGTTCAGGATTCTATACTGGAAAAAATTGGATATGGTATTTGAAGGAGAAAGGGTATGACAGCACGAACGGTGGAAAATCGTGAAACGAAAGCCAACCTGAAGCTGAATGAATGGCTGAAAATCGGCTTGAAAACGGCCCTGTTCAGCATCATCGCTGTTCTGATATTTCAAGTGATTGCGCTGGCCATCTGGCCGGAGATCGCATTATTCAAACCGTTGGACTCTTATCCGCGTACTGCGCTGTTCACGCTCATTCCGGCCATCGGCGCGACGGGTGTGTTTGCCTGGATGGTGAAGCATCAAAGCCAGCCGGTCAAGAAGTTCCTCATCCTCTCAGGTATCTTGCTCCTGTTGAGCTTCATTCCGGATTACACGCTGCCGCTGGAAGGGAAGACGCTGCTTGGCAGCAGTGTGGCTGCAGCGATGCACCTGATGGCTGGGATCGTAACGGTCACAACGATCGTTACTGGCTATCGAAATCGGGCGGTGTAGGCTATGACTTTGAGAGAACAGGGTGTCGCACAGCGTGAAATGCCAGCGTTGGAAAAGCCGGACGTTACGATCATCGGCGCGGGTCCAGCCGGAATGTTCCTGGCGTACCTACTTGTGACGAATGGTATTTCCGTGCGCGTGCTCGAGCGACATCCAGACTTCAGTCGAGAGTTCCGCGGAGAGGGAATTCAGCCATCAGTGATGAAAGCGCTGGATGAGCTGGATTTTCTCCCCCACCTGATTGAGCAGGGCATCGCGGTTCCGGCCCACCAGGCAAAGATCTTTATGGAAGACCGCGAGGTGGTGACTCTGGATGGCCTGGAAGCTGGCGTGGACGATTTCGGCCTGATTGTCTTTCAGGAGGGCTTTCTAAATTTCTTGCATGAGCAGTGCAGCCAGTACCCGAATTATCGGCTGGACCGGGGCATAACGGTCACGGAAACGGTACGCGAGGATGGGCGGGTGGTAGCGGTCAAAGGCCGCCGGCGGGATGGGCAGGTGGAGCGGATTGAAGGCGGCTTTTTTGTCACCACCACTGGGCGCAACACCAGTCTGCGGAAACAGGTCGACATTAATGTGGATGTGCTTGAGTCGAGCTTTGATATTTATTGGATGAAGTTCGACTCGCCTGAAAATACCGCGCTCGTCCCGGATGGCTTTCATGCTTACCTGCAGGACCAGTCCATGTTTATCTTTTACCGCACCTACGACCGGCGGGTGCAGATGGCCTGGGGAAAAAGGGGTTGGAACCCGGCCGGGTTCCGCGATCTGGCCTTGCTGAAGGAGCAGCTGCTGGATGAGGTCCCGGGTCATTTCCGCAGCATGGTCGCGGAGCAGTTCTCCGCGAGAACGGAGCGCCAGATGCTCAAAGTGGCTTGCGACCGGATGCGCGTCTGGCATGTGCCAGGGATGTTATTCCTGGGCGATGCGGCGCATACTATGTCGCCGGTGGCGGGGCAGGGGATAAACCTTGCCATCCGCGACAGCATTGTGGCTGCCAATCACATGATCCAGGCCAGGGAGCGGCGCGAAGCGTGGGACGGGGCGCTGTGCGAGAAGATTGAGGCAGAGCGTCGCCCTGAGGTGGAGGCCATGCAGTCGTTTCAGGTCCGGTTGGGGTATTTGATGCTCGGCGCGCCGCGTTTTCAGCGCAAGCTGTTCTTCCGGCACATGCTGCCAGTGCTTTCGCGGTTGGGAATCCGCCAGCGCTTCGTGCGCAATGTACAGAACGGGCTGGCCGACATCCGCATCCGGAATGCCGTGCCAATGAGATCCATTTCCCACCTGAGTGAATAATGCGAGAGGAAATCCGCCTGCAGGTTATATCAAAATCCCGCGCTCTGCTGTCTAGCTGACTACTTATCAGGCGTGATAGCCGTGGCGTTTGCCAGCCTGGCAATTAGTAGTTTTGGACTGCGGAGAACATCGGTCGCTTCCAAGCAGAGCATGACCCACTTTTGGGAGATCATCGCCTTCCTGATCAACTCGGTTATATTTTTACTGATCGGTCTCGATCTGCGCCTTGGCGATATGGTTAGCAGTTTCTTTACGATTGTACTGGTTTTTACAATTTTGCTGGCCGCCAGGGGGCTAATGGTATTTACAATTGGCGTCCTGGCCGATAGGAAGCAGGGCAATCTGCCCTGGAGCTGGCGGCACCTGATCGTGTGGGGAGGGAACGGGGCGCAGTACCAATTGCCTGGCGTTGGGTCTGCCGGCCACCTTAGCGGGGAAGAGTAATGTCATCAACATCGTCTTAGGGATCGTCCTGTTTTCTTTACTCGGTCAGGGGCTAACCATGCCAGCCGTAATCCGGCGCTTAAGATTGGAGCGGAAAGAATTGAAACCCGAAGGGCCGTCAATGATAACTACCTCGGTAGGTAGTGGAGAGGGTGGTCATGGCAGGCAGGAATGCATCGCCGAGAAAATTCGAAAGGAAACGAAAATGCCTGAAACGTCCTGATGGATGCCTGTCTGACGAAAAGGTCTGGTTCACACGTCTTGAATAAGTTTTCAAAAACCGACTTTTGTCCAGGGTTTTTTTAATGAAATGAGTATCCTTCTCAATAGGAAAAGGAGGATATGATGAACGGATCAATCAAGTTATTGCAGGTGAAGGGGATCGATATTAAGATCCATTGGTCATTCTTTTTGATCTTAGTCTGGGCAGCGTTCCGCTGGAGTGGGAGCACCGGTCAGGGCATGCAGGGGGCGCTGTTTGGCGTGGCTGCTACTCTGATGCTGTTTGGAGCGGTGACTCTGCACGAACTGGGACATAGCTTTCAGGCGCTCAAGTACAACGTGCGCGTCCGCGACATTATCCTGACACCGATGGGTGGGTTGGCGCGGATGGAAGAGATGCCGAAGAAACCGGCGCAGGAGCTTTGGATTGCGCTGGCCGGCCCGCTGGTCAATTTCGGGATTGCCACACTGCTGATCGGTTTGGGATGGCTGCTGCAAACGCGGTCGCTTTTGACCCTCAATGAATTACTTGCTTCCCTTGGTCAGGTCAGTTGGTCGGGCATGCTGGCGTACCTGACGATGGCAAATCTCGCGCTTGGGCTCTTCAACCTCATCCCGGCGTACCCGATGGACGGTGGACGGGTGCTGCGCGCCGCACTGGCGATGCGCATGGAATATTCCCGCGCCACTCAGATTGCCGCTCAAATCGGCCAGGGCCTGGCCCTGCTGCTGGGCCTTTGGGGCCTATTCAGTGGGAGTTACTCGCTGGTTCTGATTGCCCTCTTCGTCTGGATGGGGGCGAGACAGGAAAATAAGGGCGCGGAGATGGAACGCGGGCTGCGTGATGTCAAAGTGAATGATGCCATGACGCGAACGCCGCAGCGCTTGAACGCGAATGAACCGCTGTCGAAGGCTGTGGAAC
This sequence comes from uncultured Anaerolineaceae bacterium, assembly GCA_964437595.1. Classification (GTDB taxonomy): domain Bacteria; phylum Chloroflexota; class Anaerolineae; order Anaerolineales; family Anaerolineaceae; genus DSYU01. Next base: position 26,336 of record CAYTHO010000060.1, read on the forward strand.
TCACGCTCACCACAGCGCAGTCGGACTTTCCGGTGGTGGAATGGGGCACAAACCAGGTGGTTGGTATGCTCGGCGAGGCGGATTTGTTGAAGGGCCTGAAACAACAGGGCGAGCAGGCTGCCGTTCGAGAGATTATGCGCGCTTCCTTGATCACGGTTCATCCTGATGAACCACTGCACACGGCCCTGGAACAGATGGCCAAAAACCGGATGCGGGCTGTACCGGTGACCGACCGGGAAAACAACCTCGTTGGGCTGCTCACTTCACAGGATGTGAATGAAGCTTATCGTTTGCTCTCCCACAGCCTGAATTTGGCCACCGCGAGAAATTAAAGAAGGAGGGGCGATGGAAATAACAAAAGATACGAAGGTCGCGGACATTCTGAACACCTACGGCGATATTGTGGAGGTGATGACGGTGTTTGGCATCCAGCGGATAGGAAGGTACTCGGTACGTGCGCTGGCCGCCAAAGCTCTAACGGTGGAATGGGCCGCTCGCATTCACCGAGTTCCGTTGGATGAATTTCTGGAAATTCTGAGAAAGGCGACTGGATCAGATCCAGAAGGAGCTACTGCAAGTGAGAAAAGAAATGAAGAGGGAATACTATGAAGGGGATTTGGAATAAGCTTGCTTCTGTACTGGCCCTGATCATCGGCGCAATGGCCATATTCGCTGGTGGGAAGGTACTGCTGGGGATTGATCCCGGCTACTACGTGATTGATTGGGTTCCAGTCTATAACTTCAGCATGGGGATCATCAGCGTCTTTTTTACCGCGGTGCTCTTATGGAAAAACCATCGTTTCGCATTAGCGGCTGCGGGTGCGACACTCTCGGCACACTCGATCGTTATGATTCTTCTGCAAACGGTTTATCGAAGCACGGTCGCGGCAGAGAGCATCCAGGCGATGACCATCCGAATCATCGTCTGGGTTTTTGTCCTAGCTTTGTTTTTCATCCAATCACGAAACGGCAGTGCATCCCATCATCGGATCGAGCCAAAACCAAAGGAAGCGCGGTAACAATAGATGAATCCTTACCTGATCACATCGGTTGTATTTCTGTTTTTCGCTGGCCTGGCCGCGCTGGATTCGGCCCTGGCCAGCTTTCAGATTTTACCCTGGTTTAATGGGCTGCGCTGGCTGCGCGTGCACCTGATCACCTTAGGCGCGCTGACGGAAGCGCTTTTCGGAATCCTGCCGGTGCTGGCGACAAGACACGCCGGGGCAAAACATGCCGACCAGCACGCCGTCCGGATGCGCTGGGACATCTGGCTGGCTTTAACGGTTGGGCTGTTGGTCTTGCTCGTGGGTATCCCCTTGATGAGCTACGTTTTGATTGTCACCGGGGGAACGCTGATCTTTGCTGCAGTGCTGTTATTGATCAACAGCCTGCGCGGGCTGGCTCCAGCAGTCAGCACGCCGAGCAAACCAGCCGGGTCAGCCCGCATGTTTTATCTGGTCGGGCTGGCCTACCTGTTGTTCGGGATCATCGTGGGTAGCGGCTTATGGTTTGGCTGGGGCCAGGCGCTAGGGATGTCCAACCCCACCGAGGTGCACATCCACACCAACATCTGGGGCTTTATGTCGCTGGTCCTGGCCGGGTTGATCGTAGACCTTTACCCGCACTGGACGGGACGCGCGCTGGCCTGGCCGGGCGCCGTGCGGCCCATCTTCTGGATGATGACGCTTGGCGCGTTGGGGGCGGTGATCGGTCCCTGGGTAGGGGTGCTCCCGTTGATGGCAATAGGCATTCTGGTGCACCAGGCCGCGACGGCCTGGCTGGTGCTAAGCATGATCAAGCCGCTGCGGGGGATGAAGACTGACCCAAGCCCCGGAATCTGGCACGTGATCACTGCTTATGCCTGGCAGTTCGCCATCGTATTAGCTACACCACTAATGGTCCTCTTGCGCCCTGGCTTTTCCGCTGCAGGACTTGAGCAGACGGCCCCGCAAGTGCTGATTTACGGCTGGATGCTCCAGTTTGGCTATGGCGTGATACCCTACCTGCTACGGCGAGCCGTAGCCTCACAGCCGGAAGCATCCCTAGGCGGGTCGTGGTTTAGCCTGGCGGCGGTGCACGCTGGCGGCATTTGCCTGGCAGCCAGTATTATCAGCACGGCCTACAGCGCCCAATTCCTTGGGGCGGCTTACCTGCTGTGGTTTTTCTCGCTGCTTCCCATTGCCCGTCAGCTCTGGCAAATCCTGAACACTGCGTATGATGAACCACCCGTGATGAAAGGATCTTAATACCTACAACACCTCTCACCGAAAATTTAATCAGGCGGCCCAAAATGAAAGTGATACAACTGGCCGATGGAATGTCTCTAACCTCACCACCTTCGCCAGCGACCATCACACGCGGCGGTTAAGCAATAATAGCCACATGAGATACATATTTTGAAAACTCGCCGAAAATCGTCGGATAACCTGGTTACCACCGAGCCGCATCAATACTCCAGCGATTTGCGCCTGCGCATTCTCGGGTGGCTGCCGTTCTTTGCGGGGCTGCCACGCAAAGCGGTGGAGAGCATCAACCAGCATTTTGTTGAGGTAGGCTACCAGCCCGGCGACTGAATTTATACAGCCGGTGCCCCGGCCGAGCGGCTGTACGTGGTGGCCGAAGGGAAAGTGAAAATCCTGCAGCACGCAGCTGCCGTCCGCGATGTGCTCCTCGATATCCTCTCGACAGGCGAGTTCTTTGGCAGCCTGACAACGCTGGCGCGGTGCCTATACCGACTCGGCGGAAGCGCAGGCGCCTGCCTGCGTGCTCAGCATCCGCTCCGATTCTTTTCGCCAGATCCTGGATGAGCATCCTGAACTGGCACTCAAGACAGGGGCAGGTAAAATGAGAGAAGAATCGATTTCCTGGAGTAACCTGATTTGACCATTTCACCGCTCAATAAACATGCGCGCCTGAAGGCCACCCTGTCGCAGTTGTCTTTTTTTAACGAACTCAGCGCCGTAACGCAGGAGGCCCTCCTCGCAGCCGCGACCTTGCAGCACTTCGAGGCCGGGCAGGTGGTCTACATTGAAGGCGAACCGGCAGAATATATCTACATCCTGGAACAAGGCTGGGTCAAATCAACGCGCATGACCCAGGAAGGCCGCGAGCAGGGTCTACTCTTCCTGCGGCCGGTGGATATCTTTGGCGATATCGCCGTATTTACCGAGAAACCCTATCCTGGTACAGTCACTGCGCTTGAAAAGGTGGACGCTTGGGTGGTGCCATCTGAACAGATTCTCGCTCTGGTCAAAACGTACCCCGATCTGGCGCTGGCGGTAATTCGCAAATTGAGCGAGCGCGTTCTGCACTATGTTGGTCTGGTTGAGGATCTGGCGCTGCGCAGCGTGGAAGCGCGCCTGGCGCATACGTTGCTTCGCTACGCCACACTACAAGACGGCCTACTGCTGGTGCCGCGCCACGAATGGACCACCTTCGACGAAATGGCGGTGCGCCTTGGCACCGTGCGGGATGTGCTGAGCCGGGCGATGAAGACGTTGGAGGCGGAAGGGTTGCTCAGAGTGGAAAAACAAGCCATCCTGCTGACCAACCCCAGGGGGTTGGCGGAGCGTGCCGACAGGTAAATTTCGCGGATACGACATAAGTCGTACCCACACGCGGCGAAGTCATCCATACTCAGAACTGGATCGTTGTATCGACTCCAGGGAGGAGCATGGTATGGAAACCATCCTGAATAAAATAGCATCCGGGCTGGCATTTGCTATCGGCGGCATGGCGGTCTTTGCCGGTATTCAGGTGCTACTGGGGAATGACCCCGGCTATTATGTGATCAATTGGCTGCCGGTGTACAACTACACGGTTGGCATTCTGACCGTCTTCATCACCGCCGCGCTGATTTGGACCAGCCACCGCCTGGCTTTACCAGCCGCTGTTGCTACGATCAGCTTCCACGCCGCCGTGATGGTTATCCTGCAGACGGCATACCGGGAGGTAGTTGCGCCGGACAGCATCCGCGCCATGACCGTCCGGCTGGTGGTGTGGGTCGTTATCTTGGGGCTGATGGTTGCTCAAATCCGCGCGCGAAAAGTTCGTTCGTCCAACGTGACCTCGGCATCATCGCGCGCCATACGATAAAAGTCGTACCGCGAAACCCGCAAAACCAGTACACTAAGACAAATTCAAGCCTTTTAGATCGAGGGAAGATGGATCAAGGGTGTCTCCCGACCTGGATGAAGCGCTCCGGGCAGCGGTTCTATTCGTGCTGTCTACAAACGGCCTGACCATGGCCGCTGTGCTGCGCGTGGGCGTGGTCAACGAGGTGGTGCATCTTGCTGGAAGCGCCGGCTCATTGGAAACGCGCAGCGCTGCCGAAGAGATTGCTCGCAGCGTGCCGGGAGTGCGCGGGGTGGTCAACCGCATCGAGGCGCCTGGGGCACCCAGCCCAACGCGTATCATCAACCTCGACCTGGGCTGTTCGCCCAAGAAGGCAAAAAACCAACCATGAAAGAGGGAATCAACGAATGACAAAAGTATTGGCGAAATGGCTGCGTAAGTTTCACCGCTGGATTGCTGTGCCCACGGCCCTGGCAATCCCGGTTGCATTTGTCCTCAAGCTGGTGGGCGACCCACAACTGACTGCGACCTGGGAAAAGTTCGAAAAACTCCCATCCATTTTAATGCTGGTCATGGCGCTCACCGGTGCTTATTTGTATCTGCTGCCTTATCTCGTCAAGTGGCAGCGCAAGCGTAAAGCGCTGGTCCAACCGAAAGAAAACGTGCAGCCGCGGAGCGAAGCTGGCCAAGTTTGAGTGCGTTTCGAACGCAACCGTTCAACTTCTATGGAAACCTGGAGGGAAAATGCGATGAAGAACAATACCAAATTAGGAGCCGTACTGGCCGTTCTCGGCGTACTGACCGGGCTGGTGATCCTTTACCTGATGGCTGCCCAGTACAACCTGGTGATCGACACGAAGACGGCGGCTGGCCGGACGGACGAGGCCACCTCGGTGACGATCACCTATGCCGTACTCGGCTGGATTGGCGTCGCGGCTGGGGCGATCTGGGCGGCCGTGCTGTACGGCTTTGCGCGCAAGGAAAAATGGGCCTGGTTCTGGGGCACCGTCGCGGCGACTATCCAACTGTTGGTGGGCTTCTTCCCTGCCATCCCGGCCATGGACAGTGACCTGCCGACGCCGACCCTGATCGTGTTCTTCACCGCCGCGGTGCTGTGGTTTGGCATGCTGTGGATTGGCGGTGTCAAATGGAAGATTGTGCTGCTGACGTTTGTCGCCGGCCTGGCCTACGTGCTGACCTTTATGGACGGTGTCGCGCCGATCTCCAAGTACACTACCTCGCATGACAACCCGTTCTGGAACGGGATGTACGTGATGCTGCAGCAGGTCAGCTGGTGGGGCGCCGCGGCCTGGGCGGTCTTCATCTTTGCCGTGTTGAAGAAGAAGACCTGGGCTATCCCGGTGGGTATTTTCGCGGGGACTATGTCGATGATGGCCGGCTTCCCACTTGGCATCAATAACGCGCTGTTCGAAGTCCACCGCTTTTCGATGTTCCTGCCTGCGCCCTTGATCAGTCTGGGGCTGGTGATCTACCTGATTCTGCCGGGCGCGCACCAATTGTTGCGCCAATGGAACGCGGAGGGCGAGACACCTGGCATGTCACTGAAGGAGTCTGACCATGCAGTGGATATCCAGCCGGTATAAATATCTCTTTTCCTCGACCAAGGGCCTGATCCTGGTGGCCATCGCGTTGATCGCGCTGGTCACCGCGATCTGGGGGATGCTTTCCGGGCCGATGGCAGAGATGGGCATCGGCCAGGCGGTGGCAAACTTCCTCGGCATGGATATGGTGCAAGCAGAACGTGAGGGACGCATCATTATCTTGTACCATGTCATCGCCATGGCCGTAATTGCCATCGAAACCTATATGGTCACCGGCATATTGAAGATGAAGCCGGGCTACAGAACGGCCATTAATGCCACCATCACGGTTGGCTATATCGTCAGCATGTTTTCGGGACTGGGCTTTGCTTACTTCGGCCACAGCGGCGCGCTGCATGGGATCTTTATCAGCAGCCTGACGCTGATCTTTTTTGCCGGCGTGCTGTTGGTCATCGCGCTGTGGCCGTGGAGCAAGGCATACCGCCAGGCGGATCCGGCCTATGCGCGCACGAAGGGCGGGGTGGACCTGGAACGCCTGGCCTTCTTCACCACCGCGCTGACCACGCTGCTCTCTTCGCTGTTCGGAGCCATACCTGGTGCGTATTTCGGCAACGGGTTCCGGGTCTTTCTGGCGGAAAACGTCATCCGCTATACCGATAAATCCATCCTGGAATACTCGGTCATCGGCCACCTGCATATCATGCTGGCCTTGATCGCCATCATGATCACTCTGGTCATCGGCCGCTGGCTGAACTTCAAGGGCATTCTGCACAAGATTGCTATGCCGCTGATGATTCTGGGCACCTTTGTATTGAATATCGGCGTGTGGGGGGTGGTGACACCGTTCCAACCGATCGCGCACATGATCATTTACGTGGGGGCTACGCCTTCCATGCTGGCGGCGCTGCTGCTGTTGATCTGGAGCTGGGGCAAGTTGAGCCGGGAGCATACCGCACACATCGCGAAGCCGAATTTCTTGCAGAAGGTCAGCGGGCTGGTGCGCGACCCGCTGAAGTTTGGCCCTACCTGGCAGATGCTCTTCATGAACTTCACCACCAGCGGCATCGGCATTTTTATGGCGGTGCGCCTGGACGAAATCTTCCGCGTCTGGCCAGCGCGAGAGGAGCGCATCGAGTTGACCGGCCACTGGCACGCGCTTTCCGCCATCGTCGCTACCATTATCCTGCTGTACTACGGCGATATGGTGGGGTTGAAGGGCAAGTGGCGGCAGATCTACGGCTGGGGCATCATCATCGCCTCGGATATCGCCCTGGCGGCGGTGACCGTCTTTGAGATGAAGCGCCTGTTCATCTCGGAAGCTGAACAGCAGCCGCTCGTCAATGGATTGATGCTTGCGATGGATATTGGACTTGGGCTGCTGCTCGTCTTGCTGGCTGTGGTGATGGTATGGCGCCTGGCCGACCTCTTTAAGCCACAAGGCCGCTGGACCGAAGAACGCTCGCAGGAACTCTCGCAGGAGGTGGATCAATGAAACGCGTTCTCCTGGTTGCTGGCTTGTTGGCCTTGCTGCTTGCGGCTTGCGCGCCGGTGGACCTGAACGCGAGCATGCCGACCTTTGACACCGGTGTGGACCCCGCGGCCTGGGCGCGGATTCCGGCGGGCGAGTTTTACTCCGGCCAGCACAACGAAGTAAAAAATACCGCAGCCTATGAAATCATGGTCACGAACGTGACCGTGGCACAGTACGCCGCCTTTTTAAACGCGGCACTGGCTAAGGGAGCGGTTCGGTTGGAAGATGACCGCATCAGCGGGTATTACCCAGGCGATGATTTTCAAGGTTACAAGCATGAGGAACGCATCGACCCGGGGAATTACCGCTACATCCCGCTGGGCGATCCAACCCAGCGTATCAAGTATGCCGGCACAGCCTTTAGCGCGCAGGAAGGCTATGAGAATCACCCGATGACGATGGTGTCGTGGTTTGGCGCGCGCGGCTACTGTGAATTCAACGGCGGTCGCCTGCCTAGTGAGCTGGAATGGGAGAAAGCCGCCCGCGGCAGCGATACGCGCCCCTTCCCATGGGGTAACGAGATCATGTATGGGAACGCCAACTACTACGCCAGCCGCGATCCGTTCGAAGACATGCGCTCGTTTGGCTCGCGTACTTCGCCGGTCGGTTTTTACAACGGAAAAAGCTACGCTGGTTTTGCTACGCTCGATTCGTCCTCCCCCTACGGGCTGTATGACATGGCCGGCAATGTCTGGCAGTGGACCGGGGACATATACGATGGCATGCATTACCGCTTTCTTCGCGGCGGGTCCAAAGACACCTACGCCATAGACCTGCGTATCTGGGTGCGCAACAATGCCACGCCCACTTACGTCAGCCCGGGTGTGGGCTTTCGCTGCGCCCGCGATCATCAGTAAGAGACATGGGGCGGGATCGAATCGATCCCGCCCCATGTCTCAAGGGAGGGATCAGGATGATGAAAACCTTTACCAATAAATTGCGCGTGTACTGGCCATTATTCAAGAGCCCGCAGACTGCATTGCTGGTCTTGACCGGTATAGCCGGTTACCTGACCGTGCGCTGCCCGGTTTACAACCTGGCCACGCTCAGTGGGCTGTTTTTCAGTTTGCTGGCCTCCATCGGCGGTAGCACCGTTCTCAATATGTGGTGGGACCGCGATATCGACGCGAAGATGAAGCGCACCCAAAGGCGGCCAACCGCCAGCGGGGCGATCAGCTCGCAGGAGACGCTGGCGCTCGGCCTGGCGGTCTCTACATTGGGCGTGGGGTTGGCGTTTGCGATAGACTTGCTTTACGGCGTGATCATTTTCGCCGGCCTGTTCTTCGATGTCGTGGTCTACACCATCTGGCTCAAGCGGCGCACCTGCTGGAGCATTGTCTTTGGCGGCATTTCAGGCGGCATGCCCATCCTGGCCGGGCGCGCGCTGGGCCTGGGTTCTATTGATTGGGTGGGCATTGTGCTCGCGCTGGGGATTCTTTTCTGGATCCCCACGCACATAATGACCTTCAATCTGCGCTATTTCGATGATTATCAAGCGGCCGGGGTGCCGACCTTTCCGGCGGTGTATGGGTCCGGCTTTTCACGCGTCACGATTGCCGTATCCAGCCTGCTGGCGGCGCTTGCGATGGGCGCAGCCGCGCTGGGTATCGGCATGGCGTGGGGCCTGATGCGCATGCTGATGGTGGAATCACTGGGACTGTTGATCCTGGCAATTTTTATGATTATCCGACCCACCGAGAAGATCAACTTTGGGCTGTTCAAGTACGCTTCATTGTGCATGCTCTCGTGGATGATACTGATGGCGGTGTAAGCAAGCGGTAATTTGTGGGGTAAATGCTATTCCGAATGGGGTGGTTTGTGTCAGGAAAAGCCACAAAAGGCATTTCAACGAAGCGAGCTGCCCAAGCAGTGGATTGCCAGGAGGGAAGCCGAGGGCACAAGAAATGGTATGAATCGAAGGCTGTTTCTGTCTCGTTATAGAACGCGGGAGCAATGATTCGGGGGAAGGGTTGCTCCATCTCTAAGTAAATTCAAGCACACAGAAATATGATCCTGGAAACACTATTTTTTCCTGGATTTTTGCTGACAAACCATATAAGATAATGGTTGAAACGGGAGATTAAAACAAAAAACCCACTCATTTCTGAATGGATTTTTAGCGGGAGCGACGGGCATCGCCCCATCTGCAAGTAATTTTGGGGGGACAGACTTTCAGGCCAGATTGAGACTTGAAAGACTGTTGAAGCGCGCTTATGAGCGCGATTTTTGTTTTTAAAAGGGCTTTTCTTGCCTGTTGGCGTCATTTTACATCGGGTTGTGTAAACTGGCAAGAGAGACTTGCGTATTTGTATGGTTTACGGGCCGATCTTGCTAGCTGGTATCAATAGGGTGATTGAGATGCTATTCTATCTGGACCTGGTTTCGACTCTTGTCCATCATGGAACCGGGTAAACACGGGTACCACCCTTTTCTAGCCTGTGGCTGTGAACGGTTGGAGAAATCAGTAAATCAGCAGGAATACCGAAGTCGTTGCCAAGGTTGATTTGATCAGCCTGCTGATTTCCATCCTCTCCATAGAGGCAGGGGGATTGTGAC
>CAYTHO010000061.1:0-30212 GCA_964437595.1 uncultured Anaerolineaceae bacterium
TCCCCACCGCCATCGCCGCCTACAGCATCGTGGGCGAGAAAACCACCCGCAGCCTGGAACCCCTGCTGGCGACCCCCATCACCACCATCGAGCTGCTCACCGGCAAGGCCCTGGCCTCGGTCGGGCCGGCCATTGTAGTCAGTTGGGCCAGTTTCTTCATCTTTGTGCTGCTGCTGCCGCTGGCGGGCGCCACCAAAGGGCTGATCACTTACGTCTTCGGCCCGATCTGGCTGCTGGCGGTGCTGGTCATCGGCCCGCTGCTGGCGATTGCCGCGGTGATGGTGGCGGTGATCGTCTCCTCAAGGGTGAATGACCCGCGCGTTGCCGAGCAGGTATCCTCGGTGCTGATCGTGCCCATTATGGGTGTGCTGTTTGCCCAGCTTGCCGGGGTCATTGTCCTCAACACCACCTTCATGCTCATCTCCATCCTGGTGATGCTGGTGGTGGATGTGGCCCTGGTGATGGCTGGTGCGCGCCTGTTCCAGCGCGAAACCATTTTGACAAGATGGAAGTAAAAGAGTCTCTGATGCGAAAATCCTTTCACTCTACCCTGTTCCTTTTTTTATTCCTGGCCCTGGCGGCGCCCGTCTTCGCCCAGGATGCCGAGTTCCGTGTAAGCACCCGCCGCGATTTTGGCTACGGCAACGGCGCCAATGTAAGCGGCAACTTCTCGCTGACCATTTACGGCAACCAGGACAGCATCCAGTCGGTGAAATATCTTATAGATGAGGAAGAGATGGCGGTGGTCAGCGAGCCGCCCTTTAAGTTCAGCTTCAAAACCGGCAGCTACCCCAGCGGCCCGCACGCTATTTCCGCCGTGGTCAGCACAAAAGATGGCCGCCAGGTGACCACGCCCTCCGTTCACCTGAACTTCCTCAGCGCTGAACAGCAGAGCCAGGACTTTCAAAAGATCTTTATCCCGCTGCTGGTTGGCATCGGGGTGCTGATGCTGGGCGGCATTGGGCTGCAGGTTGCTATGACCCGCCGCGACCAGAGCTTTAACACCCCCGGCGCGCCGCGCAACTACGGCTTCAAAGGTGGCACCATCTGCCCGCGCTGCGGGCGGGCTTACGCCATCCACTTTTTCAGCATCAACCTGATCGGTGGGGTGCTGGACCGCTGCGACTACTGCGGCAAGTGGGCATTCGTCAGAGCGCGCAGCCGCGCTGAGCTGGATGCCGCCGTCCGCGCCGAAGCCGCCGCCGCCCATGCCAGCGAAACCTCGCTGCCCGCCGTGGAAGAGCAGAGCGAGGAAGAACGCCTGCGCAAGATGCTGGACGATTCGAAATATTCCGAATGAATTGACGATTCGCACAATAATTGATAGCAAATTGTAATGTAACTGCGAATCAACGAGTTGACTTTCGCTTGTTCTTGCAAGCGCTTGTATGTATAATAGAAGCATGAACCCGCGCCGGGTTTCTTCGCTGCTGCCCATTATAGCTGCCTGCATATTGATTTTCGTTGCGGGCGTCTTGCCCGTTCTGGCGCAGGACGGCGGCGGGCGGAAAGTGTTCCCGAACGGGCATGTGGTGGATGGGGAATTCCTTATCTTCTACAACAGCGTAGTCGACCCCGATAAGCTCTTTGGGCAGCCCATCACCCGCGTATTCCCCGATCCGCTGAATCCGCGCATCGAGATCCAGTACTTTGAACGCGTGCGCATGGAACGTGATCCCAGCCTGCCCGCCGGGCAGCAGGTTTCCCTGGCCGATATTGGCGAGTATGCGTACGATCCGAACAACCCGGGCATTGAAGGCCCCCTCACGCCCAACGATCCCCAGTGCCGCGTCTTCTCGAACGGCAAGCTGGTTTGTTACGCATTCCTGGATTTCTTCACCCGTTACGGCGGAAAATACATCGGCGCGCCGGTGACCAATGTGATGCTGACTGCGGACAGTCGCCTGGTGCAGTATTTTCAGAACGTGCGCATGGAATGGCGCGGCGATATGCCCCAGGGGCAAAAAGTGGCGATCACCGCCCTGGGCCATTCCGATTTTGACAAACGCATCGGCAACCAGCGCCTGCGCTGGCCCGACCCTGCCGGTGGGAGCGGCACCATCGGGCAGATCATCCCTTCGATGCGTGCTTTCACCGGTCGCCCGTTGATCATCAATGGAGACCAGCAGCAGGTTTTCGTCATCATTCGCGACCAGTTTGGCCGGGCTATAGAAGGCGCTACGGTGACGGTCACTTTTTACTACCCTGAAGCAGGGCCGCAGGGCTGGTCGATCGCCGGCATCAAAACCAACGAATCAGGAATTGCGATTGCGGATTACACCGTTAAAGGGGTAAAACCCAATGACGTGGTTCGGGTGGAAGTGGAAGCGGTTGTCCCATCCGCGACGGAGGGCAGCGGCAGGTTGACCGCCGGCACCTGGTTCCGCGTGTGGTGGTAAACAAACGTCTGTCCGGGTCTCGCTTCCGGTTTGCCCTGCTTGGGCTGTGCGCGGGGCTGGTTCTGGCTGCCTGCAGTTTGTTCACCGGCCCGGCGGTGGAGACACCCGCCGTGCCTCACCCTGTGGATACCCCGTCTCCCGTGCCCAGCTCAGATTGGCCGACGGACGCTCCAACCAACATTACCCTCACTCCGCGGGTAAGCACACCTACGGCGCCCCCGGCGCTGCCCATCACGCCGGATAATGCCGCCCGTCTCACCTATACTCCTATCACCCTGGCGGAATACCCGGCGCGGCTGCTGCTGGTTGGCAAGGACGTGAGAGTTCCTGGCATGATTGGCCTGATTCCGGACCTGGTGGTCTTCACCGGATCGAACCTGGTTCCTGTCTATTTCGATATGGTGGAATATGGTCCGCTCAGGCCGTTCAACATTCAAGGCGAGCTGTTGGACTTCGCCCCGGACCTCAGCAGTATGGTGGTGCGCGATGATGCCTGGCAGGGGCGGATTTTGGATCTTTCCGGCGGCCTGCTGCACACCCTCAGCGAGCCAGCCGTAAACACCGCCCGCTACGCTCCGGATGGACGCCTGATCGCGGTCACATCGCAGAGCGAGTTTGCGGCTACGCTGTATGATGTATCCACTGGCGAGCAGGTGGCCCGCTTGACCGGGTTCGAAACTGCCGCGCCGGTGTACGGGGTGGAACCCGCCCCAGGCGGTAAAACCATTGCCTGGCACGCCCGCGCCACCCTGGTTTTGCAGGACGTCGCATCCGGGCAGATCAAACACACCTTCTCCTTCCAGGATTTCATCACCAATTTCGCCTTCTCGCCAGACGGCGCGCGCATCGTCATCGTCGTAGAAAACAAACTGAAACTGTTCACCGTCCCAGATGCCCAGCTTTTAGCCGAGATTGACCTTTCTGAGGGGGTCGCCTCGCTGGCCTGGTCGCCGGACGGCAGGCTGCTGGCTGCTGGGTACGGCCCCGGCCTGCAAATCTGGGATGCCGCCACCCTTGCGCCCCTGGCCAACCTGCCCGGCCCCAATGCCTTCACCGGCCAGGTAATTTTCTCGCCGGATGGCCGCCGCCTGGTCACCACCCACGAGGAAAACACCATCGCCGTGTGGCGCGTTGGGGAGTAAAGCCGCGCGCGCACTTAAGTGGCTGCACCGGGGCAGAGCGGCGGTTTGCCGCGCTGCTCTTTTTGCGGGCATTCACGGTTAAAAAACCTCCTGTTGCCCGCTGGGGCTTGCGCCCCTGGAACAACAGGAGGTCTGTTCGCTGCAACCCTTAGTGGCTAAATAAGGGAGCGTTCAGATAAACCGTTGTGCTTCGAAATATTACTTGACCGCCAGGCGCTCGATCAAAGCCTGCAGATCGGCGGCAGCCTGTTCAACCGTGGACTGCCCGTACCCAACAGCCTGCCCGATCAGCGCCAGTTCTTTCACGAATTCCTGGTCGTTGGGGAGGTTCGGTCCCTGCGGGATGGTGCGATCGGCTACGGCGTCGTAGATGCGGTAAACTTCGGCATCCGTCTTGCTGGCGCCAACCGAGATCTTCTCGCGCACGACCGGCGAGCAGGGCACGCCGCGGTTGGTCTGGAGGATAGCGCCCGCCGTGGGGGTGGTGACGAAGAAGTTGATGAACAGGGCGGCAGCTTCTTTGTTCTTGCTGGCCTTGTTAATGCCAAGGTACTGGCTCATCTGGATGACGTACGATTTTTCACCGCCCACCGGCAGGGTGGTGGCGCCGAGTTTGTCGGTCATGGCAGCCTGGTAACCGGCTAACTGGTTGCTCCAGATCAGGCCAATGGCCGCTTTGCCCGCCACCAGCGCGGAGGTATCCGCGCCATTTTCGGCGTAGGCCGCCGTGGTGTCCGCATCGGGGATCAGTTTTTCGGCGCGCATGTCTGCCCATAATTGCAGCCATTTCTGCGCGGATTCAACGGTGGCGTAAGACTTGCCGCCATCGTCGTTGGTCCACAGCGCGGTGTCCTGCTGTACGTAGAAGTAGCTCAGGTAGTTGGCCTGGTTGGTGCTGTTATCTACGAAGGGGGCCACGCCCTCGGGCAGTTTGGCCTTGAGTTCCTTGCCGTAGGCGACCATTTCGTCCCAGGTCATGTTGTCTTTGGGGAGCGCAACGCCTGCCGTCTCGATCATGGTCTTGTTGTAGGCCAGGACGAGCGTGTTGGTGCCCAGGCTGACGGCATACAGGTTGCTGTCGGCGGCATCCGTGGCGGGGATCAGCGCGGTCTGGTCGAAGGTCTCGGGCGTGTTGATCATGAGCTGTTTGCCGAGGTAACCATTGAGCGGCTCGAGGTACTGCTTGTAATCGGGCCAGTTGCCGCCCAGCTGGAAGATATCGGGGGCGTTGTTGCCCGCTAACTGCGTATCGATGATCGCGAAGTGATCAGCCGTGCCGCCGTTGGGCTCGCCGATGACTTTGATCTCAGGGTACGCGCCCTGGAACAGCTCGATAACCTGCAGGGTCCGGGCGGCGCGGTCATCGTTACCCCACCAGCCAATGCGGATTTCAGCAGGGCCGCCCGTGTACGCGGGCAGGCCGTCGGAGCGCACCGGTTCAGCGGTGACTTCTTTCACAACTTCTTTCTCGACAACCTGGGTCTGGACGACCTCTTTCACAACTTCTTTCTCAACCACCTGAGTCTGGATGACGATCTCGGGGGTCGGAACGGCGGCTGGGGCGCATGCTGCAATGACGAGTACGAGCAGCATAACGAGCGAAATAGCGCGAAACTTTCTCATCTTATCATCTCCTGTTTCTGTATAGGTTCAGCTCTTTTAAGGTATCGTTGCATTCATACCCGATGTACGGTCACGGATCATCATGCCATAAGCGAGCCCTCCTGTTTGGACTACGTAATTCGTAGGTGGTGGGTAATTAGCCCTTTAAACCAGTGGTTGTGATACCCTGTACGAAGTATTTCTGCAGGGAGAAGAAAAGGATAAAAGTAGGGACCATCGATAGCGTGGCCATTGCCAGCGCGCCGCCCCAGTTGGATACCGCGCCCGCGTCGCCGACGAACGTGCGCAGTGCCCGCGACACGCTGAAGGTCTCCGGCCTGGTGAGGTACAGCAGGTGATTGAAAAAGTCGTCCCACGTCCACAAAAAGGTGAACAGGGCCGTGGTGACCAGCGCGGGTACCGCCAGCGGCACGATGATGCGGTAGAAGACGCCCCATTTCCCGCACCCATCGATAATCGCCGCCTCGTCGAGCTCCTTCGGCAGGCTGCGGATGAACTGCACCAGCAGGAAAATGAAGAACGCATCCGTCGCGAGGAATTTCGGCACCAGGATCGGCAGGTAGGTGCCCACCCATCCGAAGGTGTTGAACAGGATGTAGCGCGGAACAATCGTAACGTGGCCCGGCAGCATGAGCGTGATCATCATGATCGCAAACCACATGTTCTTGCCTGAAAATTTAAGCCTGGCGAAGGCGTAGGCCGTCATGGTGCAGGTGATCAGGTTGCCGACGATCGCCACCACGCACATAAAGAGCGAGTTGGCGAAGAACCGGCCAAAGGTGGTTCCAGCGTAGCCTTTCCACCCGGAGATATAGTTTTCAATGGTGACGACCTTGGGGAAGATACCCGGATCGCTGAAGATCATGCTGTTGGGCTTGAATGAGCTGACGATCATCCAGATGATGGGGTAGATCATAAACAGCCCCAGGGCGATGATGAAGATATGCGTCAAAGTGTGGCGGATCAAGGTTTTCGTCTTCATCTCACTCACCCGTCCCGTATGAAACCCACATATTCGAGGATTTGAAGACAATCGCCGTAAACACCCCGATGACGAACAGCAGCACCCACGCCATGGCAGATGCATAGCCCATTTCGTGGTAGGTCCAGCCCTGGATGTACAGGTAGAGGGAATAGAACAGGGTGGAGTTGAGCACGCCGCCCCCTCCGCCGCCGATGATGTACGCCTGGGTAAAGGCCTGGAATGCGCCGATCATCTGCATCACCAGGTTGAACAGGATCACCGGCGAGAGCAGGGGGATGGTGATGGCGAAGAACTGGAGAAACTTGCTCGCGCCGTCCACGTCCGCCGCTTCATAGTATTCCTGCGGAATCTGCTTCAGCCCGGCCAGGAAGATAATCATCGACGAGCCAAACTGCCACACCGTCAGCAGAATCAGCGTCCACAGCGCGAATTTAGGGTTGGTAATCCAGCCGGGCAGGTCGGTAAAGCCAAAGTTTGCCAGCACGCCGTTGATCAGGCCGTCTTTCTCGAACAGCTTCCTCCACAGCACCGCGATGGCTACCGAGCCGCCCAGCAGGGTGGGGATATAGTACACGGCACGGTAAAAGGCCAGCCCGCGCAGTTTCTGGTTCATCAGCATGGCCACGGCCAGGGCGAAGATCAGCTTGAGCGGCACGGACGCGAACACGTAGGTGAACGTTACGGTCAGCGACTTGATATAGTACGGGTCCACGCGCATCTTCTCGCCGGTAGGCGCGATGATCTGCGACACCCCGAATACCGACCCGAACATCTTCTGATAATTACCAAGCCCGATCCACTGCGTCATGCCGGGCTTGGTGAAGTCATAATCCGTGAAACCGAGCCACATCGAATAAATCATCGGATAAACGGTAAGCACGAAGAAGCCCAGCAGCCACGGCAGGAGGAACACGTAAGAACTGGCATTACGTTTGAAGAACTTGACAATCCCGGATATGATGCTCATTGAGAAACTTCTCTTCGTTTATGATCTGGTCTGCATCTACTTGTATTTAATTAGCGGACGGAGCAGGGCGTGAGGAAGAAAGTGGGTTTTCCTTGTACCATTCATTATCTCGTTCCACGAACGGCGTGACAATGTCCTTTTTGACATTTTTTTGCCGTGTTTTTGCCATCCTGCCACACCAACCCCCTCCGCCGGGAACCTTAGTGGTTTGGTTTTCCCGTATGGCTGAATAGGAATATCCCCAGTTCCCCCGCAGTCCCAGGTTCTTTATACTTGGCTTGCGGTTCTGATTATTCGGAACCACTGCGTTCGAAAATATATCTGAAAGAGGTACTGAGAATGAAAGTTAGCGAGTTAATGACCAAGAAACTGGCCTGCGCGACGCCCGATATGGATTTGAGTAAAGTTGCCAGACTAATGGAAGATCACAACGTTGGCGCGATCCCCGTTGTAGAGGACAAGAACAGCAAAAAGCTGGTAGGCGTGGTCACCGACCGCGACATTGCCACCCGCGCGGTCGCCAGGGGGAAGAATCCCCTGCAGATGACGGCGATGGAGGTTATGTCGACCCCGGTGTTCACGGTACGCGTGGATGACGATGTGGAAGAAGTGACTCGGTTGATGGAAAAACGGCAGGTCCGCCGCGTGCCCGTCGTTGATGAACACGGCGATGTGTGCGGCATGGTGGCCCAGGCCGATATTGCCCTGAAAACCACCGACCGCACCACCGGCAACCTGGTGGAAGCGGTTTCGAAACCCTCTAAAAAGTAAATACCTTCGCTGCGCCCTTCTTTAAACCGTTTCAGCTTCCATAGGCACCCTCCTCTTCGAAAATCGCCGGTTTTGCGGTTTTTGGAGAGGAGGGCCGGGGTGGTGAGGATTTTCCCTGAAGCTCGCCCAAAACTGTAATGCACCCGCTTACCATCGCTTGCGCCTTTTGCCCCCTGACTGTAAACTAAACAAATCGCAAAATGAAATCTACATACAGACCTGCCGAGAAATATGTGGATTTCAAGATGCGATTAGTTTCGTTTCATAAAGGAGAGGCGTATGGGCGGTGTTTCCCCTGGTCTTAGTTTCCCGATTGGCGCGCATGTGACCCCGCGCGGGGTGAACTTCTGCGTATATTCGCGCGGCTGCACTTCCATGGATCTGCTGCTCTATAACCATGCCTCCGATGCGGCCCCCGCCCAGACCATCACGCTCGACCCGAAGGCCAACCGTACCTACAACTACTGGCACGTCTTCGTCCCAGGGTTGAAGGCCGGGCAGGTCTACGCTTACCGCGCCGACGGCCCCTTCGCCCCCGACCAGGGCCAGCGCTTCGACCCCAGCAAAACCCTGCTCGACCCGTACGCCCGCGGGGTGGTCTTCCCCAAGGGCTATAACCGCGGCGCCGCCCGCGCCGCCCGCGTGTTCGGCGAAGCGGGCCCCCTCGCGCCGAAAAGCGTGGTGGCGGACCCATCCGACTATGATTGGGAGGGCGACCTGCCCCTGCACCGGCCCCTCTCGAAAACCGTCATATACGAGATGCACGCCGCCGGTTTTACCCGCCACCCCAATTCCGGCTTGAGCGACGGCCTGCGCGGCACCTACGCCGGGCTGGTGGAGCGCATACCCTACCTGCAGGACCTGGGCATCACCGCGGTGGAACTGCTGCCGGTGTTCGCCTTCGACCCGTTCGACGCGCCCCGCGGAAAAACCAATTACTGGGGCTATTCGCCGCTGGTCTTCTTCGCCCCGCACCCCTTCTATTCCAGCGACCCGGACCCACTCGGCGTGCTGGACGAGTTCCGCGGGATGGTAAAGGCCCTGCACCGCGCGAAGATCGAGGTGATCCTGGATGTGGTCTATAACCACACCGCCGAGAACGCCGAAGACGGCCCCACCCTGTGCTTCCGCGGGCTGGATAACGAGGCTTACTACATCCTCAAGCGCGATAAAAGCCAGTATGCCAATTATTCCGGCACCGGCAACACCCTCAATGCCAGCCATCCCATCGTCCGGCGCATGATCCTGGACAGCCTGCGCTATTGGGTGTCGGAGATGCACGTAGATGGGTTCCGCTTCGACCTGGCCTCCATCCTTTCGCGCGACGAAGACGGGGTTCCGCAGGCCAACCCGCCTATCCTGCTGGATATCGAATCGGACCCGGCCCTGGCGGGCGCCAAGCTGATCGCCGAAGCCTGGGACGCCGCCGGGCTGTACCAGGTGGGCAGCTTCGTGGGTGAGTTCTGGAAAGAATGGAACGGTAAGTTCCGCGACGATATCCGCGCCTGGGTGCGGGCCGACCCTGGCAGCATGCGCCGCTTCCCGGCCCGCCTGCTGGCCTCGCCGGACATTTTCGAGCACGAGAACCGCGAGACCGACCAGAGCGTCAATTTCGTCACCTGCCACGACGGCTTCACCCTCAACGATCTGGTCTCGTACAACCACAAGCACAACCGGGCCAACGGCGAGGGCAACCGGGATGGCGCCAGCGATAACATTTCCTGGAACTATGGCGTGGAAGGCCCCAGCGACGACCCCAACATCGAGGCGCTGCGCGAGCGCAGTATCAAGAATTTCTTTGCTTATACCCTGCTTTCGCTGGGCACGCCCATGCTGCTGATGGGCGACGAGATCCGCCGCACGCAGTTGGGCAACAACAACGCCTACTGCCAGGACAACGAGCTGAGCTGGTTCGACTGGTCGCAGGTGGAGCCGCAAGCCAGTCTGCGCCGCTTCGTGCGCAAGCTGATCCGCTTCCGCCTGCGTTACGGCTTCGACCTGGACGAGGAGCGCAAAACCCTCACCGAAGACCTGCGCGAGGCCAACATCACCTGGCACGGCGTGCGCCTGAACGAACCCGACTGGTCGCCCGACTCGCACAGCCTGGCCCTCACCGTCACCGGCGATGTCGCATCCATCTCCGGCGGGCAGTACCTGACCCACATGGTCTTCAACGCCTACTGGAGCGCGCTGGACTTCGACCTGCCGCCCCTGCCGCCCGGTTCATCCTGGCGCCTGCTGCTGGATACCAGCCTGCCCTCCCCAGACGATATCCACGACCGCAGCCAGGCCCCCGCCGTCGACAGCCCGTCGTACAGGGCATCGGCGCGGTCGGTGGTAGTGTTTGTGGCGGATATATAAATATTTGGTATTGACATCCCGAAGAATCGGCGTATAATGTGACTGGTCGGTCATATGACCGACCAGTCACATTATAGGACAACGATGCCAAAACCTACCTTCCTCAATCTTCCGGATGAGAAGCGCCAGGTGATCGAAGCCGCTGCCATCGACGCCTTTGCCGCGCGCGGTTTCGAGGCGGCTTCCATCTCGCGCATCGTAGAGCAAGCCGGGATCGCCAAGGGCAGCTTCTACCAGTATTTCGAGAGCAAGCAGGATCTGTTCATGCACCTGGTGGACCTGGCGGCCAGTGAGAAGCGCGCGTTCTTCCAGCATCTCCCGCCGCCGGAGTCGAGCATGGATTTCTTCAGCTATCTGCGCTGGCTGTTCGCGGCGGGGTATGCCTACGCGGCGGTTCAGTCGAAGCTCAACCAGGCGGTCAGCCGGGTGTTGTTTGGCGAGGGGCTGTTCCTGGGCGAGGCCTTCCGCGAAATACGCGCCGCCACCAGCCGCATGTTCGCCGAAATGATCCGCCAGGCCGCGGAGCGCGGCGACCTGGATCCGGCGGTGGACCCGGCGGTGGCGGCTTTTGTGGTGGAGACGCTGCTCAACGCGCTGGGGCTGTTCATCCTCAGCCAGCAGCCGGTCAGCAAGGAAGATTTACAGCAGGGCAGCCTGGACTGGCTGCATTCTGGCAAGGCCCAGCAGATTATCGATGACGTCCTGCGCATTTTGGAACACGGCCTGGGGAATCCGAGTAAAACGCCAGGAACCGAGGCTGTTTTGTAAAGAGGTTTTTGACGTTTTATTTACTGGTTCTCTCGCAAAATAGGGAGGGTAAGCAGCCGTGGTTCGCCGCAGGCATTTATTGCCAGGTAGAAAAGATAAAGGGCGACGAACCGAGACCTGACCCCGAGTTTCGGCGCACAATGTCCATTGTTATTTGAGATGATTATTTGCGCCGAACCTTAGTCCCCCTTCCCGCTGCGGGAAGGGGGAAGCGGAGAGCCCGGCAGCATGCAGATTTATCGTTTCTCCGCGGGGGTTAGGTCCTCAAGCGGCGCACTACGGAGACAAACACGAACGCCGAGGTATGGAACCGTTCTTGAATAACTCGCGTACTTAGCGAGAACACCACTTACGCGATAGGAGAAATTTGTATGAACAAGCGCGTTGAAGAACAAACGATATTGATTACCGGGGGCAACTCCGGCATCGGCAAGGCCGCCGCGGTCCAGCTTGCCCGTCTGGGGGCAACTGTAATCATCGCCTGCCGCTCGGCGGAGCGCGGTGCGAAGGCGCGAACTGAATTCTGCTCCGCTGCTGGCAGCGCGGCCTCTGGCAGCCCGAAGGTGGAACTGGCGCTGGTCGATCTCTCTTCGCAGGATTCGATCCGCCGCTTTGCCGAGGAATTCCGCCAGCGCTACGCGCGCCTGGATGTATTGATCCACAACGCCGCCAACTTCGACCTGGCGATGAAGCAGCCGGTGCTGACCGCCGACGGGGTGGAGACGATTTTCGCTACCAATCACCTGGGCCCGTTCTTGATGACGCGCCTGCTGCTGGATACGCTCAAGGCCAGCGCTCCCAGCCGCATCATCACCGTGGCCTCCAAAGGCCTGACCATGTATCCCTTCCAGGACGTGGATTTCGAGAACCTGAACGGCGAGCGCAAGTTCAGCCCGCAGGGCGCTTATTACCAGTCCAAACAGGCCCAGCTTATGTTCACCTATCACCTGGCGGAGCAGTTGAAAGATACGGGCGTGACGGTCAACTGCGTGCGGGTGACCAACGTGGCCCTGCCCGAAGAGCGCACCGCGCACCTGCCCGCCTGGATGCAGCGCCTGTACCAGTTGAAGCGCAAAATGGCCATCACCCCCGAGCGCCAGGCCGAGACCTACGTCTACCTTGCCACCGACCCGGCAGTCGAAACGGTCACCGGGCAGTATTGGGACGAAAACAACCGCCCGGTGCGCTCGAATAAGAACTCCTACAACCGCGAAATCTGGCTGCGCCTGTGGGACGCCAGCGAGCGCCTGCTGCGGGTCCCGGTGGGCGCCGCGTAAGGCGGTAATGTCAATTTTTTCTCAACACTTTGTCAATCCACGCAGGGACAAAATCACTATACTGGTTGTGAAGCTCTTCACACGGCCATCCTCACTGCCGGGCTAAGGTTCATTTGTGATGATGGAGGGAAACCATGAAACGCGCAGCTAGTATTTTGTTTCTGTTTCTGCTTTTTATCCCGTTTCAAACGGCAGCCGGGTACAGCCTGGATAACAAGGCGGTCACCCTGACCGCCAAACAGGTCGACGGGGCGGAGGATATCGAGGCCGCCATCCAGCAGGCCACCCTCGGCGGCACGCGCCGGGGTACCGTCACCCTGGACGGGCGGGACGGCGCCTTTGTGTTCACCGGCAGCGACCGCTCGATCAACCTTTTCGTCTCCAACCTGACCCTGCTGGGGGCCAACCAGGCGGTGATCCAGAACTGCGACGATGGGCTGTTCTTCGATGACTTCCCGCTGAAGAATATCCTGGTGGAAGGCATCGTCTTCTTGTGCGCCGGTGACGGTCTGGAGGCCGCGGGGTCTTTCCAGAATGTGACCCTGCGCAGTAATATGTTTCAGGCCGGGGCGAACGGCATTGCCATCAGTGGAGCATCCAGCGGCTGGCTGGTCACGGGGAACGTGATCCAGGCGGGGGCGGATGGCATCTTGATGAACGGCGCGCAGAAGATGGTGGTCAGCGGCAACCATATTTCCGGCGCCACCGGCATTTCGATGCAGGGCTGCGACCAGTCGCAGGCGCGCCAGAACGCCATCCAGGCCCAACAGCAGGGGCTGCTGCTCGGCCAGGGAGCCACGCGCAATATCGTGCAGGCCAACACCGTCATTGGCGCCAGTCTGGCAGGCGTCGTTCTGGACCCCGGCGTGACCGGAAACCGGGTGCTGTTCAACCGGGTGCTGTGCGCGTTCGAGGCGAAATGCCAGGCAGTGCGCGCGGCGGCCAATGAGATGGAGATGAATACCATCAGGGGCAACCAGCCGTAGTTAGAACTGGTCGAAGGTCTCCTCGACAAATTTTGCCAGGATGGGTTCCATTTCTTGCAGCCGTTCGGCGGCCATCTGCCGGGCGGGTTCCAGGCATACGATGGTGGGCAGCCGCTCCATGCGGGCGCGCACCCTGTCGTATGCCTTGCGCATATCCCTGGGCTGGCGCGAGAACTCGCGCAGGATGCCAACAACGCCCAGAAAATCCAGCGCATCGGCGTCGCTGAGCAGGATGGCCTCGATGCGCCGGTGGGGGTCGCCCTGGTGGTGGGTGCGGATGCACTCCTGCACGGCGCGGATAAAGTCGGGCGCGCAGCCGCGCTCAGCCAGTAAGCCGCCCGCCACCTCGCTGGACCGCACGGCGTGATCGACGCCTTCGCTGACCCACGGGGCATAGGCGCCCCAGTCGTGCAGGTGGGCCGCCATCCAGACTACCTCGGCGTCGTACTGCATCCCCGCGCCGATCTGCTCCACCAGGCGCAGCAGGCGGTTGGTGTGCAGCAGGTTCCATTCGCCGCCGTACTGACGGGTGAGAGCGATGATCGCTTCTTTTTCAACAATGTCCATGGTTATAAGTCCTGACCTTCCTCATCTGGCAGCGTAAACACAAACCGGCAGCGCGGGTCACCCCGGACGGCGCTTTCCAGCACCTCTCCCTTAAGTTCCAGGCCCAGCCCGGCCAGATAGTGACTGGCATGCCCTAGGCTGCACCGGCAGACTTCCGCAGAAATGGGCTGGCCCGCGCGGATGGCCTCGCGCAGCAAGGGACAGTGACAGGCATAATAGCGTTTCAGGCGCGGGTCGTGTTCGTGCAGGTAGCGTTTGGCATTGTAGGGAATTTTCGAAATAAAGATCTGGTTGCCCTGGCGCTGCCCAACTTCCATTTCCGGGTCGCTCATCACGTATTCCAGCACTTCATCATCGATCTCAACCGTATACCAGAGCGCGTGCTCGTCCCGCAGGCGGGTGAGCAGAACGTCACGTTCCTGTCGCTTGCGGTCCAGAAAGGCGTCGATGCTGGCGCCGCGGTCTGCGCTGGCGAACTGGCGAAACGTCTCGCGCTCCGCCAGATCATGCTGCTGCCACCACTCGGGCGGGATGCCATGCTGGACCTGGAACCATGCATCGCGCACAGCGTTGGGAGCGAGTGTCTGCTCCAGGCGGGCAGCGATGGCTCGCGTGTAGCCGCAGCGTTCCGCTTCGCTCGCGCCCAGCGGGGGCAGAGGGTCGGGGAAGACCTGCTGGCGAGCCTCCTGCCCGTGGTGATCTTCGATATGATCCGCCAGCACTTCCAGCGCGTTGTGGCAGTCCATCACTTCGATCCAGGCCACGTACAGTTCGCGGCTGGGGAGGCGTTTGGTGAGATAGAGCCAGTTCGTAAAATCTGCCAGCAGTCTGAAATTCTCTGGCGTGTTGCGCCCCGTTCCAATGCGTTCCCGGGCAAATTGCTCTACCTGCTCTTTCCCGGTGCCCATTTTTTGCACCTGGGGCAGGCTGAGGAAGCGAGAAAAATCCTCTGCCAGCGCAACGCATTCCGCGAGGTTGGTGGCAGGGACTGTCTGGCGCTGTAGATACTGAAGGTATTCTGCCAGGGTCGTAGGGTCCATGTGCCTGTTCCCTTCGATTTATTTGTGGTCTGTGCGAGCGCACAGAATATTTATAGCATATTTTCTTTGAAGCGCTTTACCAGCCCAATTCAATCACCATCCCCGGGTGGTCGGATGGCCCTTCCGGCAGGTAGGCGGCGCTGCGCACGCGCACGCCGGAGGCGAGCAGGTCGGGCGAAAGGAAGAAGTGGTCGATGCGGCGGCTGGGGTCGTCCGCCGGGTTGAAGTCTTTTTTCTCCGCCAGTTCCCAACCGTCTTCTAATACCGCCACGGTCTGGCGGTAGGATTCGCTGTCCGAGCGGAAGTTGAAGTCGCCCATGGCGATGATGTTCTCCTGCCCTTTTAACCGTTCGAGCACCTGCTGCTGCTGGATCAGCGGGCCATCGTTGCCCAGGTGGGTGACCAGCACGGTGAAGGTCTTCTCGCCCACCGCGATGCGCGCCTGGATGGCGGCGGTCTGCTCGCCTTCGGAGAACATGAAGAACGTGCGCGCGTCCTGGATGGGATAGCGCGATAGCAGGGCAACGCCAAAGGTGCCGCTGGTGGTGCGCGGGCCGTAGTAGGAATACATCTCCAGCTGGTCGGCCAGGTAACGCACCAGGTCCGAGTTACCCCCCGCGATGCGGGCCGTGTCGGTTTCCTGCAGGCCGATGATGTCGGCATCTTGCTGGAGGAGCACCTTATACTGTTCGTCGAAGCTCTTCCGCCCAGCGCTGTTATACCCCTGCTGGAGGTTGTAGGTCAGCACGCGCAGGGAGGTTTTTGGCGCGGCGGGCTGGGGCTCGGGGAAATAATATGCACCGATCAGCCAGCCAAACAGGAAAAATGCCGGGATACCCACAAAAATTCCCAGGTAAAATCCACGGCCCCAGCGGGGCTGTGCCTGCAATCCGCTCGAAGGTTTCCGCCGAGCCCAAAACACCGCCAGCGCCAGTATCCCTGTGGGGAGCGTGGTCACCAGCCAGAAGCGGTCGCGGAACCAGGGACCGATGACGGGGATGTAATCATACACGGTGGTGAAGATCTGCGCGAAGATCAGCAGCACCAAATACACCGCGCCCAGCGCGAACCCGCCCGCCAGGGTGCGCGGGGCGGGTTTTTCTTCGCCCAGCGTCTTTGCCAGCAGGTCAAAATCCAGGTAGATCACCGGGTGCAGCAGCAGCATAACGAACAGCGCCACCTGCCCGATCAAACCAGGATCGTTCTGGTCAAAGGGGAAGCCGTCCGCGCTGGCGGGGAAGGGCACGGAATACAGGAGAAGTGTCAGGCCCAGCGCCAGGGCAAAGAGCAGGTTCCAGCCCAGGAAGACGCGCGGAGACTGCAGAAAGCGCGCCCGCGAAAGCGTAGGCCACAAAAGCAGCAGAAGGACCAGCGCGGCGATGACAGCGATCGTGATCCATAGATCGCTGCCCCCGCTCCAGCGCGCAATCACCACCGGGCTGGCAAAGGCGAAGTACACCAGCGCCACCACACTGAACAGACCCAGGCACAGCCCGGTCACCCGGCCAAAGCCCGGGCGGCTGGATGGCGCGGGCGGCGGATTTTCAACGGGGGATTGGTTGAGCAGCCAGCGCGCCAGGTGGTAGAACTGAGGCAATAAAACGAAAGCCATACTAACTCTTGGCATCCAGGGGCCAAAGGAGAGCGGTTCGTTGCCAAAATATATTGTGCGCAGGATGATGGAAAACAGGCTGGCAAAGCCCAGGCTGATACCCGACGGCAGCGGCGCGGCTCTAGACTGTGTCTGGCGCAGGATGCCTGCCAGCGCCAGCAGGGCCGCGCCTGCGCCCAATCCGCAGAAGATCATCTTCCCGCGCGTATCGAAGGCCAGGCTGGCCGGCCAGGATAGCATCACCAGCACAACCGTGACCACGGTGAAGATCTGCCCGGCTTTCCCGTCCAGCACGCGGGGGTAGATCAGCAGCAGCAGCGGAGTGAACAGGAACAAGACGAAAACCGTCTCCGCGGGGATATCCACGCTGAGCAGGCCGAAGGCGTAGGTGGCTTCCACCAGCCCGGTGATGAGCTGGAGCAGGACAAAGAAGAAAAAGGCGAACAGGACGGTGCCCCACTGGGGGCTGCTCCACATGGAGTTCTGACGGGCGGGGGTGGTTGGGTTCATGGTATTGGGGCAGGCCTGCCTTAAGGGGATGAATGAATGGCGCGGCACACTGCGCGTTAGCCTGATTATACTAATTTTTGACCCACGCGCACGTACTACAAAAGCCGCCTTCACCCAACCGGGAAGAAAGCGGCTGCTCCAGCCAGGATCGAGGCGTGAGGTTAATTCCTGAAGATGTGTCCCTGCTTCATCACATGCGTGGTGTTTGCTTTGAAGCCCGTAATGAGCGAGGAGAACAGGGCAGCTTGTGAGCGGGCCAGTTTCTCCCGGCAGAAGACGATCAGCGTAACATATATGTTGCTGGTGGCATACCCGCCCGCCAGGCCAAACACGGTTTTCACCTGGTTCTCCGCGACAAAGTCCTGCGCGGCGATGATTTTGCGGTTCTGCTGGTCTACCGCGCTGCTGGCATCTTCGACGAAGAAAATCCCGGATGTTCGTCCGGCGGTTTCAATCACCATGTTGGTGTTTTTACTGTCGAGCCAGGTGAGGCTCAACCCGACTTCTTTGAGCAGTCTCGACATCATAGGGATCTTATCGATGAAGGTCTCCGAAACGAGCGGGATGCCCACGTGGCCCTGCGAGTCGCGCCGGTTATTCCATTGGTGTTTCAACCCGTGCGTGCCGATCAACGACATCACGGGCGTGTCACTTCCCAGCAAGCCGCCAATCCCGTTCGCCTCGGCCAGATGGGAAACAAAGGCCTGGTTTTTCGGAGGAAGGTCTTTATAGGCGATGGTAGCAAACATGCGGGCCAGAACGATGCTTTCGTTGTATTCTGCATAGAGGATATCCACCACAGTCTGGGCGGCCTCCTCCATGGTTGGGCAGGTGATGATTGCCTCCTTAATTTTTGCCAGAACAGGGATAATCTGGGTAATTTCCGAACTGCTGATTTTGGTCACATTCGCCTCCATTACTTTACTTGCTTTACAATTTCTGGCGCGACGGATCGACATCATTACTATACATCTTTTATCACACGTTATCTGTAATTTTCTTGTGAATCCAAAGCAATGCAACTGCAATTCACGCTTACCAAATCGTTTGTCTCTTTCACGCTGATGTGTGCTATAAATGGGGGACATTTCAGGCTTTTGGCTTACGATCGCATTTATCGATTGAAGCGGTAGGAGAGAATTTATGTCGGCGGTAGCACAGGCAGTGGTTTCTTCGCGCATCTGGCGCAGGCTGGCGAACGCGCCGCGCGAGCTCAAGCTGTTTGCCGTGGCCTCGCTGGTGATGGGCATGGCCTACAGCATGATGGACGCGACCTTTAACAACTTCCTCAACGAGAGCTATGCCCTGGATGGCTTTCAGCGCTCGTTCCTCGAATTTCCCCGCGAGCTGCCCGGCGTGCTGACGGTGTTCGTCACCGCCATGCTGTGGTTCCTGTGCAGCCGCCGCCTGGGGGCCTGGGCGCTGGTGATGGGTGTGGCGGGCACCCTGCTGATCGGGTTTGCCGCCCCCTCGTACTGGATCATGGTGGTCTGGCTGTTCCTCTACAGCCTGGGGCAGCATCTGTTCATGCCGGTCGGCGCGGGCATTGGCATGGAGCTGGCTCACGAGGGCAAAACCGGCGCGCGCCTGGGGCAGATCAACGCCATCCGCAATGCCGCCGCCATCCTGGGCAGCCTGACGGTGGTGATCGGCTTCCGCCGCCTGGGCTTCACCTTCCAGCACACCTTCGTGCTGATCGCCATTGGGCTGGCGATTGCGGCAGTGCTGATGTTCGCCATGAAGCCCGGTCGGCCCCTACCCGCCGGTGAAATGCTAAAACTGCGCCGCGAGTACAAGTTGTTCTACCTGCTTGCGGTGCTGTACGGCTCGCGCAAGCAGCTCTTTATCACCTTTGGCCCGTGGGTGCTGGTGACCATCTTCGAGCAGCCCACCTCCATCATCGCCACCCTGATGACCCTGGGCGGGATCATCGGCATCGTTTTCCAGCCCTTTCTGGGGCGCATGATCGACCGTTTCGGCGAGCGCCTGGTGCTGGTGTCTGAGGCTGTGCTGCTGGTGTTCGTCTGCCTGGGCTACGGTTTTTCGAAGTCGCTGTTCCCTTCCAGTATCTCCATCGGCGAAGCCGAATTGATCTTCGGCCTGCTCCCCAAAGACGCGGCCTTCTTGCTGGCCTGCGCCTGCTACATGCTGGACAATATGCTCATGTCGGTCAGCATGGCCCGCTCCACTTATATCAAAAAGATCGCCAGCGATCCTTCGCACGTCCAGCCGGCCCTGACCGCCTCGGTCACCATCGACCATATCTTTTCCATCGGCATCGCGCTGCTGGGCGGGCTGGTGTGGAGGACGTTTGGCTACCAGTACGTGTTCCTGATGGGCGCGCTGGTGGCGGTGCTGAACTTCTTTGCTGCCATGCGCATTAAAATCCCGGCCCGGGTCGCGGAGCGCGCCCAACCGTGACCGGCGACGTGACCCCTCACCCGGAGGTTAATGCCCTGCTGGAACAGGTTCTGGCGGAGGCGCAAAGCGTTCTGGGGCCGCGTTTCCTGGGCATGTACGTGGAAGGCTCACTGGCTAATGGCGATTTTGACCAGGACAGCGATATCGATTTTGTGGTGGTTACCGCGCAGCCGGTCGGCGAAGCGGATTTTCAGGCATTACAGGCCGTGCACCGGCGGCTCTCCGCGCTGGATACGCCCTGGGCGATCCAGCTAGAGGGCTTTTATGTTGGCAAAGAGCAGCTCCGGCGCTACGACCCGGCGTTGGATGGACCCTGCCCCAATATCGAGCGGGGCAGCGGCGAGCGCCTGAAGCTGGTACATCTCGGCCCAACCTGGGACGTTCACCGTTGGGTGCTGCGCGAGCGCGGAATCGTGCTGGCTGGCCCCCAACCGCGCGCGCTGATCGACCCGGTTGCGCCCGAACAGCTCCGGCAGGTGATGCGTTCCGCGCTGGAGGGCTGGGCGGCGCAGGTGCAGGATGAACCGGATTGGCAGGCCTGGCGCGGCGCCCAATCGTATGTGGTGCTCACCATCTGCCGGATTCTGTACACCCTGCAGACCGGCGCGGTAGCATCCAAACCCACCGCCGCGCGCTGGGTGCAGCAAACCCTGGATGCACGCTGGTCGCCGCTGATCGAGCGCGCCTGGTATGGGCGGCGCCATCCCGGCCAGCCAGCCGAGGCGCAAGATGTGGCGCAAACGCTGGAGATGGTGCGCTGGGCAGTAGAGCGGTATCAAAACGCCAGTACAGCCTGAGGATATAACCTTTCTACTCGCTGTTGGCGATAATCCCGGCGTTGGATGGGGCCAGGCCCGCTTTGTGCAGGTGCGAGATGTCGCCGAAACCCAGGATGCGCGGGACCGCCATGCCGGGGCTGCGCTCGTCGAGCAGGATGGTGGTGACCGATGATGGGTGCATGTAGAAACCGGCCCACATCAGCGGCAGGGGAATGCCCAGCAGGTGCGCCAGCCAGGCCAGGCCAAAGCCCAGGTGGGCGAAAAAGGCGATGTGCTTGCAGTTTTCCTGCTCGAAGCGGTACAGCGCCCCGTCGCGGACGAAGCCCTGCCGGGCCAGGAAATCATCGGAACCGGCCCGCACCCGCTCCAAATGCCCGGCCAGGCGGGGATGGTCGAAGGGCGGCGTCCCCAGCCAGGCGGTTAAGTCGGCTGTCACCACTGGGTCGCGCATCACGATTCCGTCGATATCCCATATCTGGCGGCGGTGCTCCTCGGAGTACATGCCGTCTAGCTCGTTGGCCCACGCTTCCACGCTGACCGGCAGGCCGAGGGTTTCGGCGGTATAGCTGGCGGTCAACCGGGCGCGCCCGCGCGGCGAGCAGTACACCTCGCTGATATTTGTCCCCGCAAAGTGCCGCGCCAGGGCCTGCGCTTCCAGGTGCCCGGCTTCGGTCAGCGAATCGGTAGGGTAGTGGGGTTCGGCGTGGCGGATAAAGCTGATGCGCATGGGTGATTTCCATTATAACCTGTTCCGGGCTTCCCCATAACCGCGCGGGAACGGTCCCAGGGAAAATAGGAACTTCCCCACTCGAATTTGGCTCGATTGTGCCTTATAAATAGGCATGTAATTACTGGTAACCAGCCAGCCGCGGGCGGCAGATGCAAGAAGCGGCTGGCTTCCGCAAAAAACCTTATATCATATTATGGAGGATGAAATGACTTTAGAAAGCCTGGTTGTATGGATTATCGTGGGCGGTATCGCCGGCCTGCTGGCGGATGCCGTGGTGCGTGGCGTTGGCGTTGGCATCGTCGGCGCGATCCTGGTTGGCATCCTGGGGGGCGTGGTCGGCGGCTGGCTGTTCTCCGCGCTAGGCGTTGGCCTCGGCGGTGGCATCCTGGGGTCGATCCTGGTATCCTTTGTCGGCGCGGTGATCCTGCTGCTGCTGGTGCGCGCGGTGCGCCGCCGGGCCTGATCCGCGAATCAATTTTGTAAACGAAAGAGTGCGCCCTTCCCTCATTTCGATGGGAAGGGCGCGTTTTTTGTTAATCATCATCCGGGCGCATCGATAGAGGCTGATGCGCCCGGCAGGGAGATGGGTAGCAGGCCTGCTGCGGCCTGGCTGCCTGCGGATGATTACTGCGACAGTTCTACGATGGGCGGGAAGTGGAACAGCTCTTCCTGCCGGTAGATAATTTTCACTGTTGGGTTACCGTGGATGCCTACTTTATTGCAGATCACGGCGGAGCGGTAGTTCTTGCCGTCCATATTGCCGCCCATCAGGCAGGTGGCGCCGGGCGCGAAGATGGTGCCCTGGATGTAGGCGCTGGTGTTGCCGCCCCACTTTAATTCACCCGTGTTGCTAGAAGGGGCGTAGATCACCATGCCGCCCCACTGAGTGCCGTTGGCGTCTTTCATGTCATGCGCCGCGCGCAGATCCAGGGCATCGCCGCCGGTCTGGGTAATGTCGCCGCTGCGCAGGTAGATGAGCACATGATCACCCTTGACCATCCCATCGATATCGCCGTCCACGCAGTGGATACCCGGTCCAAGGAGTAGATAATCTTTCTTACCGCCCTGAATACCGTGCGGGTGAATGTAGTAATCAACGCCATCGATGGTGGTGTCACTGGTGGGGCAGTAGGGTTTGATCGCCAGGTCGGGGACGGACTGCTCCACGATGCCATCGCTGCTGTCCATAATATCCGGCCAGACGGTGGCGTCGGAGGTATCATTGATCGAGCAGCCGGTGCAGTCCCAGTCCGGGCCGGCAACCTGGATGCCGCCGGGGCGGGTGGCAACTGTGCCATCCAGGCCGGTGTCGGTAATGCGCACCTTACCGGAGGAGCCTGCTTTTTTCCAGCAGCCGTTGGCGAACATGTTGCCGCCGTCCACGTTGACGCCGGTGGTGCCGTCGAGGGTCATCGAGTTATTGTTCTGGCCGCCGCCGCACTCTTCGGAGAGCGAGTGAACCGCATTTCCGGAGCTGACGGTGAAGGTGGGCACAGCCCGGGCCACGGCTTCGTTGGTGATTTCCTGCGCTCCGGCGAAGATGAACTGGGCGAAGATCGGGTCAACGTGCTGCCAGATAATCACCTGGTAATAATCCGGGTCGCCATCGTACGGGCCTCCAACCGGCGGGTTGTTAACGGTGACGGTGTTGGTGACGCCATCGTTATCAAACCCGTTCAGCAGGGCATTGGTATAAGCGATGGTGTACGGATCGTCGGCGGTGTCGACGGCATGGTAAGCCGCGGCCAGCACGGCAGAGTCAGCCGCGTTTTGGGCGCGGCGGCGTTCCGCGTACACCCGGCCAACGTCCACGGCCAGGGCCGTGAACCCGAATAATGCAACCACAGACAGAACGATAAGTACCAGCGCCTGTCCTTTTTCTGAGCGATTGGAATTTTTCATAGTAACACCTCTCCCTAGATATAACGGAAAATAAACCAAAATATTACTGTTCCGGCGTAATGTCTCTGATATCCACTGCCCTGCCGGTTCTTTTCACCCGTTCCCCGGCTGTAATGGGGCAATCAAAGATTAATTATTATTATAGGGCGCTCTGGTATATTTGAGGTAACAAATTTGTAATGTAATGGTTATAATTTCGTTGCGATAAGCAGCTGGTAGGCCTCGTTCTCACGCTTCGCGCCATCATAAGCGCCATTTTTCGTCCAGAAAGTTACCTGCACAAGCACATTTTTCTTGAATACAATAGGTTAACAATAACGACAATGAAAGGCTGACCAAGGTGGACCATCTGGTAGAAACATCGTTTCTGATCAAAAAAGCGCTTCTCGACGAGGCTGGCACTCTGGCGGAACGGCTGAACCTGACCCTCAGCCAGTTCTTCGCCGCCGCGCTGGAGAATTTTATCCGCGACTACCAGCACCAGGGAGCCGCCGCCGTGCCGCCCGCGCAATCCCCCCCGGCGGCGGAGCCGCCAGCGGCGCAGCCGCATCCGGGCCGCAGGGACTTCAAGCAGGGCGATCTCTACTGGATCGCGCTGGAGGAGCCGGGCGTCAGCCACCCGCACGTGATCATTCAGGACGATGTGTTCAACCGCAGCCGCATCCATACCGTGGTAGTGTGCGCCCTGACCACCAACCTTACCCGCGCCAGGTGGCCGGGCAACGTGCTGCTGGATGCCGGAGAGGGCGGCCTGCCCAGGCATAGCGTGGTGGAGGCATCGAAGGTTTCGGCGGTGTATAAACGGCAGTTTGGGGAATATATCGGGTCGCTGTCGCCGGAGCGGGTGGCCCAGGTCCTGGCCGGAATGCGCTTTCTCCAGGAATTGATGGAAAATCGTAAAACTCGTACATAAATGTACTTGATGTATATGCTTTTCTTGCTATAATAACCCTGGTTACCATCCGGGGAGAAGAAACAACACACATCGTTATAGGAGAAAAGAAGATGGAAGTGGCTTCCGATTCGTCGAAACCCCGCCAGTTCTCGCTGGGTTTGTATTTACTCATTGTTGTCGCGCTCTCCTGGCCCATTCTGATCGCTTCGGCGATCTGGGCTACGGACCTTACCAGCGCGCTGCTGATGAATGGCTCAGCGATGATGATGGTTACCGTTGCCACCTATATCGCCGGGCGCTATGTGTTTCGCGATGGCTTCGCGAACGCTGGCTGGCACTGGGGCACCCTGAAAGATTATTTGATTGTATTGGGCATCATTTTGCTGATGTGGGGCGCGCCAACCCTGGTTCGTGTGCTGACCGGAGACCTGGGGCCGGAGAGCATTGATTCGTCCAAACTCTACCTGCTGTTCCTCCTGCCGCTGGTGACCCTGCTGCCGGGGTTTGGCGAGGAATTTGGCTGGCGCGGCTACATGCTGCCGCACATGGCCCGGAGCATGCCGGTGCGCAAAGCGGTGTTCTGGCACGCGGTGATCTGGTGGGCATGGCACCTGCCTGTGCTGGTGGGCACGGGGATCAAAACCGGCATCGCTACTGCCGAGCAGACGGGCCTGCCGGTGGTGGCATCCGCCATCGTGACGACCTTGACCATCGTCCTTGTTGGCATGATCCCCACCATCCTGCATGGGGTCATCTTTGCGTATTTGTGGGCGCGCACGCCCAGCCTGGCGGTCGCCACGGTGTACCACGCGCTGTATGACGGCGTGCGCGATGCGCTGGGCAATATTGCCAATCTGTCAACTTCGGCGCTGTGGGCCAACGCGGTGGTGATGGTGCTGGGCATCCTCTTCCTGTGGAAAGGCAACTGGAAGAACCTGGCGGCGCTCCGGGAGCAAGCCACGCCGGCGCAGCCTGAGATTGGGCTGGCCTCGGTTCCCTCTCAATAGCTTTTGCCTTTGAGGGTCATCTTTAATGAAATAGGGCGGTTTCTAAACAACGAGAAACCGCCCTAGCTTTAGCTCTGTCCCGCCATATCAGGCGAATGGCGAACCCTCATGCGCGCGGTGAAAAGGGAATGTGCCGCCTTTGCGCCCGGCGTGGCTTGATCCGCCGCGGGCTATGCGCGCCTG
Source organism: uncultured Anaerolineaceae bacterium (assembly GCA_964437595.1). Classification (GTDB taxonomy): domain Bacteria; phylum Chloroflexota; class Anaerolineae; order Anaerolineales; family Anaerolineaceae; genus DSYU01. The sequence goes on from CAYTHO010000061.1 coordinate 24,926, forward strand.
ATGGTAAGCCCGCTTGCCGCCAGCGCCGCGATCCATGCCAGCGCCGCGGCGCTGACCCAGCCTGCCTGCGCCGGGAAGATGAGGCTCACAAATAAGCTTCCCAGGAAAATCCATACCCCCGCCAGCAGTACCGCCAGGGTCACCCTCAAAACCGCGCGCCAGCCCGCCGCCGTGCGCAGGTTGGGCTTGCGGTTTAACGCTCGCTTGCCCTGGGTGATCTGCCGCGCAAACCCAACCAGCCACGCGCCGAACCCAACCAGCAGCAGCACGCTGAAGGCAACGATCCCCCCGGACAGCGTTGCCATGTGCTGGATACCCTTGGGCGTGCCCGCTCCCAGCCAATCGGCCCAGCGTGCGCGGATTTCATCATGAACGGCCCCGCCGTTATCGCTGTTGGTCAGCACTGCCAGCACGGCGCGCTGCTCTGGCGCAATCGCCAGCAGCGAGCGCCAGCCCTTGTTCCCGCCGGTATGGTTGATGGCCTTGCTGCCGTCCGGCAGGGTTTCCACAAACAGGCCGAAACCGTAGCCATCCATCCCGCTCAGGTAACCTTCAGCCGAGCTGACCGGGATGGCAATTTGCACCTTCTCCATCTCCGCCAGGCTTTCCGCCGAAAGCACGCCGCGCCCGGCGGGCTCGCCGCTGGCCCCTTCCACAAATGCCGCGCCGAACTGCGCCAGGTCGGTGACGGTGGTGTAGACCCCCGCGGCGGCTTTTTCGGTGAACAGGTAGTTGGGCAGGCGCTTGCCGTCCATATCATAGGCCCTGGCTGTGGCGGCCTGCAGATCACCTCGCCAGGTAAAGCTGGTTTGCGCCAGCCCCAGCGGGGTGAACAGCGCGTCCTGCATATAATCTTCAAACGTTTGCCCGCTCACCTCTTCGACGATCAACTGCAGCAGGGTGTACCCGCCGCCCGAGTAGCTGTACGCTTTACCCGGCTCGTTCACAAGCTGCACGGCGTAATTTGGGCCCTGCTTGCCGGAAAGCGATTCCTCCAGCGAGGGCAGCGGCGCGCCAGGCTCGTAGCCCGGGTAACCGTGCACCGACAGCCCCGCGCTGTGACTCAACAGCCGCCGGATGGTTACCCCGTCCAGCGAATAGGGGGTAGAGCCGCCATCCGCCGCCGGGGCGGGGATCTGCCAGCGCGTCAGGTAGCGGCTGGCGGGCGCGTCCAGGTCCAGTTTGCCCTGTTCCACCAGCCGCATTACGCCCCAGGCGGCCATCGTCTTGGAGATAGACGCAATCTGGTACACCGTCTGCGGGGTGGCCGGGATGCTTGCTTCTTTGTCCTGCATGCCGTAGCTTTTCGACCACGCCAGTTTTCCATCCACCACCAGGGCGATGCTGGCGCTCTCGGTTTTGTACTTTGCCAGCAGCCCGGGCGTCTCGGCATCCAGCGCCGCCGTCAGGGAGCCCAGGTCGCCCGCGGTAATGGTGGACTTTGGCGCGCAGGACGGCAGAAGCAGGGCCAGGATAATCAGGTACGAAACCAGGGAATAGCGAATACTTTTCTTCATTCAATAACCTTTATGCGTATTGTGATGTGCAAACATCGTTTGCGGCTGAAATCAACTACATCCAGCATGGGCAAATGACAGAATCCCTTTTATACCACGGTTTTTCGCCCAAAATTGGCCGCCCGCAGCCAGCGGTCGGGCTGTACCCATCGGCCCTTGCTGAAGGTAAAAGTGCTTACGCTGATTACGCTGATTGAGCAGATTACGCTGATTAGAGAGAAGAACTGAGATACAGTGAAATCAGATTTCTTGTCAGCGAAATCAGTATCATCAGCGTAATCAGCGATAAATTTGTACCCACCAATCCCTGCCAAAGGTAAAAGTACCTATCGCTGATTACGCTGATTAAGCAGATTACGCTGATTAGAGCTTTTCGTAAATCATCTCTTATCAGCGAAATCAGTATAATCAGCGAAATCAGCGATAAATTTGTACCCACCAACCCCTGATAAAGATAAAAGTACTATAGCCGATTAGAGAGAAGAACAGCTCAATCGATCAGGCGCAGCTGGCGGGCTTTGTTGACCGCCTGGAGGCGCGTTTGCACGCCCAGCTTGCCGTAGATGTTGTTGATGTGCGTCTTCACCGTGCTGACCGCCACCACCAGCCGCGCGGCGATGGCCGGGTTGGGCAGGCCCTGGGCGGCCAGGCGCAGCACGTCCAGTTCGCGCTCGCTCAAAGGCTCCACCAGCGCGCGGTTGGCCTGTTGGGCGGCAGATGGCGCGCCCAATTCCTGCATGACGGCAGGCTCGAAGGCGTCCAGCAAGGCAGCGGTATAGGCGGGCTGCACGCCGCGCGCCAGCGCCAGCCGCAGCAGGCGGGCCATGGGCAGTCCTTCGTCCAGGAAAGTGCGGCAGAAGCCGCGGCTGGGGTCGAAAGGAATGCCCGGTTTGCCGGACGGAGCAGCAGGTGCGGGAAGAACTGGCCCGTCCTGCGCATAGCCAGAAACAGCCGCCCGCTCCAGCGCCTCCGCCAGCGCGCGGATAGCTTCCTCGCGCTGGCCCTGCGCGTCCAGCGCCAGGGCCAGCAGAGCTTGCAGCTCGATGGCTTCGCCGGGCTGGGCTTCAGGCAGCAGGCGCGCGGCGCTTTCGGCGGCCTGGGCGGGCTCTCCGGCGGCCAGCAGCGCGCGCGCCAGCGTGGCGCCTTCCACCACCCGCAGGTAGGCCTGCAGGAAGGGCGGCGGGTTCGCCTGAAAATCGCTGGCCCAGCGCGCGGCGGATTCGGCCTGCCCGGCGCGCAGCCACACCTGGATGGTGAAGGCATTCACCGAGCGCAGGGTTGATTCTGAAGAAATACTGCCCCGCAGGCTGGCGGCGGCCTGCTCGACCAGGCCCAGCGCGGCGGCGGGCTGGCCCTGCGCTAGGCGCACCTGGGCCAGAAATACCTGCGAGATGGCCGCGATATCTTTGCTCTCCCAACCCTGGCCCAGCCGGATAGCCCTTTCGAGCTGCGCGGCGGCTTCTTCCAGCCGGTTCTGCTCGTAGAGGATATGCCCCAGCCCGCTGTAAGCCATGCTGGTCACCGGCAGGCTGCCGAGCTGGTCGGCGAGCTGCACGGCCTGGCGGTAGGCGGCTTCAGCGTGGGCCGCGCGCCCCTGGAGCATCTCCAGGTCGGCGAGCTGCACGGCGGCGATGAGCACCACCAGCAGGTTGCCCGCCGCCTGCGAGAGGGCCACCGCCTGTCGGTAGACCTGCGCGGCGGCGGCGGGCTCGCCGCGCATATCGTAGGCCAGCCCCAGGTTGAGCGCCACCATGCTGCGCAGCAGGGTGGCATCTTCTGGCAGGCCCTCCAGCGCGCGGTTGGCCAGCTCGATGGCCTCTTCCAGCCGCCCGCCCATCACCGCCAGCAGCGAGCGGAGCGCGTCGGCCTCGCTGCGGATCTGCTGCGCGTCGTAATCTTCGGGATGGGTGGCGATGCCGCGCAGGGCGGTTTCCACGTACGGCTCGACCTCCGGGGTGTGCCCGGCGCTGAGCAGCACCCAGGCGTGCGTCAGGCACAGGCCGGGGTGCGCCTGGGCAATTTCGTTGGGGATCACTTCCAGCCAGCGCAGCATCCTGCCCGTCTCGCCGGGCACCAGCACTGCCCAGCGGGCATGGCGCTCGATCAGGTCCGCGGCGCGCGGGTAGTCGGCGGCGCGCAGGGCATACTCGATGGCCTCGTATGGCAGGCCCTGGCGCTCGAACCAGTCGCTGGCGCGCTGGTGCAGCCCGCGCGCGCGTTCAGCACGACCGCCCGGCGCGGACTGGTCGATCAGGCGGCCCAGGCGGTCGGCCAGAAACTCGGCGAACAGGTTGTGGTAGCGGTACCAGCGCCGCTCGCCGTCCAGCGGCACGATGAAGAGATTGGCGCGCTCCAGGTATTCCAGGTGCTGCTGGTGGTGAGCGCTGCCCAACCGCCGCGCTTCCGCCGCGAAGAACGGGTAGCGCACCACCGCATCGCACAGGTCCGCGCAGAAGCGCTCCAGCAGGCTGGTTTGCAGCAGGAACTCCTGCACCACCGCTGGCTGCTGGCTGAGCACTTCTTCGGCCAGATAGTCCAGAATGTAGCGGTTGGAACCGGCAAAGTCGCTAACGAAGGAAGCCATGGATGACGCGCCCTGCGCGGAGCTGGCCGCCAGTGAGGCTAGCTGCAGCCCGGCGATCCATCCCTCTGTGCGGGATTCCAGCGCGGCGATATCCGCGGCGGAAAGGTTGAGGCGCATCACATCGTTGAGAAAGGCCGCGGTCTCGGCGGGGCTGAAGCGCAGGTCGGCCACGCGCAGCTCGCTGATCTGATCGCGGGCGCGCAGGCGGTGGAACGGCAGGGGCGGGTCGCTGCGGGTGGCGAGCGCCAGGTGCGCTTGGGGCGGCAGGTGGTCGATTAGGTAGGCGAGCGCGGCGTGCACCTCGGGCGTTTCGATCTGGTGGTAGTCGTCCAGCACCAGCAGGATGGGCGGCTGCATATCCTGCGCCGCCAGGTCGTTGATCAGCGCGTCGAGGATGCCCTCGGTGGAGACCATGCCCTCCGCCCCCACCGGGGCCTGCAGCAGGGCCAGGGCCGCCTGCCCGGCGCCGGGCAGGGCGGTTTGCAGCGCCGCAGTGACGTAGCGCAGGAAGCGGGCCGGGTCATTGTCGCCTTCGTCCAATGAAAGCCAGCAGAAGCGCGCCGCGCTGGTTTTATGCGCCGCATCCTGGCGCTGGTCGATCCACTCGCTGAGCAGGGTGGTTTTGCCAAACCCCGCCGGGGCCGAGAGCAGCACCAGGCGGCAGCCGGGGCGCAGCCCGGCGTCCAGCCGTGCCAGCAGGCGCGGTCGGGCCACCCGGCGGTCGCGGGCGGGTGGAATATACAGCTTGGTGGTCAGGATTGAGGCGGTCATGGCGCGGGCTTCTCCGCTGGTTCGGGGTTCCATATTTTACCCCAGGTTGGGCCTGGGGATCTGCTTCCATATTTATCTGTATTATAGTAAAAATAAACACAAGGACCCTGGCCCATGAAAGAACCGTACCTGGCTTACGTAGAAAATCCGCTGGTCGAGGAAAATCCATACCGCACCACGCCACCGGATACCACCCCGCCGCCGAAATTCGAAGCGGTTCGCCATTTGCTGCCGCAGCCCTACTGGCTGGACCACGAATCCACCATCGAGTGCTACTGGAAAAGCTGGGAAATCGGTTTTTCCAACCTGCTGGCCCCCACGGTGGAGAACGGTTTCGTCTCCCCCTACCTCGACACCGCTTTCAACGGTCACCTGTTTATGTGGGATTCGGCCTTTGCCATGCAGTTTGGCATGT
>CAYTHO010000061.1:30312-35126 GCA_964437595.1 uncultured Anaerolineaceae bacterium
TTCAACGGTCACCTGTTTATGTGGGATTCGGCCTTTGCCATGCAGTTTGGCATGTATGGCAGCCGCGCCTTCCACTTCCAGGGCACGCTGGATAACCTGTACTGCAAGCAGCACCCCGACGGCTACATCTGCCGCGAAATCGACGAGGCGGACGGCAAGGACTGTTTTACGCCGTATGACCCCACCTCCACCGGGCCCAACGTGCTGCCCTGGGCGGAATGGTCGTACTTCGTCCGCTTTGGCGACCGGGCCCGCCTGGCGCAGGTGTTCCCGGCCCTGCTGGCCTATACCCAATGGCTGCGCACTTACCGCACCTGGCTGGACGGCACGTATTGGAGCAGCGGTTGGGGCAGCGGCATGGATAACATGCCGCGCCTGGAGCCGGGCTACCACTTTGCCTACAGCCACGGGCGCATGCGTTGGATTGACGCTACCCTGCAGGCCATCCTGGCGGCGGACGTGCTGGCCAAGATGGCGCGCGTGCTGGGGCGTGAGAACAGCGTCAACGGCCTGCGCGCCGAGGCGGAGCGCCTGCGCGTACTGGTCAATAAGCAGATGTGGGATGACCAGAGCGCCTTTTACTACGACCAGTGGGCGGACGGCAGGCTGAATAAGGTCAAGCACATCGGCGCGTATTGGGCGCTGCTGGCGGGCGTGGTGCCCGCCGAGCGCGTGGACCGCTTCATCGCCCACCTGGACGACCCGGCGGAGTTCAACCGCCCGCACCGCGTGCCTTCGCTGGCCCACAGCCACCCCGATTACGATCCCCACGGCGGCTACTGGCGCGGCGGGGTCTGGCCGCCGACCAACTACATGGTGCTCAAAGGGCTGCGCGAAAACGGTTTCGGTTCGCTGGCCCATCTGATCGCCCTGAACCACCTGCAGAACGTGGTGCGGGTATATGAAGACACCGGCACCGTGTGGGAAAACTACGCCCCCGAATCCGCCCGCCCCGGCGACCCGGCCAAGGAAGATTTCGTCGGCTGGACGGGCCTGCCCGCCATCGCCGTGCTGCTGGAAGAGGTCTTCGGACTCCAGCCTGACGCGCCCAACCACACCCTTCTGTGGGACGTGCGCCTGCTGGACGAGCACGGCGTGGAAGGCTATCCCTTTGGCAGCAAGGGCGTGCTGGATTTGAAGTGCAGCGGGCGCGAGTCGGCCCTGGAAAAGCCGCTGATCGAAGTGCGTTCCAACGTGCCGGTCAAGGTAAAGATCCACTGGGCCGGGGGCGAAGGGGAAGTGGAGATTAAGTAGCGGTTTGATGGCCTGGGGGGAGATGCCTGAGCGCGGATAAACGCAGATAAAGAAAATTTTCCTCTTATCTGTGTGCATCTGCGTTCATCTGTGGTTTCTAATTATGATAATAAAGATCAATATTGACAAATAAAGAACCTTGGACTATAATCTGTGTAGATATTTAGTCAAGGCTAAATTTATATTTAGCCATTTTCGAAAACCATATCGACTGCGGGGAGTTATCACGATGGATCGCAGAAAATTTCTCAAATGGACGGTTCCAGTGGGCGGCGTCTTTGCCCTTGGAGCGGTGAATCTCAAGGGGTTGGTATTCCCGGCTGGAACCGGCGCATCCGGCGCGCCTGATACGGGCCATGCCATGCCCGATCACAACCACCCCGAAGCGCCGGTGATGGAGCCCGGGGTGAACGCTCACAACGACCACCCCGAACACGGCGGCCCGGTCGGCGATGTGAATACCGATCTGTTTGACCCAAGCGCGTTCCTGACCGATTTTGATTACGGCAAGCAAAGCCAGCTGCCCGATGGCCGCACCCTGCGCGAATGGGATGTGGTGGCAGTCGAGAAGGAAATCGAAGTGGCGCCGGGGGTATGGTTCCCGGCCTGGGCCTATAATGGCCAGGTTCCCGGCCCAACCTTCCGCTGCACGCAGGGCGACCTGCTGCGTTTTCACTTCACCAACAGCTCGACCCACCCCCACACCATCCACTTCCACGGCATCCACGCGCCGGGCATGGACGGGGTCGCGCCAGTGCTGGGGCCGGGCGAGTCGTTCACCTATGAATTCGAGGCGCGCCCGTTTGGCCTGCACATTTATCACTGCCACGTGGCTTCGCTCAAGAGGCACATTCACAAGGGCCTGTACGGCACCTTCATCATCGACCCGCCCCAAGGCCGCGCACCGGCCCGCGAGATGGTGATGGTGATGAACGCCTTCGATACCAACTTTGACAGTGAAAACGAAGTGTACGCGGTGAATACCGTGGCGCACCATTACGTGCGCCATCCCATCCAGGTAAAAGTGGGCGAGCTGGTGCGCGTGTACCTCTCCAACCTGACCGAGTTCGACCTGATCAACTCCTTCCACCTGCACGCCGCCATGTTCGACCTATACCGCACCGGCACCCGCCTGGAGCCCAACGAGTTCACCGACACGGTGATGATGTCGCAGGGCGAGCGGCACATATTGGAGTTCCGCCTGGAATACCCGGGCCAGTACATGTTCCACGCCCACCAGAGCGAATTCGCCGAGCTGGGCTGGATGGGCCTCTTCGAGGCGGTGGCATAGGAGATTATTATGCTCATCGAAAAAAATACCACAATTGAAAAAGAAACCCCCACCCGCGGGGCCTTCCCATTCCCCCTGCGCGCGGCGATCCTGCCCCTGGCGGCGCTGGCGCTGCTGGTGCTGGCCTTTACCCTCACCAACCCGCTGGCGCTGTTCCGGGCCAACACCCCGCCGGTCGAGCTGCTGTCTTTTGAGCGCATCCGCGTCACGCCGGACGGCTTTGTGGCGGCGGTCATCAACAGCGGGCCGGAGCCGGTGACCGTGGCCCAGGTGATGGTGGATGACGCTTACGGGCAGTTCAGCATCGCCCCGGGGCCGTCGATTCCGCGCTTCGGGCGGGCGACCATTACCATCCCGTATATGTGGGTGGCCAACGAGCCGCACGCGCTGCGCATCATCACCTCCACCGGGGCGACCTTCGACGGTGAAGTGGCTGTTGCCACCCTTACCCCCACCCCCGGCGGGCGCGAATTCCTGGCCTTCGGGCTGCTGGGCATTTATATTGGCGTCATCCCGGTGGGATTGGGCCTGCTGTGGTACCCGACCATGAAGCGCATGGGCCGCCGCTGGCTGGGCGCGCTGCTGGCGCTGACGGTGGGCCTGCTGGTCTTCCTGCTGGTCGACACCCTGCTGGAGGCGCTGGAGATTGGCGCGGAACTGCCGGGGGCCTTCCAGGGCGTTCCGCTGGCGCTGTTCGCCGCGCTGCTCACCTGGCTGGCGATTATGGCGCTCAGCGCGCGCCAATCTTCTGGCGTCCGTCAGTCTCCTGATGCCCGTCAGTCTTCTGACGCACGCCCGAACAAAGGCGGGGCGCGGGCCAGGGGGCTGGCGCTGGCGTTCCTCATCGCCGTCAGCATCGGACTGCATAACTTTGGCGAGGGGCTGGCGGTTGGCGCGGCCTTTGCGATGGGTGAGGCCGCGCTGGGCTCGTTCCTCGTCATCGGCTTCATCCTGCACAACATTACCGAGGGCATCGGTATTGCCGCGCCGCTGGTTCCGGCCCGCAGCGCGGGAACGGCGGCGGCGGGGGGCAGGGAGACGGTCAGCAGCCCTGCCGAAGATCAACCCGCCGCGCCGGGTTGGAAGACCTTCCTGCTGCTGGCGCTGGTGGCAGGCGCCCCGGCCATGCTGGGCGCGTGGATCGGCGGCTTTGCCTTCTCGCCCCTGTTGACGACCATCTTCCTGGGCATTGGCCTGGGCGCCATCTGGCAGGTGATCGTGGAGGTGGTGGGCCTGCTGCGCCGCTACGCCGAACGCGAAGGGACCAGTTGGGTCTCCTGGCTCAACCTGGGTGGGTTCGTGCTGGGCCTGGCGGTCATGTACTTTACCGCCTTCCTGGTGAAGTTCTAAGCAGCCAGGGTAACCGCTATACGTGCTTCGCCCGCCTTGGGCAGTCTTAAACCGCGCAGCGCGGCGCCTTTCGGCCCGCGTGTGATAGATTGCCATTCAACGCCTCTTTGCTCTGGCGCAAAGTAATAAGACAATAATTGTCGTATATTGGTGCTAGCAATAAAAAATATGCAAGCTTGACAGAGAGGGAAAAATGAAAGCAACTGAAATTTTAATGTCCGAGCACCGCGTGATTGAGCGCGTGATTGCATCCCTGGATGAAGCTGCCAGCCGTCTATCGGCGGGGGAGGCGGTGCGCCCGGGGTTCTTCGTCGACGTGGCGGAGTTTATCAAAGGTTTCGCCGATGGCTGCCACCATAAGAAAGAAGAGGGCGTCCTGTTCACCACCATGCACGATTACGGCGTGCCGGTGGAGGGCGGTCCCATCGGCGTGATGCTGGCGGACCACGAACAGGGGCGGGTGTACACGCGCGGCATGCTCGCGGCGGCCCAGGCCTTGGAGGCCGGCGACGACGCTGCCTGCGATGCGCTGGTCACAAACGCGCGCGGATACGCCGGCCTGCTCCGCAACCACATATTCAAGGAAGACCGCGTGCTCTTCCCGATGGCCGATAAAGCCATCCCCGCCGACCACCATGAAGCCGTCTATGATGGTTTCGAGCGCGTCGAGCACGAAGAGACCGGCGAAGGCGTGCACGAGAAATACCTGGCCCTGGCCGAAAAGCTCGAAAGCGAAATGGGCCTGGTCCGCGAATAACGGGCAGGACTCCTTAACTTGGGGTTGTTTGGGCAGCATAAAGCCGCCCAAACGACCCCATTCGTTTTTTGCAAATAGCTCTGAGGAAATATGCACGGTTTTCACAAAGTCTCTTGCTCTATTCCGGGGTTTGGGGTAGCGGTGGTCGCTTTGCGACCACCG
>CAYTHO010000062.1:0-34814 GCA_964437595.1 uncultured Anaerolineaceae bacterium
GGGATGAGAACTACTTCTTCAAGGTCCTCTCAGTTTAGTGCGATTGCCCTAGCTAAACCCGATCAATTTTAAAATTGATTTTGGGTACAAGAGATAACCATGTTGAAAGATCGTTCCTACTACACATCCTTAGCGCAAATTGCGCTTCCCATCATTGCTCAAAACCTGATCAGTTCATCACTCAACCTGATTGATGTGGGGATGATCGGCCAGTTAGGCGAAACGGCGGTGGCTTCGGTGGGCCTGGCAAACCAGGTCTTTTTTCTGCTGATGCTCATGCTGTTTGGTACTTACAGCGGCGTGGGCGTATTTGCCGCGCAGTACTGGGGTAAAGGCGACCTGCAGGGCGTCCGCAAGGTGCTGGGCATCGGCCTGGGAATTGGCCTGACCGGCAGCTTGATCTTTACCTTGCTGGCCCTGCTCGCTCCGCGGACAGCCCTTGGCTTCTATTCTGAGGACCCGGCAGTCATCGCCGCCGGAGCATCATACCTGCGCATTGTCGGTTGGGGGTACATGGTCACCGCGGTAACGTTCGCGTTTTCGTCGGTTTTGCGCAACACCGGCTATGTGCGCGTGCCCATGGTGGTGAGCATCATCGCGCTTAGCATCAAGACCCTGTTGAATTTTGGTTTGATCTTTGGCAACTTCGGCCTGCCGAAATTAGGCGTCGAAGGCGCGGCTATTGCCACCCTGATCGCCCGCTTGTTGGAAGTCGCCCTGATGCTTTCGATTACGTATCTGCGCAAGCTGCCTCCGGCGGCAAAGCTCAGCGAGCTGGTTGGCTTCGACCGGGAATTCCTCACGCGCGTTTTAAAAACCTCTATGCCCGTGCTGATCAATGAGATGCTCTGGTCGTTTGGTATCACCACCTATAACGCCGTGTATGGCCGCATCGGCACGGACGCGGTTGCTGCGGTCAATATCGTCGCCTCGATCGAGAACCTGGCCTTCGTGATCTTTATGGGCGTCTCCGAGGCAACTGGCATCATCATCGGGCACCGCATCGGGGCAGGCGAGGAGCACCGCGCCTTTGGCTACGCCCGCCAGACGCTGATCATCAGCACCGTTGGGGCGATCCTGCTGGGGTTGGGGTTAGTCCTCTCCTCGGATTTTATTCTGAGCTTTTACAAGCTCTCGGATGCATCGATCGAAAACGCGCGCAATATCTTACGCGTGATCGGCTTTTTGCTGTGGGTGCGGGTGGGCAACATGACCATCATTGTGGGAGTGCTGCGCGCGGGCGGCGACACGCGCTTCAGCATGGTCCTGGATGCCGGAACCGTCTGGCTGGTGGGCGTCCCGCTGGCGGTGATTGGCGGGCTGGTGCTGCACCTCCCGGTGTACATCGTCTACCTGATGATCTCGTGCGAAGAGATGGTGAAATACGGTGTTGGCCTGTGGCGGGTACTCTCTAAACGGTGGATCAACAACCTGGTGCAGCCGGCATAATTCATGGCAAGGCAGCGGTTCGCAGAGAGAACCGCTGCCTTTATATGATACGCTGTTTACTTGTTTAAAGCGGCGTGCTGGTACACGCCAAATTTGCAGTACACCTCGAACCCCAGGCGGTGGTACAGGCGCAGCGCATTGGGGAAGGTGGTTTGCAGCGTGGCAATGCGGCAGCCCAGATCGCGGGCAATGGCAAACAACCCCAGCGTCATGGCGCCGCCCAGGCCCTGCCCGCGCTCGCCCGGTTCGGTAACCAGGTTGTACAGGCCCGCCACGCCGTTGTGGATGAAGAGCGACCCAATCGATACGATCTGGCCGTTCTTCCGCACCATGTAATGGCGCCAGCCGGAGCCAGGCAGAAAGGCCAGTTTGCCCATGGTATCGAGGCTTTCGCGGGCAATGGCGGGCGGGGTGTTGAAGCCTTTCGTGTAAAGCGGGTGCCATGCAGCCAGCGTTTGCGCGTCGCTGACCTCCTTGATTTCCACAGCGGGCAGCGCGCCGCGCGGCGGCTTGAGGTCGTCTATGAGCGCGGACATGCCGATCATATCGCGGTTGTGAATAAAACCATGCGCCTGGAGGCGCGCTCCAAGGTTCCCCGGTTGAGTGGATGGCCCCGTCCACCAGGTCAGCGGCAGGCTGTGCTCGCGGAAAGGCCGCAGTGCCTCCTCGATGCATTCATCGACGGCGCCGGTGGAGAAGGCGGCGCGCACGATGCCGTTATACCCGGCTACGGGCGAATGGGTCGCAAACCAGGCCGGGTTGTCGCGGTGCGCCTCGCCCCCAGGAAGCAGGGCAAAACTGAGCGATTTTTCGGCCAGGTTCTCGTCTGCGGCCTGGATAAATTCGGCTGTGGTTGGGCGGGGTAAGGGGATCATGCTAATATTATAAAGATATCTAATTCCTACGCCGGTGACCAGTCAGATTTGTGAGGGTAGTGTAAGTTATGCGACCGTTCATTCCACCGGTACAAACGAGCGAAAGGCAATCGAATGAATACAAATCTTTTTCACCAGGATAACCGCGCTGCCTGGGATGTGACCGCCGCGAAATATGAGGAAATGGAGGCGGAGGATATCGCTTTTCTGCGTTCAGGGGGCAGTTCGCTGCTGCAGCCCGAACAGGATGCCCTGCGCGACCTGGCGCAGTGGTGCGGCAGGGCGATCCACCTGCAGTGTGCTGGCGGCCTGGATACGTTGTCTATGCTGCGGCAAGGCGCGAAAGAAGTGGTGGGGATCGATATCAGCGAGCGGATGATTGCCAGCGCCCGGCGGAGATCCGCGGCGCTGCGTGCCCCGGCAGCCTGGTACTGCTGCGATGTGCTGACCGTTCCCGCTGAGCTGCATGGCAGCGCGGACCTGGTCCACACCGGGCGAGGCGCCTTGCCCTGGGTCATGGACCTGGACGCATGGGCGGGGGTGGTTTACCGCCTGTTGAGACCAGGCGGAAGGCTGCATATCTTTGAGGGGCACCCGTTGGATTGGGTGTGGGATTGGCAGGCAGGCAGCTACCAGTTTCACCCTTACCATTCTGGCTACTTTTCAACACAGCAGGGCGGCGGAGAAGTCTGGCCGCGTCCATTTATCGACCGGCAGGCTGGTCTGGATCCGTCTACCTATGCCCTGCATGACCGGCAGTGGACCCTTGGGCAAATCATTAACGCTGTGATCGGTGCTAGCCTGCGCGTTACGTATTTTCAGGAATACCCGCTCCTGTTTTGGAACCAGTTTGAGAACATCCCCGAGGATATTCTGCGCAGGCTGCCGCATACTTTCAGCCTTGTTGCTGTAAAAGAAAGTACATAGTTATACGAACATGCCCTCCCTCAGCCCTGATCGGGTAAAATGGATGCATGGCGAATATTAAAGCCGGGCCGCAGATACAGCATTTAAGCCAGGCGCCGCTGTTTGTCGATATACCCGGCAGCGCCATGCAGGCGGTGATCGCGCTGGCGCACGCGCAGGCGATCGAAGCCGACAACTTCCTGTTCTACCAGGACGACCCGGTGGAGCGCATCTACGTGGTGACATCTGGACGGATCAAGCTGGCGCAGTTATCGCCCGACGGGCAGCAAGTCATTATGCGCGTAGCCACGCCCGGCGTGCTGATCGCCGCGATCAGCCTGGTGGAAGGGGCGGTTTACCCTGTCACTGCCCAGGCGGCGGAAGACAGCCAGGTGCTGTACTGGACGCAAGCGGAAATGCTCGGTTTGCTCGGTCGGTACCCTTCGCTGGCGCTGAATGCGCTGCGCATTTTGGCCGGGCACGTGCGCGAATTTCAGGATCGCTACCGCGAGCTGGCCACCGAGCGGGTAGAGCGCCGCCTGGCGCGCGCCATCCTGCGCCTGGCCAGCCAGGTGGGGCGCAAAACCGACGAGGGCGTTCTTCTGGACCTGCCGCTCACCCGCCAGGATCTGGCCGAAATGACCGGCACCACCCTGTACACCGTCAGCCGCATTCTGTCGCAGTGGGAGAGCCAGGGATTAGTACGGGTTGGCCGCGAGCGGGTGGTGATCCGCTGGCCGCACGGCCTTGTGCGTGTAGCCGAGGACCTGCCCGGCCCGGGGGCGGCGGTAAAGGAATAGAAACCGAGCCGCGCGGGACCGTCTCTGCCCCGCGCGGCTGGTTGTGCCTAACCCAAAATCTGTACGGTACCTTTCCCGCCATCTACGCGCACGCGGTCGCCGGTTTTCAGCCGCATGGTGGCATCGCCGCAGCCGACCACGGCGGGGATGCCCAGCTCGCGCGCGACGATGGCGGCATGGCTAAGCGGCGCGCCCAGGTCGGTGATGATTGCGGCGGCGCGCGGGAAGAGCGGCGTCCACCCAATGTTGGTCATGGTGGTTAACAATACCTCGCCTTTCTGAAATTGGCTGCTTTCCTCCACGCTTTCCAGCCGACGCACGAAGCCTTCGACAACGCCCAACGCTCCGGGCGCGCCGGTGATGGTATGCGCATCCTTTTCCACCCGGGCGGCAGGCTGGGCGCGCGAGTCGAATAGATCGCTGCGGCGGTTGGGGTCTGCCGCCCACGCGAACGGATCGAACCGCCCGCAGATGATGGACGGGTAGGGCGGCAGGGCGCGGTAGCGCTGGTAAGCTTGCTTGCGGGCCGGAATGTGCTGGATGCCACATGGCTCGCCTGCCAGGCCAGCCAGCACCTCGTTGATGGTCAGGAAGAATACATCCTCGCCCGCGCCGAGCAATTCCCCGGCGCGCAGCGCGAACGCGCGTAGAACCGTCATCCCGCGCGTGCCTTCGGAGCGCATGGCCTCGCGGCGGTGGGCTTCCCCGGCGGCTTTTTGAATGCGTTTCTGCATGCTGCGCACTTTGCCCGGATATTTCTGGCAAAAGCGCTGCCAGGCGGCCTGGTAAGCGGCTTGCTGGCGGGACAGCAGGGCATCGATATCCACCGGGGATCGCTTCCATTCTTCTAATTGGCGGTCCAGCCAGTGCGGGTCTTCCAGGGGGCGCGGCCAGGCCGCTTCGCCTTCATTCACTCCGCGGTGCCCGTATCGTTCCAGATACTCCTCGCGCCCCATCTGGCCGCGCGCTACCAGCCCGATTCCGGCCATCGGCCCCAGGCTCTCCAGCGGCGCGGAAAGGCCGCCCAGGTTGGACAGCAGCGCATTGGCATCTTCCACTCCGACAAGTTCGCGCAGTTCCCGTTCCAACCGCACCTGCGTATCCGAACCCGCCGCAACGATGTGGATCATGGCATCGCGGTAGGCCGGGGAAATCGTGCCGTTCCACAGCTCCAGCAGTTGGGCCTGTGTGGCGGCGGCAGCGATGGACGCCCATGTTTCCGAGCATTTTTGGCGGTTGTGGGCCAGGTAAGCTGGCGCCTGCTTGCGGTAGCGGGCGAACAGGCGGGTGGTGCGCCACAGACTGGGCAGTACGTCTCGCTGCCACTCCTGTTTGGTCAGCGGTAGCAGCGGAATTTCCAAATCGTCGGGAATTTCACCCCACCAGCCGGCCATTTCGCGGTACGCCCGGTGCGTATCGCCTTTGAACGCTCGCGCGAACGCGGTGATCTGCACGCTGATATTGGCATAGAACCGCCCCCCAATGATTCCGTTCATCGGGGTGTTTTTTACATCGATAGCCGGGCCGCCGATGGAATTGACATAGGGCAGCAGGGAAGCGGTGAAGGGCGTCAGCACCTCCGGGCAGGCTTCCATCAGGTTGGTCGCCGACCAGAGAAAGCTGCCTTTCTCTGTATCGTTCCATTCCGCGCTGACCGGGTTGAACCCGTTCAGCGTGGTGATGGGCCGCGACTGCAAAATGTATACCTTGCCCTTCTCTACCGCCCACTCGATATCTTGCGGGTTGCCCAGAAGGTCCTCGATATCGTGCGCTTCGCGGTGCAGGGTTTTGGCAACTGTTTGCAGGTCGGCTGGCCCATCGTAAATCCCTTCGGTTCGCTTGAAGGTAAATTCCGATGCCGAAACCTGCCCGGAAACCAGCTTCTCGCCCATCCCGCGCACAAAATTGCCCGTCATCTGCATTCGGTTGCCGGTGAGGGGATCGGCGGTGAACAGCACCCCGGCGGCCTCAGCCTGGACCAGCTTCTGGATAATCACCGCAACCGGCTGCGAGTCTGCGGCGATTCCTTTCGCCTGGCTGTAGCTTTGCACGCGCTCGCTGCGCCCGGACCTCCGCACGTCGCGAATCGCCTGGCGGATTTGTTCGTCTGTTTGAACATCCAGCACGGTCTCGAATTCGCCAGCAAAGGAAGCCTGTGATGAATCTTCGCTTAACGCCGATGAACGCACGGCGAACGCGACCTGTTTTCCACGGCGCAGGTGGGCAAGCTGGCTGCTGACCAGATCCCACGCTCCGGCGGTAACTTCATCACCATCGAAGGCCCCGGGCAGCAGGATGCACCCATCTGGCACGGGAAACCCTGACTGGTACAGCCGCGCCAGCACCTGGCCCTTTCCGCCTGCATGGGGGGCTTCCTCGATAGGCAGGCGGCCAAACGCGTACACCGGGCGGCCCTGCGGGTCGTACGACCGATGCTTCTGGAGGCGCATCAACAGCATACCTAACCCGGTAAAGGCAAAATGCCCCAACGTACCGGCCAGCGTGGCAAGCAGGATGGTGGCAAGCAGGCTGGTTTTAGGCGCAAAGGTGATGTACGTAATCGCGCAAGCGGAAGAGCCGGCAATCCCGATCAGGGTGACGGCCTTATTTCTCGACCGGTCGTTCATGATTCCTCGTCTTTTGGGCTAATGCCTTCTTCATCCAGCACGGCGGCAAAATCAGGCACCATCCCAAGCAGCGTGGATGCCTTGGCAATCCACAACCCTTTTTCCAGTTGCCCCAGAACGAGCAGCTTATCTCCAACTTCGATGTTGAAATCGCGCCGCGCCTCAGCCGGAATGACAATCTGCCCGCGGTCGCTCACGGTGATTGCTCCGTAAAACTTTCCTCGATCATTTGATTTGGGCATAAGAACCTCCATAGATATTTCTTGTATATAAGATATATCTTACTCGGCATCTGCTAAAAGTCAAGGGGAAGGGGGTGTTATGGGGGCTATTTGCTTTCGTGCTGTGGGTTTAAACGTCAATGGGCTGGATGAGGGGGGCATCCAGCCCATTGACGATTTCATTTTACTATGGGCGAAAGGGAAAAGCAAGGTGCGTGATTTGTGATTTTGTACAGGCTTTTGCTGGCAAAGCCGTTATCCATTTGGGTCTGGCGAATCGTGGGGGATGGGCAGCCCGGCCAGCGCCATGATGCGCAGTGCGTTGGTGGTAGGGCTGGCCTCAGGGCGGATGCGGTAATCAAAAACCATCTTGCCGTTGTGGATATCCTCGCGGAAATGGAAGTTCTGTACGGTGGGGAAGGTCTCGGCCAGGTGGGCCAGTTCCAGGTCGTGGGTGGAGATCAGGCCGGCGCCGTTCTTGCCCACCAGCGCCTGGGTGTACGCGCGCGAGCCAACCTGGCGCTCGCGGTTGTTGGTTCCGCGGAAAATCTCATCGATCAGGAAAAACAGCGGCAGCTCGCGCTGGCCTTCTAGCTGGTCGAGCAGAGCTTTCAAGCGGCTGACCTCGGCGTAAAAGAAAGAGATTCCGTCACTGAGCGAGTCGCTGACGTTCATCGATGTGAATATGCGGAAGGGCAGTATTTGTAAGGATTGGGTGGCTGCCGTGCTCCCGGCATAGGCCAGCACCAGGTTGATGCCCAGCGTGCGCAGGAAGGTGCTCTTTCCAGACATGTTCGAGCCGGTGATGATGATCACCTCGCCCATTTGCTGGAGGGCGAAGTCGTTGATTACCCGCGTTTCATCCGGGATCAGCGGGTGGCCGATGCCCGCGGCGTGCAGCACCGGGCGGCTGCCAGGAGGCAGGATTTCTGGGAAGGTGTTCTCTGGGTTGAGCCGGGCGAAGTTTGCCAGCGCCACCAGCGACTCCAACTCGTACCAGGCGCCCAGCCAGGCGGGCAGAACGCCGCGTAGCTCGCGTTTGTAGCGCTCCAACAGGTAGGCGAAGAACAGGTCCCAGGGTACCAGGGTGTTCAGCGCCAGGCTGAGGAAAGGGTTGCCGCGCAGGCTGGCAGCGGAAACGATGCCCCCAATCCTGCGCAGCGCCGCCGAGGGGCATACCGGACCTTTCCAGAAGGGAGCACACAGGTCTGCCAGCCGGCTGGCGGGTGGATAGGGGTAGTTCTCCAGATCGGAGAAGATCACCCGCAGCTGGCCCAACTGGCGGGCGATATCGTAGGCCTCGCCAAACACCTCGCTCGACTCGCGAAACTTCATCGATTGGGCCGCAAAGTACAGGGTCAGCGTGCCGATCCACAGCGCGGGCAGGACGCCCGCGGCATGGAGAATGAACAGGGTGATATTAGCCAGCGCCAGCAAACCCAGCGCGATCAGCCACGGGCGCAGGGAGGGCTGGATCGCCTGGCCCTCCAGCCAGCGCAGCAGCCCGGAAGCGTCCCAGCGCTGGTCGGTCTGGGGGCTGGCCAGCCGCCCATTCAACTCTAGCCGCGTGCAAAACGCTGGCAGTTCGAGCAGCTCCTGTACAAGCGCCTGCTTCCTGGCGATTTGGCTCGCATCCGGCTCTATTTGCAGCAGCCCATCGGCCAGGCGCTGGCTGCCGCCCAGGGAGACAGAAGTGTCCAGCAGTTGCAGCAGCGAGCGACTGCCGGTGACATCCAAATCGGCGGCAAAGGGGTGCTGGCGCGGGACGCTCACCGGGGCCGGGGCGGGAATATGCTCCCAGTCGAGCTTCAGGCGGGCGGCGTGGGTCTCCAGCAGCCTGTGGAATGTCTCCAGCCGGGTAATGCGCTCGGTAATTCGCCGGTGGATCACCACGAGGATCATAAACCCGGCAAAAGCCGCGGCGGCGACCGCCCAGGCCGCCGGAGCAGGCAGCAGGATAAACGCCACATATCCGATAAGCAGGCCCCCTATCAGCGCGGCCAGCCGCAGCCAGGGGAAGCGGCGTTCGATCTGCTTTCGTTCATCGATCCGGCGGGCAGTGCGTTCCACGCGGAACTGCAGTGTCTTGAGCCGTCTTTGTTTGTTGTCTCCAGGCATACCTTTTGAAACAGTCCTCTTCACTTTCCGTTATCCGGCCTGCGCCTGCATGATTTTCAATGCCGCGGGCAGTTCTTCCGCCGGGTTGGCGATATTGCCCTCGATTGACATGCGCCCGTTGTATCCGGCCTGCTTGAGGGCGGCGAAGAACGGCGTGCAGTTGTCCTCAGCGCGGGGCGGGCGGCGGCCTTCGAGGGTCGCCACATGGGTATGCGCCAGCAGGGAGGCGTTATTCAGGATGCCTTCGCGCGTATCGCCGCCTTTGGCCCAGTGATACCCGTCGACCAGCAGGCGGATGTTGGGGTGGTTGGCCTGGCGCGCCAGGTCGCCGCCCTCGCCGACAGAGGTGATCACGTTGGTTTCGGTGTTGTTGAGCGGTTCGATGGCGATGGTGATGCCGTGTTTGTGCGCCACGGGACCCAGCCACTGGCAGAATTCTACCAACTGCTGCCAGCCCTGCTTCGGGTCGAATCCATCGGGGATGCGCCTCGCGCCGCCCGAGCCAAAAACGATCACTTCCAGACCGGCTTTTTCCGCGCGCGCCAGCGCGGTTGAGGCATAGGCATGCAGAGACTGCTGGTCCACCGCTGGTCCGGTGATTTTCAAGTCGCCGGGGATGAAGACGTTAGCCGCCTGGCAGGGCAGCCCGACGCTTTTGGCGCGCTCCAATGCCGCCTCAAAGACGCTGTCGTCCTCACGCGGGTGCAGCAAATCGCCAACACTCCACTCGAAATAATCGTAGCCGCATTCTTTTGCAATTTTGGCCATCTCTGGCCCACCGCAAACACCGAATTTCATTTTCTTCCTCCAAAAGAATTAATAACCACAGATGAACGCAGGTACACACAGATAAGAGGAGAGAATGAACATCCTCATTTGTGTTTCCCTGTGGATTTTCCGATTTGCTGTTTTTGCCGAGCGGCCTCGTTCAGATGAACAAAGTTGTGCCGGGTAGCGGGCATGGTCATCAACCCGGCTACGGTGCGGCTGCTCCAGTAGTCGATCAGCCAGCGCGCATCTTCCGCCACCGCGCCTTCCTCAGTAATGCGCTGGACGCGAGCCGGGTCGGGCTTCTTTTTGAAGGAACCGGCAGGCAGCCGCATGGCAATCTCGCGGGTGCGGCGGCCCACCGCCGTACGGTAAGCGCGGATGGACTGCACGTTTACCGCCGCGCTGAAGGCCGCGATTTCCGCCGCGCTCATGGCATTGCCGGTATCGCGCGTGGGAATGTTGAGCTTTTCCAGCCAGCCGCCGCTGTGCAGCACCTGCTCTCCGCCGTCAATCAGCAGGTTCCAGGTGATATCCTCGCAGCGGGCGGTGTGCCACATCATCCAAACGATCGAGTGCTCGCCCTCCGGTGGGATACAGCGGGCGTCGGCCTCGCTCAGTCCCTGCCACAGTTCATCGTCGAAAGAGTACAGCCCGGCCTGGCTCATTTCGGAGGCGTGAACCATGGCGTGCACCTTCAGAAAAAGGTCGATGGTCGCTGCATGGTCCGTAGGGCTGGCCAGTGCTTTTTGTAAAGCCTGCATCTGCTCATTCCAGAGCTTTCGGTTTGGATCGATCATGTCAGATTCCTGTTTCGATGATTTGCCCGATCTGCAGTTCGGTCATCCCGCTCCCGGGTAGCTTGCCGTTCAGGCTGAAGCGGTTGAAGAGGTCACGGGCAGCTTTTTCAAAGCGAGGGTAGGCGGGGTGGTCTTCATCGGGCATATAGGATGCGCTGCAAAGGGAGCTGATAAACGTCTCCCAATCCTGCTGGTAGTCAAATGAATAATTGAAACTCTGGTAATGGCTCCCGCCAAAATAAAAATCGGAGGGCCGTTTGAACTCTGGCGGCGAGCCTTTGGCCAGATTCACCCCGTTTTCAAGCGTACATATCTGGAAAAGGTTTTCGGGGAAATTGTCACCCGCGGCCCTTTCCACCGGATAGTTCGAGATCAACGCCAGCCAACCGCCTGGTTTCAGCACGCGGAGAAATTCTCGCCGGGTCGGCTCCGGGTTGCACCAGTGGATGGCCTGGGCTACGGTGATCAGGTCCACGCTGTGGTTGTCCAGCGGGATGGCTTCCGCGCTGCCCCCCAGCACAGCGCAGCCGCTCCCTACCGGCAGCCGCCGGGCTGCCTCGCCGCGCATTTCCAGGTTCGGCTCGATGGCGTACACCTGCCGCACCCTGCCCGCAAAATGGCGGGTGAGGATGCCCGTCCCCGCGCCGATATCCGCCACGATAGAACGGCTGGTTACCTGGGCGATGGAGAAAATGGTTTCTACGGCCTCCGCCGGATAATCCCAACGGTAGCGGGCGTATTTTTCCGCTTTGCTCGCATAAACCTGGTGGGTGTTCATTCATCCAATTGTACTCTGAAAGGCGCCCCAAAAGTTCCGAAAGGCCGCTAAGGTTTCCAAAACCCTGGTTGTGTTCCGCGGACAATTTCAGGGCTCAGGCACCAGCCAGTAGGTTTCCATGTCGCCTTCGACGGTATAGCCCTTCACGCTGCTGTTCAGCGACTTGATCTCCCACCAAATCATGCCCTTATCGCACACCGGCCCGCCGATGATTTCGATCATCTCTCCCGGCTGGATTTTACCGACCAGTTGGCCGGTCTTTGCCGGGGCGTTGCGCACATTGTTCGGCACGGGCGGATCGGTAGTAACCGAGGCCTGGCGCCCTACATCCAACCGCGATTCGAGCGCGCCCGGGCACAGCGCCCATTTTGCGGGTGGGGTGGGGCCGGCTGCCGGGGTAAAGGTGTCCACCGTGGGCCGCACATCAAAAAAGATGTTCTCCAGCGTCACCGGTAGGGCGCGCAGATCGCTCCCGTCCAGGTTGACGGTATTTACCGCGGTCCATAGGTTGAAGATAAAACCGGTGCCATCCGGCCTCCAGCGAAACGTATCGATATAGGCGGCGGTCTCGCCGGTCTTCTCGATGCGGATCACTTTGCGCGGCTCGCCGCTGCCGCTGGCTTGCATGGTGTAAATGTCGACGGCTCCGTTATCGGTGTCGTTAACGTAGTAAGCGATCAGCGATCCATCGGGCGAGCGCAGCCAGAAATCCCTCCACCAGGGCGGGTCCGCCCTGGACGCGATGACCTTGCCGTCTGCCTGGAGAATTTCCACCTGGCTGCTTCCCTCATCCTCTCGGTGATAAACCAGTTGAGTCCCATCTGGCGACCAGTTCAAGGCCATCTTCGGCGTGTCGTCACTCGTCAGGCGCGTGGTCTGGCGGGTCGTGAGATCATACAGGTAGATGTCATTGGGCTGGGTGCAGCCCATCCCACTGCACGGGCTGCCCATATTCATCAAAAAGGCCACCTGCTTGCCATCCGGCGACAGGCGGGGAAAATCCGTAACGTGCTCCGCAATCTTGCTGCGGGCGCTGCTGTTGGCATCCAGCAAATAGAAAGAAAGGTCATCAGAAGATCCACTCACCGCCGCGATCCCCTGGCTGTCGCGCGTCCAGAAGAATTGGCTGTATGTGTTGCCAACGTCCAGAATGCGCGGTGTGTTGGAGCCGGCAGGGAGCAGGTGCAGCGTGCCATCTACCAGGTTACTGCCGTCAAAGCGGATAAAGGCCAGGGTTTTGCCATCTGGCGACCAGATGGGAAGGTAATCCCGGCCCGGGGTATTGGTCAGTTGGGCTTTCTGGGTTCCATCGCCGTTAACTGCCGCCAGTTTGTTTTTTGTGATGTAAACGACCCAAAAATCGCTGGGTTCCAATGGGGCAGCCGTTGCCTGGCCTCCTGGTGCGGATGCGGTGGCGGTCGAGCTGGACGAGTCCGCTGCGGCAGTTGCGGCAGCCGCTGTAGATGCCGGAGCATCCGCGGCAGCCGTGGCCGCGTTGGCTCTCGCCATCGCGGTTACGGTCGCTTCCGCCGCTACGGCGATCAGCGTGGGGTCCATCGTTGGCAGGGCGCTGCCGGGCAGGTTGGGGGTGCAGGCCGCCAGCAGGAGGACTGCCGCGGCAAGGTTCCACAATCGGTGTAAGGTTCGTTTTTTCATCAGGTATCCTGGCGAAGCGATATGTTTGGTTAACCCATTATAAGAGCATCATTGTACGCAGCCAATCGGATGCATAGAAAATTATGACCTGTATTATATAGAAAGTTATAGGGAGGTCCCATTACTGTTGCTTTTCAAATCGCTATAATGAGTTTTGCCTGTAAATGATCCTTTGATACGACTACGAGGTTATACATGCCCGGCGTTGCAATCGTTACGGATAGTTGTGCCAGTATTCCTGAGGCGCTCAGGGATGCTCTTGATATTCATTGGGTAGCCTATTACATTCACCGTGGGCAGGAAGTGCTGCGCGACCTGGTCAACATCCAGCGCGGAGAATTCCTTCAATGGCTGGAAACAACCCGCATATTACCCCAGACCGCCAGCCCGGGGCCCGGCGATTACGTTGAGATTTACAACTGCCTGGCGAAACAGGGCGTGCGGGATATCCTCAGCCTGCACATTACTTCCCGGGGCAGCGGCGCGTACCAGGCGGCCCGCGTGGCGCAGTCGATGGCCAGCGAAACCCTACCGGACGTGCGCATCGAAGTCATCGACACGCGCAATGTTTCTTTGTGCCAGGGGTGGATGGTGATCGAAGCCGCTCGCGCTGCCATGGCGGGAAAATCACTGGATCACATTTTGGAGCTGATCCAGCGCATGATCCCCGTATCGCATATGATCCAGACTGCGGATACACTCAAGTACCTGTATATGGGCGGGCGGATCGGGCGGGCGCAGCAGTTGGTCGGCACGCTGCTGAACATTAAGCCGTTGATCGGCATGGAAGATGGTGTGATCGTTCCGTTGGGCAAGGCGCGCAGCCGTCAGGCAGCTTACAAAATGATGGCAGAGATGGCCGAGCGGGTGGTTGGTTGGAAAGGGAAAATAAAGATTGCTTATGTGCATGCCGGTGCGCTGGCCGAAGTGGAGCGCATCCGCGCGGCGGTGGAAGAACGCCTGACCTGTGTGGAGTCGCTGGTGGCGGAGCTTTCGCCAGCGCTGGCGGTGCACACCGGGCCAGGGACGGCGGGCATCTGTTATTTTCCCGCTGAGGTATTGTAAAAAAGTACCCATATGGGTACTTGTCCGGCGGTTAGGGAAACCGTATGATGGCGGTAACTTTATAGATAATGGAGTTCCGCCATGGATAAAATGATTCCCCTGACAGCCAGTGAAAATAAATCTGACCCGAAACAAACCGCGGATTTGGGTTTACTGCGTTTCTTCGAACGGGAGACGGTCGAGTTTCTGGATGATGAAACGATCGAAATCCTGATCGACGACAAGATCGCCACTGGCGGGTAATCCGCAAAAAGTGATAACGTGCTTTGCGAAAAGCACGTTATCTTATGGTTAAGCCAGCATCCAGTATCTGTTTGACTAACTCCGGTCCTTCGTAAATCAACCCAGTATATAACTGAACCAAACAGGCCCCGGCATCCAGGCGCGCCTGGGCGTCTGCCGCGCTCATCACCCCGCCGCTGGCAACGATGGGGAGTTTGCCGTTTAATTTCCTGGCCACTTTGCGCGTCATCTCCAGGCTGAGCGCGGTCATCGGCGCGCCGCTCAAGCCGCCTTGCTCATCGGCGTGGCGCGACTGCAGCGGCGGGCGCGAGATGGTGGTGTTATTGATGATGACCCCATCCATCTGGCAGTTGAGCACTGCCTCCAGCGAGCCATCCAGCTCCTCCTCGCTCAGGTCGGGGGCCAGTTTCACCAGCACCGGAACGGCTTTCCCCAGGTTGGCAGCCTGGGCCTGCTTCTCCGCCGCTAGCGGACTCAGCAAGCCCTCCAGCGCGTCGCGGGTTTGCAGGCTGCGCAGTCCGGGAGTGTTGGGCGAACTGACGTTGACGGCCAAAAAATCGGCCAGCGGAGCGAAGGTGCGCAGCAGCGAGAGGTAATCCTGGGCGGCTTCTTCGTTTGGCGTAACCTTATTCTTGCCAATATTCACGCCCAACACCAGGTCTTTGGGCCGCCTGCCCTGCAAGCGCTTGGCCAGGTATTCCGCGCCGTGGTTATTGAAACCCATGCGGTTGATCACCGCGCGGTCTTCCACCAGGCGGTACAGGCGCGGTTGGGGGTTGCCGGGCTGGGGCTTCGGCGTCACCGTGCCAACCTCGATATGCCCAAAGCCGAGGCAGGCCAGCCCGCGCCAGCCGTGCCCATCTTTGTCATACCCGGCGGCCATGCCCAGCGGGTTGGGGAAGTCCAGCCCGAAGGCCTGCACGCGCGGCCCCGCATTGCGCGAGCGAAAAAAGGCGCGCAGGACAGCCGCCGCGGGCGGGATGCTTCCGGCCAGGCCCAGCAGCCGGATGGTAACGGTGTGCGCCTGTTCGGGCGTCAGTTGGTAAATGAGCGGGCGTAGTGTTTTGTACATGATGGGTTTTACCGCAGCGGCGCGAATTCTTTGCTTTTCGTTCTTACTTCGCGTGCTTCGCGCCTTCGCGGTTATTTCCTTGTTTGGGTGATGAATTCTCTTGCTGCGTTGATTTGTTCGGCAGGGATGCGCAGGGTGGCCTCCCAGTAATCCAGCAGGGCGGTGAGGGTGAGCAGGGCGTGCAGCCGTATGCCGGATTGGGCCATAGCCTCTGCCGCGCCCGACTGGCGGTCGATCAGCACCACCACGTCTTCCACCACCAGGCCCGCGCCGGTCAGCTTCTCGATCGCTTCGAATTTGCTTCCGCCGGTCGTGGTCAGGTCATCGATGACCACCACGCGCTCGCCCGGGTGGTACTCGCCTTCGATCTCCGCCCGCGTACCGTACTCTTTCACCTCTTTGCGCGGGTAAATCATCGGGCGCCCGCACAGCAGGCTGACCGCCGTGCCGATGGGCAGCCCGGCGTAGGGCAGCGCCGCCAGCCGATCGTACGAAAGCTGGCTGAGCAGGGGCAGGTAGGCCTTCCCGACTTCAGCCAGCAGTTCCGGGTAGCTGACGAGCTGGCGCAGATCGATGTAGATGGGGGACTTCAACCCGGATTTGAGCGTGAATTCGCCAAAGCGCACGCAGCCGGCCCGCAGCAGCCCTTCGGCAAGCTGAGGGGGAACCGCGGCAGGGGCTGGCCTGCCAGCGGCGGGCCGTGCCTGAGCCAGAAAGCGCTGCTGTTCTTCACGGACGGCGGCATTCAGCTCGATCACTGCCTGGCGCGGGTCGGCGGCGCGGGCTACGCTGCGCGACACGTTGAGCAGCATGCCCAACCCATCCGCGCGCAGGCCGCTTTGCAGCGCCTCTGCCAGGTCGCCTCCCTGGGCGCCCAGGCCGGGAACCAGGAACCACAGCTCCGGGGCGGCCTGGCGCACGCGGCGTAGCGATTCGGGCTGGGTCGCGCCAACCACCACGCCAATATTGCCCTGGGTGTTCCATTCCTGGGCCAGCCGCGCTACTTTTTCGTATAGCCATGAGTTATCGCCCGCCAGGCGCAGGTCTTGCAGATCGCCCGCGCCGGGGTTGGACGTTTTGCACAGCAGGAAGCCTCCGCGCGCGGCATCTTTCACGAAAGGCTCCAGCGAGTCGCGGCCCAGGTACGGGCTGAGGGTCACCGCGTCCGCGCCGAGCATTTCGAACGTAGAGCGGGCATAGGCGTCCGCCGTGGAGGCAATATCGCCGCGCTTGGCATCCAGAATCACCGGCACATCTTCGGGCACCGCGGCGATCACTTCGCGTAGCGCCTGCCAGCCTTCGGGCCCCAGGGCTTCGAAGAAGGCAGCGTTGGGCTTGAAGGCCGCCGCGACATCGGCGGTGGCCTGAATCAGGCGCAGGCAGAAGGCTTTCGCCGCCGCTGCGCTCTGCTCGGGCAGGTCCGCCGGGTGCGGATCGAGGCCGACACATACCAGCGACCCGGTCAGGCGGGCGCGTGCTTCGAGACGTTCGAAAAAGGATTGTGGCATGAGGTGAACCTTTCAACTCAAAACTAGATCGTGATTTTAGGCCTTACCCAGGACCATCGCCAGCAGGGCCATACGCACGTACAGCCCGTACTCCATCTGGCGGAAATACGCCGCCCGTGGATCATCGTCCACGTCCATGCTGATCTCACCCACGCGCGGCAGGGGGTGCATGACGATCATTTCTTCTTTAGCCGATTGGAGCGTTTCGGGTGTGATCACAAATGCGCCCTTCACGCTTTCATATATCTTTTCGTCCTCAAACCGCTCTTTTTGCACGCGGGTAACGTACAGCACATCGCTCTCGCCGATCACCGGGTCGAGGCTGGTGAATTCTGCCTGTTCAATACCGTGGCCTTTGACCTCTTCGCAGATGTGCTCCGGCATGCGCAGAATATCGGGCGAGACGTAATTCAGGCGAACATCGTATAGGGTCAGCAGGCGGGCCAGCGAGTGCACCGTGCGCCCGTATTTCAAGTCGCCCACCATCGTCACGGTCAACCCATCCACGTGGCCCATCTCTTCCTGGATGGTGTGCAGGTCCAGCAGCGCCTGGGTGGGGTGCTCGCCGACGCCGTCGCCAGCGTTGATGATTGGTTTGCGGGCGTAGCGGGCAGCCAGCTCAGCCGAGCCCATTTCTGGGTGGCGCAGTACGATCACGTCCGCGTATGCTTCCAGCGTGCGCACGGTATCGGGCAGCGACTCGCCTTTAGACACAGAGGAGTAGCGCACCTCGCTGATCGGGATTACGCTGCCGCCCAGCCGTTCCATAGCCGACGTGAAGGAGGAGGAAGTACGCGTGGAGGGTTCGTAGAACAGGTTGGCGAGGATCTTGCCTTTGAGCAGGTCAAAACTGCCCACGCGGCGCACCATTTCTTCCATTTCGCGCGCCACACTGAATACATACTCTAAATCGTTGCGGGCGAACTGTTTTACGGAGAGGATATCCTTCCCGTAAAAGCGCGCATCCTGCTTATCGCCGAACGGCAGATGCGGGCTGTGATTGATCTTGCGAGGGGTGTGAAGAGCCATATAATCTCCTATAAATTGGGTAAAAGTTTTACATTCTTGCCATAGCCCATTGGGGCAAGGACGGTTCCATTTTCGTACGCGGTCTGGCCGCGCAGAACAACGCGGGAAACGCGCCCGCGCACGGGCATACCTTCAAACGGCGTCCAGGCGCTGCGCGTAAAAGCGCCGCTGGTGCGGATTGCTTCGCTGGCATCCAGGTCTACTTCCACCCAGGTCTCCGGCTGCTCGGGCAGGTGGAAAATGCGCCGCGGGTTGGTATAGCAGCGCGCGACAATATCCTCAACCGACAGCCGCCCGGCATGCACCGCCGTCAGCAGCAGCGGCAGGGCGGTTTCCAGGCCGGGGAAACCGGGCGGCGGGTTGGGGCTGTCTTTCTCTTCGAGGGTGTGGGGCGCGTGGTCGGTGGCAAAGCAGTCGATAAATTCCAGGTTCTCCCACAGCGCAGACTGGTCATCCGGGCTGGCCAAACGAGGGCGCACCTCGCCGCGCCCGCCGGCCAACCGCCCGCCGTTTTCCACTAGGTCCGCCTGGCTGAGGAACAGGTGGTGCGGACCCACTTCGCAGGTCACCGGCTGGCCTTTCTCTTTCGCGGCGCGGATCAGCGTGATCTCTTCCCGGCGGGCCACATGGGCAATATGTACCGGGTGGGCAAACAGGCCTGCCACCAGCAGGGCGGCGGCGATGCTGCGCCCTTCGGCATGCACTACCACCGGCGCGTCGGCGGGCCAGTTGGCAAAGTGCTCCATCCACAGCGTCATATCATCCAGGCGCAGCGGGCCGTAGGTCTGGTCGAGGTACATTTTCAAACCCGCGCAGCGCGGCGCCAGCTCCGCGGCGGAGGCGGCATTGTCCGCGCCCGCGCCCAGGTATTGGCCGTAGTCGCAGCGTGCTTTTTTTGCCGCCGCATCCAGCGCGAGCGCCAGAGTTTCCTCGTCCACTACCGGCGGTTTGGTATTCGGCATGGCAAGTACAGTAGTAAATCCGCCCGCCAGGGCGGCCTGGGTGCCGCTGTCCCAGTCCTCTTTGTGGGTCGCGCCGGGTTCGCGCATATGCACGTGCGGATCGATCAGTCCGGGTAGTTTCAGCATGCGGTATCCTCCGGGTTAAGGCAAAAAAAGAGAGCCAATGCGGCTCTCTTATAAAAACTGAAATATGGAATGCGTAACGCTTTGCGTAACGCGTGGATTAGTACGAATAAGGGACGGAATTTTTACTCTGAATTTCATGCCAGAGCGATTCTATGCAGTTCGGCGATTCTGTCAAGGGTTTTGTGAGAGCAGTTTGTCTAGACAGGCAGTTTGAAATTCCTGTGCGCCATATCGGCGATGGTTCTGCCAATGCTGATGGAGGCCGTCGCGGCGGGCGAGGGGGCGTTGAGCACGTGCACCATATTTTCGCTCTCGACGATGCGGAAATCATCCACCAGCTGGCCGTTGGGTTCCAGGGCCTGCGCGCGGATGCCGGAGCCGGAGGGGTGCACGTCTTCCATGCGCAGCTCGGGCATCAGGCGCTGGAGCGCTTTGACAAAGGCGCGCTTGTTGTACGACCGGTAAAATTCGCCGAAGCCCATCTTCCAGTGTTTCCAGGCCATGTGCCAGAATCCACTGTAAAACCCGTAGGTGACCATATCTTTCAGCGAGACCTGCCATTTGGAGTAACCGTGCCGCATAAAGGCCAGCACCGCATTTGGCCCGGCTTCTACGCCGCCCTGGATCATGCGCGTAAAATGCACGCCCAGGAAGGGGAACTGCGGGTCAGGGACTGGGTAGATCAGGTTGCGCACCAGGTGCTCGCGTTCGTGGGCGATTTCGTAGTATTCTCCGCGGAAGGGCAGGATTTGCAGCCCGGGGTCCACGCCGCACATGCGCGCCACGCGGTCCGATTGCAGCCCGCCGCAGTTGATCAAGTTGCGGGCATGCACCTCGCCAGACACGGTTTCCAGCACAATCTCACCGGCGCGGCGGTGAACGGCTTTCACTCGCGAGTTCAGGCGGATTTCACCACCTTTTTCGCGCACGATATCGCCATACGCGGTGGTCACGGCCTTGTAATCAACGATGCCCGTCTGCGGCACGAACAACCCGGCAATGCCGTTCACGTGCGGCTCGATTTCGCGCAGCTCGCTCAGGCTGTTCAACCGGCGCATGCCTGCCAGCCCGTTGGCGTGACCGCGCTCTTCCAGGCGGTTCAGGGCAGGCAGTTCGGCCTCGCTGGTGGCAACCACCAGTTTCCCGCAGTTATCGTGGGCGATGCCGTGTTCCTCGCAGAACTGGTACATCAACTCGCGGCCCTCCACGCAGTTGCGCGCTTTGAGGGAGCCCGGCTTGTAGTACAGCCCCGAGTGGATCACGCCGCTGTTGTGCCCGGTCTGGTGGGCCGCCAGGTGGCCTTCGGCCTCCAGGATCACCACGCTTGCTTTCGACTGTTTCACCAGCGCCATGGCGGTCGCCATGCCAACGATCCCACCACCGATGATTGCGATGTCGTATTGGCCTGCCATCATTTCCCTCATCCTTTTTCGATTGTTTGCCGCCGGGCAGCAGCGTTACCGGCCCGGTCTCAGGAAAGCATTTTATACCTCAATTTCTTCGATAAATTATATCGTAACGGTCTAGAGAATGCTAATCGGAATAAAAGGTGAGGAAAGGGAACTTTCCTTATGGATTCATATCGAGCGGCAGGCCGGTGGCCTTCCAGGCGTTGAAACCACCGTCCAGGTTGAAGACGTTGGTATAACCCAGGTCCACCAGGGTGCGGGCGGCGTCGTTGCTCATGCTGTCGCTGCGGCAGTACAGCACGATTTTGGCGTTTTTGTCCGCCGGGAGCTGGTCAAGGTGTTGTTCGATTTCGTTGTACGGGATGAAAGCATCGGTCGGGTTGATTTTCCCTTCGAATGGGATGTGGACGTTGACGAAGGTGAAATCCTTATTCTCCAGCATTGCCTGCAGTTCGCTGACCGAAATATCCGTGTACTGCCCTTTTTCCGTTCTGATGGTCTTCCCAATACTGCCCGTGGTGCCGTTCGGAGAAAGCTCCTCCCCGCAGCCCGCCAGCAGGAAAATCAACCCCAAAAGGCTGATCATAAAAATTAGCTGTTTTCTCATGTGCGTACCCTCTTGATCATATTGTACATAATGCGAGCGAGAGGTTGGCTGTTTTAAGCGTACCGCCAGCCGAAATCCGCATGGTTCCGCCTGGCATGTACGTTTTATCACGGCGTTTGTTTAGTCCAGCGTCTGCTCCGGCCCTTTGTTCACGTTGCTTTTATAGAACGCGCGCATTTTGCTCAGGTCTGGTTGGTCCAGGCGTAAAATGCGGCCCCAGGAAGTTATTACCAGCGACTCCGACTGCGAAGGCCAGGGGAAGCCAATCACCTTAAACGAATTGTTCTCCTGGATCACCTGCTTGATTGCATCCTGCATTTCCGCGCAGTCGATCGAAGGGTCGGCCTGGCAGTTATACCAGTAGATTACATAACCATGTTCCAGGTTGTGCACCAGGTAGCCGACCGGGAGCTTGGGCATTCCGGCAGCATCTTCTTCGGTGTAGAAGCCCGGCTTGAACCAGGTGGGGAAATGCCGCCCGCCCGCTGGTGGGTTGGTGGTGTACAAACCAGGGTCCGTCCCCTCCTGAATGTGATCTCGTGACAGCCCGCCGACGTAATCCCCGACCGGCTGTGCTGCGGCAGTCGATGGCTGGGATAAGAACCAGATGACCCCGCCGATCAAAACCAGCGCAAACAACCCCAGTCCACCCCACTGGAGGTACTTGTTTTTCTGCTCCTGCTTTCGCCGCGCCTCGCGCTGCTCGCGTTTTGTTTTGCTAATCGACTCAGTTCTTGCCATTCCCTCACCCCTTTAAGCGTTAATGGTAATAAAGCATATCCATTTTATCTTATTATGATGACATTCAGGTGAAGGAATGGAAGGTTTTCTATTGTTTATTCCTATGGGGCAGCCAATGAAGGATTTCGTCGAAGGGATGTATGGCGGTTACCTTCGCTCACCCCATCAAAACTTCTACCTCGTGCGCTCCGTCCAGAACCGGGATCAACGTTTCGCTCACCGCCTGCCCATCAACGCTTACCTGAAGAACGCCGCGCGAGACGTGCTGCGGGTTGCGCACGGTAATGTGATAGGTTGCGCCGCGGAACTGGCGGGTCACTTCGAACCCGTCCCATTCCGCCGGGATGCAGGGATCAACCAGAAGGCCGTTGTAGTCGGCGCGGATGCCGAGGATGTAGCGCGTACCGGCCTGGTACATCCAAGACGCCGTGCCCGACAGCCAGGAGTTGCGCGCCAGCCCAAAGAGCGGGTGCTCGTCACTGAGGATATTCTGCGGGTACACGTACGGCTCGCACTCGAACTCGTCGGCATGCTCGTTCTTTTTTGCCGGGTTGATCTGGCTGTAATATCGGTAGGCGCGCTCGCCGTTGCCGATCATCGTTTCCGCGATGATGACCCAGGGATTCACATGCAGGAAGATACCGCAGTTTTCCTTGGTTCCAGGGGGGTAGGTGGTGATGCCGCCCTTGGCCGGGTCATAGCCGTTGAAACCCGGCGCGGAAACCTTGATACCATTGCGCGTGTTCAGCCTGCGTTCGACCGCGTTCAAGGCCAGCCGGGCGCGCTCTCGGGTGGCAAAGCCCGACATCACCGGCCAGGCCTGCCCATAGGCATAGATTTGCGTGTATTCATTATGGTGCGATCCCAGCGGCTGCCCATTCGAGTCGAAATAGCTGAGATACCATTCCCCATCCCAGGCCGCGCGGTTGACCCGGTCGCTCATTCCCTGGTAGTAATCGCGGAAGTGGCTGCCCAGGTCGTGCTTGTTCAGCACATCGCACAGCGCGGCAAGCTCGTTGAGCGCTGCGCCGTACAGGTTCGCGCTAAACAGCGACTCCGCTCCCGTGGGCAGGTTGAGCGTGTCGTTCCAATCCGCAAAGCCCAGGCGGGGCAGCCCGTGCGAGCCAACGTCCCGGTGGGTGAATTCGACCGCCCGGCACAGGTGCTCGAAGATGGAGGCCATTTCGATCGGGATGTCATTCTTATCCCGGTCGTAGAATGGGATGCGCTCGTTGAGCACGTTCAGGTTGCCGGTCTCTTTGATATAAGCAGTCACTGCCAGGACAATCCATAGGTGATCGTCGCTGTAGTAATGCAGGCGGTCTTCGCGCTCAAGGGAATCGCCTTCGCTGGCCTCCATCGAGAGCGGGTTGAACTGGTGGTAGGCCGATCCGTCACGTCTCTGGATGCTGAGCAGCTTGCGGATCAGGCTCAAGGTTTCGGCGGGCGCCAGGGTCACAACCCCCATCGCGTCCTGAGAGCTGTCGCGGCAGCCGATTCCCCGCGCGCCGTAACCCAGTTGATACATCGACAGGTAGCGCGACCAGTTGAGCGTGATGTAGCACTGGTGCGGGTTATGGATGTTGAGCATCGAATTGAGGGCCGGGTCGGGCGTTTTAACCTGCTGGCGAGATAGATACTGGTCCCAGAAGGTAGCCTGCTCCCGCAGGGCTCCTTCAACGGCCTTTGGCTGGCGGTAGCGGTCGATGACCGGCTGGGCCTCTGCCAGCGAGGCAGCCTGCCCGAGCAGGGTAATGATCTCGCGCGTCTCACCGGGCTGGAGCACGCCGGTCCGGTGCAGCAGCGCGGCGATGTTGTCGCCGCGGGTGGCAATCGAATTGGAAAGGTGCGCATTCTGCAGGCTGAGCGGGTTGGCCCAGGTGCCGTATTCGTTGGCGCCCAGGAAGGCGCGCCGGTCTGTGTCAAATGAATCGACCTGGGCGTTGGAGGTGAAGTAGTTCACGGCGGTTTGCTTGCGCATAAAGGCGTACTGCAGTAAGACCGCCTTGCCAGCGCTTTGTTTTACCAACTCGCTCTGCATGGTTTGCGGAACCCAATCGGCGTTGGTGAGCTGCTTGAGCGCGTCGAAGTGCGTGTACTCCACCACTGGGATGATATCTGCCTCAACCGGCGCGTCGCTGATGTTCTTAATGCGGATGCGCCGCACCTCACAAGACGCGCCGGGTGGAACGAAGATGGTCACATCGCTTTCAATAGCCCCGTACCGCGAAACGATGCGCGTGTACCCCAGGCCCACATGGCATTCGTAGCTCTGGTAGGGAACCAGGCAGGGCACATAGAAAGGTGAAAACACCTGGTAGCCATCGGGCGTCTTCACCCGGACATACAGCGTGGTGCCCTTGAAGTCCCCGGCGGGCATCTGCGAGATATATTTGGTGATGCGGTTGAGGGCCGGATCGTTCTTGCACAGCAGCGCGCCGCCGGTATGGTCGACGAAGCCGCCGAAGCTGAGCGTGCCTATGTAATTGATCCACTTCACCGGCGTCTTGGGGTTGGTTATGACGTACTCTCGCGCGGAATCGTCGAAATATCCATATTCCATGGCAAAGCACCTTTTTGGGCAGAAGAAAGTGCTTCCCTTTCCAGCGCTTGCGTGTGGCAGTCGCTGGAGAGGGTGATTGAATAACGATTATTTGATAACGGCTTCAACCTTGACAGTTTTTGCGCTCGCCTTGGGCAGCGGGACCAGGGTTCCTTCGATGGGCTGTCCATCTACCTTCAGGGTGACCTGGGTGCCGGGGCCTTCTCTGCGCACCTGGATTTCATATATCACGCCGCGGAACTCACGCGTGGCAGTAAAGCCGTTCCAGCCGCTGGGGATGACGGGCTGAACGCGCAGGCCGTCCAGCTCGGGGCGCAGGCCAAGGATCCACTGGCTGATGGCGACGAAATTGATCGCCGCCGTCCCGGACAGCCACGAGTTTTTGGCTTCGCCGTGGGTCGGCGCGTCAATCCCGGCGATCATCTGCGCGTAAACGTAGGGCTCGCAGCGGTGCAGCTCGCTGATATCCTCGCGGGCGGAAGGATTGATGCGCTGGTAATAGTCAAAGGCCTGGTCGCCGTGGCCGATCATCGTTTCGCCAATCATGATCCACGGGTTGGTGTGGCAGAATACCCCGGCGTTCTCTTTGTAACCCGGCGGGTAGGATGAAATCTCGCCCAGGTGCAGTTGGTAGCGCGAGAAAGCCGGCTGCTGGACAACGATGCCGTGTTTGGTCGCCAGGCGTTTCTTCACGGAGTCCAGCGCCTTCGCGGCTTTACCGTTCTCCAATCCCAGGCCGGCCATCACGCACATGCCCTGCGGCTCAACGAAGATCTGGCCTTCCTCATTTTCTTTGGAGCCCACCGGGCGTCCAAAGTCATCATAAGCGCGGCGGAACCATTCGCCGTCCCAGCCAGCAGCCCAAACCGCGGCTTCCATTTCCTGAATGGCTTTGGCATAACCTTCCACATCAACGTTGTTGCCCAGGCGTTTGGCGATGTCGATCATCTCTTTGCCAGCCAGGATGAACTGTCCGGCGATAAATACCGATTCAGCCACCTTGCCGTCTTTATTGGTGGTGGTCTGGAAGGACTGCCCCGGGGTGTCGGAGAAGCAGTTGAGGTTGAGGCAGTCGTTCCAGTCGGCGCGCCCGATCAGCGGCAGGTTGTGGGGGCCGCGGCGTTCCAGCGTGTAGTTCAGGGAGCGCTGCAGGTGTTCGTAAAGCGGTTGTTCGCTGCCCGGCTGGTTGTCGTACGGCACCGCCTCGTTGAGGATCGACCAGTCGCCGGTTTCTTTGATATAGGCCGAAACTGCCAGCACCAGCCAGGCCGGGTCGTCGTTGAAGTTGGAGCCGACATCGTTGTTGCCGCGCTTGGTGAGCGGCTGATACTGGTGATAGGCCCCACCGGTGGGGAGCTGCGTGGCAGCCAGATCGATGATGCGCTGGCGGGCGCGTTCTGGAACCATGTGAACAAAACCGAGCAAATCCTGGTTGGAATCGCGGTAGCCCATCCCGCGCCCAATGCCCGATTCGAAGTACGAGGCCGAGCGCGACATGTTGAAGGTGATCATGCATTGGTAGGCGTTCCAGATATTGACCATGCGGTTGGTGTGCTCGTCGGGCGTCTGCACCTGCAGGCGGCCAAGCAGCCCTTCCCAATAGGTCTTCAATTCCTGGAAGGCGGCCTCAACATTGGCGGGGTTGAGGAAGCGGGCGATGACGGGTTTCACCGTGCGCTTGTTCACTACCTGGCTCTCCGGCGGGTCGAACTTCTGATCGACCGGGTTTTCATGATAGCCCAGCACGAAGATGATCGTGCGCGTTTCTCCAGCGGCCAGGTTCACCTTTACGTGGTGTGAGCCAACCGGCTGCCAGCCGTAGGCCACCGAGTTGGTCGATTCGCCGCGCTCTACCACAGCCGGGGAATCCCACCCGCGGTACGGGCCGAGGAAGGCTTCTCGCTGCGTGTCGAAGCCAGCCAGCGGCGCGGAGCAGGCGAAGTAGGCAAAGTGGTCGCGGCGCTCGCGGTATTCCGTTTTGTGATAAATAACCTCGTCCACGATTTCCATCTGCCCGGTGTTGAAGTTGCGCTGGAAATTGGATGAATCATCCAGGGCATCCCACAGGCAGAACTCGATGGCGGAGAAGGCCGATAGCTGGGCCGCCTCGCCGCGAAGGTTGGTCAAGGTTAACTGCCAGACTTCCAGGTTCTGGCCGATGGGCACGAAGTAGCGCATGCTGGCGCGCACCCCGGCATGTTCGGATTGGATGGTGGTGTAGCCCATGCCGTGGCGGCAGGTGTAGTTTTCCAGCGGGCGGCGGGTGGGCATCCAGGTGGGCGACCAGAAGTCGCCGTTCGCGTTGTCGCGCAGGTAAATGTAGCGCCCACCCATGTCGAGCGGGGCGTTGTTGTAGCGGTAGCGCGTCAGGCGGCGCAGGCGAGCATCGCGGAAAAACGAATACCCACCGGCGGTGTTGGAAATCAGGCCGAAGTATTCTTCACTGCCCAGGTAGTTGATCCAGGGTAGTGGTGTATCGGGGCGGGTAATCACATACTCGCGGCAGGCGTCATCAAAATATCCAAAGCGCATGGGGTACCTCGTTTACAAAAATGGGTTTTCTGTTGGGTATGAGCATTTCAGACAGTGTACCGAAATATTCTAAGGGAATCGCCCCTGCTAGTCAAGCAAAAAGTTTTACTAAAACTTATTAAAGTTTTAATCGCACACGAGTGCTGGCAGCCGTTATATAATAAAATCCATATCGTTATGGAGAAATGATATGGCGCATAAGAACATCGACGATCACAACGGGATGAAATGGCCCCGATGGCTGCGCTTTTTTTCAACGGATGTGGGCGTTCTGCTGCTCATTGCGCTGGCGAAGCTGTTGTTCCACCTGGTCACCAGCGGCGGCTACGGCTACTTCCGCGATGAGTTCTACTACATGGCCGCCGGGCGGCGGCTGGACTTTGGCTATGTGGATTATCCGCCGTTTGTGGCGCTGGTCGCCGCGCTGGTGAGGGTCACGCTGGGCGAGTCGCTGCTGGCGCTGCGTTTCGTTCCGTCGCTGGCCAGCGCGGTGCTCGTCTTCCTGGCGGGGATGATGGCCCGTGCGCTGGGCGGGGGTCGCCCGGCCCAGGGGATGGCGGTCCTGGCGGTGTTCATTGCCCCGCAGTTCCTGGGCACGGCCACCGTTTTCACTATGGATTCGTTTGACCTGCTGTTTTGGGCTGCCTGCCTGTATGTGCTGATTCTCATCTTTCGCTATGATCGGCCCAGGCTGTGGCTGTTGTTTGGCCTGTTTGCCGGGCTCGGGCTGCTCAATAAGCTGAGCATGCTGTATCTGGGGCTGGCGGTGGTGGTAGGCATGCTGCTGACCGATCAGCGCAAGCAGTTCTGCCGCAAGGAGCTGTATCTGGGCGGCCTGATCGCGCTGGCATTCCTGACGCCTTACCTGGCTTGGAACGCATCCCACGGCTGGCCGACGCTGGAATTCTGGCGCAATTACGGCGGAAAAGTGGAACCAGCTTCCCCACTGTCTTTTATCCTTCAGCAAATCGTGATTATGAACCCCGGGTTGTTTCTGCTGTGGCTGGCCGGGCTGGTTTTTACCTTCCGCCCGGAAGGAAAACCCTACCGCGCGTTTGGCATTGCCTATCTGGTGCTGCTGGTTGTGTTCATGATCCAGAATGCGAAAAACTATTTCCTCGCGCCTTTTTACCCGCTGTTGTTTGCCCTCGGCGCGCTGATGGCGACCGACCAGACCCTCAATTTCCGCTGGCGCTGGCTCAATCCGCAGTATGTGCGCGTGACCGCGCTCATTACGATCTTGTTCCTGCCGGTGTTTATGCCAATCCTTCCGGTGGGGTGGCAGGCCCGCTACCTGAGCTATTTCGGCTGGATGAACCCGAAGACTGAGGCGCACGAAAGCGGGGTATTTCCACAGCATCTTGCCGATCGCTTTGGCTGGGAGGAGTTGACCGCAGCAGTCGCCCGGGCGTATGAGACTTTATCGGACCAGGAACGCGCCCAGGCCTGCATCCTGGCCGGAAACTACGGCGAGGCCGGCGCGCTGGAGTTCTTTGGCCGCCAGTACAACCTGCCGCCGGTCATCAGCGGGCACAACAATTATTACCTTTGGGGGCCAGGCAGGTGCACCGGAGATGTGCTGATTTCAGTCGGTGCAATGGAAGAAGCCGAGGCGCGGCAGATTTTCGAGGTCGTGGAAATTGCCGGCAGGACCCAGTGCGCGTACTGCATGCCGTATGAGAATAATCTGCCGGTGTTGATCTGCCACCAACTGCGCGCGCCTATCGAACAGGCCTGGCCGATGACGAAAGTGTTCCGATAAACGGGAACCATACAGGTGTAGAATACGTCTTAATTCTATTGGTTCTATATGTATTTAAAATTTGCTTTGCCCGGCGCTCCTGTACGGCCCGGAAACATCTTTTACCATAACTCAGGACTCTCAATATGAAAAAACTTTTACTCTTCTTCCGACTCTTCCTGCTGGTCTCCCTGCTGGCGGGCTGCGGCGGCGCGCCGACCGCGAAGGTCATGCCCAGCGCCGTTCCCCCCACCAGCACGCTGCCTCCGCTGCCCACTCCCACCAGCGCGCTGCAGTCCCTGCTCGACCAGGGAGGAGCGCCCGCGCCGGTCGTGGTGCAGAG
Source organism: uncultured Anaerolineaceae bacterium (assembly GCA_964437595.1). Lineage (GTDB taxonomy): Bacteria > Chloroflexota > Anaerolineae > Anaerolineales > Anaerolineaceae > DSYU01. Next base: position 28,940 of record CAYTHO010000062.1, read on the forward strand.
CGCGGTGACCCAGGCCGCGGGCGGCGCGATTGAGGTGCGCTTCGACCAGGCCATGGACCCCGGTTCAACCGCCGGGGCGCTGCGCGTGGATGCCTGGGACGGAACGCCGGTGGCGGGCAAAGTAACCTGGCCGGAGGCTGCCCTGCTGCGCTTTACGCCTGACCAGGCTCTGGAACCGGGCGCTACCTACCGCGTACGCATCCAGGAGCAGGCCAAAAGCGCCGGGGGCATTGCATTGAAGGATTCGCTGCGGCTGGCTGTTTCCGTGGAAGATGTCCTACGCGTTTCGCAGGTCTTCCCGGCGGACGGAACAGAAGGCGTGGCCGCGGACAGCGTGATTACTGTGGTGTTCAACCGCCCAGTGGTGCCGCTGCGTATCGCCGAAGAACAGGGCGACCTGCCCCAGCCGCTGACCATCGACCCGCCCCTGGAAGGCAAAGGTGAGTGGGCCAATACGTCGGTGTACATTTACCACCCGGCCCAGCCGCTGCAAGGCGATGTGGAATACCGGGTGAGCATCGCCGCCGGGCTGGCGGATGCCACCGGCGCGAGCGCTGCACTCCCGGAAGATTTCACCTGGTCGTTCCGCACCATGCCGCCCGGCGTGGAGTGGCTGAGGTTTTGGGTGAATGAATTGCGCCAGGTTACCTATGGGGAAGAGGGTTCTACGAGTAATGTATCCCTGAATCCTGAATTTTCGCTGCGGTTCTTGCAGCCTATGGACCCTGTGACCACAGCGGAAGCGCTGTCATTGGTTCCCGGGGGGGATGCGAATGTCCCTGGCGTTCCGCTTTCCCTAACCTGGAGCGAAGAGAACCGCTCGGTGACTTTTACGCCGCAAAACCGCCTGGAGCTGGGCACGAGCTACGCGATCCAGTTGTCGACGAAGGCGCTCTCAACCAGCGGCAGCCCGCTGGGGAAAGAGCAGACCTGGTGGTTCCGTACCGTATTTGCGCCAGGGGTCGATTCGACCTTCCCGCGTAATGGGGATACCAGCGGCGATACAATGTTTGAAATCCGTTTCGCTTCACCGATGAATCTCAAGTCCATCGAGGAGCGGGTGGTCTTTGACCCGCCGCTGGGAAAAAACCAGGGTCACTGGTACGATGAATACGACCACCGTATCACGTACTATGGGTTGAAGACTTCCACCAATTACACCGTGCGGCTTCTGCCTGGCATGGCCGACCTGTATGGCAACACCATTGATGATGAAACCGTCATCCGGTTCCGCACGCGCCAGGCGGACCGCTCCGCCTGGCTGGCGATGCCTTATCCCTCCCTGGTGCGGGCTGGCAAAGCCGAGGTATTTTATTCGCGCCTGGTCAACGTGACCAGCGCAACCTACTGGCTCTACCGGCTGTCGCCCGATGAGATCCGGCAGGCCATGGTAGGGGGCACGTATGAGCTGCGGCCTTCGTCGGAGAACTTGGTCTGGAAGCAGGATTACCGCAACGAATCGGCTGCCGACCAGTCCAAACTGGTCGATCTGCCGCTGAACGGCCCGGGCGGCGCCAGCCTGCAGAATGGTTTCTACCTGCTGGCGCTCACCGCCCAGGGGCTGTCTGGCAATCCATTTGTCGATACGCGCCTGGTGATTGTCTCGAACGCGCACCTGACTTTTAAATCCGGGCCGACCGAGGCCCTGGCCTGGGTCACCGGTCTGGACAGCGGCGAGCCGCTGCCCAACGTCAATGTGAAGCTGTACAATTACCGCTATGACGCGTTGGCCGAAGCTGTGACCGATCCTGATGGGCTGGTTAAGTTCACCGTCCCCGAGCGCTCCTACGACCAGCAGGTGCTTTTCGCCGTGGTCGACGATGGGACGAATTTCGCCTTTGCCAATGGGTTCGACGGCGCGGGGGTATCGCCCAGCGAGTACGGCATCTGGGAACAGTACTACGAGCAGCCGCAGCCGGAGGTGGTGTACCTGTATACCGAACGTCCCATCTACCGCCCTGGGCAGCCGGTATATTACAAGGGCATACTCCGCAAGGACGATGATCTGCGCTACACCCTGCCGGATCAGGGCGAGATCCAGGTCACGATTCGTAATTATGATGAGATCGTGCACGCCGAGACCTTGTCGATTTCAGATTGGGGCACCTTCAACGGCGTCTTTACCCTGGACCCGGAGGCTGCCCTGGGCACTTACTCGATCGAAGTGAAGCGCCCAGACCAGACCAATGCCATCGGGTGGGTGAGCTTCAACGTAGCTGAATACCGCCGCCCAGAATTTCAGGTCAAGCTGGAGGTCGCGCCAGCCGATGTGCTGGTTGGCGAGGATTTCAGCGCCAACCTCAAGGCCGATTACTATTCCGGCGGGGGCGTCTCTCAGGCCGATGTGACCTGGACGCTGCGCAGCGAGCCGTTCAGCTTTACCCCGCCGCCGGAATTTGGCCGCTACAGCTTCATCGATTTTGATTACGATGCCTATTACGATTACTATAACCGCCGCACGCCGCAGCCAACTGACAACCTGCTGGCTGAAGGCACCGGTAAGACCGACGACCAGGGCCGCCTGACGCTGACCCTGCCGGCGGAGCTGAAAGCCGATGGCAGCCAGCGCCTGCTGCTGGACGTGACCGTCACCGATTTCGCCGGCACCACCGTGAGCGGGCAGGCGGCGGTGGTGGCGCACCGCAGCGCGGTTTACCCCGGCGTCCGCTTCGAGGGTTACATTGGACAGGCGGGCAAAGAACAGCGCATCGAATTGATCGCGCTGGACTGGGCCGGTGAGGTCGTGGGCGGGCAGGTGGTGGACGTGCAGGTGGTCGAGCGGCGCTGGAACAGCGTGCAGGAGCAGGATGAGTACGGCAATATCAAGTGGTCGTCATCGGTGGAAGAAATCCCGGTGACCGAATTCAAAGATGTAGCTCTGGACGCAGAAGGTAAGGGCAGCGTGAACTTCACCCCGCCGGAAGGCGGCGTGTATAAGGCCAAAGTGACCGCCCGGGATGGCAAAGGTAACGAAGCCGCGGCTTCCAGCATGATCTGGGTGACTGGCGGCGATTATATCCCCTGGCGGCAGACCAACAACCGCAGTTTCCAGCTCGTAACGGACAAAACTTCCTATAACCCCGGCGACACTGTCGAAATACTGATTGCTTCCCCCTTCCAGGGCGCGGCATACGCACTGCTAACGATCGAGCGCGGGCGCATCCGCGAGCAAGAAGTGATCAAGCTCACCAGCAACAGTACGATCTACAAACTGCCCATCACCGGCGAAATGGCGCCCAATGTGTACCTCTCCGTGGTGGTGGTGAAGGGTGTGGATGAAAACAATCCCCGCCCCAATTTCAAGATCGGCATGACTGAGATCAAGGTTGCTACTGAGCAGCAGCTTCTCAAGGTTGATGTTCAGGCCGACCGGGAAACCGCCGGGCCGGGTGAGCAGGTGGTGTACACGGTGAAAACCACCGACATGAGCGGCAAGCCGGTACAGACCGAGGTTTCGCTGGGTCTTTCTGACCTGGCGACGCTCTCTCTGGCTCCGCCGAACTCGGTATCCATTTCAACCGGGTTCTATGACCGGCGCGGCCTGCGCATCCGCACGGCGATGGCAATGGTGAACAGCATCGAGGACTATAACGCAACCGTAGTGGATACGCTGCCCGCGGAGGGCCGTGGAATGGGCAGCGGCGGCGGCAAAGGCGAGGGCGAACTGGGCGTGATCGAAGTGCGCCAGGACTTCCCCGATACTGCCTTCTGGCAGGCCGATGTGCGCACCGATGCAAGCGGCAGCGCGCAGGTAACGATTCGCCTGCCTGATAACTTGACCACCTGGCGCATGGATGCACGCGCGGTCAGTGAAGATACCCGCGTGGGGCAGGTCACCAATGACCTGGTCAGCACCAAGCTGCTGCTGCTGCGCCCGCAGACCCCGCGCTTCTTCGTCGCCGGCGACCAGGCCACCCTTGGCGCGGCGGTGCATAACAACACCACTGAGGACCTGAAGGTCACTGTGCAGTTGGAGGGGTCGGGGTTCTCTACCGATGGCGCAACCGGCCAGCAGGTGGATATCCCCGCCGGGCAGCGCGCATACGTCACCTGGAAGACCCAGGTGGACGCGAAAGCCGAAAAAGTAGATGTAACCTTCCTTGCCAGTGCTACCGGCGCGAACGGAGTGGAGTATACCGATGCCTCCAAGCCAACCATCGGGAACGCCGGGCTGGAAGGCTTGAATGTTTATCGCTACGAAGCGCCGGAGACCGTGTCTACCTCCGGACAGTTGTTGGAGCGCGGCGCGCTGACCGAGGCCATCCTCCTGCCGCAAACGATGGAAGCCACGCAGGGCGAATTGACGGTGAAGGTTTCCCCCTCGCTGTCTGCCGGGCTGACGGATGGGCTGATGTACCTGCAGCACTTCCCCTATGAATGTACCGAGCAGACCATCTCGCGCTTTTTGCCCAACGTACTGGTGACCCGGGTGCTCAAAGAGGCCGGGTTGAGCGATCCGGTCCTGGAGGCCAACCTGAAAGATCAGGTGAACCTGGCCATGCAGCGCCTGGCAAGCTGGCAGCACAAAGACGGCGGCTGGGGCTGGTGGAAAGATGGCGCCAGCGACGAGCAGATCAGCGCCTATGTGGTTCTGGGGCTGCTGGAGGCGCGCGACGCGGGCTACGAAGTTCCTGAGCGCATGCTCGAAGACGGCCTCTACTTCGTACACAGTAACCTTTCGCTGACCACCAGCAAATACCTGGACGCGCAGGGCAAAGCCAACCGGCAGGCGTTCCTGGTATACGTGCTGGCGCGAGCCGGGCGTACCAATACCGCGCTCACACAGCGGCTGTACGATGACCGTCTGAAGCTCGACCTGTACGCTCGGGCCCTGCTGGCGCACGCCATCGCCTTCCAGGATGTGAATGACCCTCGCCTGCCCGCCCTGCACTCCGATTTTGCCAACGCGGCGGTAGTTTCGGCCAGTGGCACGCACTGGGAAGAAGCCCAGGTAGACCGCTGGAACTGGAACACCGACACCCGCACCACCGCCATGGTGCTGGGCACGCTGGTCAAGACCGACCCGCTCAACCCGCTGGTCGCCAATGCCGTGCGCTGGCTGATGAATCACCGCACCCAGGGGCGCTGGTCCGGCACGCAGGAGACGGCCTGGACGCTGATGGCGCTGGCCGACTGGATGCGCGAGAGCGGCGAATTGAAGGGCAGCTACGCCTATGCCGTCGAGTTAAACGGCAGCCTGCTTGGTGAAGGCCAGGCCGGGCTGGAGACCATCCGCGATACGCAGACCATGCGCGTGGCGGTGGCTGACCTGCTCAAAGACAAGGCCAATGAGCTGGTTGTGGCGCACGGTGATGGCGAGGGCAGCCTGTACTACACCGCTGACCTGACCGTCCAGCTCCCGGTGCCCCAGATCGAGGCCCTGGACCGGGGTATCATTCTCTCCCGCGAGTACTACCGCCTGGACGATGCCGAGACCCCGGTGACCGAAGCCGAGCAGGGCGAACTGCTGCGCGGGCGGCTGACGATCATCGCCCCCAATGCGCTGCATTACGTGGTGGTCGACGATCCGTTCCCCGCCGGGCTGGAAGGGGTGGATACCTCGCTGCAAACCAGCCCGCAGGGAGAGCAGCCCGATTTTGTCCGTTGGGACGAGATCAACGAGAACGGCTGGGGCTGGTGGTACTTCAGCCATAATGAGATGCGCGATGAGAAGTTGGTGCTTTCCGCCGATTACCTGCCCGCCGGAACCTACGTGTTCACCTACCTGGTGCGTGCCAGCACGCCCGGCGTGTACAACGTTATCCCGCCCACCGGCCAGGAATTCTACTTCCCCGAAGTGTACGGGCGGGGCAGCGGGATGAGCTTCATCGTGAAATAAATAAAACTTAACCTGGGGCCGCCGCCCATTTGGGCG
>CAYTHO010000063.1:0-34246 GCA_964437595.1 uncultured Anaerolineaceae bacterium
ACTTCTTTCCCAATTTCTTCGCCGGACAACCCCCTCTTTCCTTTTAACCACTACCGCAGCGCATCCACCGCGGTCCGTTCGATAACCAATCCCTTCTTATAGCGTTCCATAAACGCCGCGAAGCCTTCCACGTCCGCCGGGTCAGGCGCGATGGTCGTGCCGTTCTCGCCCGCGAAGACCCGCTTAGACAGATAAACTTCCAGGGTCTCATGGTTTGCCTTCTGGATCATGTAGAACGCCAGCAGGGCAATTCCCCACGCGCCTCCCTCGCCAGCCGTCTCCATCACCGAAACGGGCACATTCACCGCCGCTGCCATAATCTTCTGGCCCACGCCCTTTGTTTTGAAGAAGCCGCCGTGCCCCAGGATCTTATCAATCTTAACCTGCTCCTTGTCGAACAGGATGTCCAGCCCGATCTTCAGCGCGCCGAGCGACGAGAACAGGTGCACGCGCATAAAGTTCGCCAGGTTGAAGTAGCTTTCCGGCGTGCGCACCAGCAGGGGCCGCCCCTCTTCCAGGTGCGTGATATGCTCGCCCGAAAGATAGTTATAGGCCAGCAGCCCGCCGCAGTCCGCATCGCCCTTGAGGCCCTGCTGGTACAGCATTTCGAACAGCCTCGATTGGCTGACGTCCGCTCCTAGCAGTTGCGCGAATTCCTGGAAAAGCTCCACCCAGGCATTCAAATCAGACGTGCAGTTGTTGCTGTGCACCATCGCCACTGGCTTGCCGGTCGGCGTCGTCACCATGTCGATCTCGGGATACAACTTCGACAGCGCCCTTTCCAGGACGATCATAGCAAAGACCGACGTTCCCGCTGAAACATTCCCCGTTCGCTCCGCCACGCTGTTCGTTGCCACCATGCCCGTCCCCGCATCGCCCTCCGGCGGGCACAGCGGGATTCCCGCGCGCAGTTGCCCCGTGGGGTCCAGCAGCTTTGCGCCTTCTTCCGTCATCGTGCCCGCGCCGTCGCCCGCCATGAGGATCTTAGGCAGAATATCCGCGATCTTCCATGGCATATTCTCCGCTTTGAGCCGCGCATTAAATAGCTCCATCATGCGTGGATCGTAGGCGTTCGTCTTGCTGTCCACCGGGAACATCCCCGAAGCCTCGCCAACCCCCAGCACCTTCTGCCCGGTCAGCTTCCAATGCACATAGCCCGCCAGCGTGGTCAAGAAGGAAATATCCCTCACGTGCGCTTCCTGGTTCAGGATTGCCTGGTACAGGTGCGCGATACTCCAGCGTTGGGGAATGTTGAACTGGAATAAATCGGTGAGTTTCTCTGCCGCCTGCCCGGTCATCGTGTTTCGCCACGTGCGGAACGGAGCCAGCAGGTTTCCGCCCTCATCGAACGGCAGGTATCCGTGCATCATGGCGCTGAAGCCAATCGCACCGATGGTTTTGAGCGGGACCTGATACTTTTCCAAAACCTCGCTGCTCAACCTGCGGTAGCTCTCCTGCAGGCCCGTCCAGACGTCATCAAGATGATACGTCCACACGCCGTTTTCGTACCGGTTTTCCCACTCATAACTTCCCGATGCGATCGGCGCGTGATCCTCGCCGATCAGTACTGCCTTGATACGCGTTGAACCAAACTCGACGCCTAAAGCCGTCTTGCCGCTTTCGATTGCCTGTTGAGATTCGCTTCGATTCATCCTTTATCTCCAATGATTGGGAAGATTGCTGTAAACCGATTCTAGCACAACCATTCAATTATGAGATCGTCAACTCGGGCGGATTGGTAGAACCAGAAAGGTAGTAGAATCAAGAAGAACAATCATCTCTTTATAACATGGAGATCACCATGCTCGAGCTTCCTGCGGATCGTTTCTTTGGCCCCGACGCCGCTCAAAAAGAAATTGCCCTCCAGCTCTACCAGACCGTTGCGCAGTTGCCCATCCTCTGCCCGCACGGGCATGTGGACCCCCGTTTGTTCACGGACCCCAATTACACCTTTGGCACGCCCGTCGATCTGCTCATTATTCCAGACCACTACGTCTTCCGCATGCTCTATTCGCAGGGGATTTCCCTGGAAGCGCTGGGCATCCCGGCCCGCGATGGCCGCCCCGTTGAAACAGATCATCGCAAAATCTGGCAGATCTTCGCCGAAAACTTCTATCTATTCCGCTCCACCCCTTCGGGCATGTGGATGACCAGCGAGCTGGTGGAAATCTTCGGCATCCGTCAAAGACTGAACGGCGATACCGCCCAGGCCGTCTATGACCAGATCGCGGAGCGGCTGGCCTCCCCCGAATTCCAACCGCGCCGGCTGTACGAGCGCTTCAATATCGAAGTGCTGTGCACCACCGATGCCGCCTCCGATTCGCTGGAACACCACGCCGCCATACGCCAGTCCGGCTGGAAGGCGCGCATCCTGCCTACCTTCCGCCCCGATGCCGTGGTCAATATGGAAATGGCTGGCTGGCGCGAGAACATCCACAAGCTCAGCCAGGCCAGCGGCATCGATATCCACGACTACCGCACGTTCATCCAGGCCCTCGAGAACCGGCGCGCATTCTTCAAGCAAATGGGCGCCAAAGCCACCGACCACGCCGCCCTGGTGCCCTCCACCGGCGAGCTGACCCCCGACGAAGCCGATCGCATCTTCCAGCGCGCGCTGCGCAGTAATAGCGATCCCATCTCCACTGCCGCGGATGCCCGCCAGTTCATGGGCCACATGCTGATGGAAATGGCCCGCATGAGCATAGAAGACGGCCTGGTCATGCAGCTTCATGCCGGTTCGTTCCGCAACCACAACATCGCGCTGTATGAAGCCTTTGGCCTCGATAAAGGCGCCGACATCCCCGCCCAAACCGAGTTCACCCGCAACCTCCAGCCCCTGCTGAATAAGTACGGCTGCGACCCGCGCCTCACAATCATCCTCTTCACCCTCGATGAGACCTCCTACGCCCGCGAGATGGCGCCGCTGGCCGGGCATTACCCCGCTCTCCGGCTGGGCCCCCCCTGGTGGTTCCACGACAGCCTGAACGGCATCGCCCGCTACTTCGACGCCGTCATCGAAACTGCCGGGTTGTACAACACCAGCGGCTTCAATGATGACACCCGCGCCTTCTGTTCGATCCCCGCCCGCCATGATCTGTGGCGGCGGGCCAGCGCCAACTGGGTCGCCGGGCTGGTGGCGCGGAAAATCATCGGCCTGGACGATGCCCGCGAAATGATCCTCGACCTGGCCTACAACCTGGCGAAGAAAGCCTACCGCCTCGATTCGCAATAGTTCGCAATCCGATCGCGCGCCACATACCCACCCCTAAAAATGAGGTTCCCTGCCCATGAAAACCCTGACCGGCTATATGTACTACCCCGACTCGCTTGAAGAATCCAACGGCGTAACCTACTTTCTGGTCCGCAGCGAAGAAGACAATACAAAATATCTTGGGGTGATGTGCCCGAAACCCGGCGCTTTTGTGACCGGCTTCAGGGAAGGCCAGGGCGTTGCCGGTGACAGCGGCGCCACCACCCATCTCTATCCGCTGACCCCTGAAAACGCCGCCGTCCTGCGCGAGCGCCTGCCCTGGCTGCGTCCCCAGCCGCTTGGCCTGCGCACCACCGCCGGCTTTGGCGACCGGCTGGGCCTGGCTACCCCCGGTCACGTCCGCGCGGTTCAGGGCACGGGTATTGCCCCCATCTTCGCCCAGCAGTCCGTCCGCGAAAATGCCCGCACCCGCCGCACCCCCCAGCAGGTGATGGATGACGCCATGTGGGGTGTCTTCCAGACCGGCTGGCGCCAGCCCTGGGGCGCGGACGCCGACCACCTCAAGACCCCCGCTGACATCGATTCATTCTTCGATGCCGGTTTCACCTTCTTCACCATCGACCCCGGCGACCATGTCGACAACGCCGCCCAAACGGATACCCTCGCCGTGCTGCGCGAAAAGGTTTCCCAGCTCCCCTGGGACCAACTGCGCAGCACCCCCGAAGGCGCCCTTCAAACCTACCTTGGAAAAACCTTTGATCTGGATGGGTTTTCATTGGAGCTTGCCGAAGAAACCATCCTGCGCGCGCTGGCCAAGTACGGGCGCGCCATTGCTCACACCACCCGCATGGCCGCGCACCTCGCCGGTCGCGCCGCCGGGCGCCCTTACGATCTGGAAGTCTCCGTCGATGAGACCCATACCCCCACCTCCGCCGAAGAACATTTCCTGGTCGCCTCTGAGTTGCGCCGCCTGGGCGTGCGCTGGCAGAGCCTGGCGCCGCGTTTTGTCGGTCGCTTCGAAAAAGGCGTCGATTACATCGGCGACCTGGGCCAGTTCGAAGCGGAATTCATCCGCCACGCCGCCATCGCCCGCTATTTTGGCGACTACCGCCTCAGCCTGCACTCCGGCTCGGACAAATTCAGCATCTATTCCATCGCGGCCCGCCATACCAACCGGCTGCTTCATTTGAAAACTGCCGGGACGAGCTATCTCGAAGCCCTGCGGGTGGTTGCCCAGGCCAACCCTGCCCTGTTCCGCGATATCCTGACCCTGGCCATTGAACGCTACGAAGAAGATCGCGCCAGCTATCACGTCTCCGCGGCCTTATCCCGGGTCGCCGCGCCCCACGCCCTGGAAGATTCAGACCTGTCCGCCCTGCTCGAACAGTTTGACTCGCGCCAGGTATTTCACGTCACCTTTGGCGCGGTCATGGATCGCTTCGGTCCCACCCTGCTGGATACCCTGCGCGGCAGTGAAAACGCGTACTACGTGATGCTCGAAAAACACTTTACAAAACATCTGTCTCCGCTTCGATAGCTGCTGAGGGAAACGCAGCGGGACAGGTTTCTTCTGCATGTTGTACATGCATGTTGTACAAAAAAACCTATCCTGAAACAAATTTCCCTGGTCATCTTACCAGGGAAATTCTATCCTCTCAGTCAGAATTTCCTAACAGGATTACCAGTGCGCAGCCATTTCGGGTATGGTATTCTTTCAACCGAAAGAAGATGGGAAGAGAGCGCTGTTGGCCAGCCTTCCCTGGCGAGAACCGGCTCGATCCAAATCCATATTTTGATCCTGCTCCTTCTTGCCGGAATGCTGACCGCCTGTACCCGCTCGCTGTCGAGGCCTCCGGTGGCCTTAACGCCCGGTCCGGCAGCAGCCATAACGATCGACCAGGTACAGGTGAACCAGGGCGCCGGCGTATATATCACCGGGCACAGCACGCTCCCAGATGGGGCCTGTGTGCAGACGGAACTGCTGGCGGACCAGAAAGCTGCCGAATGGTGGCCGCGGGAGATATGCGTGGAGATTGATGCCAACCAATGGGAAATTCTCGCCGCGCTGGGTCGCGAAGGTGCGCCCGGGCGATTAGATCCAAAGGTCGCTTACCAGATCCACGCCTGGAACCCGCAGGACCCCTCAGGAACTTCAACGCGCTTCCCTTTTACAGTCGATGAAGAATAAAAACCTGGAGATGTGAATGCGCGTTTTATTAGCCGATGATGAGCCCAAAGTGGTCGCCGCTCTACGCCTGGCCCTTGAACAATTAAAAGAAGTGGAACAGGTAGAGGAAGTCAGCGATGCGGCCAGCCTGACCAGCCGCTTGAAAGAAGCACCCCCTGATTTGCTTCTGGTCGACCTGGAGCTCCCCGGCCTGCACTCTGGCGCGTTTCTGTCTGAACTTCGCCGCCATGCCCCGCTAAAGGTGATTGTGTTGAGCGGGCGCTGCCAGGCGCCTCAGATGGGTCTGGTCTCCGGCGCGGATGCCTTTGTCAGCAAATGCGATCCCCCCGATCACCTCTTTGCCACTCTGCGGGCAATGGGCGCGGATTAAAAATTATTTATTCACTTTGGGGTCAACAACTGCCTCGCGGGCGGTTGTTGACCCCAAATTTATTAATATTCCAGCCACAAAAACTGGTACGGCTCCAGGTGCATCTTGAGCGTCTGACCCTCGCTGGGCGCAAAGACCCGTTGCGTCAGCAGGTCGGTCAGCGCCGCGGGTGGGGCCTCGGGCAGCACAATCGCCGCATCCTGCTTTTCGCCAGATAAATTCTGCACCACCAGGATCGTCTCACGGTTACCCGCCGGGTTGGGCCCCCGCGCCCCGTCCGCTGGCTCCCCTGCATAGGTCCGGTAATATGCGGCGATAGCCGGGTTTTCACACCGTGCCCATTCGAAATCCCCCAGCCCGAACGCCATGTGCTGCTTATTCAGTTGAATCAGCCGGCAGGTGAAGTTCAATAACGATTCTGGATCTTGCAGTTCATCATCAACGTTCACCCGCCCTGGGTCATAAGGCGCCTGCTCGATCACCGGCGCGTACAGCTTTTCCGGACCAGCCGTGGAAAACCCCGCGTTGGGGGCATTCTTCCACTGCATGGGCGTGCGCACCCCGTTGCGGTCGGGCAGCCAGATATTGTCGCCCATCCCGATCTCATCCCCGTAATAGACAATCGGCGTGCCGGGCAGCGTGAATAGCAGCGAATTTGCCAGTGCAATCTTCCGCCGGTCGTTGTCCAGCAGCGGCGCCAGGCGGCGGCGGATGCCCAGGTTCAGCCGCATGCGCGGTTCCGGTGCGTACTCGGCCCACATCCATTCCCGCTCTTCAGGGGTGACCATTTCCAGGGTCAGTTCATCATGGTTGCGCAGGAAGATGCACCACTGCGATTCCGGCACAATGGCCGGCGTGCGCGCCATAATCCACTCCAGCGAGGTGCGCTCTCCCTTGCGGATGGACATATAAATGCGCGGCATGATCGGGAAGTGAAACGCCATCTGGAATTCATCACCCGTTCCAACATATGGGAACACATCCTCCGGCCACTGGTTGGCCTCGCACAGCAGCGCCCTGCCAGGGTAATGCTGGTCGATAAACTGGCGCAGTTCCTTCAGGTACGCGTGCGTCTCGTCCAGGTTTTCGCAGTTCGTCCCCTCCCGCTCGAACAGGTATGGCACGGCATCCGCCCGGAACCCATCCACGCCCATGTCCAGCCAGAAGCGCATCACATTCTTCATTTCCTCGCGCACCTGCGGGTTATCGTAATTCAAATCCGGCTGCGAAGAGTAAAAGCGGTGCCAGAAGTACTGCCCGGCCTGCTCATCCCAGGTCCAGTTCGATTTTTCCGTATCGACGAAAATAATGCGCGCATCCGGATACTTCTGGTCGGTATCGCTCCACACGTAGTAATCCCGGTAAGGGGAATTGCGGTCAGCGCGCGCCGCCTGGAACCAGGCATGCGCATCCGAAGTATGGTTGAGCACCAGGTCCAGGATCACGCGAATCCCCCGCCGGTGCGCTTCATCCAAAAATGCCTTGAAGTCATCCAGCGTGCCGTACTGCGGGTGGATGTTGTAATAATCAGCGATGTCATATCCATCGTCGCGCAGCGGCGATGGATACAGCGGCAGCAGCCACACGCAGTTCACCCCCAGCCGTTCCAGGTAAGCCAGTTTTTGGGCCGCCCCGCGCAGGTCGCCGTGACCGTCGCCGTTGCTGTCATAAAACGCGCGCACATACAGTTCGTAGAAGATGGCCTTCTTATACCAGGGGATCGCCTTTTCCATCGTGAAACCTCCTAGAAAAAATGCGGTTATCCAAAATGGGTGTGCCGCTGATTTGCCCCGCAGGATTTGCGCACCACCAGGTCCGCATCGAGCAATATCTGGGGCTGGGCCGGCTTACCGCCTCTGACCAGGCAGACCACCATCGCGCAGGCCTGGCGGGCCAGTTCGACCACCGGCAGCTGCATGGTGGTCAGGCTGGGTTCAATATAGCGAGAGACCGGCACATCATCAAAGCCTACCAGCGCAATGTCTTCCGGAATGCGCATGCCGCGCTCCCGGATCGCCTGCATTGCGCCAAACGCCACCACATCGCTGGCCACAAAAACCGCGCTGGGGGGCGGCGAAGCATCCAGAATCTGCTTCATCTGGAAATACCCGCTCTCCGGGCTAAAGTCGCCAAAGCGAATAAAGTCCGGGTTCAGCGCCAGCCCGGCGGCCTCCAGCGCATCCTTATACCCCTGCAGTCGGTCGACCGCCGCCGAATACGACACTCCGGCATTGGTCAGGCAGGCCACCCGGGTGTGTCCCAGGGCAGCCAGGTGGGCCGTAGCGCGGCGTGCGGCAGCCCGGTTGTCCACGTCGACCGAATAATAAGAAGAACCCGGCAGCGTGCCCATCAGCACGGTAGGCACCCCGTGCTCTACCAGCGATGAGAGCGCCGCGTCTTCAATGCGCGGGCCGGAATACAGAATCCCATCAATGCTGTTGGAGCGCACCAGTTCCAGGTACGATTCTCGTTTTTCAAAATCTTCCACCACCTGCAGCAGCATGCGCATGCCGTTCTGGTTCACCTCTCGCACCAGCACTTCCAGCAGTTGCGTCAGGAACATGTCCGAGGCGATCACGTGCGGGTGGCGCGCCAGCAGCAGGCCAATCGTTTTCGATCGCCCGCTGGCCAGCGCCTGCGCCGCCGCGTCCGGCACGTAATGCAGCTCGCGCGCCGCCTGCCGCACCCGCTCGCGCGTCTCCTCGCTGATTTGCATGGAGGTCACATTATTCAAAACAAAAGAGACGGTCGTTCTGGAAACCCCCGCCCTCTTCGCAACATCCAGGCTGGTGACTCGTTTAGCGCTCACCGCAGCCCTCCCTTATTTGGGATAATAACGGAAATGCACAGATAATACGCGCCTGGAATCCCCATTCCACTAACGCGCGTTAATAGTATAGCAAAACCTTTCATGCGCGTCAATGCAGAGTTGTGTTACCCACGCTTCGCAAACCTAGAGTGAGGGCGCCATCCTTAGCCCATCCAGACCTATGGCGCGCCGCGCCGGGCCATGACCGCGTAAAGCGTCGTCCATTTGTTGGCTTCGCCCTTCTTGCCAGGCACGAACGGCGATGGCGCAAACCAATCGAGGCAAACGCGGCCTTCGGCATTAGTTTTCTCTGCCAGGGCTTGCCAGGCAGGTTTCAGCGCCGGGTGGTCGGCATAGCCCATCCGGCTGAGCGCGTACAGCGGCTCGAGCAGGCTTCCCGAGATGGCAAAGGGGAAGATGGCCGATATCAGCTCGCGCCGGATCACCTCGTCTGAGCCATCCGAGCGGTGGAAAATCCGCCGCCGCAAGAAGTAATCGACCAGCGCCTGGCAGCGCGGATGGTTCCAATACTCAGGCAGTTCGGCAAAGGCCATCAGCGCCTTGGTGCTGCCGCGAATGCAGCTTTTGGTTTGGTCGTTGAACGCCGGGCGGCAGCACAGGTAGCCGCCGTCGGATCGTTCGTCTGCCAGCAGGGTAGCAATCCGCGGCTGCATGCGAGGATCATCGCCATACCCGAGCATGATAAAGGTGCGGATGTTATAGGCATACAGGCAGGACTGGTGCGTCTGGTAATCTGGAACCCGCGCGTACTTGCCCTTACCTTCCAGTTCCTCCGCGGTCAGGTTCAGGTAGCGTTCAGCGGCGCGCGCAGTGCGGTCATCGCTGCGATCCAGGCCCAGTTCCGCCAGGTAAGCCAGCATAAAGTGCGTGGAGGAAGACATGGCGTAATCGACGCCGTCGCCGACGCCGCGAAACAGCCAGTAGCCATCCGGGTGCATTTTTGCGAAGATCTTCTGCACCGGGCGGCTGCCGGCAATTTGAGAACGCGTATCGCGCACGCGCGCATCGTCTGGCGCTGCGCCCAGCAGGTCCCGCAGTGTGCGGTAGCGCACGGAAGGGTTTTCTTCTTCAAGTAGCCAGTCAATAACCGGGGAATACATAACAGCCTGCCCTACCCGATCGTCAGCAGCACAATCCCGCCGATCGTCATCAGCAGGCCCACCACCGTCTTCCAGGTCAGCGGCTCCCCCGCGAAGAGAATGCCCATCAGCGCCCCAAACAGCGGAGAGGTAAAGGCAATCGGCATCACCCGCGTCAGCGGCGCGCCTTTCAGCGCGGTGTAAAAGCACAGCATCCCCGCTGCCCCTGCCACCACGCCGCCGCCCACCACCATGTACAAAATGGCCCGCGAGCCAGCCTGCGGAACCGTCTTCCACTGCGGAAAGCTGACCGCCGCCAGGATGATCAGCGCGGTCACCGTGCGCAGGGTAATGCCCATGGTTGGCGATAGGTTGCCCATATGCAGGCCCTTCTTTTCGAAATACCCGCCTACGCCCCAGCAGATCGCGGTCAGCAGCGCAAAAATTTCAGGTTTCATCATCTTTCTCCTTTATGCTTCACTGCTCAAAGGGCTGGCCGGTTCCTGCCTATTTTACATAAGCCTCAACGCGAAAGTAATCCCCGTACTCCACCCGCCAGCCCTCCGGCGCGAAATCGCCGCTGGCAGCATCTTGAATATAGTTTCCCTGGTATTCCCCGCGCGCCACCTTATGCAGCGCCTCCACCAGCCGGTCGATTTCTTCCACCTCGTTATACAGGCCAAACGATACCCGCACCAGTCCGGGCACCCCCCGCCGGTCGCCGTTCAGGATATTCTGGCGGACGCGTGCCGCCTCTTCTTCCTTCACCCCCAGCAGGTTCAGAATATAAGGATGCGCGCAGAAGCAGCCATTCCGCACCCCAATGCCAAACTCATACGAAAGAATCGCCGCCAGCAGGAAATGCGGGACCGAGTCGATTTGCAACGGGATAACTCCCAGCCGCTCCCCGGCGCGCCCCGGGTCAGCGTCGCCGAAAATATGCAGCTCTGGAACATGCTTCAGCCGCGGCAGGGCGTAGGCCGTCAGCTCAGCCTCGTGCGCGGCCACCGCTTCCATCCCGACCCTCTGGAGCTGGCGCACCGCCGCCGCCAGCGCCACCGCCCCCACGGTATTCGGGCTGCCCGATTCATCCCGCTCAGGCGGGGTCGACCATGCCACGCTGTCGAGGGTGACGATATCCACCTGCCCCCCGCCGCGGTACTCCGGGTCACCCCGCTCGAAGGTCTCCCGCCGCCCCACCAGCGCGCCGGTGCCAAACGGGGCGTACAGCTTGTGCGCCGAGAGCGTCACATAATCCAGGTGGCGCGGGTCGTCATGCGCCAGCATATCCACCCTGCGGTGCGGCGCAAGCTGCGCGCAGTCCACCAGGATTTGCGCGCCGGCCCGGTGCGCCTTCTCCGCCAGCCGGTACACCGGGTTGATAAAACCCGATACATTGCTCCCCCCGGTCACCGCCACCAGCGCTACCCGCCCGGCATAGCGCTCCATCTGCAGCTCAAAGTCTTCCTCATCCAGGCGCCCCTCTGCCGTAACCTTTACGTGCATCACATTCGCCGCGGACCGCCAGGGCAGGTCATTGGAATGGTGCTCCATCGTGCTCACCAGTACGACATCCCGCCCCTGCGGAAAAGGAAAACGGTGCGCCAGCTTATTGATTGCTTCGGTGGTGTTCTTCCCAAACACGCAAACATCCCGGCTGGGGTCCGCGCCGGTGAATTCCATCACCGCCAGGCGCGCGGCTTCATAAGCATGGGTGGAAACCTGACTCTTAAAACCCATCCCCCGGTGAACGCTGCTGTAAAACGCCAGGAACGCATCTACGCTCTCTTTCGCCGCCCGAAACGATGGTGTAGAAGCCGCATTATCCAGGTTAATGTACACCTGCTGGCTGCCGTCCAGCAGTGGCGCCATCGTATCCAGCCCAACAAATAAACTGCGAAAATCCATCATGAAAACCACCTAAAAGATTTGTAAAGAAATGGTTTGGAATTAAATAACCACTTGCAAAGTAAAGTTATTTCGTATATACTTGTGGGTGTAAGTGGTATAAAGTGGGAGATCGTGGAGCGCCGGCATATGTGCCCGGCGTTCCGTCTATCTAGGACAGGTAGAACATATGTTTCTTGGCCGTTACGAACACTCCATCGATGAAAAAGGTCGCCTGACCATTCCAGCCCGCTACCGCGAGTTGCTGGCAGATGGCGCTTTCGTAACCATGGGCCTCGATGGCAACCTGAATGTTCATCCTGTCGCCTACTTCGAAGAACTATCTGCCAGAATCAACAAGTTAGCTTTTAATGACCCTCTAGCGCGTGACCTCAAACGGTATCTCTATTCTACTGCAGACCGGTGCGAGATCGACAAAGCTGGCCGGATCCTGTTACCGCAGTTCCTCCGCGACATGGCCCAACTGGATGGTTCGGTAATGCTGGTCGGGGCAGGCGCTTATTTCGAAATCTGGTCGCCTTCCAACTGGGCTGCGCGGAACCAGGCAATGCAAGACCAAGACGTCTCTCAGCGTTTCTCCTCACTCGACCTGCCAAATGTGTAGGAATGGCCGTGGGCAGCACCAATCAAAACGAAAACCCGCACCGCTCAGTACTTTACCATGAAATTATACACGCTTTGCGCCCGCACAGCCATGGGCGCTACGTCGACTCTACCGTTGGGGCGGGAGGGCACGCCTGGGGCATACTTAACGCCAGTCAGCCCGAAGGGCATCTGCTGGGTCTGGACCTGGACCCGCACGCGCTGCAGTTGGCTCGCCAGCGCCTGGCCGAATTTACCAGCCGGGCAGTGCTGATCCAGGCTTCGTACACCACCCTGCTTGAACAAATCCAAAACCTCGGATGGGAAAACGCGGACGGCATCGTCATCGACCTCGGCGTTTCCAGCATGCAGCTGGATAATCCCGAGCGCGGCTTCTCCTTCCAGGCCGAAGGTCCGCTGGATATGCGCTTCGACCCCACCCAACCCCTCACCGCCGCCGACGTAGTCAATGGCTGGTCCGAGCACGATCTGGCCGATCTCATCTGGCGCTACGGCGAGGAACAGCAGTCACGCAAGATCGCCCGGGCCATTCTCCAGGCCCGCCCCCTCTCCACCACCCGCGCGCTGGCCGAAGTGATCGCCCGAGCGGTCAGAAGCAGCCCCAAAGGGCCCCGCATTCACCCCGCCACCCGCACCTTCCAGGCCTTGCGCATCGCCGTCAACGAGGAACTGCGCTCGCTGGAGACCTTCCTCCCCAGGGCGGTTTCGGCCCTGGCCCCCGGTGGAAGGCTGGCGGTCATCTCCTTCCACTCTCTGGAAGATCGCATCGTAAAGCAGTTCTTCCGCCGCGAAAGCCGCGACTGCATCTGCCCCCCCGAACAACTCGTTTGCACCTGCGGGCACAAAGCCACCATCACCGAAGTCAACCGCCATCCCATTGAAGCGCAGCCGGAAGAAGTCACGGAAAACCCGCGCTCGCGCAGCGCCAGGTTGAGAATAGCGGAGAAGCTGGTATAGGAATTGCACGCTTACCCTTTCAAGGAGACCCGATCCTTGAAAAAACCCAAATAACGCAAACAAAAAATTAGAAGGATATGATGCGAAGCAGGAACTCACAGGCAAAAAGAACCGGATCCAACCGGCTGGTGCAGGCCTATCGTCAGGCCCCATGGCGGTTGCAGACCCAACGCGGGGTAACCCTCCTCGTTGTGGCGATCTTAGGCGCTGCCGTGCTGTGGGTAATGGTGAGCGTCACCGTTCAGGCCGCCGCTGCAGGGCTTGAGCTTCAGAAACTTGAAAAAGACCAGCAAACGCTTCAGCGCGAAATCGCCGCGCTGCACACCAACATCGCCATTCAGACCTCCGCCGCTCAAATGAAAAGCCGCGCGGAGGGGCTGGGCTTCCAGCCCGTCGACCCAGCCGACATCGAATACGTCATCATCCCTGGCTACAAAGGCCGGCAGCCTGAAATTCAGGCGCCGCCCCCTGGTGCAGCCATCACGCAGCCGCTGGTCAGGCCAGCTTTCAGGCAGTCGCTTTGGGAGTGGATGCTGGAAGGCATACTCGCAATCAGTGAACCGGCTGTACAGCCGGCGGGAGGTTCGCCCCCATGAAAAACGGACCCGTCTTTGAATTCCCAATTCGCCGTTTCTTGTTCCTTGGAGGCGCGCTTTCACTAGCGGGCCTGTTCATTTTTATTTGGATCATCCGCATTCAGACCAGTGAAAAGGCCCAGGATATCCTGGATGAAGGCGAAGCCTACAAGTACGAGTACAGCACGATTTATCCCGAGCGCGGCAATATCTACGATCGCTGGGGCCACCTGCTGGCTGGCAACACCGAGGTGTATGAGCTCGGCGCGGACCTTACCCTGGTCACCGACCC
Source organism: uncultured Anaerolineaceae bacterium (assembly GCA_964437595.1). Taxonomy (GTDB): domain Bacteria; phylum Chloroflexota; class Anaerolineae; order Anaerolineales; family Anaerolineaceae; genus DSYU01. Next base: position 14,014 of record CAYTHO010000063.1, read on the forward strand.
CGAAAACATCGCCATGACCCTTTCGGACCTGATCGATGATATCGATTACAAAGAGACCCTCGATCTGCTGAAGCTCAAAGACGATCCAGAAAACACGATCAGGTACGTGATCCTTCACAAAGCAGTTGCTCCTGACAAAATTGCCGAGCTGGAAAAAAACATCAAACAGCTCAGTGAAGATGCCGAAAAAGTTAGCAAAGAAAAGCTGAAAGACCTGCCATCCCTGCGCGGCCTGGACTGGAAGCCCATGTTACAGCGCAGCTACCCGGAAAAAAGCCTGGGGTCCAACATCATCGGGTTTTACAACTACCAGGACCGCGTCCAGCCTCAAGGCTTTTTTGGCGTCGAAGGCCAGTACAACAATCTGCTTGCCGGGCAGCCTGTTCCCATCAAAGTTCCGCTCGACCCGTACGAGGTCTTCACCAAGCCGGATATTCAACCCGGCGCCAGCCTCATGCTCACCATCGACCGCGAGATTCAGGGCATGGCCGAACGCGTGATCGACCAAGCAGTCGCCGATAACGACGCCGCCTCCGGAACCGTGATCATCATGGACCCCCGCAACGGCGAAATCCTGGCCATGGCCTCCACGCCCCGCCTGGACCCCAACGAATACTGGAAGTATGGCGAAATTTTCACCGAAAATACCCCCTTCTCGCGCGGGGTTGAGGCCACTTACGAACCGGGTTCGGTATTCAAGATCCTGACCATGGCCGCCGCGCTCGACTCAGGCATGGTGCAGCCCGAAACCGAGTTCCTCGATACCGGCGTGATCAATGTCGGTGGAATCAATATCTACAACTGGGACCGCGGCGCCTGGGGACCGCAGACCATGATCGGCTGCATGCAACACTCGCTCAACGTCTGCCTGGCCCACCTCGCCGTGGAGCTTGGCCCCACCAAGTTTTACACCTACCTGAGGGGCTTCGGCATCGGTCACAAAACCGGCATCGACCTGATCGGTGAAGCCAACTGGCCGCTCTCCGTTCAAGGCGATGAGAACTGGTACCCAATCAACCTGGGCACCAATTCCTTTGGTCAGGGCCTCGCCACCACTCCCATTCAGATCGTCACCGCCGTCTCAGCCGTCGCCAACAACGAGGGTAAAATGATGGCCCCCCACGTACTCAAAGCCACCATCGAGAATGGCGAGCAGTACGAAAACTCGCCGCAGGTGATCGGCACGCCCATCAGCAAAGAAACCGCCCGCACGCTCACCAACATGCTGGCCATCTCGCTGGAAGAAGAATCCTCGGTCGCCCTGGTCGAGGGCTACAAAGTAGCAGGCAAGACCGGTACCGGTGAAATCGGCGGGCCGGAAGGCTACACCACCAATCTGACCAACGCATCCTTTATCGGTTGGGGACCGGTCGATGATCCCCGCTTCCTCGTCTATGTCTGGCTGGAAAAGCCCACCTCTTCGCCCTGGGGTTCGGTTGTCGCCTCCCCGGTGTTCAGCGAAATCGTTCAAAACCTGGTTGTCATGCTCGACCTGCCGCCCGATGCCGTCCGGCAGCAGCTGGCCAATCAATAAGGATTGCCCGTGTTATCTTTGGCTGACGTACTCGAAGCGCTCACCGGTCACCGCCTGGAACTTCTCAACCCGGCGGACCACGAGCTGCGCGTGATCAACGAAGCAGCCATCGATTCGCGCCAGGTCATTCCAGGCGCCATGTTCATCGCGCTTCCTGGAGAACGCACCGACGGGCACAATTTCATCGCCGAGGCCTTCAAAAATGGCGCCAGCCTGGCGCTGGTCCAGCAGGATATGTCGCCCCACTACCTCACCATCGACCTGCGGGCCAAACCCAACCTGGCCGAGATGACCCTGCCCAGCAGCCTCATGCGCGGCGCGCCTTTCTGCCTGCGGGTTGAAAACACCCTGCAGGCGCTGCAGCAGGTCGCCAGCTTCTACCGGCGCAAGCTCGATGTGCGCGTGATCGGCGTGACCGGCAGCGTAGGCAAATCCACCACCAAAGAACTGATCGCGGATGTACTCAGCCAGCGCTTCCGCACCTTGAAAAACGCTGGCAACCTGAACAACGAAATCGGCCTGCCGCTGACCCTGCTGCGCCTGGGCGGCGGTCACCAGCGAGCGGTGCTTGAGATGGGATTTTACGTCCCGGGGGAAATTGCACTGCTCTGCGATCTTTCCCTACCCGAAGTCGGCGTCATCACCAATATCGGCACCGTACACGCCGAACGCGCCGGTTCGCAGGAAGAAATCGCCCGCGGTAAAGCTGAGTTGGTCGAGGCTCTCCCCCCTGCCCCGCGCGGTACAGCCATCCTCAACTATGATGATCCCCTGGTGCGCGCCATGGCCCAAAAAACCCGCGCGCGCGTATTCATGTACGGCCTCGACCCGGCTGCCGAGCTGTGGGCAGACGAGATCGAAAGCATGGGGCTGGAAGGTATTCGCTTCCGCCTGCATTACCACAACGAAGTGCTCTACCTGCGCGTCCCCATGATTGGCGCGCACTCCGTTCACACCGCGCTGCGCGCCGCCGCCGTGGGTATCGTCGAAGGGCTCACCTGGGGCGAAATCGTCGATGGGCTGCGCCTCAGCACCACTCAGCTCCGCCTGGTTGCCGTCCGCGCCAACAACGGAGCGCTCATCCTGGACGACTCGTATAACGCCTCCCCAGAATCAACCCTGGCGGCCCTCAACCTGCTGTATGACCTGGATGGCCATCGCATCGCCGTGCTGGGCGAAATGCTCGAGCTCGGCCAGTACGAGCGCCAGGGGCATGAAAAAGTCGGCCTGCGCGCGGCGGAAGTCGCCCAACGCCTCATTGCCGTGGGCGACCGCGCCAGGATGATCGCCGATGCCGCCCGCAACGCCGGGCTGCCAGAATCGTGCATCACCTGGGTAGCCGATGTCCCCCAGGCCATCGAGGCGCTTTCAGCAGAGCTGAATGAAGGAGACATTGTTTTGATCAAAGGTTCCCACGGGCTGCGCATGGATCGCATTGTGGCAGCGCTGGAGGCAGGCTCATGAATGCAGCCGAAACGCCCATGGCCCTGGCTCTAAGCGGGCTGAGCTTCATGCTGACCGTCATCTGGGGCGGGCCGCTGCTGCGCGTACTGCGCCACTTCCGCATCGGCAAGCTGATCCGCGTGGAAGGTCCCAAGAGCCATTATGCCAAAATGGGCACGCCCACCATGGGCGGCGTGATGATCATTCTCCCGGTTGCCATGGTAACCATCATGCTGAATGCCGCCACTCTGCTCGGCCTGAACGTTACCGGCCGTTCGATCATCCTGCCGCTGGGCGTGCTGGGCGCTTACGCCCTGCTCGGCGCCGTCGATGATTGGGAAGGCATCCGCGGCCCCCGCCGTGGTTTAGGCATGCGCGCTCGCACCAAGTTCATCATTCAGGTCATCTTCGCCATTGTCGTGGCCTGGGCGCTCAAATACGTGCTGCGCGCGCCAGAGCTGTTCTGGTTCGCCTACCCCGGCACCATCCCGCTGGGACCCTGGTACATTCCCATCGCCACTTTCCTCATCGTCGGCATGTCCAACGCCGTCAACTTCACCGATGGCCTGGATGGCCTCGCTGGCCTCATCTGCGCCACCGCTTTCGCCGCTTACGGCGGCATTGCCCTCATGCAGGATCAAACCTTCCTGGCCCGCTTCTGCTTCACCATCGTGGGCACGCTGTTCGGCTTCTTGTGGTTCAACGTCCACCCTGCCTCCCTGATCATGGGCGATACCGGCTCGCTCCCCCTCGGCGCCGCCCTGGCCGTGGTTGCCCTGATGACCGGTCGCTGGCTGCTGCTGCCCATCATTGCCATCATCCCGGTCAGCGAAGCGCTCAGCGTCATCCTGCAGGTGGGCTACTTCAAACTAACCAAAGGGAAGCGCCTGTTCAAAATGGCCCCCTTTCACCATCATTTCGAGCTGCTCGGCTGGAGCGAAACGCAGGTCGTGCAGCGCTTCTGGCTGGTAGGCCTGCTGGCAGCCATGCTGGGAATTGCGTTGGCACTGGTATAAACGTATGAAACGAAACTGGACGGATCAAAAGGTACTCATCATCGGCGCGGCCCGGCAGGGGCTTTCTCTGGCGCGTTTCCTGGCAGCTCGCGGCGCGCGGGTTACCCTCAACGACCAGCGCTCGCCCGAGCAGTTGGGCAGCGCCATCGCCTCGCTGGAGAAACTACCGGTAACCTGGGCCCTGGGCGGGCACCCCCTGGAACTGCTCGACCAGGCCGATCTGGTCTGCGTATCCGGCGGCGTGCCCCTCACTCTGCGCATCATCGCGGAAGCCCAAAACCGCGGCCTGCCGCTGACCAACGACTCGCAGATTTTTATGGACGAAGTCCAGGCGCCAATCATCGGCATCACCGGTTCAGCCGGCAAAACTACCACCACTACCCTGGTGGGCCGCATGGCGCAGGACTTTGCCAACCGCAGCCGCGGGCGCAAAGCCTGGGTGGGCGGCAATATTGGCATGCCCCTGGTCGAATATGTCGATCAAATCCAGCCCGATGACCTGGTCGTCGTCGAATTTTCCAGCTTTCAATTGGAGCTGATGACCTCCTCTCCGCACATCAGCGCGGTGCTGAACATCACCCCCAACCATCTCGACCGCCACGGCACCCTGCAGGCCTATACCGCCGCCAAAGAGCGCATTTTCAAATTCCAGAAGCCAGGCGATATCGCCGTACTCAGCCGCGAAGACCCCGGCGCCTGGGAATTGAGCGCCTCCGTCCCCGGCCAGTTGGTCACTTTTGGCTTCAACCGCCCGGACGCGCCCCAGCACGGCACGCATGTCAACGGCGACCGGCGCGGCAGCCGCCTGTATTACTTCGACGGAAAGCAAGATAAAGAATTGATGTCGCGCGAGTTGATCAACCTGCGCGGCGAGTACAACCTGCTGAACGTTTTAGCCGCCTGCGCCATCGCCTGCGCCGCCGGTTTCCCGGTGGAATCGCTCCAGGCTGGCGTGCGCGGCTTCCACGGCGTGGCGCACCGCCTGGAATACATCCGCACCTGGAAAGGTGTCAGTTGGTACAACAACTCCATTGCCACGGCTCCAGAACGCACCATGGCCGTCATCGAAGCATTTGACGAGCCGCTGGTCCTTCTCCTCGGCGGGCGAGATAAAAACCTGCCCTGGGAAAAACTGGCGGATCTGCTCCACCACCGCGTCGATCACGTCATCGTATTCGGTGAAGCCAGAGAGAAAATCTTAAAGGCGATCGGTCCCCTGCGGCCCGGCAGCCGCCTGCAAACCATCAGCCACTGGCCGAAGATGCAGGCCGCCGTCCAGGCCGCCGCGGAAATCGTCGAACCGGGTGACGTAGTGCTGTTCTCACCGGGCGGCACCAGCTACGATGAATTCAAAGATTTTGAGGAACGAGGGGAGCGTTTTCGAGAATGGGTACAGGAACTTTCGTGAGCCAGGCATTTACTCGCCCTGCTGAACCTGCAAAAACGTCGAAGAAAAGCGGCGCAAAGCAGGGCATGGATTGGATTCTGATCGGTCTGGTGGTTACCATCACCCTGTTCGGGCTGTTGATGATCTATTCCGCCGGTCCCAAATACGCCCAGGAAACCGGTTTGGATACCGAATACTTCCTCACCCGGCAGGCGATCTGGGCGGTGTTGGGGGTCGTGGCAATTTTTGTCCTCAGCCGCATCGATTATCACATCTTTCAACGCTTCACCGTCCCCATGATGGTCGTCACGCTGCTCATGCTCGGCTTCGTGGTCGTATTTGGTACAGAAACCCTGGGCGCCCAGCGCTCTATGCTTTCCGGTTCCATTCGTCCTTCCGAGCTGGCCAAGCTGGTCACCATCATTTATGTCTCCGTCTGGCTCACCGCCAAGAGCGAAGTGCTGAACGATATCACCTTTGGCCTGGTCCCCCTGATGGGCATCCTGGGCATTACCGGCGGCCTCATTCTCATGCAGCCAGACCTGAGCGCCGCGCTTACCGTGGTGATGCTGGGCGGCATCCTGTTCTTCCTCGCTGGCGCCGAGCTGCGCCAGATCGCCCTCACCATGGTAGCCGCCGGGCTAGTCGGGTTCGTCATCATCAATATCTCAGACACCGGCATGCAGCGCATCCGCGACTACGTCGAAGGCCTGCGCGACCTGCTCAACGCTTCGTACCATGTGCAGCGCTCGCTGGAAGCGGTCATCTCCGGCGGGCTGTTCGGCGTGGGCATCGGTCACAGCACCACCAAATTCACCGGCCTGCCGGTGGCCCCCACCGACAGCATCTTCGCCGTAATCGCCGAAGAAACCGGCCTGATTGGCACGGCGCTTATCATTTTCGCTTATGTCATTTTCTTGTGGCGGGGGCTGGCCATCGCCCGCCGCGCGCCAGATAAGCTCGGCAGCCTGCTGGCCGGGGGCATCACCATCTGGATCGTCATCGAGGCCATGCTCAATATGGCTGTTATGGTCAACCTGCTTCCCCAGGTTGGCAACGCCCTGCCCATGGTCAGCTATGGTGGCTCCAGCCTCCTGATCACCCTGGCATCGGTTGGAATTTTGATGAACATCTCCCGGTCATCGGGAAAAACAAAATCGTCTGCTGGAGGAAATACATTTGGCACGGTTATTGATCTGCGCTGGCGGGACCGGAGGCGGGGTGTATCCCGCTATGGCCGTTCGTCAGGCACTCGAAAATAGCGCAAACCCTATGGATACGTTGTGGGTAGGCGTTGAGGGCGGTATGGAAGCCGACCTGGTTCAACGCGCCGGTATCCCATATCGGACCATCCCGGCGGCTCAAATCGCCGGCATGGGTCTGCGCATGCTGCCAAATATGATCACAAACGTGCGCGGGGTGGCGGCCTCCCGGCGTGTACTGAACGATTTTCAACCCGATGTCCTGCTGTTCACCGGCGGCTACATGGCCGTTCCCATGGCAGTGGCGGGTTCGGGCCTGGCTGGCGGGCGCAAGGTCCCCAGCCTGCTGTACGTGCCCGATATCGAGCCCGGCCTGGCCCTCAAGCTGCTGAGCCGCTTTGCCAGCCTCATTGCGCTGTCCGTTGACCAATCCCGCGCATACTTCCCCTCCAGCAAGCGCGCCGAGGTCACCGGCTACCCCACTCGCCCCGAGCTGGTGGGGTGGACCCGCGAAAAGGCCTGCCAGCACCTTGGGCTGCGCCCCGACCGCTTCACCCTGCTGGTTACCGGCGGAAGCTCCGGCGCGCGCTCCATCAACCGCGCCCTGCTCGCCATCCTGCCCCAGGTCCTGGCCGATATTCAGGTCATCCACACCACCGGCAGGCTGGATTGGGCCGAGGTAGAAGCTGCCCAAAAACAGCTTCCACCCGTGCTGGCTGAAAACTACCGCGCTTTTCCCTACCTGCACGAAATGGGTGCCGCCCTGGGCGCCGCCGACCTGGTTGTTTCACGCGCTGGCGCCTCCGCCCTGGGCGACTATCCTCTGTTTGGCCTCCCGGCCATCCTCGTCCCATATCCGCATGCCTGGCGCTATCAAAAAGTCAACGCCGGCTACCTGGTCGAGCGGGGAGCGGCGCGCCTGATTGTAGACGAACAACTGCCTGCGGAACTGTTACCCGCGGTCCAAATGTTATACCGGAATCCAGAGCAGCTTCAGCAAATGCGCAAGGCCATGCAGGCCCTGGCGCGCCCCCAGGCTGCTCAACACCTGGCCAGTTTGGTCGCTGGGCTTGCGGGCGAAAGCAGCGGGAAAAGGATCGATCCGGGGTTGGGAAGCAACCCGAGGGAGAATTAGCATGGTAAGCCTGATTGTCGTCTTCTGGATGTACGTAATTCTCTTCGCCACCATCGGCGCCATGCGCGGCTGGGCGCGTGAGCTCCTCGTTGCGTTTAGCGTCATCCTGGCGCTGTTCATCACCTCCGTGCTGGAGAATTTTGTCCCCATCCTCAGGAATTTGCTGGCGTCCAATACCCAGCTCCTATTTTGGGTCCGCTCGATGATGATCATCGCCCTGATTTTCTTCGGCTATCAAACCCCCAATATCCCCCGCCTGGCCGCCCAGAACCGTTTTGCGCGCGACCGGCTGCAGGATATCCTGCTGGGCGTGGTCCTCGGCGCCATCAACGGCTACCTGATCGCTGGCACCATCTGGTACTACCTGCACGCCGCGGATTATCCCTTCCGCAATATCATCGAGCCACCCGTGCCGGGTTCCACCGTATTTGAAGTGACCCAGCGCATGATGGCAATTATGCCCCCCGTCCTCCTGGGCGATTCATCCGCCATTTATTTCGCGGTAGCGTTGGCCTTTGCGTTCGTTCTGGTCGTATTCATTTAGTTTGAAACGGAGTTTTTGAGAGTGGTACAGCAGCATTCGCACGTACATTTCATCGGCATCGGCGGCAGCGGGCTTTCCGCGATCGCCCGCTTGCTGCTGGAAAGCGGCTATACCGTCACGGGCTCCGACCGGGTCTTCTCGCCCTTCGCCCAGGAACTGGCCGCCGCTGGCGTGCCCGTTGCGCGCGAACACGCTCCCGAAAACGTGCTCGGCGCCGATATCGTCGTCCGCTCTTCTGCCATACCCGATGACCATGTTGAAGTGCAGGCCGCCCTGCAGGCCGGCATTCCCGTGCTGAAGCGGGCCCAGTTCCTCGGCCAGATCATGGAAAATCATCTCGGTATCGCCGTTGCCGGAACGCACGGAAAAACCACCATCACCGCCATGATCGCCTGGCTGCTCACCTCCCTGGACCAAGACCCCTCCTACATCGTTGGTGGAACGGTCAAAAGCCTGGGCGGGCGCAACGCGCACGCCGGGAAAGGCCCCGCCTTCGTCATCGAAGCCGACGAATACGACCGCATGTTCCTGGGCCTCAGCCCAGACGCAATCGTGATCAGCTACCTGGAGCACGACCACCCCGACTGCTTCCCCACCCCCCAGGCATACTACCAGGCCTTCGTCGAATTTATCCATCGCCTCCAGCCTGGCGGCATGCTCCTCCTTGCCCAAGACAACCCGGGGGCGCTGCGCCTGGCCGAAGATGCTCCCAAGGATACCTACATCCAGACCTACGGCGTCGACGAAGCCGCCAGCTACACGGCGGAAAACCTGTCCGCCAACCAGCGCGGGGGCTTTGACTACGACGCCTGCTGGCGCTCGCCCTCTGGCGAAAAAATAACCCTCGCCCATATCAGCCTGCAGGTGCCCGGCGAGCACAACGTGCGCAACAGCCTGGCCGCCCTGGCGGTGATCCACCGCTTCATCCTCCCCGGCAACATCCCCGATATCCTGGGCCGCTCAGCCCAGGCCCTGGCCGAATTTTCCGGAACAGGCCGCCGCTTCGATCTGCTCGGGGAAGAAGACGGCATCACCATCATCAACGACTACGCGCACCATCCTACCGAAATCCAGGCCACCCTGGCTGCCGCTCGCTCGCGCTATCCTTCCCGCCGCATTTGGGCCGTCTGGCAGCCGCACACCTTTTCGCGCACCCGCGCCCTGCGGGACGAGTTCGCCCGTTCCTTCAGCGCCGCCGACCATGTCATCATCAGCGACATCTACCCGGCTCGCGAAAAGCCCCAAGACTTCGACTCCTTCTCTACCGCCCAGGTTTTGGACGGTATATCCCACCCCAGCGCGCAGTGGATCCCATCCCTGGAAGCCATCAGCGCGCACCTTCTCCAGCAGCTCCGCCCTGGCGATGTACTGCTGGTGCTCTCCGCCGGAGACGCCGATCAGGTTAGCGCCCGCGTGCTCTCCGGTTTACGCGAAAGGAAGGGTCAAAATGCCTGAACCCAAGAAAGCCAAACGCAGTTACGATGCTCCGCTCAACTCTCAGGTAAATGGTTTGCGCCTGGTGCGTCACCAGCGCCCGGCGCGTCCGCAGGCCGCGCAAGCCAAAGCCGATGCCCTGTCCGGCGGCATCCCCGCCGAATTGCAGCCGCCGGAACCCGAGCTGGTTTCCAGGCTGATCGATTTCATCAAGAAAATCTAGCAATTTTTGATCCAACCCTCATGAAACCTTCGTCCACTCCTCTACCCATCGACGCGCTGCGGGCCGCTTTTGGCGATGCGCTGCGGGAGAACGCTTCCCTGGCCAGCCATACCACCGCGCGCGCCGGCGGGCCTGCCGATGCGCTGGTCGCGGCGAACTCCGCTGCCGACCTGGAGCGTATCGCCCGCCGCCTGTGGGAGCTGGACGTGCCTTTCTTCGTACTTGGTTACGGCTCAAACGTGCTCGTTTCAGACAGCGGCCTGCGCGGGGTGGTGGTTTTGAACCGCGCCCGCGCCATCCAGATCGACGCCGAGAGCAGCCCGCCCACGGTTTGGGCCGAATCCGGCGCGCTCATCGGCACCATTGCCCGCCAGGTTGCCCTGCAGGGGCTGGCCGGTTTTGAATGGGCCTCCACCGTCCCGGGCACGCTGGGCGGCGCTGTTTACGGCAACGCCGGCGCCTTCGGCGGCGACATGAACGGCTGCCTGCTGCTGGCAGAGATCTTGCACCCCAATGGTAAAGAACTCTGGTCCGCCGAACGCATGCAGTACCAATACCGTTCCAGCCTGCTCAAACGGGAACAGAAATCCGGCAGCAGCCAGACCCGCGCCGTTATCCTTTCCGCCCGGCTCCAACTGGAACGCAGCAGCCCGGGCGCGGTTCAGGAAAAGATGGAAGGTTTCTCTGCCCGCCGCCGCAGCACCCAGCCGCCAGGCGCCAGCATGGGCTCGATGTTCAAAAATCCCCCCGGCGATTATGCCGGTCGTTTGATCGAAGCAGCCGGGTTGAAAGGCGCCCGGATTGGTGATGCCGAAATCAGTACCATTCATGCCAATTTCTTCGTTAACCATGGCAGAGCCAGCGCCGCCGACATCGGCGAACTTATCCACTTCGCCCGCAGTACCGTTGCCGCCAAATTTGGAGTGCAGTTGGAGTTAGAGGTAGAGCTTTTAGGAGATTGGTCATGGAACAGCGGAGTTTCCAGCGTTCAGCCTGGAACCAGCAGCTTAGGAGCAGAATCAGATCGTGAACGGTAAATTGTGTTTAGGTGTTATTTTTGGGGGTCGCTCCGGCGAGCATGACGTTTCGCTCATGTCCGCTCGTTCGGTATTATCGGTGCTGGACCCCAACAAATACGAAGTGGTTCCCATTGGCATCGACCAGCAGGGCGTCTGGTACGGTTCGCTGAACAACGACAGCGTTGCCCTGCTCGATGCGCTCTCCCAGCGCAAGACCGGCGCGCTCACCCGCGTCACCCTCCTGCCCGAGCTTGGGCAGAATACGCTCTACGCGCTGCAAGAAACCACCGGCGGCACGCTCCTGAAAGCCATCGCCCACCTGGATGTCATCTTCCCCGTGCTGCACGGCACTTTCGGCGAAGATGGCACGCTTCAGGGTTTATTCGAGCTGGCCGATTTCGCCTACGTGGGCGCCAATGTCCTTGGCTCCTCGGTGGGCATGGATAAAGCCCTCTTCAAAGACGTGATGCGCGCCAACGGCATCCCCGTGGTGCCCTCCATCCTCGCCACCCGCGCCGAGGTCGAGCAAGATCCTTCAGCGGTCATCGCCAGGGCTGAAGAACTGGCGCCTTATCCGCTCTTCACCAAGCCCGCCAACCTGGGTTCCTCCGTCGGCATCACCAAATGCCGCAGCCGTTCCGACCTGTACGAAGGCCTGCTCGAAGCCGCCGCCTACGACCGCCGCGTGCTGATCGAAAAAGGCATCCACAACGCCCGCGAGATCGAAGTCTCCGTGCTGGGCAATGACCAGCCCCAGGCCTCCGTGCCCGGCGAGGTTCGCCCCTCCGGCGATTTCTATACCTACGACGCCAAGTACATCGATGACCGCTCCGAGCTCACCATCCCGGCGGACCTGCCGGAAGGCGTCGCCGCGCAAATCCGCGACCTGGCGGTACGCGCTTTTCAAGCCATCGACTGCGCTGGCCTGGCCCGCGCCGATTTCCTGCTCGATCCGCGCACGCAGGAAGTTTACCTGGGAGAAATCAACACCCTCCCAGGCTTTACCCGCATCAGCATGTACCCCAAACTGTGGGAAGCAACCGGACTGCCCTACGCGCAGTTGATCGACCGGCTGATCGAGCTGGCCCTGGAGCGCAAGGCAGACCGCGAGCGCACCGAGCGCCAGTTTAGGAGGGGAAAATGAGATTGGGATCAAAGAAACCCACCACCGATAGCACCGACTATCCCAACCGGGCAGAAGAAGTCCGCAGCCGCCGGGCGCAGCGCAGCAAGCAGCGCATCAGTTCGGTGTCCAGCCGGGCTGCCAGCCCGCTCCCCTCCCGCCCCGTTGTTGTGCGCGGCGGCAGCTTTGGCAAGCCCATCCACCGCCAGACCGTCACGCGCCCTCGCCGCCAGTTCTACCTGACGATGGACCGCGCCGCCGGAACCGAGCTGCGCCTGCCCGCCCTGCCCGCGCTTAACCCCGGCTGGCGCCTGATCTCCGGCATCCTGGCGCTCTTTATGGTCGCCGGTATCTACGCCCTGTGGAATTCTCCCTTCTCCATGATCAATACCGTAGAAGTCAAGGGCATCCAGCGCCTCACGGTCGACGAAGTCAACGCCGTGCTCGACCTGGAAAACCTGTCCATCGTCGAAGTCGACCCCGGCCTGGTGCTGCAGAAACTGGCCAAAACCTACCCCGAGCTGATCAACGTCCGCGTGCGGGTCGAAATGCCCAATGCGGTTGTCATCAGCGCCGAAGAACGCGTGCCCGTCCTCGCCATCCTCAACGGCGACCAGACCAGTTGGGTCGACGAAAGCGGCTACATCTTCCCCGCCCGCGGCGATGCTGGCCCACTGGTGACCATCCGCGCTGAAGATAACCTGCCGCTCGTCCCGATTGTGGAGGAAAAAACCGACCAGCAGGAAACGGATACCCCCGAGAATACCGCGGGCGCAAAAACCGAAGCGCAAGCATCCACGCCAGAAAAAACCGCCGCCCCGCAGATTGTGGACCCCGTCACGCTCACTGCTCTGCAAGAGCTCAGCAAAATACTGCCCCCGGAAACCCAGCTCGCCTACAGCAAAGAGCACGGCCTGGGCTGGCAGACCCCGGAAGGCTGGCAAATCTTCATCGGAACCGATTTACAACAATTCGAAGATAAGTACAATATGTACCAGCACCTCACGAATCATCTCATTTCCAAAGGCGACAATCCTGTGCTGGTAAGTGTTGAACACCTCAACGCACCTTATTATCGACTGGAGCAGTAGTGCTATGGCAGACGAAGAGATCGTCGTTGGAATCGATATCGGCACAACCAAAGTCTGCACCCTGGTAGCACGGGTGGAGGGAGAACGCAGCCTGCGGATTCTTGGCGTTGGCATCGAGCCATCCCAGGGCATCCGCAAAGGTACCATCGTCGACTTGCAGGCCGCATCCCAGTCCATCGCCCGTTCCATCGAGAAGGCCGAGCGGTCTTCGGGCCTCGAAGTAACCGCCGCGCTGGTCAGCCTGGCTGGCTCGCACGTCTCCTCGGTGAACAGCAAGGGCGTGGTCGGCATCTCCGGACGGGTGATCGAACCGGAAGATGTGGCCCGCGCGCTGGATGCCGCGCAAGCCGTCGCCATTCCGCACAACCGCGAGATCATCCACGTTATCCAGCGTGGCTTCACCGTGGACGGGCAGGACGGCATCCGCATGCCCATCGGCATGCACGGCTACCGCCTGGAGGTTGAGGCGCACATCATCACCGCCGCAGCCGCCACCGTCGAAAACCTGCGCCAGAGCGTGCAGGCCTCCGGCGTGGAAGTTACCCAGTTCGTGCTCAACCCCCTGGCCTCGGCGGAAGTGGTACTTTCCGAAACCGAGCGCCAGATGGGCGCCGTGGTGTGCGACATCGGCGGTGGAACCACCGATATGGCCATCTACATCGATGGTGATGTATGGCACACCATGGTTTTAGGCGTGGGCGGCAACCACGTCACATCCGATATCGCTCACGGTTTGCGCCTTTCCATGGCGCAGGCCGAGGAAATCAAAAAGCAGTACGGTCACGCGGTCCAGGAAGAGATCGAAGAAAACGACCTCTTCACCGCGCGCTCCTTTGGCGATGAGACCGCCGCGCAGATCAGCAAGCGCGAGCTGTCCATGATCATCGAGGCGCGCATGGAAGAGATCTTCGACCTCGTCCTGCAGGAGATCAAGCGCTCCGGGTACGACGGGCTCTTACCTGCCGGTATGGTTCTCACCGGCGGCAGCAGCCTGCTGCCCGGCACGCGCACCCTGGCCAGCCGGGTTATGGGCCTTCCCGTGCGCATTGCGCGCCCGGAGAACATGGTCGGCCTCACCGACCAGCTTCACTCGCCCGCCTACTCGACCAGCGTTGGCCTGCTCTATTGGGCGCTGATGATGAGCGAAACAGCGCCAGGCGTGGTCCATGGCCGCGCATCCAGGCGGAAAGGAGGCATAGGAACAGGTGGTTCTTCATCAAGATTCTTCGAAATGGTTTCAACCTGGATTAAACGTCTGTTACCGTGAGTTGCGATGGGCTCCCGTTCGGTGGAGAGGTGAACGGCCCGTCGATCAAAAACATTGTTGTTCGTTCTCTTTATGGAGGAGGTAGTAATGGATATGTTACCGCAGTCTGAATCATTTGCCCGCATCAAAGTCGTCGGCGTCGGTGGTGGTGGCTGTAATGCCGTCAACCGCATGATCGAAGAAGGACTGCAGGGCATCGAGTTTATCGCCGTCAATACCGATGGGCAGGCGCTGCTTCAGTCCAAAGCAACCACCCGCGTGCGCATTGGCGATAAAGTAACCCGCGGCCTTGGCGCCGGTGGGAATCCTGAGGTAGGCAAAAAGTCAGCCGAAGAATCCGCCGAAGAACTGTATGAGGTGCTCAAGGGCTCCGATATGGTCTTCGTCACCTCCGGCATGGGCGGCGGCACCGGCACCGGCGCGGCCCCCATCGTGGCCCAGATCGCCAAAGAAGTCGGCGCCCTGACCATCGGTGTGGTCACCCGCCCCTTCACCTTCGAGGGTTCGCGCCGCGCCCAGTCCGCTGAGTCCGGCATCGGCAAGCTCAAGGAGCACGCCGATACCCTCATCGTCATCCCCAACGACCGCCTGCTCCAGATGGTCGACAAGCGCGCCAGCCTGCAGGACGCCTTCGGCCTGGCCGATGACGTGCTGCGCCAGGGCATCCAGGGCATCTCCGAACTGATCACCGTCCCCGGCCTCATCAACCTCGACTTCGCCGACGTGCGCGCCATCATGTCCGAAGGCGGCGCTGCCCTCATGGCAGTCGGTCGCGCTACCGGCGAGGAACGCGCCCGCGTGGCCGCCGAAGCCGCCATCTCCAGCCAGCTCCTCGACATCACCATCGATGGCGCCCGCGGCATCCTGTTCAACGTTACCGGCGGTCCCAGCCTGACCCTCTTCGAGGTCAACCAGGCCGCGGCCATCATCAAAGAAACGGCTCACCCCGATGTGAACCTCATCTTTGGCGCCGTCATCGATCCCAACCTGGCCGACGAAGTCCGCATCACCGTCATCGCCACGGGTTTCGATAGAGCCGGCGTGCGACCTGGTACCGTAGAGCGGCCTGTGCGCCTGGACACCGAAATGTCCTCCACGGGCGGCGTTCGCGCCCGTCCGGCGACGAGTATGAATGAACGCCCGTCCAGCCACAGCAGCACCTACTCCAGCGGGTCTGGCATCTCCACCGGAACCTCCGGTCGCACCTCCGGCGCTCAGACCAGCAGCCACAGCGCCGCTCCTGCTCCCCAGCAGCCCGGCTCCGCCAGCAGCGATTTCCAACGGGTGATGAATACTGAGGACCTGGACATCCCGGCCTTCTTACGCAATCGGAAACAGTAACAACCGGTCATAAATCGTACGTTTTTCGCAAACTCCATAAAGAAAAGGTTTGCGGGCACCTCCACTGCCCGCTATAACCTTTTAAACCATTCACCCCCTTCTACACAACCCCCATCCAGCCCATTGCCAACCACAATATTACAAACGCTGCGTTAAGATTGTAACCGGCGGTTCACCCTCCCCCCATATCTGCCCTTAGATATGGGAGTGAACCGCGCATCTCCCCTCTTTTCTCCATATCTGGCTCAAGCATTCCGCATTTCCGTTCCACCAAACCGCGCTCGCCAGGTCCCAAAATGCCCGCAAAATTTTAAGGTAAACTTCATTGGTTTTTACTTGTACCATTCGACCATTTGTGCTACAATGATGCAGTCAGTACATACAGGGGTAACATCAAGGCCTACCGCCACATATGGCGGTAATCTTTTTCTAAAAAACTAAATATCACCACCCGTGACCTGGAGGAGAGAATGCGGTGTCCCTATTGCCAAAATGAAAAATCCATGGTTCTGGATACGACTCACGACAGCCGAGGGGGGGTCCGCAGGCGGCGCGAGTGCGAAGGTTGTGGTCAGCGCTTTACCACCATTGAACGCCCGCTGCTGGCCACGCCGCTCATTATCAAAAAAGATGGCACGCGCGAGGAATTCGATCGGGAAAAACTGATGCGCGGCATCCGTATCGCCTGCGCCAAGCGCCCCGTCCCCGCCGCCACCATCGACCGGCTGGTCGGCGAAATCGAAACCAACCTCCAGCGCATGGGCCGCTCTGAGGTCAGTTCCCGCGTGGTCGGCGATATCGTCATCTCCGGCCTCAAAGAGCTCGACCACATCGCCTACATCCGCTACGGCATTGTTTACCTTCAGCTAGACGATTTGCACGCAATCCGCGACGAGATCGACCGCCTACTAAAAGATGAGGAGAACACTGATGGAAAAGCAAATGCGTAAGACCGCCGAACCCCCCTCCACCGCGCGGGCCCCCCCCCCCCCCCACGCAGCCCCCCGGCCGCCAATCGACCTTACCGACAATGCCCGCCAGGTGCTCGTGCGGCGCTACGTCCGGCGCGGCGAAGATGGCAAGCCCGCTGAAACCGTGGAGGAGATGTTCTGGCGCGTGGCTTACCACATCGCCGTCGTCGAAGAAAAATGGCACGGCGACGTGACTGCCCGCGCCCGCAAGTTTTACGAACTGCTCACCAGCAAGCGCTTCTTCCCCAACTCTCCCACCTTCACCGGCGCTGGCACTCCCCTGGGCCAGCTTGCCGCCTGCTTCGTCCTCCCCATCACCGACGACATGGGCCGCGACCCCGCCGGCATCTTCCAGACCCTGCGCAACGCCGCTCTCATCCAGCAAACCGGCGGCGGCAACGGCTTCTCCTTCTCCCGCCTGCGCCCCAAAGGCGCCCTGGTCAAATCCTCCGCCGGGCAGGCCACCGGGCCGGTTGGCTTCCTGCGCGTCTACGATAACGCCTTTGGCGAAATCGCCCAGGGCGGCAGCCGCCGCGGCGCCAACATGGGCGTCCTGCGCGTCGACCACCCCGACATCGAAGAGTTCATCACCTGCAAGACCGACGAAAACGCCATCACCAACTTCAACATCTCTGTCGGCATCACCGACGCATTCATGCAGGCCGTCGAAAACGACGCGGACTGGGACCTCGTCTTCCCCGACATCGCCTCACCCGACTACCGCAAATTCAGCGGCACCATCGAGCAGGCCCGCGCCGCCGGCGTCCCCCTGCGCGTCTACAAAACCGTCCGCGCCCGCGACCTGTTCGACAAGATCGTCACCCAGGCCCACCACAACGGCGAGCCCGGCATGCTCTTCCTCGACGCCGCCAACCGCGCCAACCCCGTCTCCCACCTCTACCAGTTGGAATCGACCAACCCGTGCTTCGTTGGCAACACGCGCATTGCCACCAACCACGGCCTGCTCCCCATCCAGGCCCTGGCTGATTCTGAGGCGCAGTTCCTTGCCGCCACAGATGATCGCGCTCCCAAAGACGGAAAAGGGCTGGCCAATAACCAATATCCTGGCATCGCCTACCGCCCCGCCTCCCTCGCCTGGAAAACCCGCGAAAATACGCCCGTCTTCCGCCTGATAACGCGTCACGGGTACGAAGTAACCGCCACCCCCGACCACCCCTTCCTCACCACCGACCGCGGCTATGTGGCGCTGCGTGACCTTCGCCCCGGCGACCGGCTGCTGCTCCAGTCTCAAGAAGGCGCCTGGAGCACCGACGACCGCCTGCCAAACGTGGAATTGATTCAAGAAAAAATGGCCGTCATGGGCCGCGGCGGCGACCGGCAAACCGGGCACCTCACCACCCGGCGCGATTTCGCCGACCTTTACGCCAACCTGCCCGCCGCCTGGTCTCACGACCTGGGGCTGGTTCTCGGCTGCCTGGTCGGTGACGGCTGGCTGAGCGGCAGTAGTGGTTCCCCAGTCGGCATGGTCTTCGCCAAATCCGACCTGGAAAGCCAGCAGGCCATTCACACCCCGCTTACCGAATGGTTCGGCCCCGGCCACCTGCACGAGCGTACCTCGGTGATCCAGCTTACCTATGGGCGCCTGCCCTACGAATTCTTCAAGAGCCTGGGCGTCGCCGAATGCCACGCCTCCGAAAAGCGCGTTCCCGAGGCCATCTGGCAGGCTCCCCGTGAGGCTGTGGTTGGCTTCCTGCAGGGGCTGTTCGAAACCGATGGAACCGTCAACCTTTCCGAAGCCAAAAAGGCTTGTACCGTACGGCTGGCCAGTTCCTCGCCGCTGCTCCTCAAAGAAGTGCAGCTTCTCCTATCCAACTTCGGCATCGTTAGTAAGATCCACCAGCGCCGCGCCGCTGGTGAGCGGCTCATGCCAGATGGCAAAGGCGGAACCCGCGCCTACCACGCCCACGCCGATTTCGAGCTGCTCATCGATAAAGCCAACCGCGACCTTTTCCTGCAAAAAATCGGCTTCGTCAGCTCCGCCAAACAACAAAAAGCGGCTGCCTTTATTGCCGCAAAATCTCGCCGCTCCAATCGCGAGGACTTCGAGACAACCATCGCCCGCATCGAGCCCGCTGGCAGCGCCGATGTCTATGACCTCACCGAGCCCGTCACCCACAGCCTGATCGCCAACGGCCTGGTCGCTCATAACTGCGGCGAGCAGTTCCTCGGTCCATTCGAGAACTGCTGCCTCGGCTCCGTCAACCTCGCCCAGCACCTCGGCCCCAATCACACCGTCGACTGGGAAAAACTGCGCGACAGCGTTGTCCTCTCCACCATCTTCCTCGACAACGTCGTAGAAGCTAACGCCTACGTCCCCGCCGTGCCCCAGCTCAAAGAAGCCGCCCACCGCGCCCGCCGCATCGGCCTCGGCATCATGGGCCTCGCCGACCTGCTCTACCACGTCGGCATCCGCTACGGCTCCGCCGAAGGCCAGGAGTTCGCCTCCCAGGTCATGGAGTTCGTCCGCTACCACTGCGTCAGCGCCTCTATCGATCTCGCCAAAGAACGCGGCGCCTTCCCCGCCATCCAGGGCAGCATCTACGACCCCGCCGCCTTCACCTGGCAACCCCCCGCCTCCCTCGTCCCCTACGCCAATGAATATGGCCGCCCCGCCGTGGATTGGGACCAGGTCGTGAGCGATATCCACGCCCACGGCATCCGCAACGCCGCCCAGACCACCATCGCCCCCACCGGCACCATCGCCACCGTCGCTGGCTGCGAAGGCTACGGCTGCGAGCCCGTCTTCGCCCTGGCCTACATCCGCCACGTCAACGACAACGGCAAAGACCTCACCCTCACCTACGCCAGCCCCCAGTTCGAAAATGCGCTGGAAGGCCTGCGCATCGATCCCGAAAAGCGTGAGGAAATCCTCGACCAGATCATGCGCGAAGGCTCCTGCCAGAGCGTCAGCGAGCTGCCCGAGGCCATCCGCGATACCTTCGTCGTCTCCGCCGACATCACCGCCGAAGAGCACGTCCGCATGCAGGCCGCCCTCCAGGCCTTCGTCGACAATTCCCTTTCCAAGACCATCAACTTCCCCGCCGGCGCCACCCAAGACGACGTCGCCACCGCCTACATGCTCGCCTGGAAGCTGGGCTGCAAGGGCATCACCGTCTACGTCACCGGCTCGCGCGAAGTCGTCGTCCTCGAAACTCACGCCACCGCCGGGAAGAAGGGCAAAGAAGAAGCCGCCCCCGAAATCACCCCCGCGCAGGAAGCCGCCCCGCAAGAAGAGGCCCGGCCGCAGGAAGTGGCAAGGGCCCTGCAGCAGCTCCACATCTGGCACGAAGACAAAAAACCGCGCCCGCGCTACCTGCCCGGCTACACCTACTCCATCCAGACCCCCCTGGGCGAAGCCTTCGTCACCGTCAACGAAAACGGCCACAGCCAGCCCTTCGAAGTCTTCGTCAACACCTCCAAGGCCGGTTCCGACACCGCCGCCGTCTCCGAAGCCATCGGGCGCCTCATCTCCTACGTCCTGC
>CAYTHO010000064.1:0-34080 GCA_964437595.1 uncultured Anaerolineaceae bacterium
TTCTGAGACAGGTTATACCAAGTCACTTATCAAAGCATGCTTGACAAACTACTAGTACCCGGCGGCATAAATCCCTCTATGGTTAGCGCGCAGCGCCGGGTACTTGCGCCAGGAGGCCTGGCGAAAACAGTCGGGCGGAACCGGCAAATAACAATATAGGTATTTACGCCCGACCGTATAGGTATTTACGCCCGACCGTACAAGGCGGATGGACAAAACGCGACAGGCCGTTCCGAAGACAAAGTTAAAAAACGTTAACCAAAACCCCACTAATTTGTTACAATAAACAGAATAGGTTTGTACCCACCCGCTTTATTCATCATCCTGGAGATCGGCAATGAAAATTAAATATTGGATATCCATTTTTACAGCGCTGCTGACTGTGTTTCAGCTCGCCAGTGCCACTGGTGTTTATGCCACTGGCGCTAATGCCATCCAAAGCAATATCGAAAACCGCCAGGCGGCGCAGGCTGCTCAGGGCTTCATCATTGACCACACTTCCACCAAAATCACCGCCATCCCGCAGGCCTGGATCCAGAAGGCCAAGACCGACCTGCACATTTTCTATGGTCACACCTCACACGGCAGCCAATTGGTTACGGGCATGGAAGGCCTGGTGGGATTTGCCAACAACGGTGGCCTGGGATTAGATCTCCCCGATAATATTTTTGCCGGACTGGACATTCATGAGGATGGTCCGGATGCGGGCTATTATCCCACTTGGGTGAATACCACCCGCAGTTACCTTGGCGCCGTAGACCCGGCTACCGGGCGGGGCAAGAGCCATCCTAACACCAATGTGGTGATCTGGTCGTGGTGCGGGCAGCTATCCGGTTTGACAGCAAGTGAAGTGACCAACGAATACCTACAGCCCATGAGCCAGTTAGAAGCGGATTATCCGGGCATTAAGTTTGTGTATATGACCGGGCATTCCGATGGGACTGGATTGACGGGCGACCTGCATAAGAACAACCAGCAGATCCGCCAGTACACCATTCAAAACCACAAAATCCTGTACGATTTCTATGACATCGAGCTGTATGACCCGGATGGCAAATATTTCGGGGATAAAAGAGCCAGTGACGACTGCCGGTATGATTCAGATGGCAATGGTTCGCTGGACAGCAACTGGGCAACGCAGTGGACGAGCAAGCACACCATCAATAAGGATTATTATAACTGCGAATGCCAGCATTCCGAGGCTTTGAACTGCAATCAAAAAGCATACGCGGCCTGGTGGCTGTGGGCAAGGCTGGCGGGCTGGAGCGGGCCAGGAGTAACGCAGAAAACCGCGTCGGTTAACACTGCCACGTTCGGGCAGGAGATTACCTATACCATCAACTTGCAGAACTTAAACATTGCGGCTAACACGGGTGTGAAAGTGACGGATACCATTCCGGCGGGGCTGGCCTACGTGCCGGGTTCGCTGACCGCAACGTCTGGTCTGAAGAATGACAGCGGCGCGCCAACGCTCACCTGGTCGGGTACACTAGGGCCTACATCGATTGTGACGATTACTTACCGCGCTACTGTAACAACCCACACGACCCAGGCCATTACGAATACGGCCGTTATCAGCGCCACGGACATGCCAACGATCCGCAGCAGCGCGGTGGTACTCATCGATCCGCTGCAGGAGTTTTTGCCGTTGTTGAAGAAATAAGGCAATTGTTTGTGCCCCCAAGGGGACTCGAACCCCTGTTTTGGCCTTGAGAGGGCCACGTCCTGGGCCGCTAGACGATGGGGGCGGGCACTTACGAAGCGGAATTTTAGCATGAACCCGGTTGCCTGTCAACCGGGTTTTTTGCATTCCTGGTTTTCGAAAAATCCCCCGCAACTATTCAATTCTATTTGACACGATCAGGCACCCGTGCTATCATCCTTGCAGTTGCAATTATTACTTCATTTTGTTCTTTAATAAGTTAATAGGAAGGAGTTTTTATTCCCTATGAGCGCTGATTTTGTTGTTCGTCTCATTGGCATGATCGTTTTTGCTATTTTTGGCGTTTATTTGGGCACTTACCTGGGACGGCTGGCGAACCTGAAGCCCGGCGATTTCCCGTTTACTGTTGAGCAATATGCCTTTACGATTGGTTTGGTTGGCGCACTGACTGGACTTATTCTGACCCCGTTTATTACCACTCGTCCGATCCGCGCGTTTCGATCCCTGCTGACACGCATTTCTCCCCAGGCGCTGTTCTCATCGCTGCTCGGACTGATCGTTGGCCTGATTGTTGCTGCCCTGCTGTCCTTTCCGCTGTCGCTGCTGCCCGCGCCATTTGGGCGGATTATGCCATTTATCGGTGTGATTGTTCTAGGGTATATGGGCATTTCGGTCTTCGTGATGCGGCAGAATGATTTGTTTTCGATGATCTCATCACTTCGGGG
Source organism: uncultured Anaerolineaceae bacterium (assembly GCA_964437595.1). Classification (GTDB taxonomy): domain Bacteria; phylum Chloroflexota; class Anaerolineae; order Anaerolineales; family Anaerolineaceae; genus DSYU01. The sequence continues at coordinate 2,389 of CAYTHO010000064.1, forward strand.
AGGTTCGCCTTCCCAGGTCCAGGCGCAAGACAGCAGCGGTAAGAGCTGGGCAGAAAACCGGACCATTTTGTTAGATACCAGCGTGATTATCGATGGTCGTATTGCCGATATTGCCCGCACCGGCTTTCTGCCGGGGTCGCTCCTCATCCCGCGCTTTGTGCTGAACGAGCTTCAGTACATTGCCGATTCCCCAGACAGCCTGCGCCGCCAGCGCGGGCGGCGGGGAATGGAGGTACTGGCGCAGTTACAGCGCGAGCCTGCCATTCCTGTGCGCATCACGGATATCGATGTAGAAGGGGTGCGGGAGGTGGATGATAAACTGGTCATTCTGGCGCGCCAGATGCGCTGCCCGATTTTGACCAATGATTTCAATTTGAATCGGATTGCGGAACTTCAAGGGGTTACCATTCTGAACATTAACGAACTGGCCAACGCGGTTAAGTCGGTGATGCTGCCTGGCGAGGTTCTTTGCGTGCGGATTATCCAGGAAGGTAAAGAATCCGGGCAGGGCGTTGGCTATTTGGATGATGGCACCATGGTGGTGGTGGAGGCGGGTCGCGAGTACATTGATAAAGAGTGTAATGTGCTGGTGACGAAAGTGCTTCAAACTGCCGCAGGGCGCATGATCTTTGCACGCCCAGAAATGTGATACTTTTCTTTTGACCGCGGCTGAGCATCGTTTGCTTGCCGCGGTTTTTTCACATGGAGCGTTTTGCCATGTCCATTCGAATCTATAACACGCTTACGCGCAAGAAAGAAACCTTTGAGACGCTGCAGCCGGGCCAGGTGCGCATGTACGTATGCGGCCCGACCGTGTACAGCCAGGCGCACGTTGGGCATGCCATGTCGGCGCTGGTGTTTGATGTAATCCGCCGCTATCTGGAGTACCGCGGGTATCATGTGCAGCACGCGATGAACTTCACCGATGTGGATGATAAGATCATCAACCGGGCAAACCGGGAGGGGGTTGATCCGTTTGCCCTGGCGGAACGCTACATCCGCGAATTCCGGCGCCAGCTCGACGCGCTGAACATCCAGCCGGCCACGGTGCAGCCGCGCGCCACGCAGGAGATCGAGGAGATCATTGGCATTGTTGAAGGGCTGATCGAGAAGGGCTACGCCTACCCGGTAAAGAGCGGAGATGTGTATTTTCGCGTGCGCCGCGACGAGGATTACGGCAGGCTTTCGGGGCGCAAGCTGGAGGATATGCAGGCTGGCGCGCGCGTGGAAGTGGGCGAGGAGAAGGAAGATCCGTTGGACTTTGCCATGTGGAAAGCGGCTAAGCCCGGCGAGCCGTATTGGGACAGCCCGTGGGGCAAGGGCCGCCCGGGCTGGCATATCGAGTGTTCGGCGATGAACCTGCGCCACCTGGGCGAGCAGATCGATATTCATGGGGGCGGGAATGATCTGATCTTCCCCCACCATGAAAATGAAATCGCGCAGACGGAGAGCCTGACTGGCAAACCGTTCGCGCGCTACTGGGTGCATAACGGCATGCTGCAGATGGGCGGCGAGAAGATGTCGAAATCACTGGGCAACCTGGTGACGATCGATGATTTTCTGGCGCACAACGATGCGGATGTGATGCGCTTTATGGTGCTCAACTCCGGCTACCGGGGACCGCTGACGTTTACGGACGAAGTAGTTGAGCAGTCGAAGCGCGGGCTGGAACGTTTGCATTCGGCGCTGCGCCCGGCTCAACCCGGCGCTCAAGGGCTGGCCGAAACGGCGCGCGCGGCGCTGGAGGCGCAGCGCCAGGCGACGAAAGAGGGCTTCCTCAATACCATGGACGATGACTTTAACAGCGCTGGGGCGTTGGGGCAGCTATTTGACCTGGTGCGGGCGACTAACCAGGCCCGCGCGGATGGGGCCACGGACGCGGAATTGGAACCCTCTCAATTGCTGCTGCGCGAGCTGACCGGCGTGCTGGGGCTGCGCATGGTGGAAGCCGCCAGGGAAGCGCAGGCCGCCGATCCATTGATCGACCTGCTGGTGGAGGTGCGCGGCGAACTGCGCAAGCAAAAGCTGTGGGCGCTTTCAGATCGGGTGCGCAACCGCCTGAGCGAGCTGGGGGTGACGATCGAAGACAGTAAGGATGGGTCATCATGGCATTATTCATGATCGATAATCGCAGAACAAGCATTCCTGGGCTGCCAGCGATCTGTAAAAGAAGGAGAGATTTCCCCTTTCCTGATCATTCCGAAAAAATCACCGAGAACGATTTATGAAAGAATGGATTGTTGGTCGCAACCCGGTATATGAAGTGTTGCTGGCGCACCGGCGGAATTTCTTCCGCCTGCAGGTGGCGTCGGGTGTGGAAGAGCGGGGCCGGCTGAGTGAGATTTTGCGGATGGCGGCGGCGCGTAAGGTGCCTGTCACCCGTGTATCCCGGCAGCAGATGGATGCGCTGGGCGAAGGCAACCAGGGGGTAGGGCTGGAGGTCAGCGGCTACCCGTACAGCACGCTGGCGGATATTCTGGAGCGCGCGGAAGAACGGCAGGAGCCGCCGTTTGTGCTGCTGTTGGACCTGCTGCAGAACCCGCAGAACCTGGGCACGCTGTTCCGCACGGCGGAGGCGGTGGGGGTGCACGGCATCGTCATTCCGCTGCGGCGCGCCGCGGAGGTAACCCCGGCGGTGGTGCATGCCTCGGCGGGAGCCAGCGAGCACCTGCTGGTGGCGCAGGCCAACATGGCCCAGGCGATCGAAACGCTTAAGCAGGATGGCGAGGCGTGGGTGATGGGCCTGGAAGGCAGCCCGGAGGCCAAGCCATACTACCAGGTACGCATGGACGGCCCGCTGGCGCTGGTGGTAGGCAGCGAGGGCGAGGGCATGCGCGACCTGGTGCGCCGCTCGTGCGATGTGCTGGTCAGCCTGCCGATGGTGGGGAAAATCGAATCGCTGAACGCGGCAGTGGCCGGCTCGGTGATCTTGTACAAGGCACTGTCCGACCGGCAGGCCAAGAAGTAAGTGGTTTTTGGGTTCACAAACAGCACATGCTGTTTGTGAACCCAAATAAGATCTTAAGTCAGATAGATCCAGGCCAGGAACAGCAGGATCATCACGCAGCCGATGCCAAAGCGAACGACGGAAGCCCAGCCGCAGCCGATGGCCATGCTCTTTGTGGAGACCAGGGCTTTTTCCATGTCGCGCAGGCGGTAAAACTCAACCGCGAAGAGGGCCAGCAGCGCAGCGATGATGCCGCCGAAGGGCGGAAAGACGAGGCTGCCCAGCAGGCCCGCTGCCAGCGCTACGCCAATCGCCAGCCAGCTTGCGCCCTGCTGGCGCGCCTGCTGGCCCATGATCAGGTTGTCCACCACGCTGCCAAACAGCATCAACAGGGTGATGATGGCAAATAGAATGCCGCTGGCCAGGTTGAAGCCGGTGAGTATGCCGTAGACCAGGGCCGGAATCCAGATAATGAGCGGTCCGGGGAGAATCTGGATGACCACGCTGAACAGCCCGAATAACATCACCGCCAGGGCAACAACCTGGAGCGCGGTGCGTGAAACCTGATCGATTTCCATAAAACCTTACACCTTTTCCTTTGCCGATTCCGGGCGGATCACATCGATGCCGCCCATCCAGGGGCGCAGCACTTCTGGCACAACCACCGAGCCATCGGCCTGCTGGTAATTTTCGAGCACGGCGATGAGCGTGCGGGGCATGCCCAGGCCCGAGCCGTTGAGTGTATGCACCAGGCGCACCTTGCCACCTTCCGCGGGCCGGTAGCGGATGTTGGCGCGGCGAGCCTGAAAGTCGCCCACGTTCGAGACCGATGAAACTTCCAGCCATTCGCCAACCCCGGGCGACCATACTTCGATATCGTAGGTGACGCGGGCGTTGAAGCCCAGGTCGCCGGTGCACAAGCGGATAATGCGGTAGGCCAGGCCCAAGTCTTTGCAGGTCTGTTCCGCGTCGGCGAGTATCTTTTGCAGCTCGTTGTGCGACTCTTCGGGCTTGCAGTAGATGTACATCTCCACTTTATCGAACTGGTGCCCGCGCTTGATGCCGCGCACATCGCGCCCGGCGCTCATCTTTTCGCGTCGGAAGCAGGGCGTGTAGGCGGTATAGCGCATGGGCAGCGCATTTTCGTCGAGGATGTCATCGATGTGGATGCCGGTGAGAGGCACTTCGGCGGTGGGCACCATCCAGTAATCCTCTTCCGCATCGTGGTAGAGGTTATCGACGAACTTGGGGAGCTGGCCCGAGGCGAACATGGTGGCCTCTTTGACCATGAAGGGCAGGTACTGTTCTAAGTAGTCCTGGCGGGCATGCAGGTCGAGCATAAAGGCGATCAACGCACGCTGCAGGCGAGCGCCCGCGCCTTTGAGCACGTAGAAGCGCGATCCGGTGATTTTCACGCCCTGCTCGAAGTTAAGGATGCCCAGGGCGGGCCCCAGGTCCCAGTGTGGCAGGGGGGTGAAATCGTACGTGCGCGGCTGGCCTTCCGTGCGGATGACTACATTTTCATGCTCGTCCTTACCGATGGGCGTGTCTTCCAGCGGTAGGTTCGGGATGACCGACACCTTGGCCTGCAGCTCCGCGTCGACCTCGCGGACGCGGTTGTCGAGCGCAGTGATCTGATCGCCGACCTCGCGCATGCGCTCGATTTTGGCCTGGCGCTCAGCGGGGTCTTTCATCTTGCTGATCTCTTTCGAGACGTTGTTGCGCTCGGCTTTGAGCGTTTCTACCTGCCCAAGCAGGTTGCGGCGTTCTACGTCCAGCGCAAGAACCTGGTCGATGATGCCCGGGTCGCCCTGGCGGTTGCGCAGAGCTTCGCGGACGAGGTCCGGTTGTTCCCGGATGAGATTGATATCGAACATAAGGCACCTCCCAAAAGGTTAAATGGATGCCCCCCTCCACCTTGCAGGACGAGGGGGGCTCAAAACTCGTGGTGCCACCTGCTTTTGCTAATGCGTTGGCGGTTTTCCAACGCACAGCCTCTTAAGGTCGATAACGGGCGCCGCCGGTCCTCTTACATAACAATGTGTTGCGCAGCAACACACCATATCCTCCGAGGACAACCTGCCCTGTTCGGGCAACCGGGTTGGATTTCGCCGGTCCAGCCTGCCAGCTCGCACAATCCGCTGGCTCTCTGTAAGGTGGGCCGGGTACTTGGACCCGGGCTGGTTTGTGTAAAAATGATTATACCAAAAAGGGAAGGTTCGGCAAGGAGTAATTTGCCGCAGGAGCGTGCAGCCGCAGCAGCTTCGAGCGCCTGGCTGGTCGCCGCTGACTGCTATTCCGAGTACAATCATGGTATGACAGGAGATACCGGTCTTACCATCCGCGAGGCGATCGATGCATTTGTAGACAGCGTACGCCTGGCGCGCAGCGCCAATACCACGCGAACCTACCGCAATGGGTTGGCGGTTTTTCAAGAGGTGCTGGCTGAACATAAGGTGGACCCGGAGAAGACGCCGGTTACAGCGCTGAAGGAAGAGGCAGTCGTCTGGCTGGCAACCGCGCTGAAGGATCGCGCGCCGACGACCGAGCGATTGTACCTGACTTCTGCGACCGCGCTATATGAATTCCTGGTAGCTGAAAATATGGCGGTCATCAACCTGCCGCGCATCCGGCTGCTGATCCGCCAGCGGGCGCGACGGCCCGGGCAGCGCCTGCCGCAGTTCCCGCGGGATGCAATTGAGCAAATCGTCGACCACATGATGGCGCTGAAGGGCGGCACGTACGAAAACGAGGTGGAGCAGCTGCGCGACCTGCGCGACCGGGCTTTTCTGGTGACGCTGGCGGATACCGGGCTGCGCGTCCATGAGGCGTGCGGGCTGCGGCGCGGCGACATCGATTGGAACGAAGGCCGCACGATTATCATTGGGAAGGGTAATAAGCAGGCGGTTGTGCGCTTCTCGCAGCGCTCGCTGCACGCCATGCGCGATTACCTCTCCGCGCGGGCCAGGCTGGACGGCGCAACCGGACGCCAACTGGCGGCGCTGCCGCTCTTTGCCCGTCATGATAGGGGCGCGGGGAAAAAGACCAAGCCGATCACCACCGCTACCGGGCGCAACATCGTCGCGGAACGGGTGAAGCAGGTGCTGGGGGCTGAAGCGGTGGGAACGATCACGCCGCACTCGTTCCGGCATTATTTTGTCACCCGCGTGCTGCGCGCATCGGGCAACCTGAAGCTGGCTCAGGAATTGGCCCGCCATACCAACATTGCCGTCACCCAGCGTTACGCGCACCTGAGCGATGATGAGCTGGATAAAGGATATTTCGAAGCGTTTGAAGAATAATCCAGATCACAATGACCAAAGCAAAACCGAACGAATATTCAAAAGCCAGCCACGCACTGACTTACCTGGCGCGCCAGGATACCTTCCCGCACCGCACCGAAGGTGAGGCGGTGCTGCTTGAGATCCTTCCAGCGGACCCAAAGCGGGTGCTGGACCTGGGATGCGGCGACGGGCGGCTGCTGAGCCTGGTCAGGCTTGCCAGGCCAAACATCCAGGGTGTGGCGCTCGACTTTTCACCGGCAATGCTGCAAGCCGCAAGGCAGCGCTTTGCGGATGACCCATCCGTCACGGTGGTGGAGCACAATATGGACCAGCCGCTGCCAGCGCTGGGGCGCTTCGATGCGGTAGTGTCGAGCTTTGCTATTCATCACCTGAGCCACGCGCGCAAGTTCAACCTGTATGCTGAAGTTTATGATCTGCTCAACCCGGGCGGCGTTTTTTGCAACCTGGAGCACGTTGCTTCCCCCACCGTGAAGCTGCACAAGGATTTCTATGAAGCCCTCGGCCTGACGCTGGCGGATGAAGATCCATCCAACCAGTGCCTGGACGCGATGGAACAGGTGGCATGGCTGCGGCAGATTGGGTTTACCGATGCGGACTGCTATTGGAAATGGCGCGAATTTGCATTGATTGGTGGGGTAAAGGCAGCGTGATATGAGCGATTTTAAGAAACGACCGATTAACTTTGCCAACCGCACCGCACCGTTCCAGGAGTCGGTGATCCGCGAGATGACGCGGCTGGGGGACGAGACCGGCTCGGTCAACCTTTCGCAGGGGCTGCCGGATTACGATTCCCCGCCGGAGGTGCTGGCGGCGGCGGTAGAGGCCATCCAAAAGGGAGAGAACCAGTACACCTTCCCGTTCGGGATGCCGGAGTTCCGCGCGGCGATTGCGGGGAAGTGCTGGTCTTATAACCATATCAAGGCCGACCCGGAGACGGAGATCACGGTTACCTGCGGGGTAAGCGAAGCGATGATGTCGACCATCCTGGCGCTGACCGACCCGGGCGACGAGGTGATCATCCTGGAGCCGTGGTATGAGAATTATCTGCCGGACTGCCAGATGGCGGGAGTTTTGCCGCGCTATGTGCCGCTGCGCGAGCCAGACTACACCTTCGACCCCGGCGAACTGCGCGCGGCGTTCAATGCGCGCACGCGCTTGATTCTGATCAACACGCCGCACAACCCGACCGGCAAGGTATTTACCCGCGCGGAGCTGGAAATGATTGCCGGGCTGTGCCAGGAATTTGGCGTGATCGCGGTGACGGACGAGATTTACGAATATATCCTGTATGATGGGCGCGAGCACGTCAGTATCGGCAGCCTGGCGGGGATGGAAGACCGCACGGTGACGATCAGCGGGCTGGGCAAAACCTACGCGCTGACCGGCTGGCGGGTGGGTTGGGCGGTGGCGCACCCGCGCATCAGCGGGCTGGTGCGCAAAGTGCACGATTACCTGACGATCTGCGCCCCCGCGCCGTTCCAGGCAGCGGGGGTTACGGCCCTGGGCATGCCGCAGGCGTTTTACCAAAGGCTGCGCGAGGAATACGCCCACCGCCGGACGATCCTGCTGGATGCGCTGCGGCGCGCGGGGCTGGCGTACCAGCAGCCGCAAGGCGCGTATTACGTGATGGGCAGTTTTGCCGAACTGGATTGGGATGAACGCCGGTACACGCGCGCTGGGTGGTCGCCTGACCGGGTCTTTGCCGAGTACATGGCCCGCGAAGTGGGCGTGGCGGTGGTGCCGGGCTCTAGCTTTTATTACCAGGGCGGCGGAGAGGCGCGGGTGCGGTTCAACTTTGCGAAGAGGGAAGATACCTTGCGTGAAGCGGCGCGCCGGTTGAACGGGCTGGGCAGTGGGTAAACCACCTGGTGCGGCAGCCTTTTGGATAAAGGATTATCGCGGTTTACTTTGCTCAGCTGTAAAAGGTTTGAATATATAGCTGGATCTTTGTGGTGGCCTGCCTTGCGATTCCCATTGTATCTTTGGGCGGCGCGCTGCCGTTTCTGTTCGGCTTTGGAGGCGCTTACAGCTGCGCTACGATTGCCCGCGATACCAGCAAGCCCACCGGGCCGCGCCTGGCGTTGTGCATTGGAATAACCTTCGTTGCCTGGATTCTGCTGGTTGTGCTTGTGATTGGGGCTGCTGCGCTGCAAAGTTAGCGAATAGTAGAAATTCCGTTCTCGATATTCTTATAATGGATGTACAATAGATGTGATTTTCCATTGTGGGAAAGGCGAACGGAGAAGCTGGCATGCGCATTTCCATCCGCAGCGCGAGTGAGAACAACTTACAGAACCTGGACGTAGATTTTGAAGATGGCCTGACGGTTGTCACGGGGGTTTCAGGCTCGGGCAAGACCTCGCTGGTGTTCGATACCCTGTACCACGAGGCGCGCAGGCGGTTCCTGGACAGCTTTACCAGTGGGGAGACGGCGCTGCGGCTGATGCCAGCCGCGGTGCAGTCGATTAGCGGGTTGGGGCCGGCGGTAGCAGTGGGACAGAACCTGCTCAACCGCAATCCCAATTCCACGCTGGCGAGCGCATCGGGGCTACATCCTTTCTTCCGGCTGCTGTACGCGCGCTTTGGCGAGCGGGCGTGCGCCGGGTGCGGGGCGCGGGTGACCCGGCTGAGCGAAGACGAACTGGTCGAGCGGGTGGCGGCGCTGACTGCTGAGCAGGATTGTGCTGTATATGCCCCCATCGCGCACCAGGCGGTGGGGAGTCACCGCACGCTGCTCAAGCTGCTCGGGGAGGCATTCGGCGGGGGAGGAGAGCGCTCCACGCGCGTGTTCGTGGATGGGCAGCCCTGGGATGGAGCGCTGCTTGACCCGGCGCTGCCGCACGATATCGCGGTGGAACTGACGGAGGCTGGCGCAGCCGTGACGATCCAGGAAGCGCGCGGGCTGGCGCGCCAGGCTGGAGCGTTAGGGTCGGCGTCGCTGATCCTGCGCGAGGCGGAGCAGGGGCAAGAATGGGCGCTGTCGCGCGCGCCGGTATGCGCGCGGTGCGGGCGCTGGTTCGGCGACCTTCAGCCGGTGCATTTTGCTTTCCCCTGCCCGATCTGCCATGGAAAAGGCTGCTCAACCTGCGATGGTACCGGCCTGCAGCCGGAGGCCGCCGCGACGCGCTGGCAGGGCCTGCGGCTGAATGAACTGCTGGCAAAGCCGGTCAGCGAGGCGCGGGTGCTGTTCCAAAGCGCAGTGGAACACGGGCTGCTGCCGGAAACGGCAGCCCGCCTGCGCGTTGAAATCCAGCGGCGGCTGGATGCGCTGGAAACGGTAGGGTTGGGGTATATCGGCCTGAACCGCTCCTCGCCAACGCTCTCCCGGGGCGAGGCCCAGCGCGTGCGGCTGGCGGTTTCGCTGACCAGTCGGCTGGAGGATATGCTGCACGTGCTGGATGAACCTACCGTGGGCCAGCACCCGGCGGACGTGGCGCGGCTGCTGCCAGCCTTCCGCCAACTGGCCGGGCCGGTCATTTTTGTCGAGCACGACCGGGCGGCAGCGGCAACCGCCGACCACGCCATTGACCTGGGGCCAGGCGCGGGACGCCAGGGGGGAAAGCTGTTGTTCAGCGGCACGCCGGCTGGTTTGTGGCAGGCGGATACGCCTACGGGGAAGTTCTTCAGCCTGCGCGCGCGGGTGGCGGAACGCCTGGGGACCGCGCCCGCTCCTCATCAGGAACAGGGGTTTCTTACCGTGCGCGGGGCGAACCTGCGCAACCTGAGGGATATTGATGTGCCGGTGCCGCTGGGGCGGCTGACGGTGATCAGCGGAGTGTCGGGTTCGGGGAAGAGCACGCTGGTGGAGGATGTGCTGGTCGCATCGCTGGAGGCAAAGCGAGCGCTTGGCTGCGCGGCTATCGATGGCCCGCGTTTGCGCCCGGTGATGGTGGACCAAAGCCCGATTGGGGTCAACCCGCGTTCCAACGCGGCGACCTATACCGGGCTGGCGGATGTGATTCGCGATGTGTTTGCCGCGCAGAGCGGGCTGTCGCCGTCGCATTTTTCGTTCAATCGCCCGGAAGGCGCCTGCCCGACCTGCAAGGGCATGGGCGCGGTGGAGGTGGCGGTGCGCTACCTGCCTTCCACCTGGATTCCCTGCGCGGACTGCGATGGGCAGCGCTTCTCTGATGAAGTGCTGGCGGCGTGCGTTCATTTTGGAGACCATACCTACTCCATTGCTGATTTCTTCCAGCTTTCCATTGGCGAAGCGCTTCCGCTGCTGGAAAACCACCCCAACCTGCCTGCCCCCAAACGCCGGCTGGCGCGACAGGTGCTGCACGCGCTGAACGATGTTGGCCTGGGTTACCTGCCGCTGGGCCAGCCTTCGCCAACCCTGTCTGGCGGAGAGTCGCAGCGGGTGAAGCTGGCGCGCTACCTGGGACAGCGCTCCCTTCAAGGGGAACTGCTGGTTTTGGATGAGCCATCCACCGGGCTGCACCCGCAGGATATCTCCGGGCTGCTGGTGGTGCTGCACCGGCTGGTGCGCAGCGGTGCAACCATTGTGGTGGTCGAGCACAACCTGGATATCCTGCGCGCGGCGGACTGGATTATCGATCTGGGGCCGGGGGCGGGGCCAGCAGGCGGCAGGCTGCTGTATGCGGGTCCACCGGATGGGCTGTTGAAAGTGCCCGAGTCGCAAACCGCGCTGGCGCTGCGGGAAGAAGAAGCACTGGCACCGCGCGGCAGTTCATCTGCAAATGAGGCGGCGGCTTCTGCCCACGAGCGCGCGGCGGCCATCCGCATCCGCGGAGCGCGCGCCAATAACCTGCGGGGCGTGAATGTGGATATCCCCAAGGGATCGCTCACGGTGGTGACCGGTGTATCGGGGTCGGGCAAATCCAGCCTGGTGAGTGATGTGCTGGAGGCGGAAGCGCGGCGGCGGTTTTTGGAGAGCCTGTCGATGTACGAGCGCCAGGGCGTGCGAGAGGGAGCAGAGGCGGAGGTCGAGTCGGTCAGCGGGCTGGGGGTGGCGGCCAGCATCGGCACGGAGCGGCGGCTGCAGGAACGGCGGGCAACGGTCGGGACGGTGACCGACCTGACCCATCACCTGGCGGTGCTGCTCTCGCTGGCTGGCGCGCGCGACTGCCCGCACTGCGGGGCAGGCATGCAGCGCGACTGGCTGGAGAAGACGTGGCAGTGCCCGCGGTGCGGAGAGCGCGCGCCGGTGGCGCAGCCGCGGCACTTTTTGCCTAATCATTACGCGGCGATGTGCATAGAATGCCACGGGATGGGCACCATGCAGGTCGCTAACCCGGGCAAGCTGATCATCCATCCGGAAAAGCCGCTGTGCGATGGGGCGATGTACTCGCCGGGCTTTTTTCCCAAAGGCTACCTGGGCAAGCCGTATAACGGGGGGTACGATATGGTTCAGGGGCTGGCCGCAAAGTACGGCTTTGATCCCTTTACCACACCGTGGAATGGCATGTCGCCTGAGGCGCAGCAGGCGTTTTTGTTCGGGGACCCTGATCCGATTCCGGTTACCTTTATCAGCCGCACCGGGCGCACGCACAGCGGCATGTATAAATTTCCGGGTTTCTATGGGTGGGTACGTGATTGGGACGCAGGTGGGACCTATACCAACACGCGCCCTTGCCCGGAGTGCGGCGGTGGGCGGCTGCGGCCCGAATACGCCCAGGTGCGGCTGGCCGGGCATACGCCTCACCAACTGCACGAGGCGCCGCTGGCAGACCTGCCGGAGATGTTGAAGGGTCTATCGCCGTTGGAAGCGGTGATTGCGGACGCCAGCGCAATCAAGCTGGCTACTCCGAGCCTACAAACTGTGCAGAAACGGCTGCGTTTCCTAAATCAGGTCGGGCTGTGGTACCTGCACCTTAACCGGCTGGCTTCCAGCCTTTCAGCGGGGGAGGCGCAGCGTATTCGCCTGGCGGGATTGCTGGGTTCCGAGCTGACTTCCCTGACCGTGCTGCTGGACGAGCCAACGCGCGGGCTGCACCCGGCGGAGGTGGAAGCGCTGCTGGGGGCGCTGCTGGATCTGCGCGGCAGCGGCACAACCGATGACGGTTATGGCGGCAATACGGTGATAGTGGTGGAGCACGAGCCGCTGATCATGCGCGCCGCCGACCACCTGATCGATATGGGCCCCGGCGCGGGCAGGGCCGGCGGGCAGGTGGTCGCGCAGGGCAGCCCGGCTGAAGTGATGAAAACCGAAACCATAACTGCCCGCTGGCTGCGCGGCGAACAGGACACGCTGGCTACGATCTATGCCCGCCCGCGCAAAGAACCGCACGGGTGGATGGTAGTGCGCGGCGCGCGGGCTAACAACCTGAGCGGAGAAGATGTGCCCATCCCGCTGGGGGTGCTGGTGGGAGTGTGCGGCGTATCGGGGTCGGGCAAGAGCACGCTGGTGATGGATATACTGGGCCGGGCGCTGGTGCCAAAGAAGTACACCACGTCCGTGGCGCAAGAACCAGTTGACCCCGGAGCGCACGATGCGATTGAAAACGCACCGCCGCGCGCGCTGCTCATCGACCAAACCCGTGCGGGCGTGCACAGCCCGGCGGATTTCCTTGGCTTGAAAGAAGAACTCATCAGAATGTTCGCGGAAAGCGCGGATGCCCAGGCGCTGGGGCTGGATACTGAATTGCTCTCCCGGCGCTGTTCGGCCTGCGGCGGCAGGGGCACACAGCGCATCGATATGGGCTTCCTGCCGGACGTGAACGAAAGCTGCGAAACCTGCCAGGGCACCGGGTTCCTGCCGGAGGCGTGGCAGGTGCGCCTGGGAGGAGTGTCGCTGCCTGAAGTTTTCGGGCTGACGATCGACGAAGTGTTCGAACGATTTGGCGCGGACGAGCAGGCAGCGAATATGCGCTTCCCGCTGGCTGAAGCGCGCGCGGTTGGCCTGGGGTACCTGGTGCTGCGCCAGCCGGGATACACCTTGTCGGGCGGGGAGGCGCAGCGGCTGAAGATCGCCGCGGAGCTTGCGCGGGGTGCGGGGCGTAAAGCGCCGGAGGGAACCCTGTATATTCTGGATGAACCAACCGTCGGGCAGCACCTGGAAGACGTTGCGCGGCTGGCAGGCGTGCTGCACCGGCTGGCAGATACGGGACATTCGATCCTGGTGGTGGAACACCACACCCACCTGCTGGCGGCCTGCGACTGGCTGATCGAGCTCGGCCCGGGCGGCGGTCCGCGCGGCGGGCGGATTATCGCCGCGGGAACGCCAGAAACGGTGGCGCGGGCAGCCACGCCGACTGCGCCGTATTTGCGCGAGGTGCTGCAATGCACCGCGCAGGATGCCGGGCAAAACGCAAAGGGAGGTACGCTATGACCTGGGCGCCTTTGCTGTTAGCTGACCCATCGCCGCTGCTACGGATGCGCGTACTACGCGACCTGCTCAACCGCCCGGCGGAGGACGATGAAGTCGTTGAACTGGCCGGGCTCGCCGCGGCTGACCCGCTGCTAACGCACCTGCTGGCGGGGCAGCAGGCAGATGGTTCATGGCGGCGCGGGCTGCAGGATGATACATCGGCCAGCACCCCGGTGCTGGCGACCGGGCTGGCGCTGATGCGCCTGGGTTATCTGGGCCTGGATTCAAGCCACGCGGCTGTGCGGCGCGGTGCAGAATTCCTGTTCGCCCAGCAGAGCGCGGATGGGTCCTGGCGGCTGCCAGACGAGCGCGAGGAAGGCACAGGCAGAGAAGGCTATGGAATGATTCCGCTCCAGACCTCCCTGCCGCTGCGCGGGCTGGCTGCCTGCGGGTATGCCGCTGACCCGCGCGCAGAGCAGGCCTATGCATGGCTGCTGGCACAGCGGCTGGAGGATGGAGCCTGGCCGACAGGGGTGGCTGCTTCTGGGGCGCGTGGAAAAGTGGCAGGGTATCGCAGAATGCCGCACTCGCGATGGGGCTGCCGGGCTAATACCACCGCGGCGCTGATGTGCCTGGCGCTGCACCCGGAGCGGCGGCATGCAGCGGAAGCCCGCCGCGCGCTCGATCTGCTGCTGGGGCGTGAAACGCGCGAAGAATATCCGCTGGGGTTCGAGGTGGCGCGCATGATCGGAGCCGAGCCGTCGCACGGGTTCCTGACCTTTTACGCCCGCTTTGACCTGGCGCTGCTTCTGGATGTGTGCGCGCGGGTGGGGGCGGCGCGTGATGATGAGCGGGTTGCCGACCTGATTGAGTTTATACGCGGCCTGCAGGGGGATTTTGGCTTATGGGAGTATGCTCCCCGCCCGCAGGTATCGCGCTGGCTGACTTTTGACTTGCTGCGCTCGCTTTCAACCCTGGAGATAGAGGCGGGTGGAGACAGCGGGGAGCGGTGGATCAGCCTGGAGCCGCGCACGCCGTTCCAGGCATACCCCAAGAAGCAGAAGCGATATTGAAAAGCAAAAAGGCCAGTTTCGCGCGGAGGGACTGGCCTTAGGAATGCGATTAATTCACATGGGTTGCGTAGGCTTTTGGCATTGCCACGCTGACAATCCCTTGAAAACGGGCAAAACGAGCGGCCTGGCGGCGGTTGCGCAGGTTGAGTTTTTCGAGAATGTTGTGAACATGAACTTTCACCGTGTTCTCGGCAATATCGAGGTGCTGGGCGATCTGGCGGTTGGAATATCCGCGGCCCAGGTCGGAAAGCACATCGATCTCACGCGGCGTGAGCATACTGGTGCTGTCGTGTTCGCTGGGTGACGAAAGGCGGGTAAATTCATCCAGCAGGCGGCCAACCATCGCGCGCGGAATGACGGCTTCGCCGCGTTCGATGGCGCGGATGGCGGACATAAACTTCGACATGGAGCAGTTTTTTTGGACGTATCCCCGGACGCCGTTACGGATAGCATACATCATGTAATCTTCTGAAATGTAGGCATTGAGCAGAACGATCTGCATGGTGGGGTGGTGCGCCCTTAGCAGGCGAACACCATGAAAATCATCCATGTCCGGGATTTCCGCCTCAACCAGGGCCAGGTCTGGCTCGATGCCTCTGGTTTTCTCCAAGGCCTCCAGAACGGAGCCTGCTTCTCCAATCACCTGAATGCCCGGTTCTCGCTGGAGCAAGTTGGCCAGGCCTTCTCGGAAGAGAACGTTGTTATCAATGATCAGGATCTTTAACATGAAATTCCCCCTGCGTCGTGGTGAATGGTCAGCGAGCCAACTGGAGGACAGTGTGTGATAATGAACACGACTCATGATCTCCCCCTTATAAACTGGGCACGCAAATTGAACCTGAGGTGGTACGCAGTGCCCAATCCTACCGCTGACGTATTAAACGAATAAGCCTCCATTTTGTAACGCTTTATAGGAAGGAAATTCCAAAACTGTGGAATACCTTCTTTATAAAGGTTGTTCAAGGATGATTGTGTTTCTATGTGTGGATTTGGTTTCCACGATCCATGATAGCATGTTTTATGGAACGATACCAGAGCCTTTTCGTCCAGTAGATAACGCGCCCCTGGATGGAGCACCCATGGCTTTTACATGACAAAAGCGCCGCGCAGGTTAAAAAGCTTTCCCCCATCCAGCAGCATCGTGCGGGAGGGGGAAAGCCATGATTTTGGGTACTTTGGATAAGAACGTTCCGCAGCACCTTGATGGTTATCCGCGCCCTGATTTGTGCAGCTACCAGGGTTTATTGGGGTCGGGCGGCTGGTCTTGAGGAGGGGTGGTGCTGCCAGGCGCAGGGCTCTTCTCGATGCGGTTGATCAGTTTTTGCAGCTCCTCATTGAGCTGCTGCAGGGCATTGATTAACTGCGGGCGAACTTCCTGAACGGTCTGTTCGGTGGCGGAGCGCAGCGATTCGGCGGTGTGCTCTGCCTCCTGGCGGATGCGCTGGCCCTGGGGAGAATTGGCCGTATCTTCGACGGCCTTCCCTACATCCCGAGCCATGGATTCCAGCCCGACGCGCATTTCCTGCACACGGCGTTGGGTCTCTTCATTTTCCCAGGCAGCCCGCATGGCCTGCGCCAGGCTTTCACCCATGGCCTGGAACTGGCGGCCTACTTCTTGCCAGCTTGCTTCACTCGAGCCGGGGGCAGCGCCAGTTTCTTGAGGGGGTATTTTTTGTTCTTCGCTCATTTTGACCTTCCTTAAAATCTTGCGTTCGTTACTACTATCTACGAAGCAAAACCTGATAAGTTGCTGCTTTGTATTGTAACATTCCTGCCGGGTGCGGATATCTCTGCGGGCTTACGTCTTTGGGCCAGTTGGCGTATCCGCATTGTGCGCTAAAAGCCCCGTATCTTTTTCTAGTCGAGCGAGCGGCTGACCACCACCAGCATTTCAATGGGTGAACCCATCAGCGGAGACGCCGGAAGCTGGGTATTGCGGCTGAAAATGAATTGGGTTTTCGCTGAAGGTGATAAGTAAACCGCCATAAGTGCTTTAACCAAAAAGCAATGGGGCCAGGCGGTTTACTCGAGTAATTCGCCGGGCAAAGGTGCTTTTTCGTAAAAACACTTTCGGCGAATTACTTATTGCCTTATACTTTTGCATATGATACCTGTACTGAAACCACGCTGCAGCGGCGGCGGCACAGTGGTAGAAACCCAAACAGGATTCTGGCGGCTGGAAATTCCTGCCGGGTCCGAAAAGGCTTACCGGTGCGCGCAGTTAGACGACTATACCCACCTGCGGAGAGGCGATTTTCATTGGAAACCAGGGGCGGGCGGGCTGCGGTTGAGCTTGCGGGCGCGCGTTTCCGCGGCGGCCTTGCCGGGCACCTGGGGATTTGGGCTGTGGAATGATCCTTTCAGCGTGGGGCTGGGTGTGGAGGGGGCCGCTCTGCGGCTGCCCGCGCTGCCCAATACGGCGTGGTTTTTCTACGCCGGGCCGGGCAACTACCTGGCGTTCCAGGATACACACCCGGCGGAAGGCCTGCTGGCGGCGACGTTTTCCTCGCCGCGCATACCGGGGCTCCTGCTTGCGCCGGGCGCGCTGGCCCTGCCCATGCTCACCATCCGGCCTCTGGCGCGGCTGCTGCGCCGGGCTGCAAGCAAGATGATTGGTGAGAGCGGCGCGCTGGCGCCGGTTGACCCAACGGAGTGGCACGCTTACGGCCTGGAATGGCGGGCAAAGCAGGCGCGTTTTTCGATCGATGGAAGCGAAATTTTTACGACCCCAGTATCGCCGCGGAGCCCATTGGGGCTGGTGTTATGGATTGACAATCAGTACGCGGCCTTCCCGCCATCGGGAAGGTTGGGAATGGGCACGAGCGCAAACCCACAAGCGGCCTGGCTGGAGATGGAAATGATCGAAATCGAAAGCTAATCATCCGAGGATGGCTTGCTGTCGCTATCCGCGCAGAGCCGGCTTGATCGCGTACCGGGGTCGAATCGCTCCATCCGGTGGAATAGGGGAAACAGATGTACCGCCAGGCAGCGCAAATGGGTTATGCAAGACTGTATGCAGAGCACTACACCTTATGGGATCAACGCTGGCGTAAAAACTGCCAGCTCGCATATGATTCGCGAAAATACAACTACCTGGGAAATTTGCCCGATCTGCAGAATCTGTGTTAGATTATCTGTATGCCCTATCACCGCCTGAGCACGGCAAAAATCGCAAAGACCGTTGGCTGCCATCCGAACACCGTCCGCTTCTACGAGCAGATTGGTTTTATCTCGCCGGTGCCGCGCAGCCCGAAGGGCTACCGGCTGTACAGTGAGGCGCACCAGGACCAGATGCGCATGGCGCGGTTGGGCATGCAAGGCAGCTGGCCGGGACCGAATATCCGCCGGGCAGTGATCGCGGTGATCCGTATGGCTGCCGCACAGGATTACCCGGCCACATTGGACCTGGCGAACTGGCACCTATCCATTGTGCGGGTAGAACGCGAGCAGGCTGAAGCGGCAGTTGAATTCCTGCATAACTGGCTGGTGGCAAAGGCCGGAGATATGAACACCGGCCCTGGCCTGTTGATCGGTGAAGTAGCGCGGCTGCTGAACATCACCGCTGATGCGCTGCGCAACTGGGAGCGCAATCACCTGGTTACCGTACCGCGCAACCCGGCGAATGGGTACCGGGTGTACTACGCCGCGGAGATTGGCCGGGTGCGGGTGATCCGCCTGCTGCGGCAGAGCGGTTACAGCCCGATGGCGATCCTGCGCATGCTCATCCCTCTGGACCAGTCCAGGGGAGACAGCCCGCCGACCACAGAAGATTTGCGCCGGGCTTTGGACACGCCGCGCCCAGATGAAGATGTCTACTATGCCGCTGACCGCTGGCTGAGCGCGCTGACTGAGTTTGAAAAACGGGCCAAGGATATGATCGCCGTTGCCGAAGAGATGGTGCGGAAATATGGTTAAGAATTGGCGTGCGCTTTGCACAATTCTATCGTGCAGAACACACGCCAGATCTAACGACCCTCGCCGCTGAATGGGGACAAAAGGTTAGGTTATAGGATGATGCGTTTAATCACCGCATCGGCGATGAGGCCCGCCAGGAAAAGTGTCCCATACAGGCGGTTGTGAATAAAAACCATCGATACAAACCACAGCGGCCAGCCTGTGCGGTCCTGGGCGGGGGGCTGGTCGGGCTTGGGCTTTGATAGCGCGCCAAAAATCCAACGGTTGGGGACCAGTGCCAGGAGAACGATCAGCATGGCCGGGGTGAAGAATCCGCTGGCGACCAGGGCGATGACCAGTAGGTACTGCAGGGCGATCAAAGTCCCAACGGTATAGCGGGCGGCCTTTTCTCCGATAATGACCGGCAGTGTATGGATGCCCTTGGCTTTGTCTTCGCGCAGTTTGTCGATGTGCTTGCCAAAGATCACGGTGGTGGGGCCAAGCGCGTAGGGCAGGCCGGCCAGGGCCACATTCCAATCCCACTGCCCGGTAATGACAAAATACCCGCCGCCAATCATTAACGGTCCCCATACCAGGATCACGGCAATCTCGCCCAGACCGATATACTTGAGCGGCCAGGTGTAGAACAGGACAAAAAACGCGCCCGCAGCCAGCAGGGCCAGGGCTAGTCCGCCGTGCAACCATACCAGGTAAGCTCCGGCTGCCAGGGCGATCAGCCCGGTGATGGCGGCGTACGTCAGCAGTTCGCGTTTGGTCATCAGGCCTTGTTCGAGCGCCTGCGGGCCGTATTGGGTGCGGAAGTAGTTATCGCGGTCTACGCCGCGCTCGTAGTCGGTGAGATCGTTGAGAAGGTTATTGGTGGCGTGCGCGAATACCAACCCAATGACCAGAAACAGGTAATTGAGCCCGTTGAACATTCCCGCGCCAAAGGCCAGGATTCCGGCGATGGTCGCTGAAAAGAAGGTCATGATCAGCACGGCTGCCCGGGTAGAGATCAGCCAGCGCGAGATTACATCCAGCCGCTCCCATTCGGCCTTGTCTATTTTGGGAATAACGCGTAGTGCTTTTGCCCACATACCAACATTCATAAATCACTCCTCCTGCGGTGCGCCGGAGCGCGCAAATAGGATAATGTATATGTGAATTGTAGCACTATTGTGGTTGGGGGAAAAGCAAAGATATAGGGTTAGACCAGGTGCGCGTTCAGTCTTCCGCTTCCCGGACGGGTAAGAAGATTACTCCCTCTTCCGGCTCGCCGTATGTTTGAATGCGCTCGGGCTGGTTTGCGGCCAGCCAGGCGGTATGCGCGGCGATCCAGGCGTTGATTTCGGGTTGAGGGAAGATATTTTGGGTGGGCAGGCTGCTTTTCAGGATTTTGAAGCGCGTTACTTCTTCAAAAAAATTCATCGCATCGGGCACATCCAGCCCTTCGTCGCGGAGAACGAGCTGGCGCTGAATGCGTCCTTCCAGCGTGCCAGCGGCCAGCGGCAGGACTTTCAGCAGCGACCAGAAGGCAGCATCGGCGTTCGTTTCCAGCCACAGGCGCTGGGCAGCGGGCTCGCTGCTGTCGCAGGGGAAAGCTGCGTACCCCAAAGATTCTAGTTTTTCAACCAGGGTAAACCCCCGGCGGACCCATGGCAGGCTTTTCGCGGCAGATTCGGGCGTTTCTGGGATATCCATCCCGGCCATCTGCAGTTCATATTCCACCTGGCGGAGGGCAGTAAACTTGCCCCTGGCCGGCGGGGGATTGAGGCTGCGGCGGACCTCGGGGCGTTTCATGCGGCCCTGATTAGGGCGCGCCGCCGCGCTGACCGCTACCAGCGCCCCGGCTGCCTGCCCGGCGGCGTAGGCCAGAGCGTCTGTCACATCACCTTCGCCGATGGCCAATACCTGCTGGTCGGCATCCAGGGCGATGAATGTAACCGGCTTGGTTCTTAAGCTGACGTCGATACCCAGGAAAACGCGATACATACTGTTCATGGTTACCCTAGAGTTTAGCTGAAAATGAGGCGCAACGCAACAAAAATGAAGCAGGGGATATGGCGATCTGGCTTTGCTTTGAAATCCCTCCCCCAGTTGTATGACAAAGGTAATGTTTTTTTGACGTACATTCGCTCATGGACTATACTTAATTCACCTGACCTGTTTGCGACCGGCGATTGACATTACCGGGCAGGATCAGGATATTCGGACCGACACTTGTTTTTCAACCAGGAGGGACGAAACTGTATGACAACCGATTCCAATTTCAAACTGACCTATGCGACCATGTTCAACCCGCCCGAAGAACTGCACACGCGTTTCGACGAGGAATTGGCGAAGATCAAGGGTAACCTGGGTCAGGAATACGGCATGATCATTGACGGCAAAGAACGCTTTGCCAGTGAAAAGTTCGAAGACCGGTCGCCGATCAACATCGACTGGGTGCTGGGCGTCTTTCAGAAAGGCACGGCCCAGGACGCAAACGATGCAATTGCGGCGGCAAAGCGGGCTTTTCCGATGTGGAGCCATACCCCCTGGCAGGAGCGCGTTGCGCTGATTCGAAAGGCCGCGGATATCATTGACCGGCGCATCTTTGAATTCGGGGTGGTAATGGCCCTGGAAGTGGGCAAGAACCGCATGGAAGCCCTGGGGGATGCCGCCGAGACCGCGGATTTGTTCCGCTACGCGTGCTCGCAAATGGAAGCAAACCATGGGTTCATTGTGGAAATGGGCCGCGACCCGCTGGTAGGTTTTTCTGCCACAAACGTTTCGGTGCTGCGCCCGTACGGTGTCTGGGTGGTGATTTCGCCGTTTAACTTCCCCGCAGCCCTTACCGGCGGTCCCACCGGAGCGGCGCTGGTGACCGGTAACACGGTGGTGATCAAGCCAGCTACCGATACCCCCTGGACGGCCAGGCTGATTGCGGAATGCCTGCAGGAAGCGGGCGTCCCCGCCGGGGTGTTCAATTTTGTCACCGGGCCAGGCAGCACGCTGGGCCAGGCGCTGATCGATCACCCGGATGTGGCCGGGATCACCTTTACCGGCTCGTTTGGCGTGGGCATGAAAATCTTCCGCGACTTTGCGAACGGGCCTTTTGTACGCCCCACCATCCTGGAACTGGGCGGGAAGAACCCGGCGATTGTTTCGCGCAATGCCAACCTGGAAGATGCCGCGGTTGGCATCGTCCGCTCGGCGTTTGGCCTGCAGGGGCAGAAATGCTCGGCCTGCTCGCGCGTGTATATCGAAGAGCCGGTCTATGATGATCTGGTATCACGGCTGGTAGACCTGACCAACAAACTGGCCATTGGCGACCCGACCTCGCGCAGCGTGAATCTTGGCCCGGTGGTCAACCGCAGTTCGTACCGCGACTACCAGAATTACGCCGAGGATCTGAGCCAGCACGGGCATATCCTGACGGGTGGCAAGGTGCTCACCGGGGAGGGGATGGATAAAGGGTATTTCTGCGCCCCAACCCTGGTGGACCAGCTTCCGCTGAACCATGCGCTGTGGAAGACCGAAATGTTTGTTCCGATCACCACCATTGCGCGAGTGCGCAGCGTTGAAGAAGCCATGCGCATGGCGAACGATGTGGACTATGGGCTGACGGCTGGTTTTTATGGCTCGCTTGAAGAAGTTGAATGGTTCTTCGATAAAATCGAAGCCGGGGTAACCTACGCAAACCGCCCGCAGGGCGCGACGACCGGCGCCTGGCCGGGCTTCCAGCCGTTTGGCGGCTGGAAGGGCTCCGGAGCCACCGGAAAAAACGCGGGTGGCTTGTATTATCTGCCGGTGTACATGCGCGAGCAAATCCGCACGCACATCAAGCGGGATCATAAGTAATTTCTATTCTGGAGGCCGTCCCTGGAGAAGGGCGCAGCGCAGTAAGCAAAGAGATATACGGTTCCGCATCTTGCTGCGCTTTACCTGTGGTGATGAGCCACACGAAAAACGAATCCTGGGACGGCCTCCAGCCCCTCTCTATTGTAATGATCAACCGGGTTGGTACATTCTTTGCCGTGCTTGGCGTGGGGCTGATCGGGCTGTTTCTGCTCTCGGATATTACCGACGCCCCAACGTGCAGCTACCTCTTGATCGGGGCCGTTTTCCTGGTCCTTGGGATCATTTTATGGCTGCGAGACCCCGCACCGCCGCCGCAGGAAACCGGGCGATTCCGCATCCTGCGGAAATCTGAAAAGAAGCAGGATAAGAAATAACAGGCAGTACGTTCAAAAGAGCATCCTACAACCATGACAAAACTTACTTCCCTTTCCGAAGCAGTCTCCCGGTACGTTCATGATGGAGACTGTATTTACCTGGCCGGTTTTACGCACCTGATTCCCTTTGCGGCGGGGCACGAAATTATCCGCCAGGGGCGCAGGGACCTGGTGCTGGCGCGGGCCACGCCCGACCTGATCTACGATCAGATGGTGGCGGCGGGCTGCGCGCGAAAAGTGATCTTCTCCTATATGGGCAACCCGGGGGTAGGCTCGCTGCGCGCGGTGCGCGCGGCGGTGGAGGCTGGCAAGCTGGAATGGGAGGAATATTCGCACTTTGGGATGATCTCACGCCTGCAGGCAGGCGCGGCAGGCCTGCCTTTTATGCCGATGAACCAGACCGCGGCAGTCGACCTGGAGCGGTCGAATCCCACTATCCAGCGCGTGACCGACCCGTATTCGGGAAAAGAGGTGATGGTGGTGCCAGCCCTGCACCCGGATGTGGCGGTGGTGCATGTGCAGCGCGCGGACGCGAGCGGCAATGCCCACTTATGGGGCATCATCGGCGAGCAGAAGGAAGCCGCATTTGCCGCCAAACACGTGATCCTGACGGCGGAAGAGATCGTCGATGAGGCGGTCATTCGCTCAGACCCCAACCGGACGCTGATCCCCGAGTTTATCGTGGATGCAGTGTGCCACGTTCCGTACGCGGCGCACCCATCTTATACGCAGGGGTATTATGACCGGGATAACGATTTTTACCTGGAATGGGATAAGATCAGCGAGTCGGCGGACGCGCTGAACGCTTACCTGACCGAATGGGTGTATGGCGTTACCGATCGCGAAGCCTACTGTCAAAAGCTGGGCAGCGAGGCGCAGGCGCGCCTGCGGGTGAACAGCCGGCCCGCCGCCGTGGTTGACTATGGAGAATATTGATATGGAATACACTGCCGCGGAGTTAATGATCATCAATTCGGCCCGGCTGCTGCGGGATGGCGATGTGGTTTTTGTAGGAGTGGGGCAGCCCAACCTGGCCTGCAACCTGGCAAGGCGCACGCACGCGCCCAACCTGTATATGATTTATGAAGCAGGGGTAATTGGTGCGCGGCCTGCTCGCCTGCCGCTTTCGATAGGCGACCCTACCCTGGTCAGCGGCGCGGCGGCAGTATGCAGCATGTACGATGTGTTCAGCCTGTACCTGCAGCGCGGCAATGTGGACGTGGGCTTTCTGGGCGGGGCGCAGATCGACCGCTTTGGGAATATCAACGCGACCGTGATTGGCGATTACGACCATCCCAAGGTGCGCTTGCCTGGCTCGGGTGGGTCCATGGAGATTGCAGCCTGGGCAAACCGCTGCTACATCATGACCCCGCATCAGAAGCGGCGGTTTCCAGAAAAGGTGGACTTCCAGACGTCGGCTGGCTTTTACTATGGAGGACGCTCGCGGCAGGAAGCGGGCGTGCGCGGTGGAGGTCCCCAGGCGGTAGTCACCAACCTGGGCATCCTGGAGCCGAACGCGGATGGTGAATTGATATTGACGGCCCTGCATCCCGGAGTGACGGTGGCAGAAGCGCAGGCAAACACAGGATGGGTGCTACAAGCTGCCGCGGAGTTGCGCATCACTGAGCCGCCCGGCGCCGAGGAACTGCGCATCCTGCGTGAAGAGTTGGACCCGAATAAGATTTATCTCTCGTAACAGGAAAGGCATATGAACATGGAGAAGGAACGAAACGCGCCCATAGAGATCCTGGTGACCGTGCCTTTCCAGGAGAATGAGATTCAGGCACTGCGTGAGGTTTCACCACGCCTGCGCGTCACCGCGCTGCCAGCCCGCGAGCCGGGAGACTTGCCGAAAGAGATATGGGCGCGCACGGAAGTGCTGTACACCGACCGGGTGCTGCCGCCGCCCGACCAGGTGCCCGCGTTACGCTGGGTGCAATTCCATTGGGCGGGACTGGATTCACTGGAGGAGTCGGCGCTGCTGAAGCGGAATGATGTGATGCTCACCACGCTGAGCGGTGCGGCTGCTCCGCAGATGGCCGAATATGCCCTGGCGGTCATGCTGGCCCTGGGCCACCGGCTGCCCGAACTCGGTGCGCTGCAGAGTAAAGCCGAATGGCCGCGCGACCGCTGGGAGCGCTTCCGCCCACAGGAACTACGCGCCAGCACGGTGGGGATCATCGGTTATGGCAGCATAGGCCGTGAAATTGCCCGATTGGTTCGTGCTTTTGGCGCGACGGTGCTGGCGGCTAAGCGAGACGTGATGCACCCCGCAGATACCGGGTACATCATCCCGGGGTTGGGCGACCCGGGCGGAGATATGTTCAACCGCCTGTACCCGTACCAGGCTATCCGCTCCATGATGAAGGACTGCGATTTTGTCATCGTTACCACTCCGCTCACAACGGAAACACGCGGGATGGTCGGCGCGGCAGAACTGGCGGCGATGAAGCCATCGGCGTACCTGATCAACATGGCCCGCGGGGGCGTGGTGGACCAAAATGCACTGATTGCCACGCTGCAGGAACGGAAGATCGCCGGCGCCGCGCTGGATGTGTTTAATGAAGAGCCGCTTCCGCCCAACAGTCCATTTTGGAAGCTGCCCAACGTGATGGTCACGCCGCATATTGGTGGGATGAGCATGCTTTATAATCAGCGTGCGATCGAACTGTTTACTGAGAATCTGAAACATTATCTTACGGGTGCGCCATTGTTTAACCGGTATGATCCGCAAAAAGGGTATTGAGACCAGCCGCCTGAAGCCATATATCGCGCTGGTTTTTGCGATTCTGGCGCTCAGTTTCTCCGGAATGTATGTGCGCTGGGCGCAGGCTCCCGGCACGGTGACTTCGTTATACCGCATGCTGACGGCATCGCTGATCCTGATGCCGATCATCCTGATACGCGGGCGGGAGCGAAACCATGCGGGAGGCGCTTTTTCCCTAATCTCGCTGGGACTGCTGATTTTCCCCCTGGCGGGCGGGCTGTTCACCGCACTGGATCACAGCACGTGGAGCACGGCCATTGCCACCACGCAGGTGGCCAACGCAACGCTGCTCAATAATATTGCCCCGTTGTGGGTGGCGCTATACGCCGCGCTGGTGTGGCGCGAACGGCTGAACGGGCGCTTCTGGTTAGGGCTGGTGGTGACGCTATCGGGGGCGGTGCTGGTGTTGAGCAGTGACATGCGCTTATCCCCCCAGCAAACGGGCGGCAACCTGCTGGCGGTGGCTTCCAGCCTGTTCTACGCGGCTTATTTCCTGGTGACCCAGCGCGCCCGCTCGCGGCTGGATACACTCCCTTATATTGCCCTGGTGGCGGTTTTCGCCACGGTCTACCTGCTGGTGATCAGCTTGATCATGGGCCTGCCGCTGGCGGGGTACCCGCCGCTGACCTGGCTGGTCTTCCTGGCGGCGGGGCTGCTGTCGCAGATTGGGGGGTATTTTGCCATTGCTTACGCGCTTGGGCACCTGCCGGCCTCAGTCGTATCACCCACGATGATTCTACAGCCTGTGCTGACGGCGCTGTTGGCGTATGTCTTTGCCGGTGAAGCGCTGGCGCCGCTGCAGTGGATCGGCGGCCTGGCGGCGCTTGGAGGGATTTACCTGGTCAACATCAGCCGCGGAGAATCGTTATAGTCATCACTTATCGTTATAATAGAATAACGATCTGGGATTTGCGAGGTAGCGCAGGAATGGCTGGCTTTTTCTTTTCCGTTATATGTGGATTTCTGCCAATGTTTTTCCTGGCAGGGTTGATCTATTGGCTCGACCGGTATGAGAAAGAACCAAAGCTCCTGCTGGGTGGGGTGTTTGGCTGGGGAGCGATCGTGGCGGTGATTGGGGCGCTGATCTTGCAGATCGTGCTCGGGCAGAGCGTGCTGTTGCTCACTGGTTCTGAGGTTGCGGAAGAAGTCATTGGCGCGTCGCTGTTCGCCCCGGTGACCGAGGAAATTCTCAAGGGGCTGGCGGTGCTGCTGGTGTTCCTGCTGGTGCGGCACGAATTCGATTCAATCCTGGATGGAATCGTGTATGCCTGTGTAGTCGCCCTGGGGTTCGCCGCTACGGAAGATGTGCTGTATTATTTCTCCGCCTATTCGGAGGGCGGTTTTGGTTCGATGATGGGCCTGGTGTTTCTGCGCTTCGTGGTCTTTGGCTGGCAGCACGCTTTCTTTACCTCGTTTACCGGGATTGGGCTGGCAATGGCCCGCCTGAGCCATAACCTGCTGGTGAAGATTGGCGCTCCGCTGGCCGGGCTGGCAATTTCGATTTTTACCCATTCGCTGCATAACTCGCTGTTGACCTTCCTCTCTGGGTACGCGGGGATCGTTGTAGCCACCCTGGTGGCATGGACCGGCTGGCTGGTGATGTTCTTCTTTATCCTTTACCTCATCTACCGCGAGAAGACCTGGATGGCGGAGTACCTGAAGGATGAAGTGGCGCTGCTGACGATCACCCCTGAGCAGTACCGGACGGTGAGCACGATGTTCGGCCAGACACAGGCGCGCTTTTCGGCCCTCACCAGCGGCAGGTTCTGGGCAACGAACCACTTCTACCAGTTATGCGCTGAGCTTTCGCACAAAAAGCGCCAGCTTGCCCTGATGGGGGATGAAGAAGGCAACCAGCAGCGGATTGAAAAGCTGCGCGCGGAGTTGAGTGGAATATCGCGGGGCGTATAGCTCCGGATTCCAAAAGAAATTCTCTTGTTTTGTTTTGACTCTTGTGCTATGGTTAAGGGGCACGCGCAACCTGTCCACCCTTAGTTATTTTAGAGAGGAGAATTCCGATGGGAGACAAAAGTCCAAAGAACAAAGAAAAACGTAAGAAGAAGCAAGCCACGAAACAGGATAAGAAGAAGACCGAAAGCACGCTTACTACAAGCAAGTAGAGCATTTGGAGCAAGTGCCAAATCCTGTTTTTGCTTCTGTTTGTTGTGGGCAAGAACGCCCATACCTGATACCCCATTGGTTCCCGCATGATTTGTGGGAACCTCTTTTTTTTAGTAGAATAACACCATGGACTTATTCGACCACGCCATGAACGAACGCATGGAACAGGAAGCGCCGCTGGCTGCGCGTATGCGCCCGCGAACGTTGGATGAACTGGTGGGGCAGGATGATATTATTGGCCCGGGGCGGCTGCTGCGGCGGACGATCGAGGCCGACCGTTTGTTTTCTTCCATTATCCTTTGGGGTCCGCCGGGCACGGGAAAAACGACCCTGGCGCGGCTGATCGCTCAGTACACGAAAGCCCATTTTGAAATCATCTCCGCCGTGCTGGCCGGTGTGGCAGAGCTGCGCAGGGTCATCGCGGAGGCGGAAGAACGCCGCAAGCTGCACCGCCAGCGCACCATTCTTTTCGTCGATGAGGTGCACCGCTGGAACAAGGCTCAGCAGGATGCGCTGCTGCCGCATGTAGAGAACGGCATGGTGACGCTGATTGGCGCGACCACCGAAAACCCTTATTTTGAGGTAATTCGCGCGCTGGTATCGCGCTCGCGGATTTTTTCACTCCAGCCATTGAATGATGAAAGCCTGGGGGTGCTGCTCGACCGCGCGCTGAACGACTCCGAGCGCGGGTACGGGCAGCGCGATGTGCGCATCGACGAGGATGCGCGCCGGCACCTGATCGACGTTTCTGGCGGGGACGCGCGCAACCTGCTCAACGCGCTGGAACTGGCGGTGGAATCGACCATGCCGGATGAAAATGGGCAGGTGCATATTACCCTCGACATTGCCCAGGAATCGATTCAGCGGCGGGCGTTGCAGTACGACAAAGACGGCGACGCGCATTATGATACCATCTCGGCCTTTATCAAATCGGTGCGTGGCTCGGACCCCGATGCGGCCCTGTACTGGCTGGCGAAGATGCTCGCGGCGGGTGAAGACCCGCGCTTTATCCTGCGCCGTTTGGTTATCCTGGCGGGGGAAGATATCGGCCTGGCAGACCCGCAGGGCCTGGTGGTAGCCAGCGCGGCGGTATCGGCATTTGAGTTTATCGGCATGCCGGAAGGCATTTACCCCATCGCCGAAGCCACCCTGTACCTGGCGACCGCGCCCAAATCGAATTCGGCTGGGGCGTACTATAAAGCGCTGGAAGAGATCCAGCAGCATGGCGCCGGGCCGGTGCCGGTGCACCTGATGGATGCCAGCCGGGATGCCAAAGGCTTTGGGCACGGCCAGGGATACCAGTACCCGCATAATTTTCCGGGCCACTATATTCCACAGCAGTACTTACCGTCCAACCTGCTTGGTACGGTATTCTACGAACCCTCTGACCAGGGCTACGAGGCGCGCATTGCCGAGCGCATGGCGAAGCTGCGCGAGCTACAGGCCCAATGGTTGGCTGAAAAGAACCAGCAGCAGGAGAGCAATGGCAACCATTCTATTGATCCGGCACGGCGAGAATAACATGGTGGGCAAGCGGCTGGCTGGCCGCCTGCCCGGAGTGCATCTAAACGAACGGGGGAAACAGCAAGCTCAGCAGATCGCCGAAGCGCTGGGGCAGGCGCCCATTAAGGCAATTTACTCCAGCCCGCTGGAACGGGCGGTGGAGACCGCCGAACCGCTGGCAAAGGCCCTGGGGCTGCCCATTCAACTGGCGCCGGGGGTGATCGAGCTGGGTTACGGCGACTGGCAGGGTAAAACGCTAAAGCAGTTGGGCCGTTATAAATTGTGGAAAGTCGTCCAGGAGAAACCGTCTGAGATGCGCTTCCCGAACGGGGAGAGTTTTCAGGAGGTGCAGGCGCGGGCCGTGGCGGAGATCGAAGGCATTGCGGCGGCGCACGATGAAAAAGACCTGGTAGCCTGCTTCAGCCACGGGGATATTATCCGGCTGGCCGTGGCGCATTTCCTGGGCATGCCGCTGGATGTGTTCCAGCGCCTGGCATCTAACCCGGCCTCAATCAGCGCGGTGAGCATCGACAAAAAAGGGCGCCCATTCGTAGCGCATGTGAACCAGGTGCTGCGGTTTGAGTTTCGGCAGGAAAATGCGCATCCAGCAGGTGCGGCGCATCCAGCAGGTGCGGCGCATCTGGTGGGTGCAAAATCCGCAGCAGACCCGGCTGGGGGCAGGTTGGGTATCGGAACGCCAGAAACGAAGGGGAATGAAAAACACAATGAACAACGATGAATTTATTCTTCCTGAAATTACCCCACAGCAGCTTGCCGATTGGCTGAAGACGCGCCCTGATCTGGTGGTGCTGGATGTGCGAGAACCCTATGAATTTCCGCGTGCCAAACTGGACGACGCGCGCGTGGTTTATGCGCCGCTCAGCGACCTGGCGCGGAAGCACCTGGAGGGGCTGCCGGAAGGCGTGCGGCGCGATAAATCCGCGCCGTTGGTGGTAATTTGCCATCACGGGAACCGCAGCGCGCAGGTGACCGCCTGGCTGCTGAGCCTGGGCTGGGAGACGGTCTACAACCTGGCTGGGGGCATCGATGCCTATGCCCGGCAGGTGGACCCGGCCATTGGAACGTATTAAAACGCAGTCAGCGGAACCGGCATAAATACCAGGATGAAGACAATGATTCCTAGCACTGCCAGGGCGCGGCGGCGTCCATCGAGCGGGGTGATCTGGTCGAGGGGATCATCATAGGTGCGGCCAAAGAAGTAGATCATGGCCGCCCACAGCCACCAGCCGGACCAGAAGAAGCCCATCAACACCAGCGCGCCAAGCAGGAAGGGCAGCAGGCGGGCGGCTTTCTTTTTGCCAATCAGCACGTACACCGCGTGCCCACCATCTAACTGCCCGGCGGGGAGCAGGTTCAGCGCGGTCACAAACAGGCCAATCCAGCCAGCGAAGGCGACCGGGTGGAGCATGACGTCCGTGCCACCTAAGGGGAACGGCTGTCCGGTGAAGAGGAAACGCAGCCAATACAACCACTGCGGCGTACTGCCATAATCAACCGGCGCGGGAAGCAGCTGGCCGAAGACGCTGAATTTCAGCAGCAGGTACAGGATGGAGTTGCCTTCCAGAATGTGCCCGGTGGCTTCGGTAATATTGGTGGGGAGGGGGTCCAGCTTCGAGAGCGACAGCCCGATCAACACAACGATGATAGAGACAACCAATCCGGCGAGCGGCCCGGCAAGGCCGATATCAAGCAGCTGGCGGCGGTTCTTGGGCGACTCCTTCATCACGATCACCGCGCCCATGGTCCCAAAAATGGAGGGAAACGGGATGAAATACGGCAGGGTCGCGTGCACGCCATAATGTCGGCTCATCAGGTAGTGGCCGAATTCGTGGGTGAGCAGGATCGCCAACAGGCTGACGGTGAACGGCAGGCCTGCGCGGATTAGTACCCCGGCTGCATTCAGCGGGTTGGCGGGGAGGTTATCCAGGGCTTCGCCTGAGTTGAGAATACCGGCCAGGGTCACCGTTACCAGGGTCAGTAAAAACATCACCAGGTTGACCATGGGATTGGATTCTTTTGGCTTTGGCTTGCCTGGCACCAGGTACACCGCGTGGCGGTCATCGTCCCAGCGGAAAAGGGGGGTGACGCCCATGGGTTTGAGCTGCTCGGCAAGCTGATCGTAGGTGGTCTCGGTATCTTCCGCGTACAGTTGGCCGCGGTAGCGCACGATGTACTCTTTTTCCGGGTTCCCGGTTGTAATATCTTGAATGGCCAGGTAGCGCCCAACCACAGCCTCATACCGGCTGAGATCGTAAGTATTCTCCATAAGGCTCCCGATTCTCTTAAATCAAGGCGGGAACGGATGGGAGTCGAACCCACCGCGGCCCGCAACGCGACCCGCCACCGGTTTTGAAGACCGGGGAGCCCACCGGGACTCATCCATCCCCGCGGTTAAGCATACCGCATGAGGTTTGCTTTGGCAAGGAAATGAAAGAGGGTTCGCAGGGCTATTCGCAAAGGGGCGAACAGCCCATTGCGAACCACCCTAAACAGGCGTGAAGAGCTCACCCCCGCGGCTTCGCCGCACCCCCTCCCGGCGGAAAAGCGCCGCCGGAAGGAGGAAAATCAGTTCTA
>CAYTHO010000065.1:0-7845 GCA_964437595.1 uncultured Anaerolineaceae bacterium
TTCCCTGTTTGATCCACCGGCGCTGCCTTTACCCACCGGGCGTGAGTAGATACGATATTATTGTAGAAAATATGTTCTATTTTGTCAATGGGCAATGGCAAGGCGCGTTTTGCCTGGCTCCCGGCGCTGCAAGCGCCGGGCTAGTAAAACCAAGCCCGGTAAAACCGGGCTGACAGAACGCCGCTTGCGTTTGAATATGCCTATTAAATTTATAAGCGTTACCTATTTAGCCGGGTTCATGTAATCAGAGAAGCTCCCGGAAACAGGATAAGTGCCCAGGTTTTTATGGGCGGCGTGTTTGCTATAATTTAGGCAGCTGCTCAGTCATTAGAAGTAAAGTGACCACAAAATGAACTCCATAATCAGAATAAGGGTGATTGGGGTGTTACTGCTAGTTCTTTTTATGGCAGCAATTTCGATTATTGGATTTCAACTCGTTACCAAATGATTATTCATTTGAAAAGGGAACGAAAATGGCAAAATATTTTGTCAACCTCTCTATCTGCATATTCTTAGTCCTCCTTTGTCTTTCTACTGGTTGTTCTCAGAAGCTGAGAATCCCAGTTGATGAAATCCCGGATACGGCCAGCATTTTTAAGAATGGAGAATTAACGGGAGAAAAAACAACAAGCTTTATCGATGTTCCCTTGAAACCATAGTGGGTTGAAATAATATCGACTAATGCCCGCTACATCGGGTTTTACC
Source organism: uncultured Anaerolineaceae bacterium (assembly GCA_964437595.1). GTDB lineage: Bacteria > Chloroflexota > Anaerolineae > Anaerolineales > Anaerolineaceae > DSYU01. The sequence goes on from CAYTHO010000065.1 coordinate 706, forward strand.
AGCAACAATCATTGGGGATTTATTCGAGGCTGGATGGTTTGATCTTATATTAACAACAGTTTAACGCCAAAGCCGAGGGCCAATCTTTTGTTATAATTTATGGGATGATGCCCCGATTTCGCTCCGCACTGCTTCTTTGCTCTATTCTATTCATTCTATTGGCGTCTGTCAGCGGGTGCGGTTCGCCGAGCACGGGCGGGGAAGGCGCGCCTGGGCAGGCGTCCACTTCCATCCAGAATAAGGGTTCGGATACGATTGTTAACCTGGCGCTGGCCTGGGCGGAACGCTACCAGGCGGACCACCCCGAGGTGCGCATTTCGGTGACGGGGGGAGGCAGCGGGACGGGGATCGCTTCGCTGATCAACGGGACAGTGGATATCGCCAATGCGTCGCGGGCGATTAAGGATGAAGAGATCGCCCTGGCGAAGCAGCAGGGCATTGAACCGGTGGAGCATGTGATTGCCCGGGATGCGATCGCGGTGATCGTGAACCCGAATAACCCGGTACAGAACCTGACCATGGAACAGGTGGCCAGCATCTTCCGCGGGGATGTCAATAATTGGAGCGAACTGGGCGGGGAAGACCGCCCGATTGTGCGCGTGTCGCGCGAGACGAACTCGGGTACGCACGTGTACTTCCTGGAGGCGGTGGTGCGGCTGGGGAATAGTAAAAGCAAGGCGATTTTTTCGGAAGATACGCTGCTGCTGCCTTCTTCGGAGGGGATCATCTCCGAGGTGGGCGATAACCCGAACGCGATTGGGTATGACGGGCTGGGGTACGTCACCGAGCATGTGAAGGTGGTGGGGATTGCTAAAACGGTAGGCGGCGAGTACGTGATGCCTTCGGTGGAGACGGTCAATAACAGCACGTACCCGATTTCCCGCGACCTCTATATGTATACGGGGAAGAGCCTGGATGCGGGGACGCAGGCGTACCTGGATTGGATTTTCTCGGCAGACGCGCAGGAGATTGTGGCGGAGCAGGGTTTTGTGCCGGTGAAGAGATAAAGAAGAAGAAAAGAGTAACCGCAAAGAACGCTAAAGAAGAGAAGAAAAGATAACCACGAAGAAACGAAGAGCGCGAAGAAGAGAAGAAGAGAAGAGATTAACCGCAAAGACGCTGACGCAACGGAGTTGCGCGGGCGCAAAGAAAGAGATTTAACCACGAAGAGACGAAGAACGCGAAGGATGGTTTTGTAGGGGCGTTTCGCGAAACGCCCAAGGCGCGGCGGGGAGAACCCGGTCGCCACGCAAAGAACGAGATGAACCGCGAATGCGTGAAGGAAGAAAAAGATAAAGAAAGGGACGCAAAGGAAGAGGTGCGATAGGAAATTGGGAAGGTATGCGGTGTGAGAGAGGTCGGGTTGAAGGGAGAAGGATGGTATGCGGACGGATGAATTAAAGCGCGAACGACCGGTTACTTGGTTCATCCGGATTTCCGGGTATTCGAGCATCCTGTTTGTCAGCCTGATTATGCTGTTTTTACTGCGCGAGGGGATCCCGGCGCTGGGGGACGTGCCGCTGGGCAGTCTGCTGGGCGGGCGCTGGTACCCGATTGAAGAAATGTACGGCATCTGGCCGCTGCTGGGCGGCTCGTTGATTGTGACAATTGGGGCGATGCTGATTGCGCTGCCGCTGGGGGTGGGCACGGCGGTATTTATCGCCGAAGTAGCGCCGCCCTGGCTGAACAATATGGTGAAGCCAGTGATCGAAATTCTGGCCGGGCTGCCATCGGTGGTGCTGGGGTTCATTGGTATCCAACTGCTGGTGCCCAACCTGCGGCGGCTGCTCGACCTGCCGACCGGGCTGACGGCCTTTACCGGGGCGGTGCTGCTGGCGATGATCGCGCTGCCGACGATTGTATCCATCGCGGAAGATGCGCTGAATACGGTGCCCGCCGACTACCGCAACGCGTCGCTGGCGCTGGGGGCCACGCGCTGGCAGACCATCTGGGGGGTGACGCTCCCGGCGGCGCGCTCGGGGGTGCTGACGGCGGTGATGCTGGGCATTGGCCGGGCGATTGGCGAGACGATGGCGGTGATGATGGTGACCGGCAACGCGCCGGTGCTGCCGAGTACGTGGAACGCGCTGTTTCTACCGGCGCGCACCATGACGGCTACGATTGCGTCGGAGATGGGCGAGGTAGCCAACGGCAGCCCGCACTACCACGTGCTGTTCTTTATCGGCATGGTGCTGTTCTTCCTTTCGCTGGGGGTGAATATCCTGGCGTCCTCGGTCAGCCTGCGCGGGCGCAAGCGGTCGGAAAGGGTGCTGTCATGACAACGTCTTCAGCATATCCAACGGACGAACCCTCTAAGAAGAGCGCGTTCAAGACGATCGCTGACAGCCATATCGGGCGGTCGGCCACCCGCAACCGCCTGCAGCAGGTGGGTTTTGGACTGGTGGGGCTGGTCAGCCTGCTGGCGGTAATTCCGATCATCCTGCTGGTGCTGTACATCATCGCGCGCGGGCTGCCGGCGATCAGTTGGGAGTTTTTGACCGGGTTCCCGCGGGAAGGAATGCGGGAAGGGGGCATCCTGCCAGCGATCGTGGGTACCTTTTACCTGACGCTGGGCACGGCCATCAGCGCGGTGCCGCTGGGGGTGGCGGCAGGCATTTACCTGTCGGAATACGCGAAGGATACGCGCTGGACGCGGCTGATTCGCATCGCGATTATCAACCTGGCGGGGATTCCATCGGTGGTGTACGGGCTGTTTGGGCTGGGGCTGTTTGTGCTGTTTCTCAATTTTGGCACGAGCATCCTGGCCTCGTCGCTGACGCTGGGGATTATGACCCTGCCGGTGATTATCAGCACGACCGAGGAAGCGCTGCGCACGGTGCCGTATTCGTTCCGGGTGGTGGCGATTTCGCTGGGGGCCACGCGCTGGCAAACCACCTGGCGCATCACCCTGCCGCAGGCGCTGCCGGGGGTGCTGACCGGGGTGATCCTGGGGCTGGAACGGGCGGCGGGGGAGACCGCGCCGATCCTGTTTACGGGGGTGGCATTCTTCCTGCCGCGCCTGCCTGGCTCGCCGTTTGACGCGACTATGGCGCTGCCGTATCACATCTTCGTTATCTCCACGCAGGTGCCCGGGATGCCGGTGCAGATCCAGTACGGCACGGTGCTGGTGCTACTGGTATTCGTGCTGGGGATGAACCTGATCGCTACGATCATTCGCCAGCGGGCGCGCGCCCGAAGGCCGTGGTAGGGGCGGGGCATGGATAAAATCACCATTGAACACCTCAGCGTAACGTATTCCGACGGCCTGGAAAGCCTGCGGGATGTGAGCCTATCCATCCCAGCCAATGCGATCACCGTGTTGTTTGGCCCGGCGGGGGGCGGAAAGTCGACGCTGCTGCGGGTGCTGAACCGGCTGAACGATCTGACGGATGTGTCGCTGCTGAAGGGAAAGGTGCTGTTCAACGGGAAAAACATCCTGGACCCGGACGTCAATGTGGTGGAACTGCGGCGCAAGATCGGGATTGTGTTCTCGCGCCCGGTGCCGCTGCCGCTCACCATTTACCAGAACGTGAGCTTTGGCCTGGAAATGGCCGGAGAGAAACGCAAGGAAAAGCTGGATGAGGCCGTGGAACGCGCGCTGCGCCAGGCGGTGCTGTGGGATGAGGTGTACGACCGGCTGGACAGCTCGGCGTATGCGCTTTCCGGCGGGCAGCAGCAGCGGCTGTGCCTGGCGCGCATTCTGGCGCTGGAGCCGGAGGTGATTATGCTGGATGAGCCGACCTCGGCGCTGGACCCGATCATTACTGCACGCATCGAGCAACTGCTCAGCGAACTGACCGAACAGTACACGATCATCATCGCGCCGCACAATATCCAGCAGTCGGCGCGGGTGGCGGATTATGCCGCGTTTTTCCTGCAGGGCGAGCTGGTGGAGTTCGGCGAGGGAAAAGCGCTGTTTGTGAACCCGAAAGACAAGCGCACGGAAGATTACATTCAGGGGCGGTTCGGGTAGAAAAGAGAAGAGGATAAGGATGCCAGTGGAAACCCGCATATTAGGCCGCACCGGGTTATCGGTGAGCATGCTGGGGCTGGGTGGGGGCGGCAACAGCCGTTTGGGGCTTTCGAAGGGGCAGGACGATGCGCACGCGGCAGACGTGGTGCGCGCGGCGTTAGATATGGGCATCACCATGCTGGATACGGCCCGCGTTTACCAGACCGAGCGGGCGGTGGGAATGGCGATCCAGGGGCGAAGGCGGGATGGGGTGGTGATTTCGAGTAAAAGCCCGTACCTGGACGAAAACCGCCAGCTGCTCAGCGCGCAGGCTTTCCAGGAGAACCTGGAGGCCAGCCTGCAGGCGCTGGGGGTGGAGATGATCGATATTTATTTCATCCACGGGCTGGGGCCGGAATATTACGAAGCGAGCCGGGATCGCTTTTACCCGGTGCTGGAGCGGGCGCGGCAGGCGGGAAAGATCCGTTTTGTAGGGATCACGGAGGCGTTTGAACGGGATACTCGTCATGAGATGCTGCAGCAGGCGGTGCAAGACAAGGCGCGAGGCGCGGAGTGGGATGTGATGATGGTGGGTTTCAACATCCTCAACCAATCGGCGCGCGAGCGGGTGCTGGCAGTGACCCGTCAAAAGGGGACTGCTACGCTGGGGATGTTTGCCGTGCGGCGCGGGCTGATCGATGAAGCGTACCTGCGCATCCTGCTGCGACGGCTGGCGGAGGGCGGCGAGATCGACCCGGCGCTGGCAGATACGCCCGACCTGATGGAAAGCCTGGGGCTGCGCGGGGTGTGCGAGACGCTGCCGGAGGCGGCTTATCGCTTCGCTGCTTATGAGCCTGGTATGGACTGCGTGTTGAGCGGCACGAGCAGTGCAGAGCATTTGCGGGCGAACCTGGATGCGGTGCAGCGCGGCCCGCTGCCGAAGGCGGCGGTGGAGCGCTTGAAAGCGCTGTTTCAGGGGGTCGACAGCCTTTCCGGGCAGGTGCGGTAGATAGAACGATTGGGCAGGCGCGCATCGCACGCCTGCCCAACCATCTTTTTATTTGTCCACTTCAGCCTGGAGCGCTGTTTTCAGGGATGAGAACTCCTCACCTTTTTGGGTGGCGTAATCTTTGATGATTGTCTGCGGGCTGGGCATATCTTCGCCCAGAATCCGCTCGATCGCTTCCTGGGTTACGCCCCAGTCCAGTACATTCTGAAAGGTGGTTTTGCCGGTAATGGTGCGATCCGGGGCGGCGTGGACAGTGGGCGCCGGGGTTAGCTCGCTGTTGGTTTCTACCTGGGGGGCTGCCGTTGCCTGTGCGGGCGCTGCCTGGACCGGCGCTTCTGGTACAAGATGGGCTTCGAGGTAGGCGGCCTGGTCAGAGGTCATCTTACCCTGCACCTTCAGCAGGGCGGATGCCTCAGGGAACAGGTATGTTTCTTCTTCCGTGCTGATCTCATAGGGCAGGCCTTTGTAGAAGGCCACGAACATACGTACGGAGCCGGTGCCTACTTCGACGGGCAGGTCGGTGAACTGGCCCTCCAGTGATTTCACCTGGTAACTGGCCGGGTCTGAGCCGGCGGGGATGCGGAAGGCGGTTTGCAGATCCTCCAGCGGGACAGCGAATAAATCGCTGACCTGGCCAAAGGTGTACGAACCGCGGATATCGGCGGGGTTGTACTGCCCGGCGGCTTCACCTTCTTTGTAGGTGGCGGGGATTTTTTGATTCTCGGTCTGCCACCAGTTCATGGCACTGGAGAAGACGATTCCGCCAAATATTAATACAATAATGATTAAGGCAAGGGAGATGGAGTGGAGTTTCATGTTATTTCGCTCCGGCAGGGGTGATTTCGGGCGACTGGGCTTGGGGAGCGACCTGCCCAGCGGCAAAGACTACGGTGCTGGCAACCGGGCAGTGAGCCTCGGAGGTGCATTCCAGGCAGGAGATGCACTGATGGTCGCGCACGATGGTTTTGGAGCTGACGTTGATGTTCATCGGGCAGGTGATGTCGCAGGCGCCGTCCAGCCGGCAGGTTCCGGGCGTGCGGCGGATGCTGAAGACGCGCACCAGGTTGCTCAATCCCAGCAGCGCGCCGTACGGGCAGGCATACTTGCACCAGGGGCGTTCCACGAACAGGGAGGCCACCAGGGTCAGGCCCAGAACGATCAGCCCGCCAACGGCTACTTCGCTGGTCCAGAAGTTGAACAGCGCGAAATAGGGGTCGACATCGGAGAAAACCAGTTTACCGGTGACGGCGGTCATGTAGAGGACCCAGGCCAATACCAGGTAGCGGGTGTAACGCAGGATGCGGTCGATTCTGGCCGGGATGAAGTTGTTGTAATAGCCAAATTTCTTGCCCCGCCGCTTGAACAGCCTGCGCCCAATCCCGGCGAACCATTCTTGCACGGTGCCCAGCGGGCAGACCCACCCGCAGAATACCGGCCCGAACAGGATGGCGGTGATAAAGGCGATGACCATTAAGACAAAGGCGGACTGGTGGATTTTCTGCACAAACGTGCCATCGGTGGCGAACTGGTAGATAGAAACAACGCCGCCAAAGGGGCACAGGGAATGGAGCGATGCGCTGGCCAGCAGGGGGATGCCCTGGCCAGATTCAACCAGGCTGTGGTTGATAGAGATTAAGGCAATTAAGAGAAAGAAAAAAAGTTGAACAATTCTGCGGACCCAGATTTTGCGGCGAAAAAAGCGGTGTTTCATGAAGGACTTCATCAAGCGTTCTCCTGATTTGAATGATTATATGAGGTGTGTTTATCATAAAAAAAAGATGTGGGAAAGTCTCGAAGAAGTTGTGAATTTTTTGTGAGGAAATAAAGGGAGGCTGGTTGTATTACAGCGCAACCAGCCTCCCTTTGTTATTCTATTCGATATCTGGAAGGTCTAGTGGCCGCCGCCGCCGCCGCCACCGCCACCCGACCCGCCACCGGAGTCACCACCGGAGTCGCCGCCGCTTTCGCCGCCGGAGTCACCGCCGGAGTCGCCGCCGGAACCACCGCTTTCACCACCAGATCCGCCATCGGTGCCCGCTCCGTTTTCGTTGCCGGAACCGCCGCCATTATCGGGGTTGTTGCTGTCGCCCGGGCCATTGCCCTGTCCGCTATCATTGCCATCCCCCGGGCCATTGCCATCATTGGGGCCAGGGCCATTACCGCTGCCGGGGGTGGGCGT
>CAYTHO010000065.1:7945-34039 GCA_964437595.1 uncultured Anaerolineaceae bacterium
CCGCTGCCGGGGGTGGGCGTTCCGGTTGTCCAGGGATTGCCATCCCCATCACCAGGGCCGGAGCCAGGGACCGTGCCGCCTGGTTCGTCTGGCGTTCCGCCTTCCAAGCCGCCCTCATGCAGCCGCTTACGCAGGGTTTGCGGGTCCTGGATGCCGTCTTCGCATAACTGCTGCCGGTCGCGCAGCATCTCGCGCGTGCCTTTGAGAAGCGCCTCTTTCTGTGGATCGGCAGGCGAGCCGAGATCGAGGAAGGCCTGTTCGTGGGCGCGAAGCTGCTCGCGAATTTGGTTGAGGGACTGGCGAGCCTGCTCATCTGGCTGCCCGGCGGCTAACTGCAGCGCCAGGTTGATTTCGGCCTGCATGCGTACGGGAACCAATTCAGGGGGGGCTTTGCCTTCCCGCAGCATATTCTGCATTTCCTCCGCGCGCCGGTCGGCATACTGCATGGCTAATTGCATGCGGTTCTGCTCGTTTGCCGTGATTCCAAGGCGAGCATCCTCGCTCCAGGTTTTGACCGGGTACAGGCCTTCGTCGGGCTGGCTCGACTGCGCCGCCGCAACGGTAATCCCGCTTCCACCCAGTACGAGGGTGACAATCAATAGAATGGTGCTCAGTGTACTAAACATGGGGGACCGCTCCTTTCGTTGTGCCACAAAAAAAGATTGGAGTACATACATCCACCTGTTATGACGCTGATTGGTCCGTTTGGATACGGGCGGCAGGGAATCCGCGTACTGTTGGGCCTGCGCCAGGAAATTTGCCCTGCCAAGCGCTGCTTTTTGCGGGTCGCGCTGGGGCTGGCTGCGTAATGATTCAAACTCACGAGCCAGCCTGGGGTCCATTTCTTTATCCATTCTCATAAATATTTTCCTTTTCAAACCGTAATAACCATTTTCGTAAGGTGGCCAGCGCCCGGTGCTGGAGGGCTTTTACCGCGCCTACTGGTTTTTGCACGGCGCTGGCTACTTCTTCATTGTCCCAGCCTTCGATGAAGCGCAGCAGAATCACCTGGCGCTGGTCGGGGGTGAGCATGCGGAGCGCGCCGCGAACGCGGGCCTGCTGGAGTGTGCGGTCGACCTGCTTTTCTGGCTGGCCGGCTTCGTCGCCGGGGAAATGTTCTTCCAGTTCAATGGGTGGGGGCGGCTGGCGGCGGTACTGGTCGGTGATCCAGTTATGGGCCACGCGGAACAGGTAGGCCTGGAGATGTTCCTCCGGCCCATGCCCAATGCGAAGCTGCTTGAGGAACCTAGAAAAAGTTTCGGCCACACAATCTTCCGCAAGACATTCATCGCCTAACAGGCGCATGGAATAGGCATACAACCGCGGGCTGTAGCGATCATAAATCGCTGCCAGAGCCGGCAGGTCGAATGCTCTTGCGTCGATCAGCAGTTCTGCATCGCTTCGGTTATCCATGCTTCTTACATATTATGACGCAAATTCCGCGCAAAAGTGACGGGTTTCCATTTTGCCAGTGCCCCGGCAATTATCTGGGTTGTTTTTTATTGGCGATTCTACTGGGTTGATTCGGCGCACTGACTGTATAATCAGGTTATCAAATTTGGGATTTCTGAACAATAAATTTGGAGCGGCTATGAGCATTTTGCGGCGTTTCCTGGGTATTTTTGTGATGATCGCGGGGGTTATTGGACTGTTACTAAGCCTGGCAGGGCTGGTTGGGGTGTGGATGGTGCGACCGGTGCTGGCCACATCGATTTCGTCGGTGATCACCACGCTCAACAGCAGTATTGACACCAGCAAACAGGCCATGGTGGTTACTGATGATGCGCTGGGTGCGGCTGTCGGCAGTGTGGAAGCGCTGTCCGAAGTGCTGGGGGCTACGGCCACATCGGTGAAAGATACCCAACCAGTAATTACACAGGTAAACGGCGTGATGGGCGAAACGCTGCCGGCGACATTCGAGGCAGCTAATGATTCTCTGCTGGCTGCGGGAGAGGCGGCTAAGTCATTGGAGAGCGCGATTAAGTCGCTCGATGCATTCCGAACGGTGATTGGAGGCGTGCCCCTGCTGAGTGCTTTTGTTCCGGCGGGCGGGCAGCCGTACAACCCTGAGAAGCCACTGGCGGACTCGTTGGGAGAGCTGGCCGACAGTATGCAGGGTATGCCGACCACCTTTGAGGAAATTTCGGCCAGTATGGATAAAGCGGACGATAACCTTGACCTGATCAGCAGCAACATGGAAACCATGGCGGTAAATGTTGGGCTGATTTCGAACAGCCTGGTTGAGTATCGATCGATGCTTGGACAATCGCAGGCATCGATGGATAATTTGAAAGCCATGCTGGTGAATACACAAAATAACCTGGACCGGATCATCAATACGGGCAGCCTTGTGCTTGGCCTGTTCTTCCTGTGGCTGCTGGCAGCGCAGGTGGTGATCTTCAGCCAGGGCCTGGAGCTGTTTCACGGCACAGCGACTCGCATGAATGTTGGCGAGCCGAAACCGGCAGAAGTGAAACCTGCCAGTACGGAGGATTAAGCCAGCATGGTGCTGGCGCCCGGCGCGAGGCGGGTTCCAGCATCCGGCTGTGTTTAATGGATCGCGCTTGCTGTACACCTTACTCAATTCTGTTTGGATCCGGAGGAATGAATGGCATATACACTTGATACACCGTTAGGCACGCTGTTGGATCACCCGCAGGCCAAGGCCGTCCTTGACCAGTACCTGCCGGGCGTTTCGAGCAACCCGATGGTTGCGATGCTGCGGGGGATGACGATTAACATGATTCTGGCAATGCCCCAGGCGGCTCAGCTTGGCATCACGAAGGAAAAAGCTGAACAGCTACTGGCTGAGGTGAACAAACGAGTCCAGTAATTTAGTTGAGATTGTAACAACAAAAAGCTCGCTCAGGGGATAACCCCAAAGGGTGAGCTTTTTGATTCGGATATGTTATGAAACTGTTAAATGACTGCAAAGTGAGCTTTGTCAGACAGGTGTAAAATTAAGAGAAGGCAGGTAAGATTAATCCGGGTACCTTATTGATTGAGGAGATGGCTTTGAAACTCGTGTCCTGGGTGAATAAACTATCTATACGAGAGCTGGTATTTGTATTTTTTGGGGTCATGGTAGTCCTGGGCGGCATCAGCGGGTGGGTGTTTGCCGGGCTATCTACCGCAGGGGGCGAACTCACTGCCTGGCGGCTGCTGTTGTTCTGGCTGGTTTTACTGGCTGGGGGAGCGGGACTGGCCTACCTCCTGGCGGCGAGCGTTACAGCGGCAACTGAGGCCGCGAAAACGACCGCGGCTGCTCAAACCGTTACGATTTCTCAGGCTACCGACGCGGCAACAGTAGAAGATTGTAAGCGGTTTGTTTATGTGGGGGCGGACAGCTTCCGTGAAGGGCGCATCTGCGGGGATGTGATGGGGCAGGAATTACACGGGCGCGGGAAGGTAATTGTGGTCACCCGCGAGCACGGGCATTCCATCAATGTGCGTGAAAGTGGTTTTTCCTCCATTTTGGAAGAGAAATATCCGAACATGCAGATTGTTGCAGTAATTGAGGATAAAGACCGCGAATTTGATAATGTTGAGGCGTTACTAAAGGAGGCTTTTAAACAGACTCCTGACATCGACGGTATTTACGTGGTCGATGGCAACACGCCTGAGACGGTGATTAAGTTTCTGGTTGAGACTGGCAGGGCGCGGAAAATCAAACTGGTGTGCCACGATATGGTGGATGCAACGATGCGAGGGGTGGCAGAAGGCATCGTCACCTGTACGATCAGCCAGGATCCATATGCGCAGGGCTATAACCCGGTGGTTTATCTCTACAATTACCTGGCGGCGGGGAAACTGCCGCCGCGCCCGAGGATGACAACAAAGCTGATCCGCGTTACCCCGGAAAATTACACACAGTACTGGGATGCGGAGCGGGGGGTAATTGAAAGCGGGACGGGTAAAGACCGCCTGGCCCAACTGGTGGACCAACTGCCTGACCGCCCGCTGCGCATTATCTTCCTGGGCCGTGATGTGCCATTTTATTTCCCGGTGAGAGAAGCTGTGCTGCACCTGGCGGAAGTGCTGAAGAGCCGCAACGTGACGGTAGAGTGGATTGATCCATCCATCCATATGACTCATGGTGGCTTCCAGACAGCTGTGGATGAATATGCAGCAAAGAAGTATGATGGAATTATTCTGCCGCTTTATTCGCCGCTTTATATCCCCTCGGTAAACCGGGCCGTGGATGCAGGGATTCCGGTGGCAATATTTAATTCGGAACCAGACAACATCCACACGCTGACCAATACGCTGTTGTACCAATCACGCGATTTATTTAACATCACGCTGGCGCTGGCGCAGTCCGCAACGGAATCGGGAGAGCGGGCTGTGCAGATCAACGAAGCGATCAGCGCTATGCGGCAAGCGCTGACGCTTGAGTCGGAGTCGGCGATGCAAGCGATTGAGAGCACGCGACAGATCGCAACGGCTATTGGCGGGATCGACCGGGGGGCGGAGCAGCAAACCCAGGCCGCGGGCAATGTGAGCGAGGCAACCCAGGATATTTCGAAGGCGGTGGAAGGTACCCGGCAGGCTTCGATCACCAACGAGAAGACTTCGATAGAGGCGGCCAGGATCGCGCGGCAGGGAGCCAGCACGATCGAGGAGACGCTGCATCAGATCGAGGAAATGAGCTCGGCGGTGAATGCCTCATCAGATAAGATCCACGAGCTTAACAAGATTTCGCGGCAGATCGACAGCATTGTCAACACGGTAAATGACATGGCGGAGCAGTCGAACCTGCTGGCGCTGAACGCGAGCATTGAGGCAGCCCGGGCTGGCATGGAGGGGAGCGGGTTTGGGGTGGTGGCATCGGAAATCCGCGATCTGGCAGAGCGGTCGAAAAAAGCGACGAAGGAGATCGGCGCGCTGGTTAGGGCTGTGCAGCGCAATTCTTTGCAGATGGTTGAAACAGCGGACGAGGCGACTCGCCAGGCGAAAGCCGGCAGCCAGCTAGCCAATGAGGCCGGAAAGGCGCTGAACACGCTGCTGGAGTCAGCAGAATCGATGCGCGAACAATCCGAGCAGGTGGTGCGCGCCAACGCCAGTGTGATCCAATCGCTGAATCGGCTGGGGGAGGCGAATCAGCGAGTTTCAGCGGTGATTGTTGAAAACGCTTCGGCAACGCGCCAGGTGACGAGAAATATTCAAGAGACGGTCGAGCGCGTGAACCATATGACGAACATCAGCCAGGAAAATGTCGCTGCAATCGAGGGCATCCACGATTTGAGCGATGAGGTAGCCAACCAATCGGACCGGTTGAAGACGAACGTTGCTTCACTGGTACAGATGGCGGAAGAGCTGCAGGGCGCAGTGGTGGCGTTCCAACTGAACCAGAAACGTCATTAGTTGATTGACAGGGGGCTTGCCAAGATAGTGGAGAACTGCTATAATGCGGTTACTTCAGGGCGCGTAGCTCAGTTGGTTAGAGCGCATGTATCACACACATGAGGTTCGGAGGTTCGAGCCCTCTCGCGCCCACAGAAAATCCATCTTCAATCACCCCCAGGTCTACAGAATGGGGGTGGCTTTTTTGTTCAAGGGTAGGCGGATTCAAAAAAGCCTGGCCTATCAGCAGCGCTGACCGGCCAGGCTTTTTTCTTGCATATTTACAGGTTTATTCTTCCGTTCCAACATCGCTCGTTCCCAAACGACCGGCAACGAAATCCGCGATGGCGGATGGCGTGCTGGTGGAAAAACCGACCACATCCAGCATTCCAGCGTCTTCCGGGTCGGCGATGGTGAAGCCATTCGAAGTCATCCCCACCACGACCAGCCTGGCCGGAATGCCGGTCTTCAGGCGATATTCGCGCAGCGCCTGCACCGGGTGGATCTTGCCTGCCCAGGTTTCGCTGTCGGTATAAACGATGAACGCGTCCACCGCCAGGTTATGATTGAGCGCATCCAGCATGGGTTGAGCACAGTCGGTTCCGGCGAAGGGCAGGTTGGAAATTGCCCTGGTCGCCTGTTCGAGGCTCATGCCCCTGCGGATAGAGAGCGGCACCATTTGCGTCTGGAAGCCGCAGATGATCACCTCCTTTTCCGTATTGACTGTAATCATGGCCAGCGCCGCCGAAGCCTCGCGCGGCGTCAGCCCGGGGATGCCCGAGACCGAACCCGCAGCCATCGAGCCAGATACGTCCAGCGCCAGGTAGAGCCGCTTGCCGGTGGGAACCACGTTCTCGAAGGCCAGGTGAAAGGCCTGGTTGAGCGCGGTAACCACCTGCGGTACGGCCTTCCATTGGCCAGACCCGCGCATGCCGTGACCCTGTTGGTACGTTACCAGGGCCGCCAGTACCTGCAGCGGGTGAACCCGTCCGCGGCGCAGCGCTTCGTGGTCGGTAATGCGGTCAGCTACTTCTGGAGCCACGCTCGCGCCTTCGACCAGCAGACCGATCTTGCTGAGGTTGCCCAGGTTGCGCAGCAGCGCGGTAATGCCCAGGTTGGGCAGCAGCGCGGACCAGACCACCGGCGAGGCGAGGTATTGGGTTGGGATGACCTCGCGCGGGGCCTTGTAGCAGTGGATCAACCCCACCACCTGGCTTTCGCTTTCGGCGCGCTTGAGGTGTTCCAGCCCGGCGACCAGGCCGGTGAGGGATTCGAGCGCGATATCTTCGGCGCCTACCACCCAGCGATAGAGCGCCTTGCGCGCTTCGCCATCGGGCATGGGGTGGGCCAGGCGCAGCAGGTCGCGGTGCGACCAGCCGTCGCGGTTTTGATACTTGGCGAGCTGGAAGGCTAACTGTTCGTCACTCTTGCCAGTGTACCAGTTCCCCACAGCCCTGCGCAGCCCGCGGCCCCAGCCGCGCAGTCCATCGACGTAAGCGGCGAAGTGCAGCAGGTGGGTGCCGGTGCGAACCACGCGGGGCAGGGCCGCCAGGGCCATCTGGCGGGTTTCGCCATTTTCCGCAGCGCAGGCCAGGGCCAGTGCGAAAACAGCCGGGTCGTTCTTGTAGGCGCGGCCATTTTCCGACACGTCCACGACCATGCGCACGAAACGCGGCCCATCTTCCGCCAGGCAGCGCAGGGCGCCGCGGGCGTTGTCGCGGGTGAGGGACTGCTCGGTGATGTAATAGGTGCCGCCTTCGGTGCCCAACACCAGGAAGCGCATGAGACGCTGCCAGGGGTCGAGCTGCCAGGCGTACCCGCCGGCCGAGTTCGGGATCTGGTTGGAGCCCGGGATCGGCGCGTACTGCGGAGTGGCCTTGCGGTGAAACAGGTTGTAAATCTTGTGCGCCATTGGATCCTCCCTTCTGGGCAAAATAAAAAGAATTGACAGAGTGCGGCGCGCCGTGCAATCCCGACGCGCCGCACCATTTACAGGATGCCGGGCAAACGTTTGCCCAGGCAAATGTTTGCCTCGGCAAATAGAGCCTAGACAAAACCTGGGTGGGCAAATTGCCCCTCGCCCGGCTATACCGGGTTTGGGACAAGTCGAGGTTTCCAGGCCTCGTGGGTGCCTGTTCGGCGGGTGGGAGGTAACCCACTCCATCCGGCCCGGCATTCAAGTGGGGCTGGCAGGGATCGAACCTGCATTTGCTGATCCGAGGTAACCATCCACCTTCGGCCCGAGAGCAGACTACCGGCTCACAGGCAAGGGGTTGGGGACGGGAATGTCAGCCGTCTTGTTTCCATTAGACGAAGCCCCAAGAACGATTGAAAAGAAGAAGATTTGAGGAGAGCCAGTGGGATTTGAACCCACAACCAACAAGTAATGGTAACCATCGACCTACGGCCCGGGGCACGGCATGCCGAGCATGGCGGGCAAAAAATCGGCGACGGCTTTTTTGTCGCTCTGCTGTTGAGCTATGGCCCTCATAAAAGCCTGGGCAAAGACCGAATTGGTTTTTTTAGCCTTTTACAGAGGTAACCCAATTCTCCGGCCCAGGCGAAGATCACCAGGGGAGACCGGCCGGTCATGATCCGGTAGCCTTCTCATTCACAGTGAGACGCTCTGCCTATTGAGCTACAGTCTCCATACAGGCAGGAAGGGAGCGATTCGAATGCTAAAAAGGTGGGCGCAGCGCGCCGCCATAGATCCCCCGGTCCCCTTCCTGAAGGCGCTCTCGGCCTGGCTCGAACAGGCAGCTTCCACCTTCGCAAGGTGGCACTCGGTCCAATTGAGCTTCGAGAGCAAAAGCGCCCCTGGCAGAAGTCGAATCTGCATAGTCCATTTATGCACCTCTCCGTTAGAAGCGGCGGCCAATACAGGGGCAGGGCGATGTGCCCAGTTAAGACAAAGATGTGTTGACAGGCTCCTCGACCAGGACTCGAACCTGGATATCAGCGGTTAACGACCGCTTGCCCTGCCGATTAGGCCACCGAGGATCAAAAGTTTTCTGTCCGAATTTCAAAGGGCCAGACGGGATTCGAACCCGCATGATCTCTGCCTGCCGTGGGAAACGCGATTCCCTTACTCCGCGCACCGCCTGTTATCGGTGTGGCACCTAGTTTCCGGTTCTTCCGCAACCACTGCACAGGACCATTCCCTTACGTGAGGTGTGTACCTGGGGGACAATTCCACGGCATTCGTTTTACCGCCGCTCACCTTTTTTGGCGTACTGGCCCAAATTCAGCGATGAAAGATACCCCCGCCGAGACTTGAACTCGGAACTCCCGACTTAAGGGGACGGAACTCTACCAGTTGAGTTACGGAGGTAAAAAGCCTTATCCGGCAATGCCTTCGAAGGGACTCGATCCCTTATCCTCGCGATTAAAGGTCGCTTGCACAGCCATTGTGCTACGAAGGCGATGCATGATTGTTTTCTTGCGTTTTGCCAGGCGTCGCAATCACCTGGTTTTCGGTTATTAAGGTTCCAATAAAAAAGGCGCCGTGGTTCCCGGCTGAACCCGGTCCAATGCGCCCTGGGGAAAGAAAAACGCGAAGGGGTGTGTTCCTTCGCGCCTTTCAGGTAGA
The DNA here is from genome assembly GCA_964437595.1 of uncultured Anaerolineaceae bacterium. GTDB lineage: Bacteria > Chloroflexota > Anaerolineae > Anaerolineales > Anaerolineaceae > DSYU01. The sequence continues at coordinate 16,878 of CAYTHO010000065.1, forward strand.
TGGACGGATGGAGTCGTTCAATCCCATCTCCCTACGGGCGCTCTTGCATTTGCCTCATGCCGGGCTGTAATCTTAACCAGCATGTGTTCAGGCATGTGGGGGCGCGGCGTTTTATGGTCAAGGCCGGGCCTGCGTATCACAGGTGAAGAATGCAGGTTCGTCAACATGTTTCAATTTTATAAAATTGAAAGCGTTTTGTCAAGAGGCAATTTTATAAAATTATGAAATTCCTTGCAAAAACGCAGAGAAACCGTTACAATAAGAACACGCTTTACGGCAGTTTTTGAACCCTGCCGAATGGATCGAGGTGAAATGATGGCGCGGATCAGCTCAACAGCAGAAAAGGAAATTAAGACGCTACTGGTCAATTGGTGGACGGCGGTCAATCAGCAGCTTGCCGCGGCGACCGGTTCCACCGTTCAGATCGGGGATGCGCCTGTGGACCTGCTGTTCGGATCTGAGATTGGCCAGCGCCTGGTACGGATTGCCGAAGTGGCCGAAGCAATTACGGCGGCGGGAGCAGAAGCCGATTCAACTTCTGGCGGCACGCGGCGATCGTTGGACTGGTCTGAGAAGCGGGCAGAAAAGATTCTGGCCGACTGCGAAGCCGTCGAAACCTGGCTGAACCAGGGGCCCGTATTCCATAAGACCCCGGATGCCTTTTGGGCCAGCCCGGTGGGGTTTATGATTCTGCGCGCCAAGGTTTGGGCGAATCAAGATCAACTGATTACACTGAGCGCAGCCGCGGATATCAGCGGTATGTCGCTCAGTGTTTTATCTCAACGCATGACACGCGGCCAGCTTCCGGGGTATCGGGACCCGGGCATAAAAAATCCCAAACATGGCCGCAGGGTGCGCCTATCGGAACTGCATACGCTGATCAATGAAACCTCAAATCGCGCCCCATTTTCCACAACTTACCTGATGCCGCAAACCAGCCGAACCCCCGCTCAACCCTCTACTCGATCGACATAAGCACGATTTCCCCTAGCAACCTACAACGAAATATCCGGTTATCCTGACGCCTGTCTTTCGCGACCTTCGGTTGATCGAGAACGATCTGGTGGATGCGTATTTGCTGCGTGTATATACTGTGGTGCCCGACATGAGGAAGCATTTACTCCCGCGACCAGAAGCGCGCCAATTTGTCATTGATCTCGCCGGTACTGCGTACGACCTGATACCCGCGCCAGTGAGCGGGGAACAACTGGCGATAGCGAGCATGGGTAAAGCGCTCATCCAGCAACACGATCACCCCGCGGTCGGTCTCGGTGCGGATGACCCTGCCGGTTGCCTGCAGTACGCGGTTGAAACCGGGGTACTGGTAGGCGTAGGCAAACCCGCGCCCGTCCTGGCGATCAAAGTAATCCTTGATTAGATCGTTCTCCAGGCACACCTGGGGCACTCCCGCACCGACCACCACGGCTCCGATCAGCCGATCTCCCACCAGATCAATCCCTTCTCCAAAGACGCCGCCCATGACCGCCAACCCGATGCGGGTTTCCAGGCTGCTGGCTGAGAACTGATCCAGGAAGGCCTCGCGCGCGGAATCGTCCATTCCACGATCTTGAACAAGGAGCTGGCTTTCTGGCAGCCGCTCTTTGAGCAGTTCCAGTACGGCAGACAGATAGGCGTAGGATGGGAAGAAGACCAGGTAATTTCCCTGGCGCGCGCCGCAGACGGCTTCAATCGCAGCGGCTATTTCGGCGTAGGAATCCGCCCGCTGCGCGTACCTGGTGGCGATCCCACTGTGGATCAGCAGGCTGACATTTTCGGTTGGGAATGGAGATGGAAAGATACGCCTGGGGTGCTCCGCCGGACCGGTGAGGAGCTGGGTGAAGTAATCCATGGGCAGCAGCGTGGCTGAGAAAAAGATGGTCGACCGGCTGCGGTCCAGCGGGGCTGCCAGCATGGGAGCAGGGTCCATGCAGAAGAGCTTTGCTTTGAGATCACCCTGGCCCTGGCGTTCAAAGTAGGACACGTAGAACGCGTCGAAATATTCGGCGGTACGGAGGTAATTGCTGCATAAGAAATAAAACTCCAACAACTCCTGCCTGAATTCGGCGGGCTGGTTCAGCACCAGCCAGTCTTCGGCCTTCTGGCTGAATTCCCGCACTGCCTTGAGCAGCGCTTGCGGAGGCTGGCGCTCCACCAGGGCCGGCTTGCCTTCGGCCTGGCAGGCCTTGCGGACTTCCAGCAGGATCTGGTTGATCGCGCTTAGTTTTTTGGCCAGGGCAGGCAGATGCGGTTTCAGAACTCGCTGGAGGCTCAGTACGGCCTTTTTCTCCAATTCCGCGGAATACATGGAGCGGGCCCGGTCGGGAAGATTGTGGGCCTCATCGACCAGGAAGATATATGGTTCTGTGCTGAAGTCAAAAAAGCGGTGCAGATAGACCCGCGGGTCGAAGGTATAGTTGTAATCGCAGATGATGCAGTCAACCCACAAGGCCAGGTCCAGCGAAAACTCAAACGGGCAGATTTCATACTGCCGGGCGAGCTGCTCGATCATCGGGCGGGTAAAAGCCTGCACCTGATCGATTTCCGCCAGGGCCCGCTTTACCTTGCTGAAATAATCGCGGGCAAAGGCGCACACCTGCGGGTCGCAGTTGACCGGCGGGCAAAAACAGACCTTTTCTTTGGCCGTCAGAGTCACGCTTCTCAGGGTCAGGTTCGCCTGGCGCATGTCTTCCAGCGCTTTTTCAGCCACCAGGCGCCCGGAGGTTTTGGCGGTCAGGTAAAAGATTTTACTGGCCAGGCCCTGACCAAGGGCTTTTACCGCCGGGAAAAGGGCCGCGATGGTTTTGCCTACCCCGGTTGGCGACTGAACGTACAGGCGGCCACTGCCTCGGATGGCTTTGTAGACGGCTACGGCCATCTCGCGCTGGCCCGGGCGGTAGGCGGCATAGGGGAAATCGAGCTGCTGGATGGATTGGTCGCGCGTGGACTGCCAGGCGTACACCTTGCGGAACCAGTCCAGGTAGGGGGTGACCAGGCTGAGGAAAAATGTTTCCAGCTCGGAAAATGAAAAGCAGCGCGCGAAGGTCTTTTCTTGCTGGCTGTCGAGATGATAGTAGGTGAGATGAATGCAGACCTGGCTGAGGTGATGCTGCCGGGCGTACATGAAGGCATAGCACTGCGCCTGCGCCCAATGCAGGGGATTGTGCTGTTCGTTGATCAATTCCAGGCTCAGGGTGGTGGTTTTAATCTCTTCGATGATCACCGGGTCCTGGCTGGCATAGAGACCGTCGATGCGGCCCTGCACTTCTAGAGGCGGGTCGGCGCCTTCCACCTGGCAGGTAATCTCCACTTCGGTCTCGTAGCCCTCGGGCCGGGAGCGCTGCACGCGCCTATGGCCCTGCGTGCCGAGCTGGGCGCGGTCGCGCCTCTGAAACCCGCCGGGGGTGATATCGCCCGCCTGCAGCACAAATTCCACCAGGCGGCGGACGGAAACGAAATTATTCATGCGAGTTCGAAGTTTCCAGCATGGGCGCCATCATCTTGCGAATCAGGTCTTTGAGCGGATAGCGTTCTAAGATGGTATGGGAGATCTGCTTCTCCAGCAGCAGAGAAGTGAAGCCGTGCACCAGACTCCATACGCTGACGGCTAACGTATCCGCCGGGCCTGGTGCAAGCACACCAGCGGCCTGGCAGCGGCGCACCAGGTCGACCAGGAGCTGGAAGCTGGCTTTGGAGATGCGTTCAAAATCGGGGAAGACCTGCCCCTGTTCCAGGATGCCGGAGAACATGAGCTTATAAAAAGCTGGCAGCTCCAGCGAAAACTGCACATATGTACAGGCGACCTCGACCAGCAGCTCTGCGGGGCGGTCCAGGTTGGCCTGCATGGTGGCTTCGATGCGGTTGTATAACTGCTGGAATCCCTCCGTGGTAATGGCCGCGATCAAGGTTTCTTTGTCGGGGAAGTGGGCGTACGGCGCAGAATGGCTGACCCCGACCTTCGCGGCAACCTTCCGCAGGGAAAGGGACTGCACGCCCTCCTCTACCAGCAGCTCTGCGCCCGCTTTGATCAGCGCGTTTTTTAGATCCCCATGGTGGTAAGCTGTTTTCAGCATAAAGTAATGATATACAGCTATCTTGACATTGTCAAGATTCGGATATACAATCTTTACAACGTAAAGATTGTTCCCGGAGGTTCTCTCATGGCTTCCTTCCAGAATGAAAAAATTGAAGTGGTACGCGCCGCGCAGTTTTTGTACCAAAAGGGCTTTCTCAGCGCTACCGGAGGCAACCTTTCTATTCGAATCGCGGGAACGGATGCCCTGGCGATCACGCCTTCCAATTATGATTACCTTAAGATGGCGCCCGAGGATATTTGCGTCCTGAGCATGGATCTGAATGCCCTGGAAGGGGAGCGAAAGCCTTCCGTTGAAAGCGCCATGCATGCGGCCATTTACCAGGCGCGCGCCGATGTGAAGGCCATTATCCACACGCACCAGGTGTATCCCAGCACGCTGGCGATCATCAACGCCCCGATTCCCGCACTATTTGATGAGCAGGTGCGCTTCCTGGGCCGTTCGGTGGAGATTATCCCTTATGCTCCATCCGGGACAGGGATGCTCAAGCGCCAGGTGGCAAAGTATGTGCGCGACCAGAGCAATGCTTACCTGATGGCGAACCACGGCGCGCTGGTCTTTGGCACCGATATGGAACGCGCCATACACAACGTTGAAGTGCTGGAGAAGTGCGCGCTGGCCTACTTGCTGGCGATTTGCAGCGAGAAACGAGTCAGCAAAGTTCCGCTGGTGGTGCGCGAGGTGGCCTTTGCCAAGCTGCGCGGCGACCAGAAGAAAGCGGCGGGTGAATAACCCGATGCAACAAAGGACTGCTGGGAAGGTTTGGCGGTCGAGTAACAGCAGAAAAACAGGCAAACTGGAGGAAAAACGGTGACCTTGCAGCAGTATGCCATTTCAAAATACCCGGATGTGGACGACATCTACCGCCGGCTGGATGCGCTGGTGGCGCAGCCCATCCGCCCGGTGCGGCGGGAGAAGATGGACGCGGTGCTGGATTATTTCCAGAACCGCTGCGCCCGTTCAAAAACGCTCACCGATGATGCAAAGAAGCTCATCCCCGGCGGCGTGCAGCATAACCTGGCCTTCAATTATCCTTTTCCAATCGCCATGGAGCGGGCAGAGGGGGCTTACCTGTGGGACGTGGACGGCAACCGCTATATCGATTTTCTACAGGCTGGCGGGCCAACCGTGCTGGGCAGCAACTATGCCCCGGTACGGGATAAAGTTATCAACATGCTGCAGACCTGCGGTCCGGTTACGGGGCTCTTCCACGAGTATGAATTGAAACTGGCAGAGCTGGTGCACCGCCTGATGCCAGCGGTGGAGATGTTCCGCATGCTCGGGTCTGGCACCGAAGGGGTGATGGCTGCCATCCGGGCGGCGCGGGCGTACACCAAAAAATCTAAGGTGATCAAAGTTGGCGGAGCGTATCACGGATGGAGCGACTCGCTGGTTTACGGGCTGCATGTGCCGGGGACCGGGCGGTTAGAGGCGAAGGGCATTCCCCTGGGCGCGACCGCCAACACCCAGGAGTTTTTCCCCAATGCGCTGGGCGCGCTGCGCCGCCAGCTCATCCTCAACCGGCTGCTGGGCGGCACCGCGGCAGTTATTGTGGAGCCGCTGGGCCCGGAGAGCGGGACGCGTCCGGTGCCTTACGATTTCAACCAGAAGGTGCGCGAGCTGTGCGATGAATTTGGGACGCTGTTGATCTTTGATGAAGTGGTCACGGGGTTTCGCCTGGGGCTGGGGGGCGCGCAGGGTTATTTCAATGTTAAGCCGGACCTGACGGTTTTTGGCAAGTGCATTACCGGGGGGTACCCGATGGCTGGTGGCGTTGGGGGCCGGGCGGATGTAATTATGCGCTTCGCAGCGGGGATCGGTGGAACGGGAGAGCGTGCCTATATTGGCGGGACGCTTTCGGCCAACCCGCTGTCATGCGCGGCGGGCTACCACGCGATACTTGAGATGGAACGGACGAATGCACCGGTGATCGCCGGCTGCGCGGGGGACCGGTTGACCCAGGGGCTGCAGAAGATCATCGACCGGCACGGCCTGCCTTTTGTGGCCTATAATCAGGGATCGATCGTCCACCTGGAAACCTCAGCGGTGATGCTGCTCGATCTGCGCCACCCGCTGCGGCTGGCGCGCGAGCTGAAGCCGCGCAAGCACATGATGGAAGAGATGGGCGCCGCTTATATGGCGAATGGATTGGTGACGCTGGCGGGCAGCCGCATGTACACCAGCATGGCCGATACTGACGAGGTGATCGATGATGCCCTGGCCCGATTTGAAACGGTTCTGACCAGCGTTGAAGGGTTGTAGAATCATTAACGGTTGGATGATGCGAATTTGAGGATGGATGCTATGCAAACCCGCCACGAACCCGTGATCCTGGCTGTTGACCTTGGAACCTCCAGCATGAAGGTGGCTTTGATCACCATCCAGGGGCATGTTCTGGGGTGGGAAAGCGAAGCGCTGCAGTTGAAGCTCACCGCGGACGGCGGGGTAGAACAGTCGCCGGAAGAGTGGTGGAGCGCATTTTTGACGGCTGCCAAACGCCTGCTGCGCCAGGAATTTACACCCGCCGCGAACATCCGGGCGATATGCTGCTCGACCCAGGGTGAAGGGACTATCCCGGTGGATAAAGACGGCACGGCGCTGATGAACTGCGTGCTGTGGATGGATATGCGCGGCGCTCCGTACTTGAGGAAACAATTTCAGGGCCGGATCAATTGGAACGGGGTGAGCATATCCAATCTCCCGCGGTGGATCCGCCTGACCGGTGGGATGCCGTCTATGACGGGCAAAGACCCGGCGGCGCACATGCTGTTCATCCGGGACTGTTTTCCGGAAATCTATGCGCGGACGGATAAATTCCTTAACGTTCTCGACTATCTAAACCTGCGCCTGACCGGACGCTGCGCAGCGACCTTCGACTCGATCCTCACTTCGTGGGTGACGGATAACCGCAACCCGGATGACATCCGCTATGATGCGGAGCTGGTGCGCCGCAATGGGATTGACCGAGAGAAACTGCCTGAGATTGTGCCGTGCACGCGATCGCTGGGACCGCTGCGGGCCGAGGTTGCCGATGCGCTCGGACTGCCGCGGGAGGTTCAGGTGGTGGCTGGCGCGATTGATAATACCGCCGCGGCGATTGGGGCGGGGGCGATTGCGGATTACCAACCCCACCTGTACATTGGCACCTCGGCCTGGATGACGGCGCACGTCCCCTTCAAGAAGACGGATATACTGGCCTCCCTGGCTTCGGTACCCTGCGCCGTCCCGGGGCGCTACCTGCTGACGGCTCTACAAGCGACTGCCGGGGGCAACCTGACCTTCTTGCGCGACAAGATTATCTACAACAAGGATGAGCTGCTGCAAGAGGCAAATGTTCCCGATATCTTCAAGGTGCTTGACCAAATTGCCGAACGGGTGCCTGCCGGGGCGAACGGCGTTATCTACACTCCCTGGATATGGGGCGAACGCGCCCCGGTGGAAGACAAGACCCTGCGGGCTGGCCTGTATAATCTCTCTTTGTATCACTCGCGGGAAGACATCATCCGCGCGTTTTTGGAAGGAATTGCCCTGAATACGCGCTGGTTGATGCAGCCAGTAGAAGCTTTTTTAGGCCGTAAGGTGCCTGCCATCCACATTGTCGGCGGGGGGGCGCAGTCGGATGTTTGGTGCCAGATTTTTGCGGATGTCTTAAACGTGCCGATCAAGCAGGTAACAGAATCGATCTGTGCAAATGCCCGGGGCGCAGCCTGGATTGGCGCGGTTGGACTGGGGGAAATTGCATTTTCTCAGGTACCAGAACTGATCCGCTTCAAACGGATTTATGAGCCCCAACCGAAAAACCGCCAGTTGTACGACGAGCGCTTCCAGGTTTTTACCCAGATTTACCGGCAAATGAAAGGGATCTACCGGCGGCTGAACGGGTAGGAAGAAGAGCCTTTACCCGTTCTCTACCATTGAACGAAATTGCGCTGCACCTCGAGGTACCCTGTATGACCGATGCTTCTCCGAACCAGGCCGGCTACCACCTCTCCCGCTACCGCTGGGTAGTGCTGGGCGTTTTCATGTTCATCAACCTGACCATTCAAATGCTGTGGATCACCTATGCGCCGATCACCGGGGTCGCGGCGGACTATTACGGAGTCAACGACTTGGAGATTGGATTCCTGGCGATGACCTTTATGATTGCCTTTCTACCGCTCTCGCTGCCGGTTTCCTGGGCGATCGATACGTACGGGTTCCACCGCACGGTGGGCGTTGGCGCGGTTCTGATGGGCGTGTTTGGTATTACGCGGGGTCTGGTAGGAGCCAATTATCCGCTGGTGTTGATCAGCACCATTGGCATCGCTATTGCCCAGCCCTTTTTGCTCAACGCCTGGACGAAGGTGCCGGCGCAATGGTTCGGAATCCACGAACGGGCCACGGCGGTGGGACTGGTGACGCTCTCGAACCTGGTGGGGACCGCACTGGGGATGGTGCTCACCCCGCTGCTGATTGAAACCTTTCCCATTCCCACGGTGCAACTGATCTATGGCGGGATCGCTATGTTCTCGGCGTTGTTGTTTGTCTTCCTCGCCCGAGAGAAACCCCAGACGCCCCCCTGCCCGCCCGGGCAGGAGGCGCGGGCATTGATGCTGGATGGATTGAAACATGCCCTGCGGGTGAAAGAATTCTGGCTTTATCTGATCGTTTCGTTCATTGGTATAGGGATTTTTAACGGGATCACCACCTGGGTGGAGAACATTATCCGCCCGCGCGGGTTTACCCCGGCGGACGCAGGGACGCTTGGCGCTTTAATGCTGGCGGGCGGCGTTTTGGGGGCCGTGTTGATCCCGCCTTTCTCCGATCGGCAACACAGGCGCCAGCGCTATATCCTGCTGGGGTTTGTACTATCCATTCCCTGGGTGTTTGGGTTAGCGTATGCGACGGCCCCCTGGCTGCTGTTTGGTTCCGCTTTCCTGTTCGGGTTCTTCCTGATCAGCGCCAATCCCATCGGGATGCAGTACGCGGCAGAAATCACTTATCCCACGCCTGAAGGCACCTCCAATGGGCTGATCCAGTTATTTGGACAGGCTTCGGTGGTTTTCGTATACCTGATGGAAGCGCTGAAGATGGAGAACGGCGCCTTTACGCCCGCGCTGCTGCTGTCTGCCGGGCTGCTGGTGGTCAGTACGGTGCTCATCCTTGGCATGAAGGATTCTGGCCCGCACATGCAGGATAGAAGAGACCCGCAGTAAGATACCCAAATCGGTACAGAGTAAAGGCGAAGATAGTAAAATACTCGCAGAAACCATCATTTTCTGCATTATGCTCTGTATTCGACAGGATCTGGCATCATAATGGAAACCATGCAAAAACCGAATGCGCACGGCTCGTTCAGCAGCTACGCTGCGCAATCCGAACTCTCGGAAGTGATTGGTAAAATTCCCTACCGCATGGCCCTGGCGGGTGGGTGGATTGACCAGCCATTTGTATCCCAGTTGAACCCCAGCCCTCCCGGTTCGATGGTGGTTATCGGACTGGAACCAACCTTTCGCTTTATGGACCGCTGTGGAATGGGAACTTCCACCCGCCGGGTGGCGCTCCGGCGCTGGGGTAACGATCTACCACAGGGTGACCCGAATGCCCTGGTGCGCGAGTTGTACGAGGCTGAAAACCAGGGCCAGCCGGAGCCATCCGGGTCGCAGGATATGGCAGGGATTATTTATCCAGGCATCAGCCGCCTGGACTATGACTACGCTTACGAGGGGGGAACCTTCCCTGTTAACGTGGAAACGTGTAACCAGCCGGATGTGGCGCGCTGGCTGGAAAACGTTTTCTACCTGCTGCCGGTCCTGCAGCGCCCAGCGGGGTATAACCCGCTGGAAACGAAAAACCTGGACCCGCGATGGATTCAACGTTTAGGGCAGAGCGGAAAGGACTGTTTCGATGCGATCTTGGCGAGGGATTCGAGCGCTCTTGGCGCCGCGATGAACGAATGCATGCGCTGTTGGGAAGCCATCCTGCCAGGCACTGTTCGCCATGCAACGATCCAAATCGACCTGCTTGAGCTGCTAGGACATTACCAGAGGCGCTATTCTGGCGCGATGTACTCCGGCTGCGGCGGTGGCTACCTGTTTGTCGTATCCGAGGAACCCGTACCTGGGGCCCTTAAAATCCAGGTCCGGCTAAAACCCTCTCATTCTCCAACAGGGTCCTGAACTCGGGGCGCGTGGAAGCGCCAGAGCGGCCTGCTGCGGAAGGCCGGGTGGATGTACAGCGCGCGCTGGCTGGGTTGAAATCCATGCAGAACTCGCTCAGGCAGGATTCAGGCCTTGCGCAAAATCAGGCTTCAGAACACAATTGTAGTGAACCTGGCGGTGCGAAAGCCACTGTGGATCATTCATTCGTAAGGAGAAGACACGATGAAAACCTTTGAACCGACCTGGGAGTCATTGAAGACGTTCCAGACACCTGATTGGTACCTGGACGGCAAGTTTGGTATTTTTATCCATTGGGGACTGTACAGCGTGCCGGCATTTGGAAATGAGTGGTATCCGCGCAGTATGTACATGAAAGGCACCCCTGAGTTTGAGCACCATGTCAAAACCTACGGCCCGCAAAGCCGGTTTGGCTACAAAGACTTCATTCCCATGTTCAAAGCTGAACGATATGACCCACGCGCGTGGGCGGAGCTGTTCCGCGAAGCCGGGGCGAAATTCGTGGTGCCGGTGGCGGAGCACCATGATGGCTTTGCCATGTATGACTCGGACTTTTCTGCCTGGACCGCCGCGAAAATGGGGCCGAGGCGCGATCTGATTGGCGAGCTGGCAAAGGCTGCGCGCGAGTTCGGCCTGGTTTTTGGGGTATCCAGCCACCGGGCAGAGCACTGGTTCTTCATGAACGGCGGGCGGGACTTTGACTCGGATGTGACCGACCCGGCATACGCGGATTTTTATGGCCCGGCGGTGAGCACTGAGCATACGCGGCACGGTTTCTCGGAATTATGGGCCAGCCGGGATTGGACCCCACGGCCAGATGCCAGTTACCTGGAGGATTGGCTGGCCCGCTGCTGCGAGCTGGTGGATAAATACCAGCCGCAACTGTTCTGGTTCGATTGGTGGATTGAGCAAATCGTCTTCCAACCGTATGTGCAGCGCTTTGCGGCGTATTACTATAACCGCGGCAAGGAATGGGGCAAGGGGGTAGCGATTAACTACAAGAACCAGACTTTCGAGGAAGGCAGCGCCGTGCTGGATGTGGAGCGCGGGCAGCTCAAGAATATCCGTTCCTTCTTCTGGCAAACGGATACTTCCGTTTCTAAAAACTCCTGGGGTTATGTGGCCGAACAGGACTATAAACAGGCGGGCGACATCATCGGCGACCTGATTGATATTGTCAGCAAGAACGGCGCGCTGCTGCTGAATATTGGCCCCCGGCCTGATGGCACCATCCCAGAACCAGAGCAGGCTATCCTGCGTGAAATTGGGGAGTGGCTGAAGTTGAATGGCGAAGCTATTTATGGCACGCGCCCCTGGAAAGTGTACGGTGAGGGCCCTACCGAGGTTCCTGAAGGCCATTTCACGGACACAAAACGCCAGCCGTTTACCAGCCAGGATATCCGTTTTACCCAAAAGGGAGATACGCTCTATGCCATCGCGATGGCCAGGCCGGAGGGCGAGCTAACCATCCATTCGCTGGGAAAGGGGAACGCGCTGCTGCCGCAGCAAATTCTGCGGGTATCCGTGCTGGGTGGATCGAATGAGGTATCCTGGAAGCAGACCGAAGACGCGCTATCTATTCAGGCGCCAGAACGCCAGCCAGGGAAACAGGCAATGGTTTTTCGTATCGATCTGGCATAAGAGAATCACCTGCATTTCGCCCTGAAAAATTCAACTTGGACATTAGGCCAGGGGTAAAACCGTTCTTCTGCCGCATGTATATCGAACGAAAAAGGCGTACGATCAGCCTGGAATGGCTATGGATCTTATGTGATCATTGAGACCGTTCAAGCTGTCGATATCACCAGTCAAAGATGAAGAAACCGCCTCTGCTGACCCCGATTCTGAAATGGTTTATGCTGGCTATGGTGCTGGCCAATATTGCCAGTTCCATGATTGTTATGCTGTTTCCGCTGTACCTCACCGACCTGGGCGCCAGCGTGGGGCAGGTGGGACTGGTTTTCACCATCACCTCAGTAGCGGTTCTGGGACTGCAAATCCTGGGCGGCTGGATCTCTGACTCGATTGGCCGGCTGCGCGCTATTGCCATTGGCAGCGTGGGTGGGATCATCGGGTTCGCGGCGCTGCTGCTGGCGCCCACCTGGCAGTGGATGCTGGCGGCGCTGGTGATTTATCAAATTCCCTTTGCGCTGGTAGGCCCGAGTTTTGGCGCGTTTATCGCCGAAAATTCGAGCGAGGAAAACCGCGGGCAGGTTTACGGCCTCACCGGCACGATTTACCAGGTGACCGGTATTGTCGGCCCGCCGCTGGGCGGCCTGCTGGCCGGGCTGTACGGCTTCAAACCCATGCTGGCCGTAGCGGCGATCTTTTACATCCTGGCCGCTGGCGTGCGCATCTGGATGGCAAAGACCTCTTTTGGCGGTGAAAACGCCAGCCGACCGGTTCAGGCAAAACCTACAGGCAGGCTTTCATTGGGAACCTTTAAATCCAGCATCCGCACGCTGTTGAGCATGGTGCTGGCCGGTGGGGTGATTACCTGGATTTTTGTCACCGATGGCGTATGCGATATCGCGTTCCGCCTATCGGGGGAACTACAGCCGCTGTATCTCGAAAAAGTTGCTGGGATCACCATCCAGCAGATTGGCTTGCTTGGATCGGTGAACGCGATCGCCACCATGTTTATTCCCCTGTTCGCGGGCAAGCTTTCTGACCGCTTTGGCGAGCGCGTGCCGATTGTTTCGGGGTTCCTGCTGGTATTTGCGGCCTTTATGGTTTTTCTACAGGCCGAAACCTTCTGGGTGTTCGCTCTGAGCTGGTCGATTTTTGGCGTGGGCAGCGGCCTGCTTGACCCGGCCTACCAATCGCTGATCTCGAAGGTGGTTCCTGCGGAACTGCTGGGTACCTTTACCGGTGTGTTCCGCGGCAGCCTGGGCTTTTTCTCGCTGCCGGCTCCCTGGCTAGGCGCGCAGTTGTGGGAACGATACAATCCACGCCTGCCCTTCTTCATTACCGCCATCGCCTCGTTGTCGATCCTGCCGCTGGTGTGGTTCAAGTTCAAGGCTCCGGAGAAGGCGAAAGCCAACAACGCGCTGGCCGCGGCGGATTAAGAGATAATCATTTTTAATAGCATATCGATAGCTTGCGGATAGGCAGGCCTGTCGAATAAAGCGTATCCTTGTGCAAGAAATCAACAATGCTTGCGCCGGATAGACATGCCCCAAAAGTGAACGATGGGCATTACCGGCAAATCAAACAAGGAGCGAAAAATGAAAAATGGATCCGTCACTGACCCGGCTGGCGAACAAAATAGAACAAAGAATTTTGGACGTGGCCGGATGATCGCTTTTATGATCGTCAGTGTTGTGCTGGCAGTTGGGGCCTTTGTGCCTGTGCTTGTCAATGGCCTAGTTTCTAACCGGCTCAATTGGTCGCTGTATCCCCTGGGGGCGATCATTATGACCTGGTTGATTTTAGCGCCGTGGTTCGTTCTCCGGCGCCACCGGGCTGTGACCTCATGGGGAATGGCTGTGATTACTGTACCTTTGTTCCTCCTCCTGGTGGAATCCCTAAGCCCGGTCAAGGGATGGTTTATTTCGCTTGGTTTACCCGCCGCGGTGGTGGCCCTGGTTGGCCTGGGCGGGATTATCTGGCTGTGGTGCTACAGCAGAATCCATCCCCTGTATGCCGCAGCCTCAACATTCCTCATTATGGGAATGGTGAGTTTATCCGAACAAATGGTAGCGCATCCGTTTCTGTTTCCAGATCCCTATGAATGGATCCGCAGCCTGGTGACGTTTTCGCTGGGCGGGATGGCGGTTTTGCTGGCCCTGGTCGCCTCATTCGTTCGGGGAGGTCGGGTGCGAAAGAATTCATAAAGGCCACATACGCAGTTGGGCAGAAGCTTATTCTCCCTTGGAGCTGAGAATTTCCCTGGCGCGTTCAAGAATGGCTTCGCGCAGTTCTAACGGATCGAGTATTTTGCCGTGGGTACCCAGCCCAAATGCCAGCATTTTGGCGAACTCCATCGATTCCACTTGAAACCGCAGGGTGTGCCATCCATTTTGCGCATCTGTCTCGAGCACCTGAAACCGCGCGGGCATGAGTGACTGGACAAAGCTCAGCCGGTCGGGGTGAACTTTGATGGTAAAACCGTATTCCGCGATCGCTTCGCGGAATTCTTGCACGTGGCCGTGCCAGAATTTTACCAGGTCGAAATCCGTTTCACGGTTGAAGTGGGTTTCGAGCACTTCAACCGAGCGGAAGCGGGTTACGCGGTACAGCCGGAAGGCCGGCCTGTGTTTGGCGACCAGGTACCACTGTCCGGCTTTTGCGACCAGACTGTACGGCTCCAGAATACGCTCAGCCGTTTCCCCGTTGTAATTCTCGTAAAGGGCTTTTATGCAGTAATCTTCAAAAACTGCTTTCTGGATTTCGTTCCAGAATGGCAGTGGCACATCATCCTGCCACCACCAGGCAGAGTCCATATAGATGCGCTGGCGCACCTGTTCCACAACCGACTGCTGTTCGGGCGGGAGCGCCGCGGAGAGTTTATACAGGGTTTGCCTGGCTGCCTCGCCGAGGCCAATATCATTGAGCAGGCGCGTGTTTTCAGAGACGAACAGCGCGCGTACCTGGGCTTCGTTCAACCCGGTCAGCGTGGTGCGGTAATTTTCGTCCAGCGAAACACCGCCGCCGTGCCCCCCATCGGTATATAAGGGGATGCCAGCGTACGAAAGCGCGTCGATATCGCGCAGAATGGTACGCCTGGAAACGCCCAGTTCATTGGCCAGGGTTTGGGTGGTTAATTTTCCTTTTGCCTGAAGCAACATCAATATCGAAAGCAGGCGGTCGGCGCGCATAAGCATTCCCTTTCCGAAAATCTTGGGTGACATAAGATGTCACTCAAGATAGTTTACCATAGGAATCATAGAACCAAACTTATGGAGGTAAAAGACGATGGATACTGTTTTGAAAGAAACTTTTCGGATCGACAACGCAAAGATTTATTACGAAACTGCCGGGCAGGGCGACGCGATAGTGCTGGTTCATGCCGGTTTTTTGGACAACCGTATGTGGGATGCGCAATTTGCTTTCTTCTCCCGTTTCTACCGGGTGGTCCGGTTTGACATGCGCGGTTATGGAAGATCGGATGCGGTGGACCAGCCGGTTGTGCGCCGGGATGAGGTGTATCACCTGATGAAGCACCTGGGGATCGAAAAGGCGGTGATGGTGGGCTGTTCGTTGGGCGGCGAAATGGTATTAGATTTTGCCCTTGAGCATCCCAACATGGTATCCGCGCTGGTGGTGATCTCAACGGCGCCGGGCGGTTTCGAGATGCAGGGGGAACCACCCGCACTGCTGATGGAAATGTTTGCCGCGCTGCAGCAAAACGATGCGCGGCGCGCCTCGGATCTTCAGGTACGGCTGTGGGTCATCGGGAATGATCGCTCGCCCGAACAGGTCGATCCGCGCGTGCGGCAGTATGCGGCGGAGATGACTCGCGCGCCAATTGAAAACGGGACCTACTTGAAGGTGGACACGCGGCCTTTGAATCCGCTCAATCCTCCGGCGGTGACGCGGCTCAAGGAAATCCAGGCGCCCACCCTGATCATCGCTGGCGCGCTGGATCATCCGGAACTGGTGAGGGCAGCGGACTTCATGGAAAAGGAGATCGCGGGGGCGAAAAAGACCATTCTCGCGGACAGCGCGCATATCCCCAGCATGGACCAGCCAGATGCGTTTAATCAAACCCTGCTTGCCTTCCTGCGAGAGAGGCTTCGTTAGCGAAGCAGTCAAGATAGACGTATAAAAGGAATGCAGCGCAAATTAAGCTGCATTCCTTTTTCTTGCTCTTATAAACCGCAGTCCTTGAGTTTTTCGCGGATGGCCTGGAGCACCAGGGGGTCGTATCCCCACGCGCCGAGGTTGATCACCTGGATATCTTTGGGCAAGTGGGCCTTCTCGATTTCCTCGGGTACATCGTATTCAGAGTGGATGGAAGGCGCGCTGATGGAGGCGGAGAAGACCAGCAGGGTTTCCACGCCGCGCGCGGCCATTTCGCCGGCAATCTCGGTAACACCCGGTTCCTGGAATTCCATCCAGGCAAGGGAGATGTTTTCGGCCTGGAACCCGTCCGCGATCAGCAAATCGACGACATCCTGACGGAATTGGATTTCCTGGGATGTTTGGGTAGGATAAATTTCCTGCCAGGTTTCCGGCTGGCCGTGTCCTACCAGCAGTATGCCAACCTTCGATTTGTCGACCAGTCCGCTGGCGCCTTTGTGCAAGGCTTTATTGGCGCGATCCACAAACATCTGTTTCAGCGATGGTGAATTCCATAACGGCTCGGCCATGCAAACCTGTACGCCGTGGTCGGCTAACTTCAGCTCGTTCACCTGCTCCGCCCCGGCCAGGGTATGGCTGGATTGGGTGAGGAATACGAAGGATACGGCAACCTTGCTGGCGCCCTCATTCACGGCCTGGGTGACCGCAGACCCGACGCTTGGGTCGGAATCCAGGAAGGCAAGATAAAAGCGGGTGGTCTCGTTCCCTTCGGCGCGGAACATTTCCTCCAGGCCGCCCATCATCGCCTCATGCACGAAGTTGTGCGGGCTGCCGCCCGAGGTGAGGTACTTATTGCGCAGCTCATAGATGAAAAAGGGCCGGAACGGCGTGGGGATAAAAGGAGCGCCATCCGCATCCAGCTCTTTGAAGGTCTCCAGCCAGGGCATGGGCGAGTAACCCGGCGGCTCGCCGTGGGTCAGGTAAATGACAGCGGTATGCCCACCCTGCGGGGAATGATCCGCGCGCTCGCTGGCAGGCAGGATAGCCGGCAGGGCCTCGTGCTCTTCCTGCGACAAGAACCGGTACGTATTGATGCCGTACCCGGCGATAAAGGCTAACAGGGCTATTATTCCCGCAGCCACAAGCGCTGCCAGGCGGGCGGGGGGGC